>NZ_JBXAQL010000007.1:0-2079 GCF_058807215.1 Sphingomonas sp. GW821-FHT12D09 | reverse complement strand
TCGCCGGTCGCGGTGAACAGGTCGCGGCTGGCCGCGGCGACCTGGAGGCCGAGGCCGCCGGCGGCGTTCTCGGTGAAGCCGTCGCGGCTGTCGTGCACCTGGCTGGCGCTGGCGACGATCGCAGCCTTGAGCCCGCCGCCCAGCTCCGCGCGGAAGCCCGCGGTGGCGCCGAACGAATAGCCGTCGGCGTGGATGTCGCCGGTGGCCAGGCTCGCCGCGCCGCCGGTGGTCAGCGTGCGCCTGGAGTCGAAGTCGCCCGAATACCAGCTGCCCGATGCGGCGGCGAAGACGCTGCCGCTGTCGTAGCTGGCATAGCCGCCCAGCTGATACTGGTTGCCACTCAGCGTCGAGTTGCGGCTGTTCACATCGCCGTCGATCTGGGCGATGCCGCCCGCCACGCCGGCGGTGAAGCCGTCCATCCGCGCCTCGGCACCCATGGCGATGCCCGCGGTGGTCGTCTCCAGCCCGGCCTGGGTGGTGGTGCCCAGCAGGTGCTGGTAGCCGCCATAGGCCTGGCCCCAGATCCCGCCGCCATTGCCGCGCGCTTCGGGCGCATCGGCGCTGGCGAGGCGGCTGGCGAAGGTCGCGCCGCTCGTCGTGGTCGCGCGGACCTGGGCCAGGCTGGTGTCGCCGAAGCCGCCGCCGACCAGCGCATCCGCGCCGTCGCCGACGCGCTGGCGCAGCAGCCCGGTGAACAGGTTGTTCGCCGCGATCGTGGTGGTCGAGAGGTCGGCCAGCGCCTCGCCGCTGAAGCTCTTGAACGCCGCGACGCGCTGGGCGGTGCTGAGCGCCGTGATCGCATTGAGCGTGTTCGCCCAATCGTCCGACGCGTTGCCCGTGGTCGAATTGCCCAGCGCATTGGCGACCGCCAGCGTGTTGCGGTCCCCCGCCGAGACGCCGTCGGTGAACTCCATGTTCTTCTGGACCTGGAGGATGACGGCGTTGGCGACCAGGTCGTAGCGCAGGCGCCACTTCAGGTTCGGGTTGCTGGTCACGGTGCTGAAGGTCGCGCCGTTGCCGAAGGTGCCGGTCAGGCTGCCCGCCTGGACGATCGTGTAGAGCTGGTTGAAGCGGTAGTCGCTCGCCGCCGCGGTCAGCGCGTTGACCGAGACCGTGCCGCCCGACAGCGTCGCTGCCCCCGTCACTCGGATCGAGTCCGCAGCGAAATTGAGGCTGGTGCCGCCGAAGTCGAACAACAGGCTGCCGCCGGTGACGTTCAGGCTGCCGACGGTGAAGCTGCCGATCGGGTTGATCGTCGTGCCGAGCAGGCCGGTGCCGAGGCCGCCGGGCGCGAGCGTGCCCGAAGCCAGGGTGAGGTTGCCCGCCAGGCTGCCGCCGCCGATCAGCGTGCCGCCCTGGAGGCGCATGCTGCCCTGGCTCGCGGCCGCATAGACGAGCGTGCCCGCGGTCAGGTCGATCCGCCCGGTCATGGCGAGGTTGCCCGCCAGGGTCAGACGACCGGTGCCCTGCTTCTCGAACACGCCCGAGCCGGCGATGTTGCCGGAGAAGCCCGCATCGGCATTGCCGGTCACGACCAGCTTGCCGGCACCCAGCGCCAGCGTGCCGCCGCCGCTCGTGCCGTTCGCCAGGGTCGCGACGGTCTCGGTATAGCCCGCCAGGTCGAAGGTCGCGCCGCTGTCGATCCCCAGGATCGCGGTATTGGCGAGACGCTCCGAAGCGCCGAGGCGCAGCGTGCCGGCGCTGGCGAGCACGGTGCTCGCCGACGAGCTGCCGCCCAGCACCGAGGTGCCGCCCAGGTTCGCCAGCGTGCCGGTGCCGAGATTGGCGTTCACGGTAGCGCCGTTCAGCTGGACCTGCGCGGCCGTCAGCGTGCCCGTGCCCGCCAGCGTGCCGTTCAGGCCAAGCGCACCGACCGTGTCGCTGTTCGCGCCCAGGTTCAGCGTCGCGCCCGACGCCACCAGAACCGTCGCCGTGTCCGCCAGGCGGTTCGATGCGCCAAGGCTCAGCGTGCCGCCATTGACCGCGACTGCGGTGGCCGCCGAAATGCCGTTCAGCACCGAGGTGCCGCTGGCGTTGGTCAGCGTGCCGCTGCCGAGATTGGCGTTCACCACCGCGCCG
>NZ_JBXAQL010000006.1:2500-5000 GCF_058807215.1 Sphingomonas sp. GW821-FHT12D09 | reverse complement strand
CCCCGGCGTACCTTTTATCCGTTGAGCGATGGCCCTTCCACGAGGGACCACCGGATCACTATGACCGACTTTCGTCTCTGCTCGACTTGTCAGTCTCGCAGTCAGGCTGGCTTATGCCATTGCACTCTAACAGCCGGTTTCCAACCGGCCTGAGCCAACCTTCGCGCGCCTCCGTTACTCTTTAGGAGGCGACCGCCCCAGTCAAACTACCCGCCACAGAGGGTCCCTGATCCAGTTTCATGGATCGAGGTTAGACAGTAAAGAACAACAGGGTGGTATTTCACTTGGTGGCTCCACATCAGCTGGCGCCAATGCTTCAAAGCCTCCCACCTATTCTACACAATTGTTCTCCACTGCCACTCTGAAGCTGCAGTAAAGGTGCACGGGGTCTTTCCGTCTAACCGCGGGTACTCCGCATCTTCACGGAGAATTCAATTTCGCTGAGCATGTCCTGGAGACAGTGGGGAAGTCGTTACGCCATTCGTGCAGGTCGGAACTTACCCGACAAGGAATTTCGCTACCTTAGGACCGTTATAGTTACGGCCGCCGTTTACCTGGGCTTCATTTCGGAGCTTGCACCCCTCCACTTAACCTTCAGGCACCGGGCAGGCGTCAGACCCTATACGTCGTCTTGAAGCCGACTTAGCAGAGCCCTGTGTTTTTGCTAAACAGTCGCTACCCCCTGGCCTGTGCCCCCTCATGCTGCTTGCGCAACGTGAGGGCCTCCTTCTTCCGAAGGTACGGAGGCAATTTGCCGAGTTCCTTCAGGACACTTCTCTCAAGCGCCTTGGTATACTCTACCTGACCACCTGTGTCGGTTTCGGGTACGGTCTATACGGTGGGGCTATTTCCCGGGACAGCTTCGAAGCACGCTCAATCCGATAAGAGCGTACAACACACACCATCCGTCACACACCACCAGGCCCACGAATATTAACGTGGTTCCCATCGACTACCCCCTTCGGGCTCGTCTTAGGGGCCGGCTCACCCTGCGCGGATTAGCCTTGCGCAGGAACCCTTGGTCTTTCGGCGAAAGGGCATCTCACCCTTTTTATCGCTACTCATGTCTGCATTCGCACTTCCGATACCTCCACGACCCATTACCAGATCGCTTCACAGGCTTACGGAACGCTCCGCTACCGCGTGTAGTAAACTACACACCCTAAGCTTCGGTGCACGTCTTGAGCCCCGTTACATCTTCGCCGCAGGAACCCTTATTTAGACCAGTGAGCTGTTACGCTTTCTTTAAAGGATGGCTGCTTCTAAGCCAACCTCCTGGTTGTTTTGGGATTCCCACATGCTTTCCCACTTAGACGTGACTTGGGGACCTTAGCTGTAGGTCAGGGCTGTTTCCCTTTTGACGACGGACCTTAGCACCCGCCGTCTGTCTCCCGGATATCACTCCTAGGTATTCGGAGTTTGGTTAGAATTGGTAGATCTCGCGACCCCCGCATCCATCCAGTGCTCTACCCCCTAGGGTGTTCATCCGAGGCACTACCTCAATAGTTTTCGCGGAGAACCAGCTATTTCCCGGCTTGATTGGCCTTTCACCCCTAAACACAACTCATCCGGTAACTTTTCAACGTTAATCGGTTCGGACCTCCAGTGCATGTTACTGCACCTTCATCCTGGTCATGCCTAGATCGCCGGGTTTCGGGTCTAATACACCAAACTCATTCGCCCTATTCAGACTCGCTTTCGCTGCGCCTACACCTATCGGCTTAAGCTTGCTTGGTACATTAAGTCACAGACCCATTATGCAAGAGGTACGCTGTCAGGCCTCAAGGACCCTCCAACTGCTTGTAGGCAATCCGTTTCAGGTACTGTTTCACTCCCCTCATCGGGGTGCTTTTCACCTTTCCCTCACGGTACTAGTTCGCTATCGGTCGCATACGAGTATTTAGGCTTAGAGGGTGGTCCCCCTATATTCAGACAGGATTACACGTGTCCCGCCCTACTCATGTCCTGATACATCACTTTCGCATACGGGGCTGTCACCCGCTATGGCGTATCTTTCCAGATACTTCTGCTAGTTGAATATCAGGCACTGGCCTGGTCCGCGTTCGCTCGCCACTACTAACGGAATCTCGGTTGATGTCTTTTCCTCCGGTTACTGAGATGTTTCAGTTCGCCGGGTTCGCTTCACGAAGCCTATTTTATTCAGCTAAGTGATACCTTTTTCCAATTACCCTGACCGTCATTACTGACGCCCAAGATAATCGGATTAGGTGGGTTTCCCCATTCGGAAATCGTCGGGTCAAAGCTTGCTCACAGCTCACCGACGCTTATCGCAGCGTGCCACGTCCTTCATCGCCTGTATGCGCCAAGGCATCCACGAATTGCCCTTACCTCACACTTGAGAGTCCACACCACCAACGACAACACTGGATCGGTCCAAGCCAACCGGCGAAGCAGAACTTCGACGGCGCACTTAAACACGACACGAAACTCGGCAGAGCAGTGTAGCGCGGTTTTACCAGATCCTCTTCGAAGCAATGCC
>NZ_JBXAQL010000005.1:0-380541 GCF_058807215.1 Sphingomonas sp. GW821-FHT12D09 | reverse complement strand
AAATGCCGTTCAGCACCGAGGTGCCGCTGGCGTTGGTCAGCGTGCCGCTGCCGAGATTGGCGTTCACCACCGCGCCGGTCAGATCATATTCGGTAGCGGTGAGCGTGCCCGTGCCGGCAAGCGTGCCGTTCAGCGCAAGCCCCGCGACCGTGTCGCTGTTCGCACCGATATCCAGCGTCGCACCAGCCAGGACCGACACGATAGCAGCATCGGCGAGGCGGTTCGAAGTGCCCAGCGCCAGCCTACCGGCCTGCACCGAGACATTGCCGGCAGCAGTGCCGTTGAGCGTCGAGGTGCCGCCCAGCTGGAACAGCGTGCCCGCACCCAGATTGGCGTACACCATCGCACCGTTGAGCTGATACTGCCCCGCGCTCAGCGTGCCTGAGCCGGCCAGCGTACCGTTAATCGCGATGCTGCCGACCGTATCGTTGAACACTCCAAGATCGAGCGTCGCGCCCGAAGCCACCGCCACCGCGGCAGCATCCGCCAGACGGTTCGAAGCGCCCAGTGCCAGCGTACCGCCATTGACGCCCACTACCGATGCCGCCGAAGCGCCGTTCAGCGTCGAGATGCCGGCAACATTGAACAGCGTGCCCGTACCCAGATTGGCGTTCACGGTGGCGCCGCTCAGGTCATATTCGGCCGTGATGAGCGTCCCGGTGCCGGCCAACGTGCCGAACAGCGCAAAGCCGCCGACCGTGTCGTTGAACACGCCGAGGTCGAGCGCAGCACCCGAAGCGACCGCCACAATGGCAGCGTCCGCCAGACGATCCGATGCGCCCAGTGTCAGCGTGCCGCCATTGATGCCTGCCGCCGATGCCGCCGAGGTGCCGTTCAAGATCGAGATACCAGCAACATTGATCAGCGTGCCGGTGCCGAGGTTGGCGTTCACGGTGGCGCCGTTCAGGTCATATTCGACCGCCGTGAGCGTACCGGTGCCGGTCAGCGTGCCGGACAGCGCGATGCCGCCGACCGTGTCGTTGAATGCGCCCAGGTCGAGCGTGGCGCCCGACGAGACCGCCACCGTGGCAGCGTCGGCAAGACGGTCCGCGGCGCCCAGCACCAGCGTGCCCGCCTGCACCGAGACATCGCCGCCAGCCGTGCCGTTCAGCATCGAGATGCCGCCCAGGTTGAAGAGCGTGCCCGTGCCCAGATTGGCATCCACGGTCGCGCCGGTCAGCTGGTACTGGCCCGCGGCGAGCGTGCCCGAACCGGCTAGCGTGCCGTTCAGCGCCAGCACTCCGATCGTGTCGCTGTTCGCGCCGAGATCAAGGATCGCGCCGCCATCGACCTGGACCGTCGCCCCATCTGCGAGGCGGTCAGCGCCGCCAAGCTGGAGCGTGTCGGCCTGGACGCGGACGCTCTGCGCTGCGGACGTGCCGTTCAGCACCGAGATGCCGCCAACCTGGAACAAGTTCCCGCTGCCCAGATTGGCGTTCACCGCCGCGCCGGCGAGATCATATTCGCCTGCGGTAAGCGTACCCGAGCCCGCCAGCGTGCCGGCGACGCCGACAAGGCCAACCGTCTCGTCAAAGCCCTGTAGATCGAAGGTCGCGCCCTGGACGATGCCCAGGGTCGCGGTGTCGGCGATGCGGTCGGCCGCGCCGAGCTGCAGCGTGCCCGCATTGATCGCTACGTTGCTGCCAGTGATCGTACCGTTCAGCAGCGAGAGACCGCTGGCATTGACCACCACGCCGGCGAGGTTGGCATTCACGATCGCCCCGTCGAGCTGGACGAAGCTGGCCCCAAGCGTGCCGGCACCGGCAAGCGTACCGGCGATCGCGGCGATGCCGACCGTGTCGTCGAACGTACCAAGGTCGAGCGTCGCGTCGCTCGCGACGGAAAGCGCGGCATTGTCCGCCAGGCGATTCGAGGCACCGAGCGCCAGCGTACCGGCATTGATGGTGACCGTGTTCGCAGCCGCTGTGCCGTTCAGCGTCGAGACGCCGCCGGACTGGACGAGAGTGCCGGTGCCGAGGTTGGCGTTCACCGTCGCGTCGTTCAGGGCATAGCTGGCTGCGCTGAGCATACCGCTGCCTGCGAGCGTGACGGTGTTGGCGGTGCCGTTAAGCGCCACCGTCGCGACGGTGTCGTCGTTGGCGCCCAGGTCGACCGCGCCACCGGCGAGGACGACTAGGGTCGAAGCGTCCGCCAGCACGTTCGACGCGCCGAGGGTGAGCGTACCCGCCACCAGGGTCTGGCCGGTATAGGCATTGGCGCCCGACAGGGTAACGCCGGTGCCGCTGGCGATGCCGAGATTGCCGCTGCCCGCGATCGTGCCACCGAAGCTGCTGCTGCCCGCGCCGGCCAGGACCAGCGTGTTCGCGCCGATCTGGACGGCGCCGGTGCCGGCAAGGTTGCCGATCGTCGTATCGGCAAGGATCTGGAAGCTGCCCGGCGCGGCGATGTTCACCAGCACGCCATTGCTGATACTGCTGTCAGCCGAAGCGACGAGCGTGCCCGAATTGATCTGCCAGCCAGCATTCGTGCCGTCGATGCCGGCGAGCGTCCAGACGCCCGTGCCATTCATCGCGCGGCTCTCGAAATTGGCCGTGGTACCGATATCGAGGCTGGCATTGCCGGTGCCCGCGAGCACCAGCCCGTCGGTGCCGGCGCCGCCATTGAAGGTCGAGCCCGCGCCGATCGTCGCGCCGCTATCCAGCACCAGCGTGTCGTTGCCGCCACCAAGGGTGACCGAGCCGGTATAGCTGCCCGCCACGGTTACCATCGATGCGGCGCTGCCGCTCACCAGGATCGCACCATTGGTGGTCGAGCCTGCCTGCAGGTCGATCGTCGTGGCGCCGTTGCTGGTGATCGCACCCGCCCCGGCACCGATCGTGCCCCCGGCCAGGTTGGTGAAGCTCAGCGCGCCAGTGGAGCTGACGCCCCAGCCGGTGTTCAGGTTGTTGCCACCCTGGATGCTGCCCGAGTTGGCAATGGTACCACCTGCGTCGAGACGAATGCCGTAATCGAAGCTACCCGAGATTGTGCCGGCATTGATGATGTTCGCGCCGCCACTTGCGAGGATTGCGCTCTTACCTTGGATCGTCGCGCCTGCAGCATTGTTGAGCGCCAGCGCACCGGTCGCGTTGATCCCTGGATTGACGAAAGTGCCTGAGATCGAGCCGCCGGTCTGGTTGGACACCATTATCGTCCCGGAGCCGTTGTTGAAGACGGTGCCGTTGATCGTGCCGCTGTTGGTGACGCTGTTCGCGGCGGCACCGGTACCGATGACCGAGCCGGTTACGTTACCGCTATTGCCGAACGAGCCGCCGCCCGACAGCGTGACGCTGGTGCCGTTGGAGGCATTCAGCGTGCCGGTGTTGATCACCGCCGAGCCGTCGAGGATGGCGATGCCGCCCGCAACGCTGTTGTTGCCGGTAAAGGTCAGCGCCTCGGTCGAAGCGAGGCCCAAAACGTTCACCCGGCCGCTGCCGGTGATGTTCTGCGTCACCGTGCCGCCGAAAGGCTGGACATAGGCCAGCGTGCCGTTGGCGACGATATTGCTGCCCGAGATGGTGTCGCTGGCGCCCTGGAGGGTGGCGCCCGTGTTGATCGTGGTCGTGCCCGTCCAGCTGTTCATGGCGTTGGTGAGGACGACCGTCCCCTGCCCGCCGATCACCAGCTGCTGGACCGAGTCGACGCCGGGGTTCGCGCTGGTGGTGATCGCACCGGTCAGTGTCGCGACGACACCGCTATCCGCATTGAACGTGGCTGGGTCGGCCGAGGACGGAGTGGCCACCTCGAGCGAGATGTTGTTGGCATAGCTGCCGGTAGCGCCGAAGATCGCGGTCGGGTCGATCATGTGGATCGTACCGGTGCCGAACGCGCCCGCCGTGTTCGCACGGATGTCGCCGCCGTCGACATAGATGTCGCCGGTATTGCCCTGGGTGCCGCTGAAGGTGACGGTGCCGCCATTCTCCGCATAGATATCGGCGTCGGGCGACGAGCTTGGCCCGGAGACGGTCACGTCACCGGAGGTGAACCCGAACTTCTCGAACCCGGTGAAATTGGCCAGCGTAACGGTGGTGCTGGTGCCTGCGCCGAAATTGCCGTTCAGCGTGTCGGTGCCGTTGCCGCCGTCCACCAGGCCGGCGATCGTGCCGCCGAGATAGGTGAACACGTCGTCGCCGTCGCCGAGATTAGCTGAGAGGATCGAGCCGCCGTCGCGCAGCACGACATTGTCGATGCCGGTACCGGTCGAGACATAGCTGCCGTTCAGCGTGCCGGCGATATCGACATTGCGGGTGCCTGCGCCGGTCGAGACCACATTGCCGGTCGTGGTCGAGCCCGCCTGCAGGTCGACCGTGATCGCGGAGGCGCCACCGAGCGCGATCGCGCCCGCGCCGCCGCCGGTGATCGTGCCGCTGTTGATGATCGCCGCCGTGCCGTTGCCGATCACGACGCCCCAGCCGTTGACGGCATCGCTGCCGCCGCTGATCGTGCCGCTGTTGGTGAGGGTGCCGCCCTGGTCGAGCGTCGCGCCCGTGTCGACGGTCGCGGTGATCGTGCCGGCATTGGTGATGGCGGCGTTCGTGCCGCCCATCAGGATGCCGGACTGGCCGGCGATCATGCCGCCAGCCTGATTGGTGACGATGCTGTTGGCGCCCTGGAGCGACACCGCACCCGTCGTGCCCGAATTGAGCGTACCGGCGTTGGTGACGGTCGCACCGGTGCCCGTGCCGGACAGGGTCCAGGCCGCGCCGGTGACACTGCTGCCCGTAGCGATGTTGACCGTGACGTTGGCGTTGTCGAGCGTGGCGCTGTTGCCGATGGTCGTCCAGGTCGCCGCCTGGCCCGCCGTGCCGATGTTGAGCGTGGTGCCGGCGCCCAGCGTCCAGCCCGCCTGGCCGGACTGCGTGCCGGTCAGCGTCAGGCTGCTCGACAGCAGATTCTGCGTCTCGAAGCCGGTGACTGTGCCCAGTGCCAGCGTAGTTGCCGTGCCGCGGTTGACGTTGAACACATCGGTGCCCGCGCCGCCGTCGAGCGCGCCGGAGACAGTGCCGCCGTTCCAGTTGAGCGTGTCGGCACCACCGCCGAAATAGATTGCGCCGTTGATCACCGAGCCGGTGTTCAGCGTGACGGTGTTGTCAAAGCTACCGGCAAGGTTGATCGCCGCGGCGCCGCCGCTGATCGTGCCGCTGTTGGTGATCGTGGTCGGGCCGGAATTGGCGTTGATGCCGATCGTGGCGCCATTGAGCGCGCCCGAGTTGAAGACGGTGTTGCCGGTGCCGTTGAAGACGATCGCGGAGCCGGCCGTCGTAGTGATCGAGCCGGTGTTGACCACATACGCGCTGCCATCGAAGCGGACGGCGCTGGAGCCGGCCGATGCGCTCGAGATGATGCCGTCATTGTAGAGCGCCGACGCGCCGGTCGAATAGACGGCGTACTGACCCGAGCCGCTCTGCTGGCGGATGATACCACCGACATTGTTGGTCACTGCACCGCTGGCGAGCTGGATGGCGTGGCCCGTAGCCGTGCCGGTCGTCTCGATCGTGCCGCTGTTGGTGATAGAGGCCGGGAAGGTGATGCCCCCGGTGGCGACCACGCCGGAGTTGCCGCGGATCGTCGCGCCGCTGGCGTTGGTCAGCTGGACGATGCCGTTGTTGGTGTTGGTGAAGCGGACGCCGGCATTGGCGTTCGAAGTGATCAGCCCGCCGCTATTGTTGGTGACCGTGCCGAAGGTCAGCGCGATGCCCGCGCCGCCCGTGGCGATCGTGCCGAACACGCCGCCCGATACGGTACCGGTGCCGATCGTGCCGCTGTTGGTGATCGTGGCTCCGGCCTGCGCCCAGATGCCATTGGTCTGGCCGGCGATGATGCCGCTGTTGGTAAGGGTGAGCGCACCGCCGGTATAGATGCCCTGATCGAGGCCCATGATCGTGCCGGCGTTGACGACAGTCAGCGCCGCATCGGTATTGGCGATGCCGCTGCCGGTGCCGGGCGTGACGTTGCCCTGCCCGTCGATCACGCCGCCGGCATAGTTGTTGACGGTCAGCGCACCCGCGCCGGCCAGATTCTCGATGCCGTTGCGAAGGTCGCCGGTGATCGAGGCATAGTTGTTGACGGCGAGCGCGCCGGTCGAGTTCACCGCGCGGTATATGCCGTCGTTGCTGCCGAGGATCGAAGCGGTGTGGTTCGACACCGACCCGTTGTTGATCGTCAGTGCCCCGGTCGATGCAGCGGCATAGACCGCGTTGCCGGTGCCGGCGCCCGTGCCGGAGATCGTGCCGAGATTGTCGAGCGACGCGCCCGCGCCCGAAAGCAGGACGCCATAGGTGCTGCTGGCCTGGATCGATCCGCCCGAGGCGACCGTCAGATTCGCGCCAGCGCCGGTTACGCCAACGCCGACAATCCCGAGAGTGGGCACGCGCGAGCCGGTGAACGTCAGCGCGGCATTGGTGCCGTTGACCTGGACTATCCCGGAGTTGGTGATGCTGCCGCCCAGCGTCACCCGGCCGGTGCCGCTGATGTTGACCTGGCCCGTGCCGCTGATGTTGCCGTTATAGGTACCGGCAAAGCTCTGGTTGTAGGTCAGCGCCGCATTGTCGACGATCGAGCTGCCGCTGATCGAGCTGGTCGTACCGGCCAGCGTGCCGCCGGAGATAGTCGTAACGCCGGTCCAGCTGCTGCCGGTCCCGGTCAACGTCCAGAGGCCGGAGCCCTGCTTGGTGAGGCCGCCGGTGCCGGTGATGTTGCCGCCATAGGTGCCGCTGGCATTGGTCACGATCAGCGTGTTCGTGCCGAGCGTGGTCGCGCCGGTGCCGTCGATGCTGAGGAGCGTGGCAGCGCCGGTGTGGCCGGCGATGCTGAAGGTCGCGTTGTTGGTGATCGCGCTCGATGCGAGCGTGCCGGTGCCGCTCAGGGCCAGCGTGCCGCCCGAAATGGTCGTGGCGCCGGTATAGGTGTTGGTCCCCGTCAGCGTCTGCGTGCCAGTGCCGGTCTTGGTGATCGCGAGGATGCGACCGGCGGTGACCGTGCTGTCGATGATCGACCCGCTGAAAGTGCCCGAGCCATTGGCGGCACCAAGCGTCAGCGTCCGGGTGCCGGAGAAGCCGCCCATGAGGGTGCCCGAGCCAGTGAGCGCATCGATCTGGACAGTGCCCTCGACCGTGTCGAAGATCGCGCCGCTGGCGATATTCAGGCTCGCCAGGTTGCCCGTCCAGAAGCCCTGCGCGGAGGAACTGCCGTTCACCCTGCCGCTCTGAACGTCGATCAAGCCACCTGCGGCCATCGAGATAATGGTGTTGCCATTGCCGCCAAAGCCGATCGCGGAAACAGAACCCGCGGCACCGGTGAAGCGCAGCGTGCCTGCGCCCGAGATGGTGCCGCCTTCCGTGTAGAGCACCCCGCCCGTCTGGTTGTCGAGTTGCAGCACGGCGCCCGAATTGATCAGGGCACCGCCGCTGCCTAGCGCGGAGGCCGTGTTGTACTGGACCACCGTGCCGTTGCTGATCGTCGTCAGCCCGGCATAATTGTTGGCGCCGTTGGTCAGGATCGTGGTGCCGAGCCCGTCGAACACCAGCGGCTGCGCAGGCACGCCGCTCTGGGTGATCGCGCCGGTCAGCGTCGCGGTGACGCCGGCATCGGTCTGGATGCGCGTGGGATCGCCGGCCGGATCGACCGAGGCGAGGACGATCGCGTTCGAATAGGTGCCGGTCGCGCCATATTGGATCGTCGGATCGATCGCAGTGATCGTGCCGGTGCCAAACGCGCCCGCGCTGGTCGCGCGGATGATCGCGCCGTTGACGCTGATCGCGCCGGTGAGCCCGCTGCCGCTGAACACCAAGGTGCCGCTCGGGGTGCCGTTGCCGGCAGCGATCGCCATCGTCGGGCTCGCGGACGCGCCGCTCAGCGTCCAGGTGCCGGTGCCGGTCTTGTTGAGGATCTCGAACGCCGTGACGTTCGCGAGACTCATCGTGCCCGCAGTGCTGCCGCCAAGCGCCAGCGTATCGGTGCCGGAGCCGCCGTTGAGCGTCCCGAAGGTCGCCCCGGTCATCACGTTCAGCGTGTCGCTGCCGCTGCTCAGGTTGACCGAGCCGGTCGTGGTCGAGCCGCTGTTGAGCGTGACGACGTCGTCGAAGATCGAAAGCGAGATCGCCCCCGAGTTGCCCGAGATCGTGCCGCTGTTTGTCACCGTCGTCGCAGCGCCCGAAGAGGCGATGCCGTAGGAGACGCCGATCAGCGAACCGGTGTTGGTGATGCTGCCGCCGCCGTTGACCGTAATGCCGACGGAGCCATTGACGGTGCCCGAATTGACGAGGGTCGTGGTGCCGGTGACGGCATAGATGCCGACGCTGGTCGCGGTGATCGTGCCGGCGTTGCTCAACGTGCTGCCGCCCGCGTCGCTACGGATGCCGATATTTGCGGTGATCGTACCGCGATTGTCGAGCGTCGAGCCGCCATTGGTACTGCGCAGGCCAGTGCTGTCAGCGCCCGAAGCGTTGATCGTCGAATAATTGGTCGCGGTGCCGCCGGTCGCGAGCAGGATTCCCGCGGCGTTGCCCGCGGTGATCGTGCCGGAATTGCTGACCGTGCCGGCCGCGCCGCGCACGTCCACGCCCGCACCACCGCTGCTGATCGTCCCGCCGGCACTGTTGGTTACCGTGCCGCCGTTGTCCAGGTACACGCCGGTGCCCGCGGATCCGGCATAGATCGAGCCACTATTGATAATCGTGCCCGTGCCCGTGCCGGAAATCCAGATGCCATAGCCCGTGCCGCCGGTGGTGAAGGCCGTGCCGCTGACCGACCCATTGCCGATCGTGCCGGCATTGGTGATGTTGGTGATGGCCGAGGCCGAAAGGATGCCGTTCGCCGCACCGGCGATCACGCCGCCGCTATTGTTGGTTACGGTCTGGGCGCTGCCGCTGCCGCTGCCGATAAAGATGCCGGTCGCGTTAGTCCCGCTGATTACGCCCGAATTGGTCAGCGTGAGAAGGCCCGATTGCTGGTTCACGCCATCGACCAGGCCGGACAGCGTGCCCAGGTTGGTGATCGTCGCCGCGCCGCCTACGTTGTTATACGCCCCCCAGCGGCCATAGACCCTGGCGCCCGCCTGGGTATTCAGCGTCGCGCCCGCGCCCATTCGCACTGCGGCATAAGTCGTGTCGTCGGCAGTGACGCTGCCGAGGCTGGCGGTGGTGCCGGCATCGACATCGACGCCGCCCGAAACCGAAAGCGCGCCGGTCAACGTGGCGTTCGACGATACACGAACCGTGCCGCTGCCGGTGATCGCGCTGGAGACGGTGCCGGTGCGGTTGACGCGGACCTGGCTGCCGCCGACAAGGCTGATCGCGCCTGCGACCGAGCCGGTCGCTCCGCCGTTGCCGAGCTGCAGCGTGCTGCCGGTGACGGTGGTGCCACCGGCATAGGTGTTGGTACCGGCAAGCACGAGCGTGCCGCCACCCGTCAGCGAAACTGCCGCCCCGGCGCCGGTGCCGGCGGTATAGCCGACGCCAACCAAGCTGGTCGACGAATCATCGACGATCGTGTCGCTGATCGTCGTGGTGCCGGTGACGTTGAAACCGGTGGTGGTGCCCGAGGTCAGGAACATCGCCGTGCCGACAGCCGCGCCGTCGCCGACCGCGCCGGTGGCGCCGCCGGTGCCGCCGGTCGCCGATCCGCCGCTGAAGCTGGTATTGCCCGAAATGGTGAAGGAACCGCTGCGCACGAACACCGCACCGCCGGCACCCAGGCCGCCGCCGCCGATGGTGCTGCTGCCCGAACCCGCGCCCGTGCCGCCGGCGCCCGCAGTCGCGCCGCCGCCGGCACCGCCGCCGCCGCCGAAGCCGCCATTGCCACCATTTCCGGTGCCAGTGCCGCTGATGGTGTAGCCATAGCCGCCCGCGCCGCCGCCGCCATAGCCGCCGCTGCCGGCATTATAGGCGTAGTAGCCGCCGCCGAAGTCGCCGCCATTGCCGCCTGTGCCGGCGCCGGCGCTGCCGCCGCCGCCGCCGCCAACGCCGCCACTGGTGCCGCCGGCGTTGTTGCTGCCGCCCGTACCGCCGAAGCCGGTATAGCCCGCGCCGCCGCCGCCGCCGCCCTGATGGCTGCCGCCTGCTCCGCCACGTATACCGCCGCCGCCGCCGCCGCCGCCATAGTTGACGGTGGCGCCCCCGGTTTGCGTTTCGAGCGCGCCGCCAAGGCCGCCATTGGTGCCGGCAGTGCCATTGGCGTTCGCACTACCAGAACCACCGCCGCCGCCGGGCCCGCTGCCGCCGGCGCCGGCAGGCGTTCCGTTGGGATTGCCGTTGAAAAGCTGAGAGCCGCCGCCACCGCCGCCGCCGCTATAGCCGCCGCCGCCGCCGCCCGCGTTGCCGCCCTGGCCGCCCGAGCCGCCCAGGCCGCCACCACCGCCGCCACCGCTGCCGTTGCTGTTCAGGGCGGCGCCGTTGCCGCCCGCCGCCGCATTGCCGCTGAACGAGACGTCGGTCGCAGTGACGTTGCCGCTGTTGACGAAGATCGCACCGCCGGCGCCCATGCCGCCGGCGCCGCCGCCCACGCCGCCATTGCCGCCCTGCGCCTTGCCATTGGCAAGCACGAGCCCGGTGAAGTTCACCGCGCCCACGCCGGCATCGACGAAGAACAGCCGGTACTGGTTGTTGCCGCTGATCGTGAAGGTGTTGCCCGCGGCGCTCTGGAAGTTCGTCGCGGCCAGGACGACGGGCAGCAGGTTGAAGATCGTGATGTTCGATCCGACGACGATCGTCGAGCCGGGATTGCCGTTCGCTGCATTGATCGCCGCGGTGAGCTCGGCCTCGGTGTTGACCGTATAGGTGCTCGGCGAAGGCGAAGGCGATGGCGCGGGCGGCGGCGTCGGCGTCGGGCTTCCGCTACCGCCGCCACCGCCTTCGCACGGATCCGGCGTGGGCGTTCCTTCGGTGGGCAGGAAGACGCAGTTCTGGGCGAAGGCAGGCGTTCCGGCCAGCGCGATCCCGATCAGCGCGGTCGAGGCGAGCAACGCCTTTCGCAGCAGCATCTCGCGTCCCGCACGCGCCGACACCATTTTGGACGCGCGCGCGCCCTTGCTGCGATTAACCATGACCTTGGAAGTCCCCGGAAAAATATCGTTCTACCCTGGCCAATATCTCGCGAACGCAAGCCGCTGGCCGTAAACGATTTTCCTCTACTCCGGATTCAACATCCCTGTTTGAATGGACGTTTCAGAAACTTGTCTCCGCGTGTCACGACCCCAGGAATCTACGTAAATCTTAACCATTCACCGCGTCATTGCGGGACTCTCGCGCCCTTGCGCTTCGCGGTCGGTCGGGGACGGCGCGAGACGCGACTCTATTGAACAGTGTAAAGCTGGATGGCAGGGTCCGCGCCAGTGGCGCGCCGGTCCGATCATACCCGGGACGAGCTCCGGACGATGATCGTCCATGAGGGGCATCGTCAAATCTCCGAAGTCGGCTTTGCCCGGTTTTCGGCGCGCGAGGTGGCGAAGCGGATCGGCTATTCGATCGGCACGGTCTACAATGTGTTCGGCAGCCACGACATGCTGATCGTCGCGATCAACGCGCGCACGCTGGCGCAGTGGCAGGCACATGTCGAAGCACGGCTGAAAGGCGTGTCCGAGAATCGGCTGCGCATGCTGATAGAGGCCTATTTCGAATTCGCCATCCTCCACCGCCACGCCTGGACGGCGCTGTACGATCACCGCCTTCCCGACGATGTCGCAGCCCCCGAATATTATCTCGACCATATCCGCTCGCTGACCGGTATCGTGCGTGACGAGATCGCCGCCGCGCTACCGTCCGAACGTGTGCATGAAGCGGATGCATTGAGCCGCTCCCTGCTTGCAACGGTGCATGGGCATTGCTTCTTCACGCTCAACGGCACCTTCGCGCTGCTTGGCGAAACCACGCCGCTTGACACTGCCTACACCCGCATACTCGAAGCGATCGGGCGACCGGCCTTTACAAGTAAATGAACGGTGTTCAATATCATGCTATGAACCCGACTCGCGGCATCGGATTTCGACTGGCGGGCAGCGGCATCGCCCTGCCCCGCACCGCCGTTCCATCGACGGAGATCGACCGGCGGGTCGGTCGCGATGCAGGCTGGACCGAGTCGAATTTCGCCATCGCGACTCGCTATTGGGCGCGCGGTGATGAAACCAGTTCGTCGCTCGGCGCGGCTGCGGGATCGGCTGCGCTGGCCGCGGCGAACTGGGATGGCGGCGATCTCGATGTGATCATCTCCGCATGCGGCGTGATGGAACAACCGATCCCCGGCAACGCACCCTTGATCCAGCGCCGGCTTGGCATCGGCAACAGCGGTATCTCCGCATTCGACGTCAACGCGACGTGCCTTTCGTTTGTCGTCGCGCTCGATACGCTCTTGACGGGCATGGCAGTCGGCAAATGGCGTCGCGGCCTGATCGTATCGGTAGACCTCGCCTCCGCCGCACTCGATTTCAATGTACCTGAATCCTCGGCGATCTTCGGTGACGGAGCCGCCGCAGTGGCGATCGAAGCAGATGGCCCCAGCCGACTGCTCGCGTGTCGGCTCGCCACCTATGGCGACGATGCGGGGCTGTGCCGGCTGGAATCGGGTGGCACCCGGATGCGCCCCGAGGAGGATATCGATGCCTTTCTGGCGGTGGCGAAGTTCCGAATGGACGGCCCTGCCCTGTTCGCGGCGACCGCCAAGCGGTTTCCGCGCTTCCTGCGTGACCTGCTCGCGGAAAGCGGCGTCGCGATGGACATGATCGACACGATCGTACCGCACCAGGCAAGCGCGGCCGCGATCGAGCACCTCAAGCGCTCGGTGCCAGACGGCCATGCCAAGACGCTCGACATCTTTCGCGACCATGGCAACCAGATCGCGGCGGGCATGCCGCACGCGCTCCATGTGGCACGGGAGCGCGGCCTGATCACGCCGGACAGCCACACCCTGCTGATCGGCACCTCGGCAGGCGTTTCACTGGGCGGCGCGGTGATCCGCTGGTGACCCGCCTGGCGCTCGTGACCGGCGCGACCGGAGGATTGGGACGCGAACTGGTCGCGCAGTTGCTCGCCGCCGGATATCGAGTGCGGGCAAGCGGGCGCGATGCCGCAATCGGGGCGGAATTACAGACCGAATTTGTCTCAGCCGACCTGACCACCGATATGCTCGGCCCGTTGGTCTCTGGCGTGGATGTCGTGTTCCATCTTGCGGCCCTGTCCTCGCCCTGGGGATCGGCCGCCGCTTTCACGGCGATCAACATCGATGCGACCGAACGCCTGCTGGCAACGGCGCGCGCGGCGGGGTGCGAGGGGCTAGTCTATGCCTCCACACCCTCGATCTATGCCGAACCGCGCGATCGCATTGGATTGACCGAACACAGCCCCGTCGCGACGCGTTTCGCCAACGCCTATGCCTCGACCAAATATGCCGCCGAACAACGGGTTCTCGCCGCCGACGGACCGGGTTTCCGCACCGTAGCGATCCGGCCGCGTGCGATCGTCGGACCGAACGACAGCGTGCTCCTGCCGCGCGTCCTGCGTGCGGCCCGGGGCGGCCGGTTTCCGCTGCCGGGCGGTGGCGGCGCGTTGATCGAGCCGACCGATGTGCGCGACGCCGCGGCCGCGTTCGTTGCCGCCGACCGACACCTTGCAGCGGCAGGTGGCCAGGCGATCAACATATCGGGCGGGGATCCGCGCCCGGTACGCGAACTGCTCGGCCTGCTGTTCGCGCGGATCGGACGGGCTCCCAGGTTCGTCGCGGTGCCGACCGCGCTCGCCATGGCGATGGCAAGCGCGATGGAGCGGGTTGCCGCACTCCTTCCTGGCAGACCCGAGCCGCCGGTAACGCGCTACAGCGTCATGACCTTCGGCTTCTCGCAGACCATGCGGCTCGAACGCGCGCGCAATCTGCTCGACTGGGCGCCGCGCCATCGCATCGAGGACATGATCGCGCATGCCTTGCGGGAGCGGATCGATGCGTGAAGTTGCCGTCAACCTGATCCGCGCCGGGCACTGCGTCCACCCGCAGCGCGCGACGATCCGCGACGGCAGCTGGCGCCCGGCGATCTTTCCTGCACTTTCCGTGTTGATCGTCCATCCGGTCGAAGGCCCGATTCTGTTCGATACGGGCTACGACCCGGCGTTCTTCGCCGCGACCCGCCCCTTCCCCGAACGCTTCTACCGCTGGCTGACCCCGGCGACGCTGGCGCCGGGTGCCGACGTCGCGAGCCAGCTGCAGCGCTTCGGTTTTGCGCCCGCCGACATCCGCCACCTGATCCTGTCGCATTTCCACGCCGACCACATCGCTGGGGCGCATGCCTTTCCGAACGCGGCGATCCATTGCGCGCGGGCCGGGCTGGACGCGGCTTGTTCGAGCGGGCGGATCAAGGCGTTGCTCGGTGGCGTGCTGCCCGCACTGCTCCCTGCCGACATCGCGGTGCGCGCACGCTTCTTCGAGGATGCGCCGCGCAGCACCCTGCCGAACGCAATGCAGCCCTTTATCGAAGGCGCCGACATTCTGGGAGACGGCAGCCTGCTCGCCGTGGAGCTGCCCGGCCATTGCCCCGGCCATTGGGGTATGGTCGTCGCAGATGCCGCGCACGGCGAGCATTTCCTCGTCGCGGACGCAGCGTGGTCGAGCGACGCGATCCGTCGCAACATGCCGCCACCCCGGCTCACGAGCAGCCTGCTCGGCCACGCCAAGCGCGTTGAAGGCACCCTGGCAAAATTGCACGCGCTTTGGCGGCGCAACCCCGCGATCCGGCTGACCCCGGCGCACTGCCCCGAACGCGCCGCCGAAGCTGAGGTATGAGCGATGTGCTCATCACCGGTGCGCGCGCGCCGGTCGCGGTCGACCTGGCGCGATCCTTCGCAGCGGCGGGGCATGGCGTCCATATGGCTGACTCCGTGCCTGGCTGGGCGGCGAAGCTGTCGCGCACCGTGGCAGCGACGCACAAGTTGCCGTCACCTCGAAGCGATTTCCCAGGCTTCGAAGCGGGCTTGCGCGAGCTGGTCGCCAGGCTCGATCCGATCGCGATCATCCCGACCTGCGAGGAAGTATTCTATGTCGCTGCAGCCGGCTTTGGCGACCGCGTGCTGGCGCCATCTCTTGGTACGCTCCGCACTCTGCATTCGAAGATCGCGTTCGCCGATCATGCCCGGGCCTTGGGAATCGCCGCTCCCGAGACCTGGCGGATCGAAAGCCTTGCCGCGCTCGACGCCTTGCCGGTCACAGCGGTCGAGCTGGTGCTCAAGCCCGAATTCTCGCGCTTCGCAACCCACACGCTGATCCGCCCGACCGAGGCGCAGCTCGCCGCGATCGAACCGACAACGGCCCAGGCCTGGGCGGCGCAGCGCTTTGTCGCCGGCGAGGAACTATGCCTATGGTCGTTCGCACGCGCCGGGAGGCTGGTCGCTTCGGTCGTGTATCGCCCGACTTGGCGCCACGGCAAGGCGGCCGCCTATGCGTTCGAGGCAGTCGATTGCCCGGCCGCGATCGATATCGCATGCACCATCGCCGCGGCGGACGGGATCACCGGGCATTTGTCGTTCGACCTGATCGTCACGCCGGGCGGCGCGGTGGTGCCGATCGAGTGCAACCCCCGCGCCGTCAGCGGGCTGCACCTGTTCGACGCGCAGCCCGAACTCGCCCGCGCGATACTCGGCGACGGCGAGACGCACGCATTCCAGGGCCTGCGCTATCTCGGCCCCGCGATGGCGATGCTGGGCGTGCCCGCGGCGCTCGCGGGCGGGCGGCTCGGCGAGCTGGTCCGCGACATCGGGCGCGGGCGCGATGTGGTCGGACGGCAGGGCGACCGCCGTCCGACCATCGGCGCGATGCTCGACGCGGGGCGCTTCGCAGCGCGCGCGCTGGCGTCGCGACGCAGCGCGGCCGGCGCGACCACCGACGACATTGAATGGAATGGCGAGCCGATCGCATGATGCTGTTCGATCCGCGCGATCCGCCAGCCGGTGCTTGGCCGGACACTTGCGATTGCCGTGGCTATATCGAGGGCATCGCCAACGCCGGCGCAACTGCAATGATACCAAATGTGACGACACGCTGGCTGGCGCTCAGGTCCGGCGATCGCGTCTATCCGGTGACGGTCAATGATGGCGAGTTGGGTGGCAGCTATGTCTGCCTGCCGCACAGTGCCTATATTCTCTACGCCCGCGCCGAGCTCGACCTCGTCGATACCGGCTGGTTGCGACCGGTACTGCGCGTGCTGATCGCCGCCGCGGACGGCATGCTGCGCCGGAGCCAGATCAACCGCGTCGTCCATGTCGATAACTGGCTGCTATCGACCAATCTCCACGGCGATTGGCGGGGCGAGGATCTCCCCGCGATCCGCATATTCCTAGCCAATCAATTTCCCGACCACGCTATCGCGATCCGCTCGGTCGATTCCTGGTCGTCACCGGCCCTGCTCGATGCGGCGCGAAACGATGGGTGGCGATTGCTCGCGAGCCGACAAATCTGGGTTACCGGCGACCTGGAAAAGGACTGGCGGCGGAGGCGCGACACCCGCGACGACATGAAGCTGCTCGCCCGCAGCGGCCTGGAGATTGACGAATTCGCCATGATGACCGAGGCTGACACAGCGCGGATCGCCGAACTCTACCATCAGCTCTATGTCGGCAAATATTCGCCGCTCAACCCGGTTTTCTCTCCCCAATATGTGCTGATGACCCAGCGCACCGGCGCATTGCATTATCGCGGCGCGCGCGATGCGGACGGCAAGTTGCTGGCCGTGGCGGGTTCGCTGATCCGCGGCGATGTGCTGACGCCGCCGGTGGTCGGCTACGACACCACGCGTCCTCAGGCCGAGGGCCTGTATCGCATCGCCACTTTGCTGTTCACGACGATGGCGGAAAAGCGCGGCGTGCGGCTCAACGGCTCGGCCGGCGCGGCGCAGTTCAAGCGAAACCGCGGCGCGACCGGCGTGATCGAATATATGGCGATTGCCGCCGGCCACTTGCCCTGGCGCAGGCGCGTCGTCCTCGGCTTAATGGCCTTGGTGCTCGACCGGCTGGCAGTCCCGATGATGAAGAGGCGCGGGTTATGAGCGACGCATGGCCGATCGCGATCGCGCAAGGCTGGCACCCGCTGGCGGCGCTCGATGCGATAGGCAGGAAGCCGGTGGCGCGGCGCCTGATGGGAACGCCGATCGTGCTGTTCCTGAGCGACGGCAGGCCGGTCGCGATGCTCGACCGCTGCCCGCATCGCGCCCTCAGGTTGTCCGATGGCTGCGTGCGCGCCGGGACGATTACCTGCCCTTATCATGGCTGGCGCTTCGATGCGGACGGCCGCTGCGTCGAGGTGCCCGGATCGGACGAGGTTCCTGCAGTCGCCGTGCGCGCGCTGCCGGTCGAAGTCCGTGCCGGGCTGGTCTGGACCTGCCTCGCCGAGACGCCTCCCCCCTTCCCCCGCCTGCCCGCCCTGCTCGACGATCCGACGCTCGATCATTTCCGCTGGCTGGTGGCGCCCAGCCGGATGCGGTTGCTCGACGGGCTCGAGAACATGCTCGATGCCTCGCATCCGCATTACGTCCACCCCTGGTTCCTGCGCGGCAGGGCGCGCCGGGCGATGCGGGTCGAGGTGTCGCTGGGTCCCGATGGCGCCGAGGCGATCTATCACGAGAATGCTCGCGCCCAAGGAATCATGCCGCGCCTGCTTGAAGGCAAGCGGACGATGTCGATCGGGCGCTATTTCCCACCGACCACCGGCCAGCTGGAGTTTCACACCGAACGCGGCCTGACCGTATCGCTGACCGCGATCTTCGTGCCCGAGGACAAGGACCTGGTGCGCCCCTATGCACTGTTCGCCACCCGCAAGGGCATCTCGCCCGCCTGGCTCAAGCGCTGGGTACTCAAGGCATTCAACCTGCCGCTGCTGCGCCAGGACCAGCGGGTGCTGGCCGACCAGGTCGAGGCACTGAAGGATTGGGGCGCAGTCGATTTCGCGATCGGCCCGGCGGACCTGATCGGGCCGACCGTGTGGCGGCTGGCAAATGGGAGGCCCCAGCCGGTCGAACAGCGCGTGACGACCCTCTACCTCTGACGCCATTCGCGACGGACGCGGCGCAGCTTGCGGTCGAAATCGACCGTCAGCCCGCGCGTGACGCCGACGGTGGGCGGCACCACGCCGACGCGATCGAACAGCGCTTCCATCGACGCGACCACCCGCACGTCGCTTTCCGGCGGCAGTGCCGGGTCGATCGCGATGGTGATCTCGCCCGCTCCCGTCTGCACGATACGAAAATCGGTAATCGCCCGATCGGCATCGATGACCGCATTGCGCAGCACATCAGGCGTGATCATGCGCCACTGGCCGCCGGCGTCGCGCAGTTCGAACACATCGTCCTGCCGCCCTTCGATCCGTGCGACCGCCTGCAGCGGCGATCCGCAACGGCAGTTCTGATCCGACAGGGCGAGCAGGTCGTTCATCCGATAGCGCGCCATGATCTGGGTGCGGCGGGTGAAATCGGTGATCAATGGCATCACCAGCCCGCTATCGCCCGATGGCTGCCATTCGAACTTCACTGCATCCTCCGCCAGATGCAGCGTACCGTGCGGGCAGGAGACGCCGAACAGGCCTTCGGTCGCCATGTAGATCTCGCGCACTCTGGCGCCCGTCGCGGCCTCGATCACCGCACGATCCAGCGGGTCGAGGACTTCGGCACCGCTGAAGATATGCCGCGCAGGCAGCCTGCCGCTCTCGGCCAGTCGGCGCAGCACCTTGGGCGGCGCGACGATCGTATCGGGCGCGAAGGCGGCGAGCTCGTCGGCCCAGGCGTCAACACCGAGCCCGAGATTGAAGAAGCGCAGCGCGATCCGCCGCCCGCGCTCCGCCGAGCGATAGAGCGTCGAGAAGCCGGGCAAGGCGAGCGCGACACGGTGACGACGCCACAGGGCATCCGGCAGCGCCTTGGCGAGGATCGTGCCCAGCCAGACGAAGCGCTCGGTGTCACTTATGACGTAGTAACCGCGGTTGCCACTGGTCCCGGTGCTCTGCCCGATCGGATAGCCGCGCACACGATCTTCCCCGGCATCGATCGCCGCGCGTACTTCCGCAGCGGTGATGCCGGGGCGATTATACGCGGCGAAATTGGCGATCAGGGTCGCCTTGTCGATCGGCGGCAAGTCTTCCAGGCGCGAGGCCGCCGATCCGGCGAACGCGCCGACCGCCGGGACGGCGGTTGCCAGCCAGGCGTCGAGTCCCTTGGCCTGCCAGCGTCGGACATCGTCAGGTGTCTTGAGCCGGCCGGCGAGCCAGCGCGTCCGCAGGAAGGCCGTGGCGGCACTGAGTATAGCGGACATGCCGACAGACTATGGGCGCCCGTCCGGAAGCTCAATCCCCGTGCGGGCGAAGCGTGGTCTTGCTCACGACATGGGCATCGACCGCGGCGCGGCTGAACAGCATCGGCTGCATCCTGCCCGCGATCCACGGGCCATAGCCATCGCGATAATGCGGCGAGCGCGGGTCGTTCGACTGGCCGGGGAAGTTCAGCATCAGCGAATTGTCCCAGGCGCCGACATCGATCACCTGAAGATAGCTCGCCCCGCCGCTCACCGCCCAGCCGCGTAGCCAGCGCGCCATCACGGTGTAGGAATCGCCGCCAGAGCCTTCGCCTTCGATCGCGGGAAAGGCAGCCGCGATCGCGGGGATGCGCGCGAGCGGGTGCGCGATACGCACCTTGTGCAACGTCGCCCAGCGCCAGGCGGCGGGCTCCGGTCCCATCAGCTCCTGTGCGGTCTTCCAGGCGGCGGCGAGTGCGGCGCCGAACAATGCGTCGCGTGCAGCCTGGGGGTTGGCGCCAAGGCGTGTGTCGGGCTTGGCGAGGAGGTCGAGCAGCACCGACGGCGCGATGCCGTCGACGAGCCCGCGCGCCCGATCGGGCACGATCGCTGCGCGCATCCGCGTGCCCAGTTCGCGCCACAGCATCTCGTACAGCGCCGCCGCGCCGCTATCGGGCGCGATCCGAGCATCCCAGCTCCGCAACAGGCCCAGCGCGCGCTCGGCATCGGGCGAGCCGTGTGTGGGAAGCAGTCCCAGCAGCTGCTTCGCGGGCGTGGACAGCGTGTCGTGCTGGAGCGCGACGCTGTCCGCCAGGCTGTGCTTCGGCTGCGTGGAAAGCACATCGGCGATGCGTTCATAGCGATAGGGATCGCGGAACGAGAAGGCCGGGATCTTGTTGCGCGGCCAGCCGGCGGGAAGGTTGTTCTGGTTGGCCGAGGCGAACCAGCCCTTGGCCGGATTGAACGCACTGGGAAGTGCGCGAAAGTCGCGTATCCCGGTCCAGTCATAGCGACCGTCGCCGGGCACGGGCAACAGGCCGTCGCCCTTTTTTCGGACCGGCACATAGCCGATCGCCTGCCAGCCATGATTGCCGTCGATATCGGCATAATGGAGGTTGGTTGGCGACGGGTGGAGCCGGAAGGCATCGCGTTGCAGCCCCGCCCAGTCTCGGGCGAGGTTGATGGCGATCATCGCGAAGACACCGCTCGCACCAGGCTGCATACCGACCGAAGCTAGCACGGTGGCGCGACGGCGGGCCGGATCGTGCGAGACCACTGCGCCTTGCACCGCATGGCGCAGCGTCGCGGCTGCGGTCGTGCCGCCCTTCACCGGGATGCCGACATCGATCCGGTCGAACCGCTTCCAGCCACCCTCATGGCGATAGCGCTCGGGGTCCGCCGGATCGAGCTCGAGGATGAACAAATCCTCCTGGTCGATATGGAAGTTGGTGCGGCCAAAGGCGAAGCGGTCGGTATGGCCCTGCATGATCCCGGGCAGCCCCGGAGCCCCTCCCCCGATCAGGTCGAGCCCAGGCGCGGTGAGGTGGGCGACATGGCGCGGTCCGAAGCCGCCGATGCCGAGATGCGGATCGTTCGCGAGGATCGGCCGCCCCGTGGCACTCCGCTGCGGGCCGACGGTCCAGGCATTGCTGCCGGCATTGGCGCGCTCGATCGCAGTCGCTGCGATGCCGCCCTGCGGATCCGGGACGATCGACCCGAACGGCAGCGATCCGAGGTTGAGCACGCCAAGATCGGCGTCTGAAACCGACGCTGCGTCCAGACCCTCGGGCACGTGCATCGTCCAGGCCGGGCGCAACGGCGCGACGACCGCATCGAGATCGAGCAACCCCAACGCCGCCAGCCGGGCGCGGCGGATCTCGTCGCCGACATTGCCCGCCGAGACCTCGCGCGCGCGCATCATGTCGCGCAGGTCCCATTTCAGCGGTGTCACGCCGAGGATGCGATATTCGAGCGGGAGCAGCGTTCGGTCGGCGAGCACTTCGTCGATCCGGGCGTTGATACCCGCCACATAGGCCTGCGCGCAGGCCACCACATCCGCGGGCGTGTCCGCCAGTTCCTTCTCGAGATCGCCGCGATAGTGGAACAGCCGCGCTGCCGCATCATGGGGCACGAACGCGGCGCCGAACGCCTCCGCCATGCGCCCCATCTCGCGCCGGTGCGCGAAGTCGATCTGGAACAGCCGGTCGCGCGCGACGACATAACCCTGGCCGAAAAAGGCGTCGGGGATCGAGGCGGCGCGGATGTGCGGTACGCCATAGGGATCGTCGAGGATCTCGATCGGCGCCTTTGGTCCCGCGGCGCCCAGATCACGCACCACCGATAGCAGCGCCGCATGGCCGGCGACCGGCGCCAGGGCGATCGCTGCAACCGAGCCGAGCAAGAATGAGCGGCGGTTGAACATCGAACCTGTCTCCCGAAAAACGATTGGATACAGGCTAATGGCGGGCCGCGCACCGCGTCCTATGACAAGCGCTGGTCCGTCCATAGGGCCGGGCTATGGAATTCGGCCCATAGGCTGCGCTTATGGCTTGCCCAAGCAATAGACCCACCTAAAGCCTTGACGCTGTTCGTCGCCGACCGGCACCTTCGCACCAGCTCCGTGAACGACATCGCACACAAGATGCGCATGCGGCCGGGACGCAGGAAAAACGAACGCCCAGTTCCGCCAATGGCGGCTCGTCTAGTGCTTAGGGGATTCTTATGACAGTTCGGTTGAAGCTTGGTCGACGCGAGCGCGTAGTCGCATTTCTCTCCAGCATCAGCATGTTGGCGATCGCCAGCGCCGCATCGGCGCAGACCGCGCCCGCCGCACCGGCGCAGGAGCCGCCCGCCGCCAGCGCAGATGATGGTCAGATCCTGGTCACCGGCTCGCGCATCCGCCGCGATGGTTTCCAGAACCCGACGCCGCTCACGGTGCTGACCCAGGAAGACATCCAGAACACGTCGCCTACGAACAACATCGCGGACTTCGTCAACCAGATGCCGCAGCTCGCCGGTTCGACCAAGCCGGCCAATTCGCGCCTCAACCTGTCGAACGGCTCGGCCGGCATCAACGCGCTCAGCCTGCGCAACCTCGGTGAGGGCCGCACGCTGATCCTGCTCGACGGCCGCCGCTCGGTCGGCTCGACCATCTATGGCTGGGTCGACATCAACACGATCCCGCAGGCGCTGGTCGAACGTGTCGAGATCGTCACCGGCGGCGCGTCGTCGGCCTATGGTTCGGACGCGGTCGCTGGCGTGGTCAACTTCGTCCTCAACAAGAAGCTCGAAGGGCTGAAGATCGAGGCGGACTCCGGGATCACCAACTACGGCGATGGCGGCAATTATTCGGGCAGCATCGCGGGCGGCAAGTCGTTCGCCGGCGGCCGCGGCCACATCCTGTTGAGCGCCAATATCGCGCACCAGGACGGCATCTACGAGGTCGGCAACGAGCGCGAATGGAACCACACCGGCTATGTCCGGGTCGAGAATCCGGCCTGGGTGGGCAGCACGGCCACGACGACCGGCACCACGAACAACCGCTACATCACTTCGCTGCGCAATGTCGGCGCCTCCAACTCGACGCCGGGCGGCCTGATCACCGCTTCGGCCGGCGGCACCGTCAACGCGCTGCGCGGCCTGTATTTCGGCCAGGGCGGCGCGGTGAACACCTTCGACTATGGCACGTTCGCCTCGCCGGCGTTCACCCGGGCGGCCGGGTCTTCCGCGCCGAGCCTCACCCAGAACGGGTCGTGGCAGGTCAATGATTCCGGCACCCGTATCGGCCTGATGCCGAAGGACGACCGCTGGGGCGTCTTCGGCCGGCTGAGCTTCGAAGTCGCCGACGGTGTCGAGCTCTTCGCCGAGGGATCGTACAACAAGCAGAAGGTCTTCTTCAACGCCGGCCCGAACCTGTCGACCGGCATCACCTACAACACCACTGGCTGCACCACCGTCCCCGTTCCGATCACCTGCAACGCCTTCGCGCTGCAGTCGCTCGGCGCGGCGCGGCTTGCCGGCGTCACCAGCGTCACGCTGGCGACCACCGCTGCCGACCTGCCGTTCCGCGGCATCGACAATGAGCGCAAGGTGCAGCGCTACGTCGTCGGCGCCGAGGGCAATTTCGACGCATTCGGCAAGCCCGGCCACTGGGACGTCTATGCCCAATATGGCCGCTCGGACCTGCGCGAGCAGCTCCGCAACATCATGAACACCGCCCGCATGAACAATGCCACCGCCGCGGCCTATGCCCCGGCAGGCAATGCGCGCGGCTATGCGGTCGGCTCGATCCAGTGCCTGATCAATGTCGATGCGAGCACGACCAACGACGATGCGGCCTGCGTGCCGCTGAATCGCATGGGCGTGGGCGTCGCCAGCGCGGACGCGATCAAATATGTGCTGGGCGATCCGTATCGCGACCAGGTGATGGAGCAGTTCGTCGCCGGCACCAACTGGTCGGTCACGCCGTTCGCCACCTGGGCGGGTGATGTCAGCGTCGCCTTTGGCGGCGAGGTCCGCAAGGAGAAGATCCGCGGCACCGTGCCGAAGCAGTACCAGCCGACCATCAATCCCAACGGTACCACTTCCAATGCCTGGTCGGTCGGCAACTATCTGCCCTTCACCGGCGAGTACAGCGTCAAGGAAGCCTATCTCGAAACCGTGGTGCCGCTGGGCTTCGGCCTGGAGTTCAACGGTGCGGTCCGCGCCACCGACTATTCCAATGCGGGCTATGTCACCACCTGGAAGCTGGGTGCGACCTGGGCGCCGATCCCGGATATCCGCTTCCGCGTGACGCGCTCGCGCGATATCCGGGCGCCCAACCTCAACGAGCTCTACCAGGCCGGTACCGCCAACAGCGACTCGGTGCGTAACCCGAACTATTCGGCAACCAATCCCGCGAACGGCCCGCAGACCTATGGCTATTCGGGCCTGACCACGGGCAACCCCAACCTGCGGCCGGAAATCGCCAATTCGTGGAATATCGGCGCCGTGGTCTCGCCGCGCTTCCTGCCGGGCTTCTCCGCGTCGGCCGACTATTTCCGCATCAACCTCGACGATGCGATCGACTCGATCAGCGCCCAGGAGATCGTCAACCGCTGCGCCGATGGCGTGACGGAATATTGCGCCGCGATCACCAATGATCCGGCCCGCTCCACGCCGGGCGCGCCGTACCTGCTGATCCGCAGCCAGCCGTTCAATTTCGTGCGCAAGCTGGTGCGCGGCATCGATTTCGACATGGCCTATCGCCTGCCGATCGGCTCGGACAGCTTCACGCTGAAGGGCATCGCGACGCGCTATATCGAGAACCTGTCCGACACCGGCATCGCCGGCACCGTCGCGATCAACACCGTCGGTGCGAATGGCGGCCAGGGCAGCACGCCGACCTGGATCTTCCGCGGCAGCGCGACCTATGAGACCCAGACCTTCTCGGCCACGGTCACTGGCCGCGGCATCAGCTCGGGCAAATATGTCGCCAACGGCATCGAGTGCACCACCAGCTGCCCTGCGACGAGCACGACGTCGGTCTATCAGACCTATGACAACAACCATGTCTCGGGGCTGTTCTACGTCGATCTCAACCTGACCCAGACGGTGCCCTTCGGTAACAACCAGGCGCAGTTCTTCGTCAACGTGACCAACCTGTTCAACCGCTGGCCGCTGCTGGTGCCGGAGACCGGCCTCGCCGCGAACAGCACCTATTCGGACATGCTTGGACGCCAGTTCCGCGTCGGCTTCCGCATCAACCTGAAGTGATGCATAGGGGGGAGTGGCCCTGGCCGCTCCCCCATTTCTTCCCGCCGCCCGTTCAGCCGCGCTGCGCGCGCATCGCCCGGGTCAGCGGGGTATCCCCTAGCGCGTCGATTATCTCGCCGAACGATGTATCACTCTCGTCCTGGCCAAGCTTGAAGCGCGCGCTCGAGCGCACCACCGCGGCCCGGAAAGCGACGACATGTGCGGCCAGCTGCGTGTAGCGCGGCCCCATTCGCTCGACCGTCCAGCTATCGCCCTCGAGCGCTTCGGCCAGCGCACGGATCGCCGCATCCTCGGTGCCCGGCCGGAAATCGATATCCACCTCGAACTGCGCCAGGCGATAGTTCCAGGTCGGCGCCCAATCGGGCTTGGACACCATCGCGGGCGAGATATAGCCGTGCGGGCCGAAGAAGCTGATCTGCGCACGCGGCGTCGCTCGAACGCGCGCGACATGCGGATTGGCGGTGGCGAAATGTCCGATCAGCGCGACGACCTCGCCCGCCGCGTCCAACTCGGGGAGCAAAGGCAGCGGAGTGGTGATGAAGCCCTGTGCGTCATGCGTGGTGACCAGGCCGAGCACCTCCTCGTGGATCATCTCGGCGACATCGCCAGGCTGGCGGGGCGCGAAGCGGCTCATCGTGTTGCCTCCGGCGAGTTCTGCGCGGCACCGGCCGCCGGGTTGTCCAGGTCAGGCAGCATCGGGGCCGAACCGTTCGCGGCCGCCGACGATCGTGCGGAGCACCTTCACCTTGGGAATGTCGTCGGGCTTCGTCGCGAACAAATCCGCGTCGAGAATGGTCAGATCGGCGAGGAAGCCCGGGCGGATCAGCCCCAGCCGGTCTTCCTGGAACCCGGCATAGGCATTGGCGCGGGTATAGGCGCGGAGCGACTGGAGCAACGTGACCTTCTGATCGGGCAGCCAGCCACTCGGATTGGCGCCGTCGATCGTCTCGCGGGTGAGCGCCGCATAGATGCCCTCCAGCGCATCGAGCGGGCCCACCGGATAGTCCGATCCGAAGGTGACTGTCGCGCCGCTGTCGAAGAAGGACTTGAAGGCATAGGTGCCGTTCAGGCGCTTCTCCCCGATCCGCTGGACCGCCCAGCGGCCGTCGTCGATCGCGTGGAAGGGCTGCACCGAGGCGATCACCTTTTGCCTGGCGAAGCGCGAGATCGTGGCCGGGCGGCAATGCTGGGCGTGTTCGATCCGGAAGCGCCGGTCGCGCGGGCCGTTGATTCGCGCGACATCGGCCATGATGTCCAGCACATCGTCATTCGCCTCGTCGCCGATGGCATGGCAGGCGACATGGAGCCCGGCCTTGTCCGCGCCGAGGATGAAGCGGCGCAGGTCGTCCAGGTTGATGACGCGCACGCCGCGCTGGCCTGGCGCATCGGTGTAGGGTTCCCAAAACAGCGCCGTACGTGAGCCTAGCGAGCCGTCGGCCAGCCCCTTTACCCCGCCCCAGCGCAGCCAATCGTCGCCGCGTCCCTCCTCGCGGACGATCGCGGCCATCTTCTCCCAATCCTGGATCGGCACGAAGGAATAGAAGCGCAGGCCCGGCTCACCCTTGGCGCGCAGGCGCTTCAGGCTGCCATGCGTCTCCCATTCGATCTCCGGGATATGGACCTGGGCGAAGCCGTTGCGGTGCGCGTGGACGATGCCGGCACGCAGCGCTTCCTCATTCTCGGCATCGGTCGCCGGCGGCACGGCGCGCTGCCACAGCGCGTTGGCATTGTCCTTGAAGATGCCGTTGGGCTCGCCCCTGGCATCGCGGCCGATCACGCCACCGGCGGGATCGGGCGTATCGCGGGTGATCCCCGCGGCGCGGATCGCAGCAGTGTTGAGCAGGAACATGTGGAGATCGGTGCGCGGTATCGCGACGGGAGTGTCGCCGGTCGTCGCGTCGATCCATTCCCGCGTGGGCAGCGCGCCGCCCAGGCGCTGCTCGTCCCAGGCACCGCCCAGGATCCATCTGCCGGGCCGGGCCTTTGCCGCGGCGCCAAGGCGGGCGGCGAAGTCGGCGCGATCCTTCGAATCCAGCAGCACCGGCTGGCTGAGCTGGCGCGCACCTTTCAGGAAATGGGTGTGGTTATCGGTGAAGGCAGGCATCAGGAAGGCGCCCTGGAGATCGACGATCCGCGTTGCGCGGGTAGTGCGTGCCTTCACCGCCGCCTGGCCGATTGCGGCAATGCGATCACCGGCGATCCCGACCGAGGAAAGCGGCGCGCCGCCGCCCTCGCCGCTCCACAGCCTGGCGTTGATATAAGCCAGATCGAGCCCGCGTTCGCCGGCGAGCGCCGGTCCCGCCAGCGCCAGTGCGGCGCTCTGGCCGATGAAATCCCTGCGGCTCAGCATGCGCCTCTCCCCCACATCTTCTCAAGCTCATGCCATGCCACAGGGCCGGCCGTACGTGCCAGAATCAGGTGACTACCTGCCGACGCCCGCCAGGTTACCGTGCACAGCGCGCCCCTGGAACAGCGTGAGCAACACCTTGGTCGCGTGGATTCGCCGTGCGGGGATCTTGAACAAGTCCTGGTCGAGAACGATCAGGTCGGCGCTCTTGCCGGCCGCTATCGAGCCGGTCTGCTTGTCGAGATGGTTCACATAGGCGACGTTGAGCGTGTAGGCGCGCAGGGCCTGCGCCAGCGTGATCGCTTCGTTCGGCTCCAGCGGCGGCAAATTGCCCTCCGGCGCGACGCGGGTGAGCGCGACTTCGATGCCTTCGAACGGATTCGCCGACGCGACAGACCAATCGGCGCCATACGCAAGCCGCCCGCCGGCGCGAAGGATGCTGCCCGAGGGGTAGATATAGGTCGAGCGCACCGGTCCGATCCGCTCGATGGTCAGTGCCATATAGGCCTCGTTGCAGGCCCAGAGCGGCTGGAAGACCGCCGTGACGCCAAGCTTGGCGAAGCGCGGCTGGTCTGCGGGATCGATCACGTTCATGTGCGACATCATCGGCCGCGTGTCGGTCGTGCCGTCCTTGGCCCGCGCCGCGGCGACGGCGTCGAGCGCCTCGCGCACCGCCGCGTCGCCGATCGTGTGGAAATGCGATTGCATGCCCTTGGCATCGAGCGCGGTGACTGCCTCGGAGAGCGTCTCCAGCTTGATCTGGGTCGCGCCCTTCACGTCCGTGCCTTCATACGGCGCGAGCATCGCAGCGGTCTGCTGCGGGATGACGCCATCGATGAAGAACTTCACGCCGTTCGCAGTGAGGCCGATCTCCTTCGCGCGGGCGGATAGCTTGAGGATGTCGGCCATCTGCTCGAACCCGCGATCATTGTTCCAGCGCAGGTCCATCGCAGTGTGCATGGTCAGTTCGCCACGATCCTTGACGGCCTTGTACGCTTCGATCGCACGGCTGGTGCCGCCGTTGTCCCACTCGACCGCGGCATCGTGCCACGAGGTGATGCCCATCGAGTTGAAGAACTTCACGGTGTAGCTGATCGCGCCCTGCAGATCCTTGTCGGTGGGCGGCGGGACCAGCGAGTCCACCAGTGCCATCGCCGATTCCTCAAGCCCGCCGACCGGCTCGCCCGTCTTGGGATCGCGGTCGATCGTCCCGTTCTTGGGATCGGGCGTGTCCTTGGTGATCTTGGCGAGTTCGAGCGCCTTGGAATTCACCCAGAGCGTGTGCCCGTCGGACTCGAAGATCAGCGGACGATCCTTCGAGATCTCGTCGAGCAGCTGCTTGTTGGGGATGCCGTTGGGCGGGAACAGGGTCTGGTTGAAGCCCGAGCCGAAGATCGTGCCGGTGCCCGGCGTCTTGGCGACGCAATCGGCGATGATCTTGCGGTAATCGTCCAGCGTCTTGCCGGCGTGGAGCGAGCAGCGGGCATGGCTCATCCCGCCGAAGATCGGATGCGCGTGCGCGTCGCCGAACGCGGGCATCAGGAAACGGCCGTGCAGGTCCACCACCTCAGTCTTCGCGCCCTTGCGCCGCGCGATTTCGGCTTTGGTGCCGACGGCGAGGATGCGCCCATCCTTGATCGCCACTGCCTCGGCCCAGGGCTTGCCGTCCTCGACCGTGTAGACCCGGCCATTGGTGAGGATCAGGTCAGCTGCCTCGGGCGCCGCCAGCGGCGGCGCGCTGTTGGCAGTGGCGGCGAGGAGCAACCCGGCGGTCGCGAGACGGAGGGCGAGCATGGGCGTTCAATCCTGTGAAAGCATGAGAACCGGGGGCCGGAGGACAGTCCCCCGGCCCCGCAGGGACGTTAGAAGCGGCGGCGCAGCGTGGCGAGGACCGTGCGGTCCTTGCCGAGGTAGCAATAGCCCTCGTTGACGGTGCCGGCCTCATAGCTGCAGTTGGTGTAGACTCGCTCGTTGAAGATGTTGGACCCGTTCACCGACAGCGACCATTTGCCATAGCTCAGCTCGGCCATCGCATCGACCAGCGTCACTGGATCGATCCGATAGAGCTGGTCGAAGCTGACCTTGTCGCTCTGATAGCGCACGCCGCCGCCGAGCTTGAAGCCGAGGTCGCCGCCCAGGTCGAAGCGCTTCGATGCCCAGACCGATGCCTGGTGCTCGGGCAGGTTCTCGCGACGATCGCCACGCTGGCGGCCATCGACCTTCAGATACTGGGCGCGGGTGTAGCTGTACGACGCCGTCAGGTCGAAATTGCCCGGCAGGTTGATATTGGCTTCGGCCTCGACGCCGCGCGAACCGGTCGAGCCGCCCTGGATGAAGTTCTGCAGCTCGTTCGGATCGGCGATCAGGACATTCTGTTCCTTGATGTCATAGGCCGCAACCGTGAACAGCATGCGCTTCATAGGCTGGAACTTGATGCCCGCCTCGTACTGGCGGCCGGTCCGCGGGACATAGGCCACGCCGAAGAAGTTGGAACCGAACACCGGCAGGAACGATTCCGAATAGTTGAAATAGGGCGACACGCCCTTGACCACATCGGCGATGATGCCGGCGCGGAACGTCCACGCTTGGTTGGGTGCCAGCTGCGTATTGTTCACGTTCGACTGCACATTGTCGTGCCGCGCGCCGAACACGAGCGAGACGCGGTCCCAGGCGCGGATCTGGTCCTGGAAATAGAAGCCGGTCTGCGAATTCTTGGTGTCGGTCGTCCAGCCCACGCCATAGGCGAACGGCACGCCGTAGACCGGCGCATAGAGGTTGAGCCCGGGCGCCGCACCAAATCCTTCCTGCTTGTCCTCGCGAAACGCGGTATAGTCGAAGCCAGCGAGGATCTGGTGCTCCAGCGGCCCGGTGGCGAAGTCCAGCACGAGGTTGTTGTCGCTGTTGAACCCGGAGTATTTCGCGCGGTTCAGATACCAGGCGCGGTTGGCGATCGTGCGGCCCGCATCGGCATAGGCGCCGCCGAAGCCGGTAAAGCCGAACACTTCCTGGTAATCCGTATCCTGCTCGAACGCACGGTTGCGGCTGCTGAAGGTAAGATGGTCCCCGAAACGGTGCGTCACCAGCACCGACAGCGCATAGTGGCTGGCAAGCGTATGGTTGAAGTCCGGCTCGCCCAGGTAGAAGTCGTCAGATATCTTCGTGGCGCCGCTGCCGTCGACCGTCTTGCTGGTCGGCAGATAGGTCTGGCTGCCCAGATGATCGCGCTGATACAGGCCGATGAAGGTCACTTCGGTATCCGGCCCCGGCTTGAGCGTGACCGACGGCATGACGACGATGCGATCGTTCTTCTGCCCCTTCTGCTGCAGTTCCGCGTCACGGTACAGGCCGACCAGGCGCGCCGAGACGCCGTCGACGATCGGGCCGGTGATGTCGGCCTGGATCTGCTTATAGTCGTCGGTGCCATAGGTGATGCCGATCTCGCCGCCGAACACTTCCTGCGGGCGCTTGCTGATCGAGTTCAGGATGCCGCCCGCGCCGCCGCCGCCGTACAGCGTCGACGAAGGGCCGCGTAGCAACTCGGCGCGCTCGACGGTGAATATCTCGAGCCGTCCGCCATAGATGAAGCCGGGCATGCGGTTGAGGCCGTCGAGATACTGCTCGGCACCCGTGCCGCGCACCGCGAGGAAGTCGCCGCGGGTATCGACGCCGTTGAGCTCGGGCGTGGCACCCGCGCTGTAGCGGATGACATCCTGGAGGTTGACCGCGGCGCGGTCCTGGAACTGCTCCGAAGTGATCACGCTGATCGACTGCGGGATTTCCGTCACCGGCGTGTCCGTCTTGGTGCCCGAAAGCGCCCGCGTGCCGTTGACGACGATCGTCTCGTCCGCCTTTGCCGGATCGGCGCTGTCCTGCGCCATGGCCGTTCCGGACCAGCCGATCACCGCGCATGCCGAAAGCAGCGCCAACCGCGTCTGCTTTACCAGTTTTCCTGAAGTCTCGCCCGAAGTCTTGTGTGTCATGGCCGCCCACCTTCTTGCTATCTGCGCCGGCTCTGGATGTCGCCTCCCTTGACGACAGCCGGCTGTTTTTCAGCAAGGGCATTGAACAGGCAGCGTCGCGAAACCGTCACGCGATTTTCAGGGTAAATAGGAGAGCAAGACGGGTAAGCCTTGACCCCATTTTGGGGGAACACTGCCTCAGAGCGCCGCCGGGCGCGCGCCCTCGCCATCGATCAGCCCGCGCTCGTGCGACACGCGCACCGCATCGCGCCGCTTGTTGACGCCGATCTTCCGGAACACTGCCTTCAACCGGTATTTCACCGTGTCGGGCGACATCCCGATCAGCCGGGCGATCTCCTTGTTCGAATAGCCCTGGCTCAAGTGCCGCAGGATCGCCGCCTCGGCATCGTTGAGCGCATCGGGCGCAGGCGCCGGTGCGCGGAAGCTGCCCAGCGCACGCGAGAGGTTCTTGAGGAACTGGGCACGAAACCGGTCCGAAGAGCCCGCCAGCGCCTCCTCCAGCGATGCCTGCACGAAGGCGCGGGCGTTGAGGAACGGGCGGACGATCCCCTGGAACATCGCCGTGCCCACCGCTTCATCAAAACAGGCCTGCGCCTTGCCGGGCTCGCCAATCGCGCGATAGCCATGCGCCTTGAGCAGGTTGAGATCGATCAGCAGCCGGCCCGCGCCATGCTGGCGTGCCCATCGCGCCATCGCGCTCAATTCGTCGAGCGCAGTGTGGTGCGCGCCGGAAAGCAGCGCCAGCCGCACCCGGCACAGCGCTGCAGCAACGGCGACCGGGCGATAGAGCGGCGATTCCTCTGCCATTGCATCGGCCAGCGTATCGAGGCCAATCGTATTGGCGAACACGCGTGCCTCGCCCAACGAGGATTCGTCGCGCAGCAACAGCTCGAGCTCGCACAGCTCGGCGAGCAGCTCGAGCTGGCGCAGACGGCGGCGCTGCGCAACGCTGCGCGCCCGCGCGAGCAAGGCGCGGGCCGCGTCGATCGCGCCATCATCCACCAAAGCATGCGCCGCAGTGAAATAGGCGGCGGCGTAAACATCCACCCAGCCGTCCGACTGCTCCATGTGCGGCAGCGCCCATTCGAGCAGCGCGTTCGCTTCGCCGGCACGGTCCTGTTCGTAGAGCAGCTCCGCTTCGAACGCGGCGCAATTGGCGGCTAGGTCCGAGCGCGCGCCGAAATGCGCCTCGATCTCGCCGCGCGCCACGGCGAGAACCGCCACCGCGTCCTTGAGCCGTCCCTGGGCCTCGCGGATGCGCGCTTCGTGGAAGCGCGTGAACAGCTCGCTATAGGGCGATCCCATCGCCTGGTAATGGCCGCGCGCCGCCAGCGTCGGCTCCATCGCGCGCTCCAGCCAGCCGCCTTCATAATATTTGGAAGCCAGCGACTCGCTGACATTGGCAAGCACCAGGTGATCGTCCGCCGGCAGGGTGCGCAGCAGTGCCTCGCGGGCGAGCAGATCCTCGAGCGCCATCGGCTCGTTCTCATATTCGGCGAGGATGTCGCCGACGACGCGGATCTCGGTCCACAGATCGGGCGAAGTCTCCTCCTGTTCGGAGCGCGCGACCTGCCGGTCATAGGCGAGCCGCGCCGCGTCCATCCGCCCGCACTTCATGTCGAGATAGAGCTTGGCGAGCACCAGCGCCGGACTGGCGTCGATCTCGGCAGCGCTGAGCTTGGCGAGGCCGCGTTCGACCAGCCCGAGTTGCCCCTGTGGGATCAGCCGCCAGCCACCCGCGTCTTCCAGCACGCCGGCAAGCAGCGCGCTATCCTCCGCCTCGATCGCATGACTGATCGCCTCGGCAGTCTCGCCGCGCGCGTCGAACCACAGGGCCAGCCGCTGGTGGAGCGCGCGATATTGGCCGATGTCGCGCCGGGCGAGCCGCTCGCGCAGATATTCTGCGAAGAGCTGGTGGTAGCGATAGGCGTCGCGCTCGGGCGAAAGCGGAGTCAGCAGCACGCCCTGCTGCTCCAGCCGCTCGAGCAGCAGCCCGCCATCCTGGCGGTCGCAGATCAGGTTGAGCGCCTCGCCGGTCACCCGGCCGAGCAGCGACGTGCGCAGCACCACTTCCTGCACATCCTCGGGCAGCGACATCAGCACCTGTTCGGAGAGATAGCCGGCCAGTTCCGAGCCCGAGCCCCCTGCCCCGCCGACAAAGCTGCGCCGGTCGACGCCGCGCCTCAGGGAGAACAGGGTGAGCTGCAACGCGATCGGCCAGCCTTCGGTGCGCTCGATCAGGCTGCGGACATCCTCTTCGCCGAGCGGCAGGCCATCGGCGCGGGCCAGCATCTCCTCCGCCTCCGGACTGGAAAATTTCAGGTCCTCGGCGGAGAGCTCGAGCAGCTGACCTTCCGCGGCGAGCATGGTCTGGCCTAGCCGGGGATAATCGCGCGAGGCGATGATGAAGTGGCAGTTGCGCGGCGCGAGGCGGATCAGCGACTGGAGGAAGTCGAGCGCCTCCGGGCTCTCGGCGCAGTGGAGATCGTCGAGGATCAGCACGGCCTGGCGCGGATCGCGGGCCAGCCGATTGATGATCGCCGAAAGCGCGGCGCGCGCTGGCATGGCGGCGGAGACAGGTTCACCCTCCTCCTCCCCTTCGCCGCTGATCGCATAGGCGATGTACTGGGCCAGCCGCTTGGCATCGGCATCGTCGCGTTCGAGCGTGAGCCAGGCGACGAGCAGCTTGGCATCGGCGAAGCGCCGCCGCCACTGGGCGAGCAGGCTGGTCTTGCCGTAGCCTGCCGGCGCATGGATGAGCGTCAGCCGGCGCCCAAGCGCGCCGTCCAGCCGATCGAGCAGCGCGTCGCGGCGGATCTGGTTGCCCATCCATAGCGGTGGCGCGACCTTGGTCGGGATCATTTCGTCGATCGCGGCTACTCCGTCCATTTCGAGTCGCTAGACCGAAGACGGTACAAGAAGATGGCAAGGACGGGAGTTGCTTACCCGTTCGGGCGCCCCGATTACCCGTTCGTCGACGCCCGGCACCCGTTTCCCGCATTGCGCCGCGAAGCTCCCGGCCCGTAGCTCATGCGACTTGAGGGGCGTGCCAAAGGATTGCGATAGCGTGCGAATTGGGGTCGATGTCGGGGGAACGAATACCGACGCCGTGCTGATGAACGGGGCTGAGGTGGTCGCCTGGACCAAGCAGCCGACGACGGCAGACGTGGGCTCGGGCGTTGCCGCCGCGATCCGCGCGGTGCTTGCCGATGCGCGGGTGGCGCCCGAAGCGGTCGCCTCGGTGATGATCGGCACCACGCATTTCACCAACGCGCTGGTCGAGCGCAGCCGGCTCGACCGGGTCGGCATATTGCGGCTCGCCAGCCCCTCGGGCGAAGCGCTGCCGCCGATGACCGGCTGGCCGGAAGCGCTGGCCGGGCAGATCGACGCCATCACCTATCTCCTCCCCGGCGGCTTCGAGTTCGACGGGCGCGAGATCGCCCCGCTCGACAAGTCGGCGATCCGCGCCGCGGCACGCGAGATGCGCGAGGCCGGGATCGACTCGATCGCGATCAGCAGCGTATTCGCGCCGGTGAATCCGTCGATGGAGGAACGCGCCGCCGCGCTGGTTGCCGAGGAGCATCCGGGCGCGCGGATCACCGTGTCGCACACGCTCGGCCGGATCGGCTTCATCGAGCGCGAGAATGCCGCGATCCTCAATGCCGCCTTGGGCAGCCTGGCCGCCCATGTCGTCGCTTCGTTCGAGCGGGCGCTGGAGGAGATCGGCGTCGATGCGCCGCTCTATCTCTCGCAGAATGACGGCACGCTGATCTCCGCCGCGCGCGCCGCGGCCTATCCAGTACTGACGATCGGATCGGGCCCGACCAACTCGATGCGTGGCGCCGCCTTCCTCACCGGGGTGCGCGACGCAATCGTGCTCGATGTCGGCGGCACCACCACCGATCTCGGCGTGCTGGCCAATGGCTTCCCGCGCGAATCCTCGGTCGCGGTCGATATCGGCGGCGTGCGGATCAACTTCCGCATGCCGGACATCCTGGCGCTCGGCCTGGGCGGCGGCACCCGCATCCATCTCGATCCCGCGCGCTACGGGGCAGACGGGGTCGGCGAGGACGAACTGCGCGTCGGCCCGGACTCGGTAGGCTTCCGCATCACCGAGCAGGCGCGGCTGTTCGGCGGCATCACCCTCACTGCGAGCGATGTCGCCGTGGCCGCCGGCAAGGTGCGCTTCGGCGACCCGACCAAGCTGCCGGCGCTTTCCGAAGCCGTGCGCGATGCGGTGTGGGCGCGGATGCAGGCGATGCTGGAAGAGGCGGTCGACCGGATGAAGACCAGCCGCGGCGATGTCGTGCTGCTTGCCGTGGGCGGCGGCAATTTCCTGGTTCCGGACACGCTGCGCGGTGCCGCAAGGGTGGTGCGCCCGCCGCATGCCGCCGTCGCCAATGCCGTGGGCGCGGCAATCGCCCAGGTCGGCGCACAGATCGACCAGGTCGTGTCGTTCGACCGCGAGCCGCGAGAAGAGGCGCTCGATCGCCTGCGTACCGAGGCGCGCGCTCAAGCCATCGCTGCCGGTGGCATTCCCGAAAGCGTCGAAATCGTGGAGATGGACGAAGTGTATCTCAGTTATCTGCCCGGCCGCGCCGCGCAGGTCCGCGTCCGCGCGGTTGCGGACCTTGCCGGCACCCCTGCCCTGGTCGCCCATGCGCATTGATCGCCAGGCGCTGCTCGACCTCGCCACAGGCGCCGCCTTTCTCGGCTCGGGCGGCGGCGGCGATCCCTATTATTCGCAGCTGCTCGGCGAGGCCGAGATCGCGCGGCGCGGCGCATTCGAGCTGATCACGCTCGATGCGCTCGCCGACGATGCGCTGATCGCCCCGTGCGGCTGGATCGGCGCGCCGACCGTCTCGGCCGAGAAGCTGCCCAATGGTCAGGAGGCCCTGCTGGGCCTGCGCGAGCTGGAACGTATCTCCGGGCGCCCGATCGACGCGGTGATGGCAATCGAGATCGGCGGGGGCAACGGCCTGGCGCCCCTGCTCGCCGCGGCCGAACTCGGCATCCCGGTGGTCGATGCCGACGGCATGGGCCGCGCCTTTCCCGAATCGCAGATGACCGTGTTCAGTATCGACGGGCTCTCCGCCTGTCCTTCGGTCGTCACTTCGGCGAATGGCGAGCTGCGGCTGATCGAGACCGAAGACAATCTGGAGCATGAGCGCGTCGCGCGCGCGCTCTCGATCGAATTCGGCGGCAACGCGCACATGGTCGAGTACCCGCTGACCGGCGCGCAGGCGAAGCGCCATGCGATCGGCGGCAGCGTCTCGGCGGCGATTGCGATCGGCGCGGCGGTGCGCATCGCCCGCGCGGCCGGCGAGGACCCTTTCGAGGCGCTCCATGCAGCACTGCGGGCCAGCGGGCTCTATCCCTTTGCCGGCACGCTGTTCGACGGCAAGGTCGTCGATGTCGAGCGCGAGACCCGCGGCGGCTTCTCGGTCGGTCGTGTGGTGATCGAAGGCTTTGGGGGCGAAGGGCGGATGGATCTGGAGTTCCAGAACGAGAACCTCATCGCTCGTGTCGATGGGCAGGTCCGCGCGATGGTTCCCGACCTGATCACCGTGATGGACCGCGAGACCGCCGACAGCATCACCACCGAGCGGCTGAAGTTCGGCCAGCGCGTCAAGGTCGTCGGCGCCGCCGCCCCCGCGATGCTGCGCGTCGAGCGGGCGCTGACCTTTGTCGGTCCCGCCGCTTTCGGCTTTACCGAACCCTATCGTCCGATCGAGGACCTCAACGCCTGGAACCGCGGATGAGCAACGAAGCCGACGACGCGTATGCCCATTCGCCCGTGCCCGAAGGGGTCACCGTCCCTGGCTGGCGCGTCGGACTGATCGTCGCGAGCTTCTCGATCGGGCTGCCCGATTTCCTCAACGGATCGCATAATGCGCTGGCGCTGGGCTTTTCCGGCGCGGTGATCGCCGCGCTGCTTGCAGGACTGATCCTGTGCGCCGGCGGATCGATGACGGCAATCGTCAGCGTTCGCACGCGGCTTTCGACCTATCTCCTCGTCCGCCGCTCGTTCGGCACCGGCGGGGCGGCGCTGATCAACACGGTGATCGCGCTGATCCATTTCTGCTGGTTCGGGGTGAACGCGTCCTTCTTCGGCGAAGCGATGGTCGAGGCGGCGAAGGCGAACGGGCTGCCCGGCAATTTCGCTGCGTTCGTCATATTAGGCAGCGTGCTGATGATGGCCTCCACCGTGATCGGCTTCCGCGCGCTCGACCGGCTGGCGCTGGTCGCGGTGCCGGTGCTCGCCGCGATCCTGCTCGCGGTGGTGGTGGTGACGCTGCGCACGCACGGCTTCGTCACGGCGCCCGATCCCCATCCGCCCGAGCCGATGACTTTGGGCGTCGCAGTCTCGGCGCTGATCGGGGCGTACATGCTCGCGGTGGCCACGATGCCCGACCTGTCGCGCTATACCAGCACGCCTCGTGGTGCGATCGCCAGCATGGCGCTGTCCTTCCCGATCGCGACCCCGCTGATGATGACCGCCGCGGCGATCCCCGCGCTGGCGACGCACGACACCAGCGTGATGAAGCTGGTCACTGCCTATGGCTTCGGCACCCCAGTGCTGTTCCTGCTCGTGCTGCCGACCTGGACGGTCAACGCGCTCAACCTCTATTCGTCGAGCCTGTCGCTGGGCAGCACCTTCCCCAAGGTGCGGCAATGGGTGTTCACCGTGGCCGGCGGCACGATCGGCACGATCCTGGCGCTGATGGGCATCCTGGAAGCGTTCATTCCCTTCGTGCTGTTCCTCGGCCTGATCATTCCGCCGATCGCCGCGATCTACGTGATCGACGCCTGGACCCGCTACCGCACCGCCGACGCCGCGCAGTCGCTGCTCGGCCTGCCGCGCTTCGACTGGCGGGCGATCGCGACCTGGGCGATCTCGGTCGTGGTAGCGGTGCTGGGTACATACAAGGGCTGGACGATCACCACCGTGCCCGCGCTCGATGCGACGATCGTCGCGGGGCTGATCTACGCGGTGCTCAGGAAGCGCTGACCACGCCCGTCGCGATGAGTGCGTCGATCGCCGCGTCGTCATAGCCGGCGTCGCGCAGGACCGACCGGCTGTCCTGCCCCAGCGCGTGCGGGGGAACGTCCGGGGACTGGGCGATGCCGGTGAACTGGACCGGCTGGGGGATGACGCGCGCGACGGGGAAGCCCTCCGACACATCGAAGAAGCCGATCTCCTTCAAGTGCGGATCGTCGAGGATTTCCAACGGGGTAGCCACCCGCGAGCAGGGTATGTCGATCGCCTCCAGCGCCTCGATCCAGGCATCAGTGCCCCGGGCTTCGAGGCTGGCGGCGACGATCGCGTAGAGTTCGCCGATATGGGCCTGGCGCTCGGCGGGCGACTGGAACCAGGGCGCCTCGCAGACCTCGCCCCGGCCGATCGCGCCGAGGAAGCGGCGCCACTGCGCCTCGGTATAGGGGAGCACCGCGATCCAGCCATCGGCGGTGCGGAAGGGGCGGCGATCGGGGGAGAGCAGCCGCGGATAGCCTGGAACACCGTCGTTGGCGAAAGTTGCGTGGGAGAGATGCTCGTTCATCAGGAAGGCGACCATCGCCTCGAACATCGGCACCTCTACGCGGAACGGTCCCTTCCGTCCCCTTTCGCGCGCAAACAGAGCCGAAAGTATGCCATAGACCGCATGCAGCGCGGCGACCTTGTCCGCGACGATGGTCGGGGCGAACTGCGGAGTGCCGTTCTGGAGTGCCGCCAAGCCCGCCAAGCCGCTTGCCGCCTGGATGATGTCGTCGAAGGCGGGGCGGTCGCGATATTGCCCGCCGCGCCCGAAGCCGGTCGCCGCGCAATGCACAATGCGCGGGTTGATCGCGGCGACCTGCGCATAACCGAGACCGAGACGATCCGCAGCGTCCAGACGCATGTTGTGGAACAGCACGTCGGCGCCCTCGACCAGCTTCGCCAGCGCGGCGCGGCCCTCGGGCTTCTTCAGGTCGAGCGCGAGCATGCGCTTGTTGCGGTTGTTGTTGACGAACAGCGCCCCGCCGCCTGCCCCCTGCGGATGCGCGTGCCGGGCGATGTCGCCCTCGAGCGGCTCGACCTTGATCACTTCGGCGCCGAGATCGGCGAGGATCTGGCCCGCATAGGGGCCGAGCACCACTGCGCCGACTTCGATCACGCGCACGCCTTCGAGCAGGGGAAGCACGGCATCTCTCCACAAATTTCGTTGACTCTGATTTCCATATGGGGACAAATTAGTCCAGTATAAGAAATCATAGAGGTTGCCATGGAGTATCGCTTCGACCGCTTGTTCATCGGCGGCGAATGGGTCGAACCGATCGATGGAGGCGTCCGCGACAGCATCGACCCGGCATCCGGCAAGCCCTGGGGCCAGGTCGCCTATGGCGGCACGCAGGACGTGGACCGGGCCGTCGCGGCGGCACGCGCGGCATTCGAAGGCCCGTGGCGCAAGATGCCGCCCTGGGAGCGTGCGGCGCTGATGCGCAAGTTCGCCGATCTCTATGCGACGCAGGTCGATGCGCTCGCCCGCATCGAATCGCAGGACAATGGCCGCGCCATCCGGGAGTCGCGCGGCGATATCGGCCTGCACGCGCAATATTATCACTGGTTCGCGTCGCTGGCCGACAAGCTGGGCGGCCGGACGATCCCGATGGACGACAGCGTCCATGCCTTCACCACGCGCTCGGCGGTGGGTGTGGTCGGCACGATCACGCCCTGGAACGTGCCGCTGATGGCAGCCGCGTGGAAGCTCGGCCCGGCGCTCGCCGCGGGCTGCACATTGGTGCTCAAGCCCGCCGAGCAGACCCCCGCCTCGTCGCTGGCGCTGGCCAGGTTGTTCGAGGAAGCCGGCTTCCCGCCGGGCGTGATCAATGTCGTCCCCGGTGACGGCCCCGTCGCCGGCGCGCACCTCGTCTCGCATCCGGGCGTCGACAAGATCGCCTTCACCGGCGAGGGCGCGACCGCCAAGACGATCCTCAAGACCGGCGCCGACACGCTCAAGCGCTTCTCGTTCGAGCTGGGCGGCAAGGCGCCGCACATACTGTTCGCCGATTGCGACGTCGAGAATGCGCTCAACGCCGCGACCGGCTCCGCCTGGGCGCTGTGCGGCCAGAGCTGCGCGCTCGGCAGCCGCATCTTGGTCGAGCGGCCGATCTATGACCAGGTGGTCGAGGGCTTCCGCCGCAATGCCGGCCGCGTGCGGGTGGGCAATCCGCTCGACCAGGCCACGCATATGGGCCCGCAGGCGCACCAGCAGCAGCTCGACAAGACGCTCTCCTATGTCGCGATCGGCCAAGGCGAAGGCGCCGAACTGGTGACCGGCGGCGCTCGACTGGATCAGAACGGCTATTTCGTCGAGCCGACCGTCTTCGCCGGGGTCGCGCCCGAAATGCGGATCGCGCAGGAGGAGATCTTCGGACCCGTCGCCGCGATCATCCCGTTCGAGGGCGAGGAAGAGGCGATCGCCATCGCCAATGGCACCGACTATGGTCTCGCCGCGGGGCTATGGACCGGCGATGTCGGCCGCGCCCACCGGGTCGCCAACCGGATCGAGGCGGGCATCGTCTGGGTCAACACCTATCGCTACATCCGCTGGTCCACCCCCTATGGCGGCGTGAAGGCCAGCGGCTGGGGCCGCGAGAACGGGATCGAGGCGCTCGATTCCTATCTCGAGACCAAGACCACCGTCATTTCCACCACCGGCAAGTTCGCCGACCCCTTCGCCAATTGAGGAACTGAAGTCATGCGTTTGCAGGGCAAGCTCGCCATCGTCACCGCCGCCGCATCGGGCATGGGCCGCGAAGGCGTCCGCCGCTTCGTGCGCGAAGGCGCGCGCGTCGCCGCGATCGACATCAGCGCGGAGGCGCTGAACGCGCTGGTCGCCGAGTTCGGACCGGACAAGGTGACGCCGATCGTAGCGGACCTGCTCACGCCCGAAGGCGCGCGGGGCAGCATCGACCAGGCGGTAGAGGCGCTGGGCGGCGCCGATATCCTCTGGGCGCATGCCGGCATGCCCGGCCCCGCCTCGGTCGAGAATCTCGACATGGACGCCTATCGCAAGGCGATCGACCTCAACATCACCTCGGCTGCCCTGGGTGCCGGCCAGGTCGCGCCGCACATGCGGGCACGCGGCGGCGGATCGATCATCTTCACCTCGTCGATCTCGGGCCTGGTCGGCTCGATGATGAGCCCGATCTACTCGGCGGCGAAATGGGGCGTGGTCGGCCTCGGCAAGAGTCTCGCGCTGGCGCTGGCCGGCGACAATATCCGCGTCAATGTCGTCTGCCCGGGCCTGGCCGACACGCCGATGAAGATCGGCTTCACTGGGCGCAGCGGCGATCCGGCCGAGGCGGCGGCGAACGAAGCCAAGGTGGTGGGCGCGGTACCGATGGGGCGCCTCGTGAAGCCGGGCGAGGTCGCCGACGCGGCGCTGTGGCTGGCGTCGGACGAGGCGAGCTTCGTCACCGGCGTGGCGCTGCCGGTAGATGGCGGCTTCACGGCGCGGTGAGCGTGGCATATCGCCCACTCTCTTTCTCTCCAGCGGGCGATGTCGATCATGATCGTGCGGCAAGCGGCGAACGCGCTTCAGATCCTGGAATATTTCGCCGAGCGGCGGCGGCCGGCGAGTGCGGCGGAAGTGGCCGACGACCTCGGCTGGCCGCGCTCCAGCACGTTCAAGCTGCTGGGGACGCTGGCGACGCTGGGCTATCTCTACGAGCCCCAGGGCCGCGGCGCCTATTATCCGAGCCCGCGCTGGCTGGAGCTGGCGGAGCAGGTGGCGCAGGCCGATCCGCTGCCACAACAGGTGCAACGGCTGCTGGCAGACGTGGCGGCGGAAACCGGCGAGACCACCGCGATCTCGGCACCGGCGGGCACCTTCGCGATGTTCGTCGCAGTGAAGGAATCGCGCCACGCGGTCCGCTATTTCGCGCAGGTGGGCGACCGGGTGCCGATCCACGCCAGCTCGGCCGGCCGCGCGCTGCTCGCCCAGATGCCGGCGGAGGAGCGCGAGGCGCTCTACCGCAAGATCGACTTCAGCAGCTATTCGGCGACCACGCCGATGTCGCCCGAGCGGATCGAGGCCGATCTGGCCGAGGCGGCGGCGCGCGGCTGGCATCAGAGCAATGCCGAATACACGCCGGACCTGGCGGGCGTCGCGCTGCCGCTGCCGGTCGGTGGCCGGCGACTGTCGATCGTGGTGGTCGGCCCGGTCTCGCGCTGCCTCGAGCGGCGGCCGGAACTGGCCGCGATGCTGCAGCGGCATGTCGGGAAGCTCGCCTGAACCCGCTCCCCTCCCTGCAAGGGAGGGGAACGATACATCCCGCCACACCAATCACGATGCCCGGCCCATGCAGGCACGGGTGCGCCTTCGAACGAGAGGAATGCCATGCCCCACGATCCCCGCGCGGCGATCGCCGCTGAACCCATGCGCCTGGCGCAGATCGCGGTGGTCGCGACCTGCATCGCGCTGAACGCGCTCGACGGCTTCGACGTGCTGGCGATCAGCTTTGCAGCGCCTGGCATCGCCAGGGAATGGGGGGTCGACAAGGCGACGCTGGGCATCGTGCTGTCGATGGAGCTGATCGGCATGGCTGCCGGATCGGTGCTGCTCGGCAACCTTGCCGACCGGATCGGGCGGCGCCCGACGATCCTGGGCTGCCTGTGCGTGATGGCCATCGGCATGTTCGCCGCCTCGCACGCGACCGGCGTGGAGATGCTCTCCGCGATCCGGCTGCTCACCGGGCTCGGTATCGGCGGCATGCTCTCGGCGACCAGCGCGATGGTGGCGGAGTTCTCGAACAGCCGCCGCCGGGGGCTGAACACCGTGCTCAATATTGCCGGCTATTCGACCGGGGCGATCCTGGGCGGGCTGGTCGCATCCTCGCTGCTCGCGGGCAGCGGGGACTGGCGCAGCGTCTTCCTGTTCGGCGGGACGATGACCCTGGTCGCGCTGCCGCTTGCCTGGTTCCTGCTGCCGGAATCGATCGAGTCGCTGCTGGCCCGCCGCCCCGCGAACGCGCTGGCCGGGATCAACAAGACCCTTGCCCGCCTGCGCCGCGCGCCGATCGAAGCGCTGCCCGCAGCCGAAGCCGAACGCACCCACCCCTCGATCCTCGCGCTGTTCTCGCCCGGCTACCGCGCCACGACGATCCTGCTGACCATCGCCTATTTCGCGCAGATCACCTTCTTCTACTACATCCAGAAATGGGTGCCGAAGATCGTCGTCGACATGGGCTTCGACGCGTCGCAGGCGGGGCATGTGCTGGTCGCGGCCAATGTCGGCAACCTGCTCGGCGCGCTCGCGATCGGGCTGGCGACGCAGAAGCTGCCGATACGCCCGCTGATCGGCGGGGCGATGCTGATCGGCGTGGCGGCGATCGGCGTGTTCGGGCTGGGCTTCCGCGACCTGACCCTCCTCTCGCTGAGCGTCGCGGTGGCGGCATTCTTCGTCAATGCGGGTGTGGTGGGCATCTACCCGCTGCTCGCCCGCACCTACCCTACCGAGCTGCGCGCGAGCGGCACCGGGTTCGTGATCGGCATCGGGCGCGGGGGATCGGCGCTGGGGCCGTTGCTCGCGGGCGGGTTGTTCGCGAGCGGCTATGGACTGCTAACCGTGTCGCTGGTGATGGGCCTGGGCGGGATCATCGCGGCCGCGGCGATCGCGCTGCTGCGGCCTGCCGACTGAAGGTTACTGCACCGAGCGGAGCAGGATGCTCGTCTCGCTGTTGAGCACGCCCTCGACCGTGCGCATCTCGCGTAGGATACGATCGAGATCGACCAGCGACGCGGCATGCACTTCCGTGACCAGGTCCCAGGCGCCATTGGTGGTGTGGAGCGCGGTGATCTCGGGCAGGCCGCGCAGCGCGCGGATCACCGCGCTGGTCGAGGCGCCAGCGACTTCGATCAGCGTGATCGCGCGGACGCCCTCGCCTGCCCCGCGCTCTTCCGCGCGCACCGTGAAGCCCAGGATCGCACCCGATTCCAGCAACCGGTCGAGCCGCGCCTGCACCGTTGCGCGCGATACTTTTAGCGCAGTCGCCAGCCGCGAGATCGGCGCGCGGCCATCGGCGCGGAGCAGTGAGATGAGCTGGCGATCGAGCGAGTCGAGAAGGATCATGCAAATCGCCTAACATTGCCCAGCATTTTGCCAAGCACTTACCCATCTACCGCGCAATCCTGCAATTTTTCCTAGCAGGTTGCCGAGCTAGCTTCCCTGAAATTCGAACAGGAAGGGTGAGCAAGCATGACGGTCTATGTCGGCGTGGAGGATCTTTGCAGGCTGGTGGCATCGATCGGTGTCGAGCCGTTCATCCAGGGCATCGCCGAGCGGATCGAGAGCGATTTCCGCCGCTGGGAGGAATTCGACAAGGCGCCGCGCTATGCCAGCCACTCGCCCGACGGCGTGATCGAGCTGATGCCCGCCGCGGACCGCAGCCGGTTCAGCTTCAAATATGTCAACGGCCACCCGAAGAACACCAAGCTCGGGTTGCAGACCGTCGCGGCATTCGGCGTGCTGGCGGATGTCGATACCGGCTATCCGGTGCTGCTGAGCGAGATGACCCTGCTCACCGCACTGCGCACCGCCGCTACCTCGGCGCTGGTCGCGCGTTATCTCGCGCGGCCCGGTAGCCGAACGATGGCGCTGATCGGCCTGGGCGCCCAGTCGGAATTCCAGGCGCTGGGTTTCCGCGCACTGCTGGGCATAGACAAGCTGCAGGTGTGGGACATCGACCCCGCCGCGACTGCCAAGTTCCGCGCCAACATGGCCGGGCTCGGCTTCCAGGTGACTGCCGCGGCATCGGCGCCCGAGGCGGTGCTCGGCGCGGACATCGTCACCACGGTCACGGCCGACAAGGCGAAGGCGACGATCCTCTCGGACAACATGGTCGGTGCGGGCATCCACATCAACGCAGTGGGCGGCGATTGCCCGGGCAAGACCGAGCTCGCCCCCGCGATCCTGTCGCGCGGCTCCGTGTTCGTCGAATATCCCGAGCAGACCCGCATCGAAGGCGAGATCCAGCAGATGCAGGCTGACTTCCCGGTGACCGAGATCTGGCGCGTGATGACCGGCGAACTGCCGGGCCGCAGCACCGCCGACGAGATCACCATCTTCGACTCGGTCGGCTTCGGGATCGAGGACTTCTCCGCGCTTTCCTATGTCCACGACCTGATCGCGGGCCGCGAGGACCTGCGCCGGCTCGACCTGATCGTCGAGCCGAGCGATCCGCGCGACCTGTTCGGGCTGGTCAGCGGCCGCCAGCCGGCGCAGCAGCAGGCGGCGTGAGGCTGATCGTCCGCAGGAGGACCTGACGGTCGCCGACATGGACGGGCTGCGCGGTGGCGGGGCGTGCCGCCACTAGCGCCTGCCCCGCCGGTCCCAAGCCGTAGCGCGTGCGCAGCCAGGTCAGTTCGGGCACCGGCGCCTTGGGGTCGAGCACCAGCACGACCTCGAAGCTGCGGCAGCTCTGGCCGGTGCAGCCGATATAGCGCAGCGGGCCGCTGGTCTTCTGCGCGGCGCCCTGCACGCTGATCGAGCGGACGCCTTCGCCCTTCTGGACGAAGAACTCCTGCCGGTCGGACAGCGGCGAGAGCGCGCGGATGCGGATCGTGCGGCCCGCGGCATCGGTGGTGTCGGAAAGGATGGTCAGGCCGCCATCCTCGGCGATCGCCGGCGCGGGCGCCTGCCAGGACTTGCCCCATTCGACGGGGTTCCCGGGCGCGCTCGCAGTGTCGCCAAAGTGCGCGACCTGCCGCATTGCCGGGGGCAGCGGGCCGTTATCGGCGATCGAGAAGCTCGGCTTGCCGTCGATCTGCCGGTAGACGATCGGCAGATGGCGCGGCTCGGTGACGCTGAAGGCAGGCACGGCCAGCGCCGCGATGCCGGCGCCGGCGAGCACCACGGCGTTCGCCGCCGGTGCCAGCCAGCGGGCAGGCTCGCGGAAAACGGCAAGGAAGAGCAGCAGGAAGACGAGCAGCAGCACGATCGGCGCGGCGTGCTCGGGGAACAGCCCATCCTCGAACCCGCCTGCCGCCGGCAGGGCGAGCAGCGCGAAGATCACCCCGCCCAACCCCATCAGCCAGGGCATGGCGGCGCGCAGGCGCGGGACGAAGCTGGTTGCCGCAGCGGCGATCACGAACAGCAGCGGCCAGACCGCGAGCACGGAGAGGCCGGGCACGAAGGCGAACAGCCCGAGCACGATCGCGGCGAACCAACCCCAGGCAGCGGCGGCCAGCTGCGGCCCGCTCGGCACCTTGAAGAGCCGGAGCACCAGTGTCGCGCCCGCCAGCCCCGCCGCACCTTGCAACAGGCGAAGCGCCGCCGGATAGGCAGTCGCATAGTCGGCCTCGGATCGGAGCAAGGCGATGACTGCGGTCACTCCGATCGCCAGCCCAACGCCCGCGACCAGCGCCAGCAGAGGCGCGAACGCAGTCCGCATCGACACACCGGAACGCGCCCGCACGAAAACCAGGATCGATGCTCCGAAGCCGAGGAGCATCAGGCCGAGCGTCAGCGGCTTGGCGAGCACCAGGAACAGCCAGCCGTCCAGATCGATGAACAGCTTCTGCCCCTCGGCGCCCTGGCGCGGCTGGGTCGCGAAGCCCTTGACCGCCGCCAGCGCACTGTCGCCCATGTGCTGCACGGTGCGCCGGTCGAGATTGGCGAGATTGTCGAGCGGCGTGTGATAGCGCTTGCCCCCCGAGATCACTGCGAAATTGGCCGCATCTACGCCGAGCGGCAGCAACATGGTCAGGTCGGTGTCATTGGGCAGGATCGAATAGAGGTCGCTCGCCAGCGAGTTGGCTGCGGGAACGTGCCCGCCGCCGCCGAGCGCGGCGACGTCGCGGCCATTCGGCGTGCTAGTCTGGAACATGTTGGCGCGGCCGGTGGTGCCACGCGCCTCGAGGTTGACGACGGCGCCCACGCGCTTCGCCAGCGGGTCTTCGGCGGCGAAGGCGGAGGCGCCGACCAGCCCGGCTTCCTCGGCATCGGTGATCGCCACCAGCACCGGCCGCCTGGGCGGGCCCGCCTTGAGCAGGTGCGCGACCTCGAGTGCCACCGCCACGCCCATGCCGTCATCGGCCGCGCCCGGGCCGGCGGGCACCGAATCGTAATGGGCGGCGAGCATGATCGCGTCGTCCCCGGGTGCCGTCACCCAGAAGCGCAGGTTGCGTGGGCGGGCGCAGATCGCCGCACCGGCGCGCACCGTGTTGCAGTGGAAGCGCTCATCGATTTCCGGCGTGAAGCCGAGCACCCGGACCTGCTGCATCAGCCGCTGGAGCACTGCCTCATTGGCGGGCGTGCCGGCCGGATGCGGCCGTTGGTCCCCGAGGATGGCTGTGAGCCGGGCGACCGCGCGCTCGGCGTCGAATGCGCCCCCGCCTCCCCGAGGAGCATCGACGCCGATCGGGCGTAGCGTCCAGATCAGGAGAAGCGCGAGGCACAGGCCCAGCAATCGCCAGCCGGCTAAACGCGAAAACCCCATCCTGCTTCTCCCCCGATGTGCCCCGATCATTTCAGCCGATCGACGGCACAACAAGAGTGCAGGCGGGTAAACGCATCAACTCACGGCCCGATCGGCGGCACCGGCACGGGTGGGCGATCATATGCAGCGGAGGGATTGGCGCGGATCATCTCGCGCACGTCCAACATCGGTTGCTGGGACACGGTCACACCGCCATCCACCGGCCTGTCGAGGTCGATCACCAGCAGCAGCGACAATCCGAACAGCACGAACAGGAAGGCACCGCTTTGCCGCCCCCGCGTGCCGACCAGCACATAGCCGAGCACCCCGGCCGCGACAAACTGGTAGACGAACAGCAACAGGAACACCTCGGCCGGCACATGCGCACGGCGCGCTGCGCGTCGCGTCGCGTCCATGTCGATCATGTGGTTCATCGAATCGAGATACGCGCTGGAGAAATCCAGGCCCTTCATCGTCGGCCACGCGGCGACAGTCGCCGTCCAGAGCTGCGTCACGAGCTGGTCGTTGCGGGTCATCAGCGCCTCGGCCCGCTTCCCGGCCTTTTCGTGCGAAAGCACGATGCGGTTGTCGGTATAATCCGCTAGCAGCCGGCTGATCTGGACGCGGTAGGGCGCATCGACCATCTGGGTGCGCAGATAGGTGGTGCCGATCGCATTGGCCTCCTCCAGCACGGCGGCACGACGATTGTCGAACCGGTCGAGCGCCAGCGAGAAGGTGAAGCCGACCAGCAGGGCGAGCAGGCCCATCACCGCCGAGACGATCAGCCCTTCCTGGCTGTCGCCCTGTTCCTTGTCGTCCTTGTCCGCCTTCGGGTGTGTCCGCTCGCGCCGGCGCCGCAGCCAATATCCCAGCCCGCCGGCGAGGATCATGCCCAGGAAGAGCACCACGCCGATACCCCACACTGGCGAGAGAAAGAGCCATTCGGCCAGCAGCGTGTTCATCGCAGGCGCCGGGCGTCAGTTGAAGCCGATGCGCAGCACCGCCGCCGGCCCGTTGAACCGATAGGTCATGCTGCCGGTCCATTTCGGCTTGGTGGCATCGAGCCGATAATCGACATAGCGGTACATCACGCCGATCCCGACATTCTTGAACAGACGGTAGTTGAGCTCGGCCTGCACGTTCCACAACCGGCCCTTATAGTCGTCGATCTTGAGCTGCAGCCAGTCGACCCGGCCGGTGAGCATCAGGCGGGGGGCGAGACCCAGCGCGCCATTGGCGCCGACGGTCGGCAGCGGCGCGAGCACCGATTTCTTGCGGGCCTCGGTGGTGAACACCGCGCTGCCGGAAACCAACCCCTGCCCGCTCAGTGCGACTTCGAAGTTGGTGATATGGCCGCCCAGCGCCAGGCCGAGTTCCAGGTTCTTCTTCTTGACGATGTCATAGCCGATGGTCAGCCGGTAGATGTCCGAATTGAACTCGCTGCCCACCGTCGCGCCGACCGGGTAGGTCACGTCGTCGAAAGTGATGTCGCGGGTGATCGAGCGACTGCCCGAGCGATGCAGCGCGTAATATTCGGCGCCAATCACGAAACGCCCCAGCCGCACGCCGGCCTGTACCGCCGGCACCACCTTGCGGTCCGCCAGGTCGAGATCCGATTCCAGGTCGATATCGGTGGCGATATTGGGATGGGCGACGTTGGCGACCTGCACATGCGAATCGACGTCTGGCCAGAAGCCCGAGATCTCGATCCAGTATTTGTCGTCGAGCGTCTGGCCGTGCGCCGCGCCCGGCAGCACGAGCAGCGCCGCCGCGCATCCTGCCCCCGAAAGCCCCTGACGAACCCAGCCGTACCGAGCGCGCATCTGCATGGGAAAGCTCCGTCCCTGTTGTCGCTCGCAGTGTGCGCCCTTTCCCGAGAGGCACTATCGGGACAAACCCCGAGCGCGGGACGATGTCATCCGGTAGGGCGGCGGGCCGCGCCGCGCAGGAACGAAAAGGCCAGAACCGGCGATTGCCGGTCCTGGCCTGTCTCGGGGTCATTGCCCCTTCCCGCTACGCTGCGGGAGGTAGCGCCTCAGGCGAAGATCGCCTCCAGTTCGGCAGGCGCAATGCCTTCCTTTAGCTGGCGCAGCTCGACATAGATGCTCGCCTGCACCGCCACGAAGATCATGCTGCCCAGCGCGCTCGTCGCCGCGCTCACGATCGCGACCAGCGCAAGGCTGCCAGTCAGCGCCATCGCCGTGGTGAGGAAGCCGACCGGGATGCTGAGCACCCAGAGCAGGACGATCACGATCAGCATCGTCAGGAAGATCCGCCAGCGCGCGCCGCGGGTGAGTTCGGCGCTGCGGCCAAAGGCTTCGAAGATGCCGATCTTCTCCTGCACATAGGCCGGCGTGACGACCGCCCAGACCAGCCACAGCACGATGCCCGGCACGATCAACAGCGCGAAGCCGAGCGCCAGGCCGATCGCGGCGATCAGACCGAGCACGATCATGGGCACGAGCAGGCGAAAGCCGATGCCCAGGCACTCTGCGAATTGCGGCGTTTCGCCCGACAGGCTGGACACCGTGGCGCGCGTGAGCGCCGCCTGGAGCACCGCGCTGGTGACCACCGAAACCAGCCAGGTAACGCCGAACATCAGCAGGAAGGATCCGCCGCCAAAATCGAGCGAGCCGGCAACCATGTCGGCACGCGCCGAGAGCTGCCAATATTGAAGGACGATCTGCGGGACGCCCGCGAGCACGAGCGCCAGCCCGCAGAACAGCACCAGGTTCGATCCGATCGTCTCGAAGGCACGCGAGATGACCCCGCCGATCTCGAAGCGCGCTTCGCCAAATTCAGTCTCAGCCATATTCCCCCCTCTTTCGTCAGTCCCATCGACGCAGAGCGAAAAAGCTGAACAAAAACGGTGTCAAAGTCCAGCCTTGCCCGGCTTTCCTCGGAACGGTTGTTCCGGTAGCAATTGGACCGTGGGGGATTCGGCGTGACCGTTCAGGCATCGACTGCGCAGTCGGTCGCGAAGGCGCATGAGGCGCTGCGGGCGCGCGCCGACATCCAATTCGACATGGCAGCGGCCAAGCCGCCCGAGGTGCCCGAGTGGTTGCGCTGGCTTGCCCATAGCGAATTCATGCGCTGGCTCGGCAGGCAGCTTTCGCACCTTCTGCCCTATGCGCCTACGATCTTCTGGATCTGCGTGGTGCTGGGTGGCCTGATCATCCTCTATCTGATCATCAGCACGATCATCCGCGCCCTCCCCTCGCGTAACGCCGAGGCCGAGACGCAAGCCGACGTCGCCGCCTGGCGCCCGAACGAGCGGGCGGCACGCGCGCTGCTTGCCGAGGCTGAGGCCCTGGCCGGCCAGGGCCGCTATGCCGAGGCAGCGCATTTGCTGCTCCATCGCAGCCTGGAAGACATCCAGCGCCACCGACCGCGCCTGTTGAAGCCCGCGCTCACCAGCCGCGAGATCGCCGGCGCGGACTGGATGCCCGGCATGGTCCGCCACGCCTTCGCAGCCATGGCCGCGCCGGTGGAACGCAGCCTGTTCGGCGGGCGCAGCCTGGCCCGGGCCGATTGGGAAGAGGCGCGCGCCGCCTATGGCGAGTTCGCGCTGCCGGGGGCCTGGAAATGAGCGCCGACGGCAGTTCCGCGCCCTTCGCGCTGCGCACCGTGCTGGTGCTGGTCGTGCTCGGCACGGTCGCCTTCCTCGCCTTCCTGCTGCTCACTGCCTATGCCGAGGACCTGCAGCCGTCGCAGCGGCCGGGCAACCATGCGCTCTCCACCTCGGCGGTAGGGTTCGCCGGCGCGGCGGACCTGGTGCGCCGGGTGCACGGCAATGTGAAGATGGTTCGCCGGGACGGCGACCTCGATACGGCGGACACGCTGGTGATCACCCTGGAGCCCGGCACCGACCCGGCGACGGTGAACAAGCTGATCGTCCGTCGATCGGGCACGCCGACGATCATCGTGCTGCCCAAATGGCTGACCTTCCCGCGCAGGGACAAGCCGGCCTGGGTGACCGTCTATGGACAGGTTTCCCCCCGCGACGTCACGCGCCAGCTCGCCAATATCGGCGAGGTCACGATAGCTGAATCGCGCGGCGGATTGCGCACGATCGCAGGCGACCAGCTCGAATCGGTGCTCGACGATGCGAATGGCCACGCGCTCGTCGCGACGATGAAGAGCCAGCCGACGCTGATCGTCGCCGATCCCGACCTGCTCGACAATCAGGGGCTCAAGACGCTCGCCGGCGCCGAGCGGGCGATGCAGGTGCTCGACTGGTTCAACGACGGTCAGCGCGGTATTGCCTTCGACCTGACCCTCCACGGCTTCGCGCGGAACCCGAACCTGCTCAAGCTCGCCTTCGAAGCGCCGTTCCTGCCGCTGACGCTGTGCCTGCTGGTCGCCGCACTGCTCGCCGGCTGGCACGCGATGCTGCGCTTCGGCCCGCCGCTTCCGGAAGCGCGCGGCGTCGCCTTCGGCAAGCGGGCGATCGCGGAGAATGGGGCGGCCCTGCTCCACCTCGCCCGGCGGCGGCACCGCACCGGCGACCGGTATGCCGCGCTGATCCGCGACGCGGCGGCGGGTGCCACGGGCGCGCCGAGCAACTTACCGCCGGAAGCGCTCGACCGGTATCTCGACCGGCTCGACAAGGACGGCGAGCCCTTTACCGCCATCGCCGAACGGGCCGGCCATGCCCAGGACACGCGCACGCTGCTCGATGCGGCCCGCGCCCTCTATCAATGGAAAAGGACCGTCACGCGTGAACATCGATGAAGTGAAGGCGCTGGGCGATACGATCCGCGCCGAAGTCGGCAAGGCCGTGGTGGGACTGGACGAGGCGGTAGAGCTGATGCTCGTCGCGCTGTTCGCATCGGGGCACATCCTGCTCGAAGGTCCGCCGGGAACCGCCAAGACCTTCCTCGCGCAATGCTTCGCGCGGGCGGCCGGGCTCGATTACGGCCGCATCCAGTTCACACCCGATCTGCTGCCGGGCGATATCCTGGGCTCGAACCTGTTCAACTTCCAGACGAGCCAGTTCACGCTGACGCATGGCCCGATCTTCACCGAGCTGCTGCTCGCGGACGAGGTCAACCGCACCCCGCCCAAGACGCAGGCGGCCTTGCTCCAGGCGATGCAGGAGCGCACCGTCACGATCGACGGGATCGACCACAAGTTGTCCGACCGGTTCATGGTCGTCGCCACCCAGAACCCGATCGAGAGCCAAGGCGTCTACCCCCTGCCCGAGGCGCAGCTCGACCGCTTCCTGTTCAAGTTCGAGGTCGGCTATCCGAGCCTGGAGCAGGAACGCAAGATCGTCGCCGAGCAGGGCAGCCGCTTCGGCATGCCGCAGCCCGAGGAATGGGGCGTGGCCCGGGTGGCCGATCATGCGACGATCAGCGCCGCGGCGGATGCGGTGGCCGGCGCGCGGCTGGCCGAAGAAGTGGTGGACTATGTCGTCCGCCTCGTGCGCGCGACCCGCGCTACCGGCGATCTGCAGACCGGCGCGAGCCCGCGCGCCGCCGCTACGCTGGCCGCCGCCGCCCGTGCCCATGCCGCGCTCGACGGCCGCGACTTCGTGCTGCCCGACGATGTGAAGAAGCTCGCCCCCGCGGCGCTGCGCCACCGCGTGATCCTCTCCCCCGCCGCCGAGATCGACGGGCGCACCGCCGATGCGATCATCGCCGGCCTGATCGAGCAGGTCGAGGCACCGCGGTGATCCGACCCACGCTCCGCTGCGTGCTGCTGATGGCCACGGGGGCGCCGCCGGCGCTGCTCGTCGGCGTGCTCGCGCCGCAGATCTGGTTCCTGGGCCTGATCTGGATACCGGTGATCCTTGCGTTCGCGGCAATCGACCTGGCGCTGGCGCCCCGCGCGCCCGCATTCCGGGTGGAGAGCCCCGGCGCGATCGAGATCGGCGCGCCGCTGATCGTGAGCGTGCACCTGACCAGCAAGCCGGTCGCCGGGCTGGAGCTCGCAGTGGCTACCGGACCCAAGCTCGTCCCGCGCGCTGAGGGCCGCATCCGGCTTGCCCGCAGCGAGAACCACGCGACAATCGCCTTCACGCCCGTGCGCCGCGGCACCGATGCGGTGCAGGCTTTGTGGAGCCGCTGGACCGGCCCGTTCGGGCTGATCTGGCGCCAGCGCACCGAGCAGCTGAACCGCAGCGTGGTCATCACCCCCGATATCCGCCCGGTGCGCCAATCCGCGCACCTGCTGCTGCGCGACGCCCAGGTCGGCGAGATGGCGCGCGTCGATCGCGGCGAGGGCAGCGAGTTCGAGGCGCTGAGCGAATGGCGATCGGGCATGGAGCGCCGCACGATCGACTGGAACCACAGCGCGCGCCACCTCAAGCTGCTCGCCCGCGAGAACCGGATCGAGCGTAACAACCAGATCGTCTTCGCAATCGATACCGGCCGGGTGATGTGCGAGCCGATCGACGGGCTGCCCCGAGTCGATCGCGCAATCACCGCGGCACTGCTCGGCGCCTATGCCGGGCTCAAGCTCGGCGACCGGGTGGCGCTGTTCGGCTTCGATTCCCAGCCGCGCGTCGCATCGGGCGCCGTCAGCGGCACGCGCGCCTTCCCGCTGATGCAGCGGCTCGCCGGTCAGCTCGATTACAGCACGGCGGAAACCAACTACACGCTCGCCCTCGCCACGCTGGCGGGCGACCTCGCGCGGCGCTCGCTGATCGTGATCTTCACCGAATTCACCGATCCCACCGGCGCCGAGCTGATGATCCGCGCCGCGACCAACCTGCTGCGCGGGCACCTCGTGCTGTTCGTCATCCTGGCCGATGACGAGTTGGAGGAACTGGCCGGCGCCGAGCCCGTGGCGATCGACGACGTCTCCCGCGCTGTGATCGCCGCATCGATGCTGCGCGAGCGGCGGATCGTCACCGCGCGGCTGCGCCATGCCGGCATCCACGTGCTGGAGGCGCCGCACCGCGATGTCGGCCCGGCGCTCGTCCGCCAATATCTCGATTTCAAGCGTAGGAACCTGCTGTGAGCGGCGGCGCATCTTCGCAGTTCGCCAGCGCACGCTTCCGCGAGGCCCGCGCGGTCGACTGGGCCGAGCTGGAGCAGCGCGTCCTTCAGGTCGAGCGCGGTCGCGCCGGATCGCTGTCGGACGAGGATCTATTCGAGTTGCCGGTGCTCTACCGCGCCGCGCTCTCCTCGCTCTCGGTCGCGCGCGAGACCTCGCTCGACGCCGACCTGGTCGCCTATCTCGAGGCGCTGTGCGCCCGCGCCTATTTCGTGCTCTACGGCGTCCAGCCTCCGCTCCGCCGCCGGATCGCCGACTTTTTCGGCACAGGCTGGCCACTTGCGATGCGGAGCCTGGGTCGCGAGACGCTGATCGCGGTGCTGGTAACGCTGCTCGGCGCGATCGCGGCCTATTGTCTCGTCGCCAGCGATCCCAGCTGGTACCATTCGATCGTGCCCGAGGGGCTGGCCGGTGGCCGTGGCCCGCAATCGAGCGCGGCGGAGCTGCGCCAGACGCTGTACGACAATGGCGGCGGCACCAACACTATGCTCGGCGCCTTCGCGACCTATCTGTTCACCCACAACAGCCAGATCGCCCTGCTCTGCTTCGCCCTGGGTTTCGCCTTCTGCGTGCCGACGCTGTTGTTGCTGGTCTACAATGGCTGCATTCTGGGGGCCTTCATGGCCGTGTTCGTCTCCAAGGGGCTGGGCCTGCCGCTCACCGCATGGCTAATGATCCACGGCACCACCGAACTGTTCGCCATCGCCATCGCCGGTGCGGCCGGGTTGCGTATCGGCATGGCAGTCGCCTTTCCCGGCAAGCTCTCGCGTACCGCCGCGACCACCCGGGCAGGCCGCACCGCCACCTTCGCGATGATCGGCGTGGTGCTGATGCTGGCAGTGGCCGGCCTGCTCGAGGGCGTCGGCCGCCAGATCGTCCAGTCCGACATGATCCGCGTCGCGATCGGCGGCGCTGCGCTCGTGGCCTGGCTGACCTATTTCTACCTGTTCCCGATACGCAGCGAGGGTGGCCATGGCTGAGGCTCGCACCGCTTCCGGCCGGCGCGCCGCCAAGGATGCCAACCGCCGCACCTTCGTCACGCCCGAAGGCGTGGACCTGAAGCTCGACATCGCCTCAATAGGCGAGCGCGCCGGCGCGGTGATGTTCGACATCGTCATCATCGTGCTGACGCTGGTACTGTTCACTGTCTTCCTGCTGTTCGTGCTCGCCGGTAGCGGCAAGACGCTGCTCCAGGCGCTCGCGGTGATCTGGCTCCTCGGCTTCTTCGCGCTGCGGAACGGCTATTTCGCCATCTTCGAGCTCGGCCCGCGCGCCGCGACGCCGGGCAAGCGCCTGATGAAGCTGCGCGTCGTCTCGCGCGACGGATCGCGACTGCGCGGGCACCAGGTGATTGCGCGCAACGTGATGCGCGAGCTTGAGCTGTTCCTGCCGCTGTCCTTCACCGCCTATCAAAGCGCGCAGGGCATGGCCGATTTCGCCACCGGGCTGTTCGGCCTGTTGTGGACCGGCATCTTCGCGCTGTTCCCGCTGTTCAACCGCGACCGGCTGCGCGTGGGCGACCTGATCGCCGGCACCTGGGTGGTGCGCATGCCGCGGCGCAGCCTCAGCAACAGTGTCGCCACCACTGTCGCGCCCGAGCAGTCGCGCTACGCCTTCACCGATGCGCAGCTGAACATCTATGGCGAGTTCGAGCTGCAGAAGCTCGAGGAAGTGCTGCGCCGGAACGACGACTATTCGATGATCGTCGTCGCCCGCACGATCCGCGAGCGGCTCGGCATGGCCGGCGTCGAGGGCGACGAACATGCTTTCCTGGAAGCCTATTACACCGCGCTCTGCCAGCGGCTGGAGCGCGGCATGCTGTTCGGCAAGCGCAAGGCGGACAAGTATCAGCGCTAGACGGCGAACAGCTGCCCCAGATCGCGGAACGCCTTGAATTCCAGTGCATTGCCGGCGGGATCGTAGAAGAACATCGTCGCCTGCTCGCCGGGCCTGCCCCGAAAGCGGACATGCGGCTCGATCACGAACGCGGTGCCCGCGGCGCGCAGCCGCTCGGCCAGCGCCTCCCATTCCTCCCAGCCGAGCACCAAGCCGAAATGGGGGACCGGCACGGCGTCGCCGTCCACCGCGCTGCGCGCCTTCACCCCTGCCCCTTCGGCCTTGTGGACGACGAGCTGGTGGCCGCGGAAATCGAAGTCGATCCAGTGCCCCGGATCCTCGCGCCCCTGCGGGCAACCGAGCGTGTCGCGATAAAAACTGCGGGCCGCCTCGATATCGTCGACGGGAATGGCGAGATGGAAGAGCGGTGTGGTCATGGCGACAAGGCATAGAAAAGCCGGCGCGATTGTGAAAGGCTGGCGCCAAAGTGAGGGAGCGCGCGCATGAAACTGATACGCTACGGCACCGCGGGCGCCGAACGTCCTGGCCTGATCGACGGCGAAGGTCGCATCCGAGATCTCTCCGGCGTGGTGGCCGATATCGACGGCAGCGATACGGTGATCGCCCGCATCGCCGCGTCCGATCTTTCCGCGCTTCCCGTCGTCGAGGGCCAGCCTCGCCTCGGCCCGTGCGTCGCGCGGCCGGGCAAGTTCCTCTGCATCGGCCTCAACTATGCCGACCACGCCACCGAGACCGGCGTCGAGATCCCCGCCGAGCCGGTGCTGTTCAGCAAGGCGACCAGCGCGGTCTCCGGCCCATACGACCCGATCCTGCGCCCGCGCGGATCGACCAAGATGGACTGGGAAGTCGAGCTCGGCATCGTGATTGGCCGCGACTGCCGCTACGTCTCCGAGGAAGAGGGAAAGGCCGCGATCTCGGGCTATTTCGTCTGCCACGACCTGTCCGAGCGCGCGTTCCAGAACGAGCGCTGCGGCACCTGGGACAAGGGCAAGGGCTGCGACACGTTCGGCCCGATCGGCCCCTGGCTGGTGACGCCCGACGAGATCCACGATACGGATTCCCTCGGCATGTGGCTCGAAGTGAACGGCAAGCGCTATCAGGACGGCTCGACCGCGACGATGGTCTACAAGCCGGGCTTCCTGGTCTCGTACATCAGCCAGTTCATGAGCCTGCAGCCCGGCGACATCGTCTCGACCGGCACCCCGCCCGGCGTCGGCATGGCGCAGAAGCCAGTGCCGGTATTCCTCCAGCCGGGCGACGAAGTGCGCCTCGGTATCGACAGGCTCGGCGAGCAGCGCCAGATAGTCGAGCAGGCCTGAGCATGGAAACCGGTTTCCTTGGGCCCGGCGCGAACCTATATCGGGCGCCATGATCCCGGCGCTTTTCCGTATCGATCCCAAGGACAGCACCGCCACGGCGCTGCGCGACATGGCCGCCGGCGAACTGGCGCTGGGCGTCACGCTCGCCGAGCCGGTGGGCAAGGGCCACAAGGTCGCGATGAAGCATATCGCGCCGGGCGATCCGGTGCTCAAGTTCGGCTTCCCGATCGGCGTCGCCACCCGCGCGATCGCGCCGGGCGAGCATGTCCACACCCACAATGTATCGACCGCGCTCAAGGGCAGCGGCGACTATGCCTTTACCCCCTCGGCGCATGACGACGCGCGGATCGCGGGCCCGAGCTTCCTCGGCTACCGTCGTGCCAACGGCCGGGTCGGCACGCGCAACGAGATCTGGGTGATCCCCACCGTCGGCTGCGTCGCCCGTACCGCGCAAAAGATCGCCGAGCGCGCTGCGATGCTCCACGCCGGCAAGATCGATGGCGTCCATGCCTTCCCCCACCCGTTCGGCTGCTCGCAGCTTGGCGACGACCTGAACGGCACGCGCGCGATCCTCTCGGCGCTGGCGAACCACCCCAATGCGGGTGGGGTGCTGATCGTCGGGCTAGGCTGCGAGAACAACCAGATCGCCGGCATGCTCGGAGGGATCGACCATCCGAACCTGCGCACCCTCGGCGCGCAGATGGCGAGCGACGAGATCGAGGAGGGGCTGGCGCTGGTCGAGGAACTGGTCGCCGGCGCCCAGGCGACGCGCACCCCTGCCCCGCTTTCCGAGCTGGTGCTCGGGGTGAAGTGCGGCGGCTCGGACGGCTTTTCGGGCCTCACCGCCAACCCGCTGGTCGGGCGCATGGCGGATGCCGTGACCGCCGCGGGCGGCACCGCGATCCTCACCGAGATCCCCGAGATCTTCGGCGCGGAGCAGCTCCTGATGGAGCGCGCCAGCGACGAGGCGGTGTTCGATGGGATCGTCGACCTGGTCAACGACTTCAAGGCGTACTTCACCAAGCACGGCGAGCCGGTCTCGGAGAACCCCTCCCCCGGCAACATCGCCGGCGGCATCACCACGCTCGAGGAGAAGTCGCTGGGTGCGGTCCAGAAGGCCGGCCACGCGGTCGTCACCGACGTGATCCCCTATGGCGGCCGCGTCCGCCGCAAGGGGCTGACGCTGCTGGAGGCGCCGGGCAACGACGCGGTCTCCTCCACCGCGCTGGCCGCGGCGGGCGCGACCGCGATCCTGTTCACCACCGGCCGCGGCACGCCGCTCGGCTTCCCGGTGCCGACGATCAAGATCGCCTCGAACAGTGACCTCGCTGCCCGCAAGCCCGGCTGGATCGACTTCGACGCGGGCCAGGTTCTCGACCAGGGCATGAACGCCGCCGCCGATGCGCTGCTCGACACGATCGCCGCGATCGCGTCGGGCAAGGAAACCGCCGCGGAGCGCAATGGCGAGCGCGAAATCGCGATCTGGAAGCGCGGCGTCACCCTCTGACGCGGGCGATTTACCCAAGCAGATGAAGAATCTCCGTTTCGAAACGGATGAGTCATGACTGTGCGTCGCGCCGGTTTCTGTTAACCATATTGTACGCGACTCGGGGGGAATAGCGTGACGACCATCCTGGCTTCGATCGGCAATCTCGCGGCTGGCGCGGCAAATGCCTCGATCGCCAATGCCAGCGCGGTCGCGCAGCCGATCAGCGCGGAAGCGATCTACTGGCCCGCCTGGATCCTCGTAGGTGGCGTGCTGGTCGCGCTGCTGATCGTGATCGGCGTGCTCACCTCGCTGAAGTCCGCGCTGCTCGCCAAGCCGAAGAAGCGGGACGAGGAATTTACCCGCATGCTGTGCAGACAAGTGTGGAAGCATAGCGACACGGTGACCGAGACCTTTGCCCAGCGCCTGCGCCAGCCGCAGCGCGACGTGGTGACGCTGCGCGTGCTGCTCCGCCTGCTGCGCGAGGACCTGGCCGGGCCGGTCAACTTCGTCGGCCATATGCGCCCCCAGGCGCCGGCCAGCTGGCCGCATTACGACCTGTTCGCCGCCTTCAACAATTGGAGCGGGCAGGTCTCCGCGATGGAATCGCAGCTCGCCGACCTGCAGCAGATGCTCGCCTATCCGGCGGTGCGCGAACCGGTGGATGCGCACCGCGACGCGATGCTCGTCCATTATTTCGCCACCGAGCAGGTCGCGATGGGGCAGATGGTCTCGACGCTCGGCAATTATGCGATCGCAGTGTGCGAGGCGGCGAAGAAGGTGCTCAAGAAGGAGTCGAGCCACAGCTTCTTCGGCAGTGGGCATGACCATGACGAGGAGCCGGAGGGCTGCATCGCTTGTGGCAGCCACGATGCCCATGGCGTCTATACCGGCAATGCCCGCGACCTGCTGCCGCTGCCCGGCGCGCCCGAAAAGCCGAAGGACGAGCACGAGTCGCACGGCTGCCACTGCGCCGTGCCCCAGCCCTGCTTCTGCATGCCCGCATGCGTCTGTGCGTGCAGCTGCAAGTCCGCCAAGGCCGCGCCGGCGCACCACTGACGGGACGAATCCTTGCCGCACTGCGGTAAACCGGAGGTGCGCGGCATTGAAGCGTTAACCCTCGTCCCATAAAGTCGCCGCGGGGATTTCCGGGGTGGGATTGATGACCGAGTTCTTTGTCTTCGCATATGCGATGCTGGCGATGTTCGTGATCATGTCGATGCAGCGCAACAAGCGCGAGCAGCGCGACAATTCGCAGATGGTTACGATGGTCGGCTGGGGGCTGTTCTCGCTTTCCTCGACGCTGGCGGTACTGCTCGGCGCCGTCGCGCTGGCCCTGGCCCTGGGCGCGAACATTCCGCTTCCCGCAGAGCTGCAGGCGCCGCTATTCTGAGCGGCATGCCGCTTTACGAATTTGCGGGGGCTCGCCCCCTGATCGCCGAAACCGCCTGGGTCGCACCGAGTGCCGACCTGATCGGAGACGTGCAGCTGGCCGAGCTTGCCAGCGTCTGGTTCGGCGCGGTGATCCGCGCGGACAACACCCGGATCCAGATCGGCGCGCGCTCGAACATCCAGGACGGAGCGATGCTCCATAGCGATCCCGGCACACCCTGCACCGTGGGCGAGGACGTGACCGTCGGCCATCACGCGATCCTGCACGGCTGCACGATCGGCGACCGCACGCTGATCGGCATGGGCGCGACGATCCTCAATCGCGCAGTGATCGGCGAGGACTGCCTGGTCGGCGCCGGCGCGCTGGTGACCGAGGGCAAGACCTTCCCCCCTGGCTACCTGATCGTCGGCAGCCCCGCCAAGGCGGTCCGCCCGCTCGGCGACATGCAAAAGGCGATGCTCAAGGCCAGCGCCACGCTCTACGCCGCCAAGCAGCGCGAATATGCCGCGGGGCTGAAGCTAGTCGAGGAAATCTGACCAGAAGCGGATTTGTCGTGGCGTCTCGACCGGCGTGTCGCGCCGCACCCCGCCAAACTCCGCCGCGAGATACGAGTCCAGGGTAGCCCCATAATAGATGATGTCGGACTGGTAGACGGACAGCACGGGATTGCCGGGCGCATCCGGCTCCTCGGGCAGATAGCGGTGCGAGTAGAGCGGGATGAGCCGCGGTGCCTTCGCGACCAGCTCGGTCAACACCGCCGCGCGCTCGCGCGCGGAGCCGGGCCGCTCACCCCATTGCTGCAGCCAGAGCGCATTGGCTTCGAGATCGAACAACAGCCCTTCGAGCGGCCATGCCAGCATCCGCTCGATCTCGACGGAGTCCCGCCGCCAGTCATAGCCCGCGGCAAGTCGGCCTTCGCGCAGCACCTCGATCAGATCGGGCGGAAAGCGCAGCCCGAACCGATCCTGCGCAGCATCGATTTCATCCCGCGAATAGGCTGGTGCCACGCGCAGCATGGGCTCAATTGTCGCGCCGCTTGGTCACTTCATAGCCCGCCTGGCGCAGCGCCATCACCGCGGCGAGCGCCTGGTAATGGCTCTCCTGCCCTTCCTCGTAGAGCTTGCCGCTCTGGAGCGACGCCGCCTGGATTGCGTCGCGGACGATGATGTAGATCTCGTTGGTGACCATGAGACTTCCCCGGCAATTGGACCGCCCGACAATGGGGATTCGGCGCAGGCGCTTCAATATGTCCCGAGTCGGCCCTTTCGCCGCGGCGCCCGAAGCCGCCCTTCCGTAGCGTCGCCCGCACCGGGCTGGACGGGCATATTGGTTTCGCTACAAAACTGACCCATGGCCCTGCCCCCGCTCTTCGATCGCCTGCGCCTTCCCGTCATCGGGTCGCCGCTGTTCATCATCTCGGTGCCCGAACTGGTCATCGCCCAGTGCAAGGCGGGGATCGTCGGCTCGTTCCCGGCGCTCAATGCACGGCCGGATACGAAGCTCGACGAATGGCTCCACCAGATCACCGAGGAGCTGGCCGCCTGGGACCGCGACCATCCCGACACGCCCGCCGCGCCCTTTGCGGTCAACCAGATCGTCCACCGCTCCAACCCGCGGCTCGAGCATGACGTGACGGTCTGCGCCAAGTGGAAGGTGCCGATCGTGATCACGTCGCTCGGCGCACGGCCCGAGCTCAACGACGCGGTGCACGGCTGGGGCGGCATCACGCTGCACGACGTGATCGACAACCGCTTCGCCCACAAGGCAGTGGAAAAGGGCGCGGACGGCCTGATCCTGGTCGCCACCGGCGCCGGCGGCCATGCCGGGCGCCTCAGCCCCTTCGCGCTCGTCCAGGAAGTGCGCGAATGGTTCGACGGGCCGGTGGTGCTCTCGGGCGCGATCGCCAATGGCCGCTCGGTGCTCGCCGCCCAGGCGATGGGCGCCGACCTCGCCTATATCGGATCGCCCTTCATCGCGACCGACGAGGCCAATGCCACCCGGGATTACAAGCAGGGCATCGTCGAGGGCACTGCGGAGGACATCGTCTATTCGAACCTCTTCACCGGCGTGCACGGCAATTACCTCAAGGCCTCGATCGTCAATGCCGGGCTCGATCCGGACGCCCTGCCCGAAAGCGACCCGAGCGCGATGAACTTCGGCGGGGCCAAGGCCTGGAAGGACATCTGGGGTTCGGGCCAGGGCATCGGCGCGGTCCATGCGATCGAGCCGGCCGCGGTGAAGATCGAACGGATGAAGGAAGAATATGCCGCGGCCAAGGCGGGGCTGTGCGGGAGCTAGGCTGAGGCGCGCGCGGAGTCTGCGTTACGTCCAACAGCGCGGCCTGTTTGGACTCGGCCAGAACGGGCTCTCCGCCGCGGAGAGTCACAAAAGTCGCGACACCAATAGGACCGCGCCATTCCTCGCCGCGCGCAACATGATTGCTCTGGAGCGATCCCATTTTTCCTATGGGTCAAAGAGCGACCGGGCTCAGGCCCGGCTGCGCGAGCCAAGCAGGCGGAATCCTACATCGCAAGGGTATGCTGTTATAGGGCGACGGCCGGCCACGCACCCTACCCCGTCACCCCGGCGAAAGCCGGGGCCCAGGGTTTCTGTGCTATGTCGCTTGTGGCTCTGGATCCCGGCTTTCGCCGGGATGACGGAAGAGACTTAGCGCGAGCGCTTCGATCAAAAAGCTGCCCCGATCAGAAAGCCGCGGCCAGCCGGTCCATCATGCTGCGCGCCGGGCTCTCGACCGCCACCAGCTCGTCCTCGAGCGATTCGTCGAGCCGCCCCACGCGGCGATACAAATCGATGCTGGTGTTGATGATCGAAACCGCATGCGCCGGCATCGCCGCTAGCAGTGCCTCCTCGGTCTCCGGGCCTTGGCCCAGGCGGCGCGAGGGCGACAGCGCATCGCCGGGGCTCAGCTCGCCGGCATCGACCGCGCGCTGGGTGAGCAGCCAGGCGATGATGTGCATCAGCCGCGTCGTCACCTTCAGCGACTCGCAGGAAAAGGCGACTCGGTTCAGCGCCTCCAGTGCCTCGCGCTCGTTGCGGCCAAGCTCATCGAAATAAGCGCGTGCCTCATCCGCGAGCAGCATCGCCTCGACATAGAGCGAGTCGATCAGCTTGCGGTGGATCGTTGCTGTGCCCTGTTTCCCCATGACTTGGGACGCTGCCATAGGCTTCATGGTAACGAAATGCTTAATTTCATGGTGATTTCGTCCCGTTACGGATCACGACGTATCAAGCGATGATATCGGGGATCAACTGATCTTCGAGCTGGGCGATCTCATCACGCAGCATCAGCTTGCGCTTCTTGAGCCGGGCGATCTGGAGCTGGTCCGCGGTGCCGGTCGCAAGCAGGGCGTCGATCGCGACATCGAGATCGCGGTGCTCGATTCGCACCGCCTCGAGCCGCTGCACAATCTCTCTCTCGTCCATCGCGCACGCCCCCGAACCCGGATCTCCCTGCACCAGGGCGGGAGGCTCCGCAACGGATCATCGCGCGAATTCCGCACACTGTCGATTAGCCGCGATTCCCCCGCGACAAAGCTGTGGAAAAGTGATTTATTTGCAGGTTCCGGCCACCGATGAAGGAGACTGCTTCGATGCAGAACGCGCATTTCTCGGCACTTTCGGCCAAGCACAACGTGCTCGACCAGCGTATCAACGCCGAATCGCAACGGCCCCAGCCGGACCAGCTGGTCCTGGCATCCTTGAAGAAGCAGAAGCTTCGGCTGAAGGAAGAAATGGCGCGCTAGCGGCACCGCGCAGAGGGGTGTGGCCCCACGCCGCACCCCGAGCGCAAAAACTCCCGGAAACGCTTAGCCCGAATATCTCGGCGCGAATGTCTTAGCGGCGCGTGAAGATCGGCTTCACGAAGCTTGGCGTGTGCGTGCCGCCGCCCACCGGCTTTCGCGCGAGCATCGGATCGATCGGCGAGTCGAAGGCAATGCCGACTCGACCGTCGGTCGCCCAGGCGATGCAGCCGGCCACCCAGCCCACGCCGCGCACTTCGACTTCGACATGCGATCCGCGGTCGATCGGCTGGGCATATTCCGCCATCAGCCCGCCCGAGGAGAGATTGCGCACCCGCACCTGCTCGTCCGGACGCCCCGCGACGCGAAACTGCGCCGACAGCATCAGGCTGTCGCGCGAATCGGTGCGCTGGCTGGAAAAATCATCCGCCGAAAGCGCGTTCAAGGGGTCAAAGGAGAACTGGTCCATCGTGTCGCTCGAAACGCAAGGGGTTACGCGCGCAGAATAGACCAGCAAACCTTAGCGAAACCGTAAACGAGATGCGAAAATGTGCCTCCTCCGCGCCGCGGCGGAGGCACAAAAAAGGAGGCCCTGAGCCCCCTGCTATTCTTCCCGCGATACTTTCTCGTTGCGCTCGTGGCGCTCTTGCGCCTCGACGGTCATCGTCGCGATCGGCCGCGCTTCCAGTCGGCCGAGGCTGATCGGCTCGCCGGTCACCTCGCAATAACCGTACTCGCCGTCCTCGATCCGGCGCAGTGCCGCGTCGATCTTGGAGATCAGCTTGCGCTGGCGATCCCGGGTGCGCAGCTCGATCGACCAGTCCGTCTCGCTCGACGCGCGATCGGTGAGATCGGCCTCGCGCAGCGTATCGGTCTGCAGCTGGTTGAGCGTCCCGGCGGATTCGCGGAAGATCCCTTCCTTCCACGCATTCAGCTTGTTGCGGAAATATTCCAGCTGACGCGGATTCATGAAAGGTTCGTCGTTGCTCGGCCGATAGCCGTCGTCGCCATCATTGGCGGCGGTAGGAACATTTTTAGTCGGTTCGTCGAAGCGATCCAAAACAGTAGCCATCCCCACTACTCCACTCCGGTCGCCGCCTGGGGTGAGCCCGCACGGAGACCGCTTTGCCCTGCGCGGCGCTATACTTACGCGCGAGGGCGTTAACAAGCGCGCTGTTGTTTTAATCCACAGGCGTAATGCACCGTAAATGGGGGGAAATTAGCGGCGGCTGAACCGCGGGCCGAACCGTCTGAAAATTAACCGATAATGTTCAGGAACCGCTAGCTAAGAACAGGTGCTTCCGTGCCGAAGTAGAACATTAACCATCGCAGCAGGAATCCACATCGCGAAAATCGACCGATAATATGGTTAACGGTCTCTTACGCCGTTGCACTTAATAGTTTGTTTTGCACTTTTACCGCATTGATAGGCGCGAAAGCTGCTGACGGTCCCGTGGGGAGCGAAGCGCCAGCAACGGAAAGAGTGGGGACAATGTCGGTTCGCATGGCCTTGGCTAAACTGTGTGCCTGCACTTGCGGGGGCGCGGTGATTGGCGGCGGTGGCGTATACGTCACCGAACGCATCCATCAGCCTCGCGTGGTGAAGCAAGTCACCGTCGCGAAGAAGCGCGTCGTCAAGCGCACCGTCGCCCGTCCCGTCCGCCGAGTCGTGAAGCGCACGGTCACCACCACGACCCAGGGCCAGCCCCAGGTCGTAGTCGTCACTGCGCAGGGTTCGCCGATCCCGACGCCCCCGCCTTATGGCGAGATGCCGGAGGTTTCCTCGAGCAGCAGCGGTTCGTCCTCGTCGGGCGTGATCGGCGGCTCGGGCGGCGGCGGCTTCATGGGCGGCTTCTTCGCCGGCGGCTTCTTCGGCGGCTCGGGCAGCGGTTCGGGCAGCGGCAGCGGCTCGAGCGGCATCAACATCGAAATATCGTCGTCCAACTCGTCCTCGTCGGGCGGCTCGACCTCAACCTCCACCGGTGGCTCGTCGACCTCGACGGGCGGTAGCTCGACTTCCACATCGACCGGCGGCTCCTCGACCTCCACGTCGAGCGGCGAGATCAGCTCGACCTCGTCGTCGAGCGGCGACGTGTCGACGTCCAGCTCGTCCTCGTCGAGCGGCGACGTGTCGACCTCGACCAGTTCGTCCACCAGCTCGAGCGGCGACGTCTCGACTTCATCGTCGAACAGTTCCTCGACCAGCTCGTCCAACTCGTCGTCGACTTCGTCTTCGTCGAACGGATCGAGCAGCCACTGGAGCAATAGCAGCGGCTGGGGCTCGAGCGGCTGGCATCACGGATCGAGCAGCTATGGCGGCTCGGGTTGCGGCCATGGTTGCGGTGGCAGCGGATCGGGCGGCCCCGCGCCGGTCCCGGCCCCGCCGATGATCCTGCTGTTCGGCGGCGCCGCGGCGGCACTCGTCGCCCGCAAGCGCTTCGCCAAGAAGAAGACGGACGACAAGACCGGCGAATGATCGTCATCCCGGCGAAAGCCGGGACCCGGAGCAAAAGCGACACGGCAGAGATACCCTGGGCCCCGGCTTTCGCCGGGGTGACGGGCTAAATACTATTCCGCCTTCAGCAGCGCCTGCTCGATCTCGGACACGGGATGCCCGGTCAGGTCCTTGGCGAGCTCGCCGGTCAGCCGATCGCTCACTTCCTTGTGATAGTGTTTGCGCAGCTCGCCCAGCGTCTTGGGCGGGGCGACGATGATCAGCGACTCGAAATCCTGGCGCAGCGCCCGTTCCTTGAGCAGGGCAGCTGTATCGGCGGCGAAGCGGTCCTCCTCCAGCTGGTGGAAATCGACTTCCTCCATGCTCCCGCCACCCCACTGACCGCCGCCGCGCGTGCTCGACGCGCCGCCGGCAAGATCGGTCGCCTGATCGTGGTGGGAGGGATTGTGCTTGTCGACCACCTTCTTCTCGACTTGCAGGTTCGGGTTCTGGGCATCGCCCTCGTTCCGGAAAAACAGCATCTTGCGGCCATCCGCGACCACCACGACTGCATCATGCGGAACCTGCATCTCGAATCTCCTCGTTTCGGTTGTGTCTCCCTTAACGCCCCCGCACGCGGCAGGGTTGCGCGCGGCGTGGCGCGCGGTCATACGCCCGGCCATGCACGACATCCGCGCCATCCGTGAGAACCCCGCAGCCTTCGACGCCGGCCTCGCCCGCCGCGGGCTGGCACCGCAGTCCGCGACGTTGCTCGCGCTGGACGAGAAGCGCCGCGCGCTGATCACCGAGGCGCAGGCCGTGCAGGCTCGCCGCAACGAAGCCTCGAAGGCGATCGGAGCCGCCAAGGCGCGCCGCGACGATCCCACCGACCTGATGGCTGAAGTCGCCGAGCTCAAGGAGCGGATGCCGCAGATCGACGCCGAGGAGAAGGCGGCAGGTGCCGAGCTGACCACGCTGCTCGCGGCGATCCCCAACCTGCCCTATGCCGATGTGCCCCAGGGCAAGGACGAGGACGACAACGCGCTGGTCGCTACCGTCGGCGAGCCGACCGTGCTGCCGTTCGAAGCCAAGGAGCATGACGCGTTCGGCCCGGCGCTCGGCCTGGATTTCGAGACCGGCGCCAAGCTTTCCGGTACCCGCTTCACCCTGGTGCGCGGCGCCGCGGCCAAGCTCCACCGCGCACTCGGCCAGTTCATGCTCGATACGCTCGAGGCACACGGCTATGAGCAGGCGATCCCGCCGCTGCTGGTGCGCGAGGAGACGATGTTCGGCACCGGCCAGCTCCCAAAGTTCGCCGAGGACAGCTTCCAGACCACCGATGGCCGCTGGCTGATCCCCACCGCCGAGGTGAGCCTGACCAACATCGTACGCGAGCAGATCCTCTCCGAGGAAGAGCTCCCGCTGCGCTTCGCCGCACTCACGGCCTGTTTCCGCTCGGAAGCCGGTTCGGCGGGCCGCGACACGCGCGGCTTCATCCGCCAGCACCAGTTCGAGAAGTGCGAGATGGTGTCGGTCACCACGCCCGAGCAGTCGGAAGCCGAGCATGAGCGCATGACCCAGTGCGCCGAAGGTATCCTGACCGCGCTTGGCCTGCCCTTCCGCCGCATGAAGCTGTGCAGCGGCGACATGGGCTTCACCGCGGCGCGCACCTATGACCTCGAAGTGTGGCTGCCCGGCCAGGCGCGCTACCGCGAGATCTCGTCCTGCTCGACCTGCGGCGACTTCCAGGCGCGCCGGATGAACGCGCGCTACCGCCCGGCGGGAGAGAAGGGCACGCGCTTCGTCCACACGCTCAACGGCTCGGGCCTGGCAGTGGGCCGCACGCTCGTCGCCGTGCTGGAGAACTACCAGCAGGAAGACGGCTCGGTGGCGGTGCCGGAGGTGCTCAAGCCCTATCTGAACGGCCTGGAGCGGCTCGAACCGGCAAACTGAGTACCTCCGCAAACAGACGTACCTGACGCGCGCGGAAATGCGCGATATGGTGCACGCGAGTTTGGTTAATGTGGGGGTCGGGATGATGGCAGCAAGACGGATGGCGCCGGCGGCGCTGCTGTTGCTCGCCGCCTGTATTCCGCAGTCTGGCGGCGCCTATCAGGACACCGGCTATCGCCCCGCGCCGCAGCAGCGCCCGGACCGCAATCCGCCGCAGCAGCAGGAGCGCTGGGAGCGTCCGCCCGTCGGCAACGAGCAGGACGTGCGCCGCCTGCCCGCCCCGCCCAACGCGTGGCAGTCGCGCAAGGTCTCGGCCGATTCGCGCGTGATCGCCGGCCGCAGCTACACCGTCCAGCCCGGCGACTCGTTGCGCTCGATCTCGGTGAAGACGGGCGCCGGCTCCGAAGCGATCGCCCGCGCCAACGACATCCCGCCTCCCTTCGTGATCCGCGTCGGGCAGAGGCTGGTCATCCCCGGCGGCCGCTACCACCTCGTCCGCGACGGCGAGACCGGCATCGCCATCGCAGTAGCCTATGGCGTCACCTGGTCGCGGATCATCGCCGTAAACGAGCTGCAGGAACCCTATATCCTGCGCACCGGCCAGCGCCTGCTGATCCCGGACGACGCCTCCGCTTCGGGCCGCCCCGAGACGATCGAGCAGCGCGCCGCGCGCTTCCATCTCGATCTCGGCGTCGACGACATCGTCACCGGCGGCCAGCCCGCCATCGCGGAGAAGGCCAAGCCGGCCCAGCCCACCGCATCCTCCGCGCGCGTGCTCTCGCCGACCACACCGGTCGCCGCCCCTGCCCGGCTCGCCGGCGGCTTCCAATGGCCGCTCAAGGGCAATGTCGTGAAGCGCTTCGGCCCGGGGGCCTCGGGCGAGCGCAATGACGGCATCAAGATCGCCGCGCCGCTCGACACGCCCGTGCTCGCCGCGGCGGACGGCGTCGTCGCCTATGTCGGATCGGACATTCCGGCGCTGGGCGGCCTGGTCATCCTGCGCCACGGCGATGGCTGGACGACGGTCTATGGCCATGCCGGCCAGTTGCTCGTACAGCGCGGCCAGGCAGTGAAGAAGGGCCAGATGATCGCGCTCTCCGGCAATTCGGGTTTCGCAGACCGCCCCGAGCTTCATTTCGAAGTGCGTCAGGGCCGCAACCCCGTCGATCCGCTGCCGAGACTGCCCGCGCGCTGATGGCGCTGCAGCCGCCCTCAACCCTGAAGCGCAAGTCCAGCCTACCGGTCTGGGCATCGATCCTGTGGCGAGTGCTGGCGGTGCTGGCGCTCCTCGCACTGGCGGTGGGCGTCCACTGGATCGAGCGCGACGGGCTGAAGGACACGGCCGACGGCCATGTCAGCTTCCTCGACATCCTCTATTTCACGTCGATCTCGGTGACGACCACCGGCTATGGCGACATCGTGCCGGTGAGCAATTCGGCGCGCATGTTCGACGCGTTCGTCGTCACACCGATCCGCGTGTTCGTAGTGCTGCTCTTCATCGGCACCGCCTATAATTTCGTGCTCAAGCGAACCTGGGACAAATGGCGTATGGCAGTGATCCAGCGGACCCTATCGGGGCACATCATCGTGGCCGGCTATGGCAGCACCGGCTCGGAGACGGTCGACGAGCTGATCGCCCGCGGCAGGCTCCCCGGCACGATCGTCGTGATCGACCAGAATGAAGGCAATATCGCCCGCGCCAAGGAATGCGGCTGCATCGTGCTGCTCGCCGATGCGACGCGCGACCAGGTGCTCAACGAAGTGCGCATCGCCAATGCCGAATCGATGATCGTCTGCGCCGGCCGCGACGACACTTCGATCCTCATCACCCTCACCGCGCGGCATCTGGCGCCGGTCATCCCGATCAGCGTGATCGTGCGCAACGAAGACAATGAATTCCCCGCCCGCGCCGCCGGCGCGACGACGGTGGTCAATCCGGTGAGCTTCTCCGGGCTGCTGCTCGCCAGTTCCTGCCAGGGTCCGCACCTCGCCGACTATCTGATGGACCTCGCCTCGATCCACGGCGATGTCGAGCTGTCCGAGCGCGCGGTGCTACCCGAGGAAGTCGGAAAACCCCTCGCCTCGATCGGCACGGGGCTAGGGGTTCGGATCTACCGCGACGGCGTTCCGCATGGCCGCAAGACCCCCGAGGCGCAGGCGCTGCTGGCCGGCGACCTGATCCTGGAGATCGTCAGCGGCTAAAGGCTGTCCCGAGCCTCGTCGCATTCCTCGCAGTGTTCTTCGACGCCGTGGAGGAAAATCAGCGGATCGGCACCTACCTTGTCCGCGGCGACCCGTACCAAATCCTCCGCGTACATCAGCCGCGCCTCGGCATGGCCCACCGTCCCCTCGCGCTGCAGCCCCTCGGCGCGCAGCCAGGCATCGGCCAACTCGAACTTCTCGCAGCAGCTGTCATTCTCGCCGTAGTGGACCTCGCGGCCTGCGGCATCGATATAGTGGAAGTCACTGCGATAGGGGGCGCCGCCGACGAGTTCGGCGAGGTGGAGCATGGTGTTGGCCTGATGCGTCACGCCGAGCAGCAGAATCTGCCCGCCCAGCGCCCGGATCCGGTCGATCGCGCTATCCGGCGCTGCCGGCGGCAGCACGAAAGGGCCGCCAGTGATCCACGCCGCCTCGGGACCGATCGCCGACACCGCATCGAAATGCGCGCTGCGCACCACGCCCGGCATCCGCCAGAACATGTCCGCGACAGCACCCAGATCATCGCGATTGCCGGTGGCGGCCGGATCGAAGGGCATGTCGTCGTCGACCGTCGCCGAGGGCATCGCCAGCGTGCCCTGCGGCCCCAACGCCTCGATCAGCGCTTCGATCAGTCCCTCGGGACCACCCTCGACCGGGCGCACCGCGCGATAGCTCATATGAACGAGCAGCACTCCGCCTTCGCGCACGCCCAGCGCGCGAAGCTGCTCGACCAGGCGAACTTGCGAAATCATCTCCATCTTGACCTTGATGCCATCCCGGCCAAGGTCACGCCATGCCTTCCGATCTCACCGCCCGCGCCCTGCCGATCCTCATGCTCATCGCCTCGAACGTCTTCATGACGATCGCCTGGTACGGCCATCTCCGCTTCAAGGCGGTGCCGCTGGCGCTGGTGATCGGGATAAGCTGGCTGATCGCGCTGCCCGAATATCTGATCGCCGTGCCTGCCAATCGCTGGGGCAGCGCGGTTTATTCGGCGGCGCAATTAAAGGCGATGCAGGAGGTCATCACGCTCTGCGTCTTCGTCGTCTTCTCGGTCTTCTATCTCGGGCAGAAGATCACGCTGAACCATCTGATCGGCTTCACGCTGATCGCGGGCGGCGCCTGGTTCCTGTTCAAGTCACACGTTTGAGACTCAAGACTTGGAGCACCCCTCCTCTTCCATCGATCTTCATCTCCGCGAAGGCGGGGATGACGGAGGAGAGAATGGGATGCCGGCTAGAAGCGCCGTTCGAGCAGCACCGAGGTCGGATCGCCTTCGATCGGGCGCGCCATGAAGCCCATCTCGCGCTCGAGCGAGATCGCCTGGTGGTTCTCGCGGCTCTCGATCGACATGACGCTCTTCACGCCGCGTTGCGCGGCCTGGTCGGACAGATATTCGAGCAGCGACCAGCCGATCCCCTGCGCCTTGCGGTCCGAGCGGATCGAGATCGCGACTTCGGCGCTGGTCATCGCCGCGTCGCAGGCGAGCACGGCGCTCGCGACCAGTTCGCCCTCGACATAGCCGAGAAAGCTCTCGGTCTGCTGGTGATCGACTTCGGTCATCGCAGCGATCTGCGCACTGGAGAGCCGGTCGCTGGCCGTGAGGAAGCGGAAGCGCCGGTCGTCGCTCGACACCGTCTCGAACAGGCCGCGCAGCGCCGCGTCGTCGTCAGGCGTGGCGGGGCGCACATCAAGGGCAAGGCCCGAGCGGGTGTTGAGCGTGGTGGCTTCCGAAAGCTGTGCGGTCATGGGGACCTCCTTGCTGCAGGCAAAAGCAGGTTTCGCCCGCGCCTGCCTTGTCCTCCGTCAAACCCTTCCGCGCACCTGCGGGTTGCCCGCGCTGGTATTTTCCCCAGAAATCCCTATGTGGCCGGTCAATCATGGCAACGAAACTCCCCGAGGCCCCTCGCGTAGGGATGGTGTCGCTCGGCTGTCCCAAGAACCTGGTCGACAGCGAACGGATCCTCACCAAGCTGCGCAGCGACGGCTATGCGATGTCCCCCGACTATGCCGGTGCCGACGTCGTGCTGGTCAACACCTGCGGCTTTCTCGATTCCGCAAAGGAAGAGTCGCTCGAAGCGATCGGCGAGGCAATTGCGGAGAATGGCCGCGTCATCGTCACCGGCTGCATGGGCAAGGAGGCCGAGGTCATCCGCGCCCGCTTCCCGAACGTGCTCGCGGTCACCGGCGCGCATCAATATGAGGAAGTCGTCGGCGCGGTGCACGATGCGGCGCCGATGCCGCCCTCGCCCTTCATCAACCTGGTGCCGGATGCGGGGCTGAAGCTCACCCCGCGCCATTACAGCTATCTGAAGATCTCCGAGGGCTGCAACCACCGTTGCAGCTTCTGCATCATCCCGGCGCTGCGCGGCGACCTGGTCAGCCGCCGCCCCGATGCGATCCTGCGCGAGGCGGAGAAGCTGGTCGAGGCCGGCACCAAGGAACTGCTGGTCATCAGCCAGGACACCTCCGCATACGGGGTGGACATCCGCAAGGAGCCGCGCATGTGGAAGGGGCAGGAAGTCATCCCCCACATGACCGACCTTGCCCGCGAGCTCGGCAAGATCGCGCCCTGGGTGCGGCTCCACTATGTCTACCCCTATCCGCATGTCGACCAGGTCATCCCGCTGATGGCCGAGGGGCTCATCCTCCCCTATCTCGACATCCCGTTCCAGCATGCCAGCCCTTCGGTGCTGCGCGCGATGAAGCGCCCGGCCAATGAAGCCAAGGTGCTCGAGCGCCTCAAGAACTGGCGCGTGATCGCGCCGGACCTGACGATCCGCTCGACGTTCGTCGTTGGCTTCCCCGGCGAGACCGAGGAAGACTTCCAGTACCTGCTCGACTGGCTCGACGAGGCCCAGCTCGACCGCGTCGGCGCGTTCCGCTTCGAGCCCGTCGAAGGCGCACCGGCGAATGCACTCCCCGGTGCGGTGCCCGAGGAGGTCAAGGAAGAGCGCTACGCCCGGATCATGGAGAAGACCGCCGCGATCAGCGCCGCCAAGCTCCAGGCCAAGATCGGCCGCACGCTCGAAGTGATCATCGACGAAGTCGGCGAGGAAGGCGGCGCCACCGGCCGCAGCCAGGCCGACGCGCCGGAGATCGACGGCGAGGTGTTCCTGCGTGACGCCGGCCACCTCAGCCAGGGCGACATCGTCCAGGTCGAGATCGAGGATGCCGACGAGCACGATTTGTACGGCGTGCCGCTGGACGACGCGTGAATGAGCGGCGCGCGGTCATGGCCGCGCGCCGCCAAGGCTTCAGGGCGCCCAGTTGAAGGTGATTTTGTTTATGTTCGGCTTGGCCGAATTATAATCGACCTCGTGGTTATATGAATAGACGTGCACCGACAGGCTGTACGTGTCATTTGTCTCGTCGGTGAACGTGAAGTTCAGCGCATTATTCCAGAAGTGCAGTTCGGTTATCACATTGGCGGCATAGCTATAGACGCCGGTGTTGCCGGTCAGCAGGATATCCTTGACGTTCTGATTGGTTATGGCGTTGATGTTGTTCTGAAACACCTTCACGCCGCCCTGGTTCAACGCCAGTAGCCCGCCTGAAAGAGTCGTCGTGCCGTTCGACGTGCCGACTGCGAATACCGTGGTGTAGCTGTAGCAGCCGCTGGTACCTACCCGCACATTGCGTTCGGGGGTAATATCGCCGCTCACCATCTGTGTGAGATTGGCGGAAATCTGCTGATCCGAGATCGACCCCGATGCGATGATGCTCTTCAAGCTGGAAGTCAGGCTCAGCGCGCCGGCATCATCCAGCGTTTTCGCATAGGCCAGGAACGAGCCCACATTGGGCTGAAAATGCCCGCTGCAGGTGTCCATGTACACGATCTTGCCGTTGACCACGTCAAGCTCGCCGGCCGCAATCACCTTGTTTACATCATTGGTGTTGCCGTTGATCGCACCGGCGATCTGCGCATGGTTGATGAAGTTGTTGCTCGATATATTGCTGTACTGCCGGCTGCTGTCCATCTGCAGCGGCGACTTTCCGCAGGACCGCACGATACGTAGATGGTTCGGATCATTTGCCAGGACCACATAGAAGGTCGTCAGGACAGCGGCCCAGTTCAGATTGGGAATGGTGCATTTAGAACCAATGGTGGGTGTGGTCCATTGGGGCTGGTAGGAATTGAAGACGAGGCCGCCATCATCCACCAGCTGTCCGTCATCGACGTGTAGCGTGTAGATCGGCAGCGGCGTGGCGACTTGGGTGCCATAGGCTCCCTGCGACGAGAATGTCTGAATGGAAATGGGTTGATTGGCGGCAAACGCCTCGGTGTGAAGCACCAAGGTCGCGGCGGCCAGACCAATAATCCGCGCGGTGCGGACGAACGTTCGGATGTACCTGAAATCAGGCATGGCAATATTCCCCCGGTCGAAGATGTGATTACGCTCTTACTGACTTTTGCCCTGCCTAGGCATATCATCGTTCGCTTGCATTTCGGCCAGTCTAACGGCGCCATTCCGGAGCAATAGCGGCGTTTATCCGGAGACGATTCCCCCATTCGGAAAGACGGCCATATCCAGCAGGCAACGGCCCGCCCTGATTTGGAAACATCTCGCGGGATGACGGACGTACTGCCGTGCCCTAAGCTCCCGCTATCCAACTCGGAGGCCCAATGTTCCGACCCGTCCTCGCCGCTGCCCTGTTCATCGCCACGCCCGCCGCTGCGCAGCAGCTCACGCCCGCCGAGACCGCGCAGGTCGACACGATCGTCGGGGATGCGCTGAAATCGTCCGGCGTGCCCTCGGCCTCGGTTGCGATCGTGCGCGACGGCAAGATCGTCTTCGCCAAGGCCTATGGTGACCAGGGGCCCGGGATAAAGGCAACCAGCCCGGCGGCGAAATACCAGATCGCCTCGATCTCCAAGCAATTCACCGCCGCGGCCATCCTGCTGCTCGAGGACGAAGGCAAGCTCAGCCTCGACGACAAGGTGAGCAAATGGGTGCCGGACATCACTGATGCGGACCAGATCACCGTCCGCCAGCTGCTCAGCCACACCGCCGGAATCCAGGACTACTGGCCGCAGGACTATGACTTCGCCGCGATGGAGAAACCGGTCACGCCGCAGCAGATCCTCGATCGCTGGGCGAAGAAGCCGCTCGATTTCGCGCCGGGCACCGCCTGGCAATATTCGAACACCGGCTATGTCGTCGCCGGGATGATCATCGAGAAGGCGTCGGGCATGGACCTGCTCGACTATCTCCAGAAGAAGATCCTGAAGCCGCTCGGTATCGACGCGATGGATCAGGATTATGCGGTCGGCAAGGGCTTCCCGCAGGGCAACCACCGCTTCGCGCTCGGCCCGGTCCGCGCGGCGCGGCCAGCGGCGCATGGCTGGCTATGGGCGGCAGGCGAGCTTGCCATGTCGGCCAGCGACCTCGCCAAATGGGACATCGCCCGGATCGACCGCAAGATCCTGAGCCCAGAGGATTGGGAGACCCAGGAGACGCCCGTCCTCCTCACCAATGGCAACAACACCCATTACGGCCTGGGCGTCTCGCTCGGCGGCCGCGACGGCATCCGCACCGTCGAGCATGGCGGCGAGGCGGTCGGTTTCCTCTCCGACAATTTCGTGATCCCCGAAAAGCGCTTCGCAGTGGTCGCGCTGGTCAATGCCGATTTCGGCGGCGCGCAGGATGCGATAACCGGTGGGATCACCGATCTGCTCCTCCCGCAGGCTCCGCCCCCGCCGGTCGTCATGTCGCTCGACCAGCAGCGCGATGCGCTGGCCCGCCGCGTCTTCGATCAGCTCCGCGCCGGCACGCTCGATCGCGCCAAGCTAACCGAGAACGCCGCCTATTATTTCACGCCCCAGGCGACCGGGGACTATCACACCAGCCTTGCCCCGCTCGGCGATCCGGCGAGCTTCGTCGCGCTCGGCAAGCCCCGGCTGCGCGGCGGCTTCGTCAACCGCAACTACCAGATCAGCTATGCCGATGGCCGCAAGCTGGTCGCGATCACCTATGCCGAGCCCGGTGCGGACGGGAAGTTCGAGCAGTTCCTGATCCAGCCGAGGGATTGATGCGCACCCTCGCCCTTGCCGCCGCCGCGCTGTTCAGCGCCACCCCGCCCGACGCGGTAACCGTCCGTCCGGTCGATCCGCTGACGGTGGAGGACGACGATTTCGCCCGTCACCGCGATCCGGCCGAGTGGAAGGGCCTGACCGTGACTGCCCATGAATTCCGCGAGGAGCGCGCGCCATGGCGGCTCTGGCGCATCCGCAATGAAAAGCATCCGAAGGGACCGCTGTTCTTCGTTCCGCACGACAACGAGAATGCCGGCTTCGAGGCCGGCCTCGCTGCGGTTCGCAAATATGGCGGCGTACTGATGGCGGTCGATTCTGGGGTCTCTCCGGGCGACGACGGTGTCCGGATGAACCGTGCGGTCGACTATGGCCGGCCGATCGATCCCAATCGCAACTTCGACACCGCCCTGCCCGGCTATGCCCACAACATCCTGGCCGACCTGGCCAACGGTGCCTGGCCGATCATCGCGCTCCACACCAATGCCAAGGGCTTCGACACCAGCGACTCGCGGTGCAACCAGGGCGATCCACAGGGCAGCGGCGTGATCTCCATCCGCTTCTGCGATGACACGCTGGCGCCCAGCCCCTCGGTGTCCAGGGCCTATCCCTTCGACGATGACGACACCGTCGCCTTCGCCACCTATCTGAGCCGCAACCAGCCGAGCGATGCCTTTTGCCGCGATGCGATGGTCGGCGCGGACTTCAACGTGGTGCAGGAACGCGTGGTGGCGAGCGACGGGTCGCTCTCAAACTATGCCGTGCTCCACGGGCTCAGCTACCTCAACTTCGAGACGCTCGACCGGGGACTGGACCCGGCCGAGCTTGCCCTGGCCCGTGACCGGCTGAGCTTCATGGTCGATCACGCGATCGCGATGTGCGCCCCCAAGGGGAAGGCGGTCGGCCGCTAGCCGGCGATCCCGTCCAGCACCTTCACCGCTTCCGCCGGCAGCTTGAGGTCCCGCACCGCCAGGTTCTCGCGCAGATGCCCCAGCGACGAGGTGCCCGGGATCAGCAGGAGGTTCGGCGAACGTTGGAGCAGCCAGGCGAGCGCGACCTGCATCGACGTGGCGTTCAGCCCCTTTGCAACCTCGTCCAGCGTCCCCGACTGGATCGGCGAGAAGCCCCCCAAGGGGAAGAACGGCACATAGGCGATCCCGGCCTCGACCAGCGTCTCGAGCAGCGCCTCGTCCTCGCGGTGGGCGAGGTTGTACTGGTTCTGCACGCAGACGATGGGGACGATCTCCCGCGCCTCGGCCACCTGGCTCGCGGTGGCGTTGCTCAGGCCGATATGGCGGATCAGCCCTTGGCGCTGAAGGTCCGCCAGCGCGTGGATCTGCTCGGCGATCGAGCCTTCGCTGGGCGCGTGGACATTGCCCATGATCCGCATGTTGACGACTTCCATCGCCTCCAGTCCGAGATTGCTGAGATTGTCCTCCAGCCCACGCTTGAGATCGTCGGGGCGCTGCGCCGGTAGCCAGGCGCCGTCGTCGCCGCGCACCGCACCGAGCTTGGTGACGATCACCAGATCGTCCGCATAGGGATGCAGCGCTTCCTTGATAATCCGGTTGGTGACGTGCGGGCCGTAAAAGTCGCTGGTGTCGATGTGGTTGACGCCGGAGGCCACCGCCTCACGCAGCACCGCAATCGCCTGGTCGTGGTCCTTGGGCGGGCCGAACACGCCGGGCCCGGCAAGCTGCATCGCGCCATAGCCGACGCGGTTCACAATGCGGTCGCCCAGCTTGTAGGTCATCGGGTAGTCGGTCATCGCTCGAACTCCTTCGGAAAGCAGAACGCCTAGTTAGGCCTTGCGTCACCGCGCGATAATCCAGAACAATCCGTACGGGCTGTACGGAATTTCGAACAATGGACCTCGACCTTGGCGAACTGAACGCCTTCCTCTCCGTCGCGCGCGCCGGCGGCTTCCGCGATGCCGCGCGGGCGACCGGCGCGAGCGCGTCCGGCCTCAGCGAAGCGGTGCGCCGGCTCGAGGCGCGGCTGGGCATCCGCCTGCTCAACCGCACCACCCGCAGCGTCGCGCCGACAGAGGCGGGGATGCGATTGCTCGAACGGCTCGGCCCGGCGCTGGGCGAGGTCGAAGCGGCGCTCGACGTGGTCAACATCTTCCGCGACCGGCCTGCGGGCACGCTCAAGCTCAACGTGCCGGTCAGCGCCGCGCGGCTGGTGCTGCCGGCGATCCTGCCGGGTTTCCTCGATGCCTATCCCGATATCCAGGTCGAGGTCGTCGCGCAGGACAATTTCGTCGACCTGCTCGCGGCGGGCTGCGACGCCGGCATCCGCTATGACGAGCGGCTGGAGCAGGACATGATCGCGGTGCCGATCGGCCCACGTACCCAGCGCTTCGCCGCCGGCGCCTCCCCTGCTTATCTGGCGCGGCACGGCACGCCCGAGCATCCCCGCGACCTGCTCGCCCATCGCTGCATGCGCGCGCGCTTCGAGAGCGGCCGGCTGATTCCCTGGGAGTTCGAGCGCGACGGCGAGATCGTAGTGGTCGAGCCGCGCGCGCCGCTGATCGTCGGGGTCGGCACGGCGATCGACCTGCTGCTCGACGCGGCGGTGGCGGGGACCGGGATCGTCAGCCTGTTCGAGGATTGGCTCAAGCCGAGCTTCGCCAGCGGCGCGCTGGTGCCGGTGCTCGAGGATTGGTGGGAGAGCTTCTCCGGCCCCTTCCTCTATTATCCCGGCCGACGGCTGGTGCCGGCGCCGCTCCGGGCGTTCATCGACTATGTGAAGGCGCATCCGGCGCCGGCGTGATTTCCAACATATCGACTCGGTCGGAGCGGGTCTTCACCGCGGAACGGCACAAAAGTCCCGACACCTACAGGCGCGCGCCCTTTCCCGCCTTGCGTAATATTCCCGCGCGGGCGCGATCTTATCTTTCGTCATCCCCGCGAAGGCGGGGATCCAGGGTTACTCGGCCCGGCCAGTCCTGCTTGGCTCTGGATTCCCGCTTTCGCGGGGATGACGGTGGAGGGTGCGTGACGGTTTTGGGTTTACGGCAAAGCGTAGGCCACCACTTCGTCGCCTACCGGGGTCTGCATGAAGTGGTGCCCGCCGGCATAGATGACGAGATACTGCTTGCCGTTCGCCTCATAGACGATCGGAGTCGCCTGGCCTCCCGCGGGGAGCACGGCCTTCCACAGCGTCTTGCCGGTCCGCATGTCGATCGCGCGGATCAGGTTGTCGGTCGCCGCCGCGACAAAGATCAGTCCGCTGGCGGTGACCACCGAGCCGCCATTGTTCGGCGTGCCGATGCTGACCGGCAGCATCGACGGGATGCCGAACGGACCGTTGGTGCGCGCCTCGCCGAACGGGCGATCCCAGATCGTCTTGCCGGTGGCCATGTCGATCGCGCGGATCCCGCCATAGGGCGGCTGCTTGCAGAGCAGCCCGGTGAACGGCATCCGCCAGCCGGCATTGACGTTGATCGCATAGGGCGTGTTGGCCTGCGGATCGCCCGCACCCTCGGCGCCGCCGATCTTGCCACGGGCCTGGTCGCGCGGTGCCCAGCCGAGCTTGTCGGCCTTGGCACGGGGCACGAGCCGCACGGAATTGGGCATGTCGTTGTAGTTGGCGATGATCACGCCGCGCTGCGGGTCGACGGCGATGCCGCCCCAATCGGTGCCGCCATTATAGCCGGGATATTCGATCGACTGGCGATCGGCCTCGGGCGGGGTGAAGAAGCCCTTGTAGCTCGCCCGGCGGAACTGGATGCGGCAGACCATCTGGTCGATCGGGGACATGCCCCACATGTCCCGCTCGGTCAGGTCCGCCTTGCGCAGCGTATGCCACAGCGAGACGCGCTGGGTGGCGGCGCGCTGCTGCGGCTCGACGCCGCCGCCTGGTACCTTCATCTCGCCGACCGGGGTGAGCGGCTGGCCGGTGCGGCGATCGAGGATGTAGATGTCGCCCTGCTTGGACGGCAGCACCAGCGCCGGCGCGCCCTTGTAATCGACCAGCGTCGCCTGCGCGCCGAAGTCATAGTCCCACACGTCGTTGCGGACCGCCTGGAAACGCCATTTCGGCTTGCCGGTGGTCACGTCGAGCGCGACCAGCGAGGTGGCGAACATATTCTCCTGGGGACGGCGCAGCGACGAATAATAGTCCGCCGCGGCATTGCCCATCGGCAGATAGACCAGGCCGAGCTGCTCGTCGCCGCTCGCCAGCGTCCACATGTTCGGGGTGCCGCGCGCCCATTCCTTGCCGGCCGGCGGTGCGCCGCTCCAGCTCGGGTTCATCATGTCCCAGGCCCAGCGCAGCTTGCCGGTGACGACGTCGAAGCCCTGGATCACGCCCGAGGGTGCCCAGCGGTCCTGCCCATCGAGCACCTGGTGGCCGGTGACGAGGACACCGCGTACCAGCGTCGGTGGGGAGTTGATCGAGACGAAGCCGGCCGGGACCTTGCCCATGCCGATCTTGGCATCGACTTGGCCGTTGGTGCCGAAATCGGCGCAGGGCTTGCCGTTGCGGGCATCGACCGCGATCAGCCGCGCGTCGAGCGTACCTTCGATGATCCGGGTCGCGCAGGCCTGGTCGGCCGGGGCATTCGGCACGGCATAATAGACCACGCCGCGGCAGGCCGCCGTGTACGGGATCGCGTCATCGGGCACCTTGGGGTCGTAGCGCCACTTCTCCATGCCGGTCGCGGCATCGAGCGAGAGCATGATGTTCTTGGGCGTACAGACATAGAGGCTGTCGCCGACCTTGAGCGGGGTGTTCTCCGCGCCATAGGTGTTCCGGATCATCGGCGAGCTCGGCAAGTCGCCGGTATGCGTCAGCCACACCTGCTTGAGCTTGGAGACATTCGCCGGGGTGATCTGGGCGAGCGGCGAATAGCGCCGCGCGCTGGTCGTGCCGCCATAGACCGGCCAGTCGGCGCCGGTCTGCTGGCCCGAGGGGTCCATCATGCCGACGGTGCCGGGCGCGGGGAGTCCTGCGAGCACGGGGTTGGGCATGCCGGACGCGGCCGCCCAGAAGTTGATCACGGTGAGCACCAGCGCCGCCAGCACGCCGCCGCCCGCCAGCCGCCATTTGCCGGGCGCAGTGGTCAGCGTCGGCAGCACCAGGATCACCGCGATTGCGAGGACAACCGGCGCGATCACGCGGGGGACCTGCGCCCAGGGATTGGCGCCGGCTTCCCACCAGGCCCAGAGCACGCTGGCGATCACCACGGCGAGGTAGAGCCAGCCGCCGGTCATCCGACCGCGGATCAGCAGCACGCCCGACCAGACCATCAATGCGCCGGTGATGACGTAATAGAGCGACCCGCCCAGCACAGCGAGCCAGGCGCCGCCGATCGCGAGCACCAGGCCGATCAGCGCAATCACCGCGCCGACGATCATCGCGGCGATGCTGCGGCGCCGGGGCGTTACCTCCACCGGCTCGAGATAGGGGACGCGTTCCCCTTCATAGCGCGTGTCGGTCATGGGTTGCTCCCGCAAATAAGCTCTCAACCCTGAGAAACCGGTTGCGAAACGATACCGTTCCATTGTGAACGAAAATTCATGTTCGCCCATCTGCCGTTACCCGGCGGACGCCGGGGCCGAGAGCCAGAGGCGATATCGCGGAGAAATCCTGGGTCCCTGCCTTCGCCGGGATGACGAGGAGGGCGCGAGAAACCATACAAGCCCCCTAGCCCTGGCCGCCCCCATTACCTAGATCGTCTCCCATGCCTGATCCCAACACGCTCGTTCAGCCCGACAAGGGCCAGTCCGCCCGCACCATCCACGTGATCGACGCCAAGGGCTTCGACGCCTGGCTGAATGCCCAGCCGCCGCGCCACCGCACTGCGGCCGCCGCGCAGAAGCTGACCCCCTCGCCCTATGCCAGCGCGATCCTGCCCGGCGACGGCGCCGAGGACTGGTCGGTGGTGAGTGTCGTCGCCAATGCCGAGCGCCTGTCGTCCTGGTGCCTCGCCAAGCTCGCCGAGACGCTGCCCGAGGGCAGCTACCGCATCGACGGCGCCGAGCCCGGCAAGGCGATCCATGGCTGGCTCGCCGCCCAGTACAAGTTCGACACCTACAAGAAGGACGAGAAGACCCCGACCGGCGCGCGCGTGTTGCTGACCAGCGATCCCGCGCGGATCGAGGAAGCCGTGCGGATGGCCAATGCCACCTACAAGCTGCGCGACCGGATCAACACCGGCGCCAACGACATGGGCCCGGCCGATCTCGAGGCTGCAGCCGCTGATCTGGTCAAGGCCTATGGCGGCCAGCTCACCGTGGTGAAGGGCGACGAGATCGAGAAAGGCTATGGCCTGCTCTGGGCAGTCGGCAAGGCCGCCGGCAAGGGCCGCGAGCCGCGCCTGATCGAAATCGAATGGGGCAATCCCGAGCATCCCAAGGTCGCGATCATCGGCAAGGGCGTCTGCTTCGATTCGGGCGGCCTCGACATCAAGCCCGCTTCGGGCATGCGCCTGATGAAGAAGGACATGGGCGGCGCGGCGCACGCGCTCGCCACCGCCGAGCTGATCATGTCGTCGCGCCTGCCGGTGCGGCTGCACATGCTGGTTCCGGCGGTCGAGAACTCGATCAACGGCGAAGCGACGCGCCCGGGCGACATCATGCGCTCGCGCAAGGGCATCACGGTGGAGAACAGCAACACCGACGCGGAGGGTCGCCTGATCCTCGCCGACGCGCTGACCAAGGCCGAGGAAAAGACCCCGGAGCTGGTGATCGACTATGCGACTCTGACCGGCGCCGCCCGCGTCGCGCTGGGCGCCGACCTGCAGGCGCTGTTCGCCAATGACGACACGCTGGCCAGCGAGTTGATGGCCGCGGCGGAGACCGAGGCGGATCCGATGTGGCGCCTTCCGCTCTACGATCCGTACAAGGAGATGCTGAAGTCCGACGTGGCCGACATGGTCAACGCGGCCGAGGCTCCCTTCGGCGGCGCGCTGACCGCCGCGCTGTTCCTCAAGGAATTCGTCCCCGAGAAGGCGCAATGGGCGCATCTCGACATCTTCTGCTGGAACGGCAGCCACAAGCCGGGCCGCCCCAAGGGCGCCGAGGCTGTCAGCCTGCGCGCCGTGTGGAAGGTGCTGAAGGACCGCTACGCGAACTAAAACACCAATGTCCGGGCGAAGAAGGGCAGCATCTCGGTGTAGATGCGCCCGTCTTCGCCCCAATGCCGCTCCCCCCAGCCGCCGCGATATTCCTCCGCTTCATAGGGCACGCCGAACGAATCCAGCGTGCGGGTGTAAGCCTGGAGCGAGACGATATGGTCGGGGTTCGCGTCGCCCCGCGCCCAATCGAAGCGGAAGCCGCGCAGGCGCCGGAGATTGTCGGCGTGCGCGGCGACCTGGCGCTCCAGGAAGAAGCTGGCGTTGAGGCGTTCGGTCAGCGCCGGGTCCACCTCCAGCCGCCCGTCCGCCAGCCGCGCCGGCGGATCGAAGAACAGGGGCGCGCGCGCCGCATTGGGCAGATGCGCCTGGAAGATCGACGTGAAGATCAGCGAGAAGCCGTCGCTGCGCAGATCCTCGATCCCCTTTGCGTCCTGCAGCAGCTGCCAGTTGGGCCGCGAGAACATCGTCTGCAGTCCCGGGCCCATGCCGATCGGGTGAAGCGCATAGACCGAACCGAACACCTCCGGATGCAGCATCGCCAGCCGGATCGCGCCATGCCCGCCCATCCGATCGCCGCCGATGCCACGGGAATCGCGCGAGGCCAGGGTGCGGTAGCGCCCGTCCACCCAGGCGACGAGCTCGCGCGCAACGAAGTCCTCCCAATTCCCGGTCACCGGCGAGTTGACGTACCAGCCGCCGCCTGCGGGGGTCGTACAATCGACCGTCACCACGATCAGCCCGCCGATCACGCCCTTCGCGATCGCCCGGTCGAGCAGCGCCTGCGCGCCATTGCCGGTCCAGGGCGCACGATCATCCTCGAAGAAGCTGGTGAGATAATAGACCACCGGAAAGCGCTTCTTCGGATCGGCGGCATAGCCATCGGGCAGGTAGGTGGTGACGTTGCGCACGCTCGGCAGCCCGGCGGCATTGCCTCGAAGGCTGGCGGCATCGATTTGACCATACTCCAGCGTGCTCGCGCTTGCGGACGTGGCGACCAGGACAAGCAGGCAGGCGAACCAGGCGAGAAGCGGCATCATACCCTCCCGTGAACCGCGCCCATGCTACACGGAACACTGCACGATAGGGAATATGTCAGGCAGCACTCGCGTCGCGTCCGGCCACGATGTCGGCCGCGGACATGGCGTGGCCATAGAGGTAGCCCTGCCCCATCGCACAGCCCAGCCGGGCGAGCGTTTCGGCAGTCGCCGCGGTCTCTATCCCTTCGGCCACCACTGGCAGGCCGAGCGTGGTGGCGAGCGTGATGATCGCCAGCACCAGCCGCATCGCCTGCGGATCGCTGCCCATTGAGGTGATGAACGAGCGGTCGATCTTCAACCGGTCGAACGGCAGCATCTGGAGGTGCTGGAGCGAGGAATAGCCGGTGCCGAAATCGTCGAGCGCCAGCTGGATGCCCTGGTTGCGCAGCGATGCGATCGCCTGTTGCGCAGCCTCGGCATCGATGATCAGCGCGTTCTCGGTGATCTCCACGGTGAGCCGCTGCGCCGGGAAGCGCTCGCGCACCAGCACCGCCAGCACCTTCTGGCTGAACCACGGATCCTTGAGCTGGGTCGGCGAGACGTTGATCGAGATCGGCACCTGCCAATCGCGCGTCTCGCGGCAGGCGCTGCGCAGCAGGCGCAGCATCAGCGTGTCGATCAGCCCGCATTCCTCGGCGATCGGGATGAACAGCTCGGGGCCGATATCCGCGCCATCGCCCCGCCGCCAGCGCGCAAGCAGCTCATAGCCGACGACCGCGCCACTCTGCAGGTCGACGATCGGCTGGTAATGGGGGACGAACGCATCGCTCCCCATCGCGTCGCGCATCTCGCGCTCGATCTCGGCGCGGCGGCGGATCTCGGCGTCGAGCATCGGTTCGAACGCGCAATGCTGGCTGCGCCCCGAATGCTTGGCCTTGTAGAGCGCGATATCGGCGCGGCGCATCAGCGTGTCGAGATCGAGCGCATCATGCGGATAGAGCGAGATGCCCACGCTGGCGCCGATGTGGTGGACCAGGTCCGGGCCGATAAAGGGCCGCTGCATTGCATTGACGATGGCATGCGCGGTGCGGCACGCGCCTTCGCCATCGGTATCGAGGATCACCGCAAACTCGTCGCCGCCCAGCCGGTAGCTCGTTCCCTGCTCCCCGACGACGGTGCTCAGCCGCGCCGCGACGTCGCGCAGCAGCTGGTCGCCCGCCGGATGGCCATGGACGTCGTTGATCGACTTGAAGCGGTCCAGGTCGATGATCAGCAACCCGAGCGGCGTGCCGTCGCCGGCAGGCGTCGTGCGCTGCTCCAGCGCCTCGGCGAGCGCGCGGCGGTTGGGCAGCCCGGTAAGCGGATCGTGATAGGCGAGCTGATGCGCGCGCTGCTCGGCACCTTTCGCGCGCTCCTGCTCGGCCACCATGTGCGAGCGCGACTGGAGCATCTCGACAAAGCCGGCATGGCTGTTGCGCATCATCCGCAACACCACGATCCCGACCAGCACGATGTTGCAGCCGAGCCCGCGCAGGAACCAGTCGCCCGAAAAGAGCAGGCAGACCGTCACCGGCATCGCGCCGCAGATCAGTACCGCCTGCCCCGCGCGCGGCACCACCTGAAGGCAGTAGCAACAGCTGATCGCGCCGATGAAGATGTAGAGGGCGATACAGGCCCGACGAACCAGGTCGCCTTCGGCATAGAGCATCAGGCCCCAGCCACCGAAGCCGAAGCTCAGCAGCGCCGCCACGATGATCGTGCCGCGCAGGTAACGGGGAATCGCCTCGGGCCGGGGCGTGAAGCCGCGGCGCCGCAGCCAGAAGGCGGCGCGCACGGCGGACAATATGGCCAGCCCCGCCGGCATGCCCAGGCTCCACCATAGGCTCACCGTGCCATGGGCGGCGAAGGCGAGGAACGCCGCATCGACGAACATCATTGCGTACATCAGCGGCACCTGCTGGCGCAGGGCGACAAACTGCTCGACCAGAATCGTGCGATTCCGTTCGCTATCCCCGTGCTCGGCAGAAAGCGTGAGCCTCAGCATATGCATATATAGCAGCGCGCAGTGGCGCGTTGCGCATCGGACCACCGATTTCCGGCGAAATCAGCGCGTTAACGCTCTTTACAAATGCGCACATTGCCGATGCCACGCGGCAGCGGCGGGGTCATCCGAGGCGGCGCAATTGTAGTCGAGCGGCCGGCGGTGTAGGATCGCGTGCCAGGCCCGGCGGCGGGGACTCTCGGATGAAGACGGCAGGACCACCCCCCATAAGGCTGAATGCCCCGCTCGTGGGCCAGGGTGGGCGGCCCGCGCCGGTCGTCCAGGCAGCCCGGTCGATGCCCAGCCACGCCTGTGGGCCGCCGCAACGGGCTATGCCGCCCCATCTCGTCACACCGCATGGAAACGCGCCCGGCGGACTAGCGCGCCCGATCCAGCGAAGCAGTTCCGTGAGCAGCGCCTCCAGCAGCTCAGGAGGGACGCCTCTCAGAGGGATATTCACGCAACCGGAGCTCGACCAGGCTGACGAAGACGTCGTCACCGTCATGCAGCACTATAACAGATTCAAAGAAATGTATGACAAGAGTCAGAACGAATCCCAAAAATTGGGCGCAGAAAAACTTCTGAAACTGGTTATCGAGAAAACCGCCCCGAGGAATTTCGAATATATCAACAAGGGATTTCCGCAAGCGGCCGCACAAATAGGCGCGATATTCAATCATGGCCCCGGACATCCCTATTATGTATTTCCGACAACCTATGGCTTGCCGTGGGATTCCTACACTGCCGAGCCAGCGCATGGAGAATATTGCTTTGCGATCCTGAACGGCAAGCGCAACGAAGTGCTGGTGTGTCGCGACGGCGAGGGACGTGGCCACACGTCGATCACTAAATCGGCCTCGGTCTATTATGCCGGCAAGGCCTATTTCACCCATGGGCAACTCACGCGGTGGAACAACGATACCGGACATTACCAGACGCTGCCGCGGGACAAGACCCAGGCGACGGTGGTGCCGGTTGATTCCTTCGTCTCGCCGTTGCTCCCGCTAAGCCTGTTCATGCCGCTCAAATTATAGCGATGTGATGCGTCGGCACGAATTCGTCGTCCGCCTCCGAACGTCTCTTGCCCATCTCCCCCTAGGCCCCGGCCTCTGCTACCCCTGCCGCATGCCCACAAAGCACCCCAACCTCACCCTCACCGCCTGTATCCTGGCCTCGAGCCTGGCGTTCATCGACGGATCGGTGACCAATGTCGCGCTGCCCGCGATCGGCGCGGACCTGCATGCCACACCCGCCGAGCTGCAATGGACGATCAACGCGTACATGCTGCCGCTCTCGGCACTGCTGCTGATCGGTGGTGCTGCGGGAGACCGGTTCGGGCGGCGCAAGCTGCTCGTGCTCGGCATCGCGATCTTCACTGCCGCCTCGATCGCCTGCGCGGTGGCTGCGGACCTCACGCTGCTCCTGGCCGCGCGCGCGGTGCAGGGCCTTGGCGCGGCGATCCTGCTGCCCAACAGCCTTGCCACGCTGGGCCACGCCTTCACCGGCGAAGCGCGCGGCAAGGCGATCGGGACCTGGGCCGGGGTCGGCGCGATCGCCGGCGCGGTCGGACCACCCTTGGGCGGCTGGCTGGTCGATGCGATCGGCTGGCGGGCGATCTTCTACGTCAACATACCCGTCGCGCTCGCGGCGATCGGCATCGCGCTCTTCTATGTCGAGGAAAGCGCCGAGGGCAACTTGCCGCTCGATCTGCCCGGCGCCGCCACTGCCACGCTGGCATTGGGCGCGCTGACCTGGGCGCTCACCCTGTGGTCGAGCCACCACGCGATCGACACGACGGTGGCGATCGGGCTCGCTTCGGGGCTTCTCGCCATCGGTGCGTTTCTGTGGATCGAGCACCACCGCGGCGACCGGGCGATGATGCCCGTCGAGATGTTCGCCTCGCGCGCCTTTGCCGGGCTGACCCTTTTGACCTTCCTGCTCTACGGCGCCCTGGGCGGCGTCCTGCTACTCCTGCCCTATGTGCTGATCCAGGCGGGAGGCTATTCGGCGCTCCACGCCGGCTTCGCGCTGCTGCCGATGCCGCTCGGCATGGGGATCGCCAGCCGGATCATGGGCAAGGTCACCGCGAAGATCGGTCCGCGCTGGCCGCTCACCATCGGACCGGTGATCGTCGCAGCCGGCTTTGCGCTGCTGCTGCGCGTCGATGCAGGCGCTTCCTATTGGAGCTCGGTTTTCCCCGGCGTCCTTGCCATCGCAATCGGCATGGCCAGCGTCGCAGCGCCGCTCACCACGGCGGTGCTCGCCTCGGTCGACGAGCGGCATACCGGCACCGCATCAGGCTTCAACAGCGCGATCGCGCGCACGGGCGGACTGATCGCGACCGCCATCGCCGGCGCGGTAATCGCGGCGGCAGGCGAAGGCCTGGTAAGCGCCTTCCATGGCGGTGCGCTGGTCGGCGCCACGGCAGCCGCGCTGTCCGGCGCGACCGCCTATCTCACGCTCGGTGAAGTCAGGAAACCGAAGCCGCGCCCTGAATGATCGGCACGAACTTCTCCGCGGTCAGGCTCGCGCCGCCGACCAGCGCGCCATCGACATTCTCCAGCGCCAGGATCTCGGCGGCATTGGCGCCGGTCACCGACCCGCCATAGAGGATCTGGACGCCGTCGGCTTTGGCATCGCCGATCATCATGCGCAGCTTGGCGCGGATGATCGCGTGCATCGATGCGATCTCGTCCGGCGTCGGCGTCTTGCCCGTGCCGATCGCCCAGCGCGGCTCATAGGCGAGCGTCAGCCAGCTCGGATCGGCATCGTCGGGCAGCGACTTCTCGATCTGCGACTGGACGATGCGCTCGGCGCGACCGGCGGCGCGCTCGGCTTCCAGCTCGCCGCAGCACAGGATGACGCGCAGGCCATGCCGATGCGCCGCGGCGGCCTTCATATAGGCGTCGTGGCTGGTCTCGTGCTGGTCGCCGCGGCGCTCGGAGTGGCCGACGATGGTGAGGGTCGCCCCCTCTTCCACCAGCATCGGCGCGGAGATGCAGCCGGTATGTGCGCCCTTGTCGGCCTCGTGCAGGTCCTGCGCGCCGATCGGCAGGCTGCCCGCGATCTGCACCGCGGGATGGATCAGCGTGAAGGGCACGCACAGCGCCACGTCCACGCCGGGATTCGCCGCCGCTGCCGCCGAGATCGCCTCGACCTCGGGCAGCTGCCCGCGCAGCCCGTGCATTTTCCAGTTCCCGGCCACCAGCTTGCGCCGCATCACCCCAACCTCCTGTTTTGCTTATTTCGCTCGCGGATAGCAGGCGGGGACGTTCGCACAAGCTTGTCGGCTGCGACGGCACATCCTAAAGCACCCGCCGACACCATCCAACGATCGGCCCTTCATGCTCAAATTCTTCCGGCAGTTCACCAAGTCGCGCTATGGCCTGATCGCGGTGTTCCTCTTCCTCGGCCTCATCGCCCTCGCCTTCGTGCTGGGCGATGTCACCGGCGTCCGCAACATGGGAAGCGGCGCGACGAACAGCACGCTCGCCACCGTCGGCGGCCAGAAGATCAGCGATACCGAAGTGAAGGACCGGATCGACCGCTTCCTGCGCAACGCGCAGCGCGGCGGCCAGGCCGTGACGATGGAGCAGTTCCTGGCGCAGGGCGGCCTCGACATCGCGCTCGACGAGATGATCAATTCCGCCGCGCTGGTGGAGTTCGCGCACAAGTCGGGCATGACCGTCTCGAAGACCCTGATCGATACCGATATCGCCAGCAACTCGGCCTTTGCCGGCATCGACGGCAAGTTCAGCCAGGAGAATTTCGAGAAGCTGCTCGCCGACAACCGCCTGGCCCCCGCCACCTATCGCGAGAGCCTGACGCAGGAGCGCTACGGCAACTGGCTGGTCAACCGCGCGACGGTCGGCACCGAGATTCCGGACGGCGTCGTCGCGCCCTATGCTTCGCTGCTGCTCGAGCGCCGCACCGGCGTCGTCGCGATGGTCAACACCGCGGCGCTGGATAAGGGCGCCGATCCCGACGACAAGGCGCTCAACGCCTATTACATCAGCCACCGCGCCCGCTATCTGGTGCCGCAGCGCCGCATCGTCCGCTTCGCCACCATCCTGCCCGACCAGATCCGCGCCCAGCAGACTGCGACCGAGGCAGAGATCGCCGATGCCTTCGCCAAGTCGGCCAAGCGCTATGCCGCGACCGAGAAGCGCGGCGTGCGCCAGCTCGTCGTGCTGGACCAGGCGACGGCCAACAAGATCGCCGGCGAAGTGAAGGGCGGCAAGACGCTCGCCGCCGCCGCCCAGGCCGCCGGGCTCGAGCCGACCAATCTCGACGGCATCGAGAAGCCCGAGCTCGCGCGCCAAACCAGCGCCGCCATCGCCGATTCCGCCTTCGCCGCGGCGCAGGGTGCCGTGGTCGGCCCGGTCAAGTCGGCGCTCGGCTGGCACATCCTGGTGATCGAGAAAATCGACAAGATCGCCGCCAAGACGCTTGCCCAGGCGCATGAGGAGCTCGCCACCGAGATCACCCAGCGCAAGACCGCACAGGCGCTGGCCGATATCCGCCAGAAGATCGAGGACGGCATCGGCGACGGCAAGAACTTCGCCGAGCTACTGGCCGACGCCAAGCTGGCCGTCCAGGTCACCCCGGCGCTCACCGCCCAGGGCACCGATCCGGACAATGAATCCTATAAGCCCGATCCCGCGATGGCGGCGATCATGGGCGGCGGCTTCAAGCTGGAGAATGTCGGCGACGAGCCGCAGGTCGTGCCGGTCTCGCAGGAAGGCGCTTTCGCCGTCGTGACGCTCGACAAGATCGTCCCCGCCGCGCCACGCCCGCTCGCCAGCGTCCGCGACAAGGTGAAGACCGACTTCCTCATCGACCGGGCGCTGGAAAAGGCGCGCGGCATCGCCAACCAGGTCGTCGATGCTGTCAACAAGGGCGTGCCGTTGCAGAAGGCGCTCACCGATGCAGGCGCCAAGGGCCCGCCGCCCAAGCCGTTCGACCTGAAGCGCCAGGAAATCGCGCAGAAGGAGAATTTCATCAAGATGGCCTTCAGCATGCAGCCCAAGAAGGCGCGCGTGCTCCAGGCAGCGAATCGCGATGGCTTCTACGTCGTGTTCCTCGACGCGGTGGAGCCGCATGAGGCTTCGGGCGATGCGATGGCTATGGCAGGCATGCGCAGCGCGCTGCAGCAGCAGGTGGGTGCCGAATATGCCCGCCAGTTCATCCGTGCGGTCCGCGGCGACGTGAAGGTCACCCGCAACGAAGCGGCGATCGCCCGCCTCCGCGCGGACCTGACCCGCCAGGGCGTTCGTTAATCCGGTGATCGAGGGCATCGAAGCCGCCCGCGCGGCAAATGCCGCAGGGCGGCCGGCGCTGCTCTGGCGGCGCCAGATCGCGGACACCGAGACGCCGGTTGCCGCCGCGCTCAAGTTGATCGAGCCGGGCCGCGGCGATTTCCTGCTGGAATCCGTCGAGGGCGGATCGGTCCGCGGGCGCCACAGCCTTATCGGCCTCGCCCCCGATCTCGTCTTCCGTGCCACCGGCAACGAAGCTGCGATCAACCCCGAATGGCTGACCAACCGGGACGCCTTCACGCCCTGCGCCGAGCCCGCGCTCGATGCCCTGCGCGCGCTCGCCGCGCGGTGCCGCACCGATGTGCCGCCCGAGCTGCCGCGCGCGCTCGCCTGCCTTGTCGGCTATTTCAGCTATGAGACCGTCGGCCTGGTCGAGAAGCTGCCGCGCCCGCCCGAGAACCCGATCGGCGTGCCCGACATGATGTTCGTGCGCCCCACCGTGGTGCTGGTGTTCGATCGGCTCGCCGACACGCTGTTCCTCGTCGCGCCGGTCTGGCCCGACGGCGATGTCGACCTTTCCGCCGAGCGGATCGATGCGGTCGCCGCCCAGCTCGCCAGCGCCGCCCTGCCCGCGCCGGTTCGCGCCGAGCCCGAGGAAGTGAAGCTCACCCCCGCGCTGCGTCCGGGCCGCTATGGCGAGATGGTCGCCGCGGCGAAGGAGTATATCTCGGCCGGCGACATCTTCCAGGTGGTGCTCGCCCAGCGCTTCACAACCCCGTTCGCGCTGCCGCCCTTCGAGCTCTACCGGGCGCTGCGCCGCATCAACCCGTCGCCCTTCCTTTACCATCTCGACCTGCCGGGCTTCGCGCTGACGGGCTCAAGCCCCGAGATCCTGGTGCGAGTGCGCGACGGCGAAGTGACGATCCGCCCGATCGCCGGCACCCGTCCGCGCGGCAAGACCGCCGCCGAGGACGAGGAGAACCGCGCCAGCCTGCTCGCCGATCCCAAGGAATGCGCCGAGCATCTGATGCTGCTCGACCTTGGCCGCAACGATGTCGGCCGTGTGGCGGAAGCGGGCAGCGTGAAGGTGACCGACAGCTACACGGTCGAATTCTACAGCCATGTCATGCACATCGTCTCGAACGTCGTCGGCAAGCTGGCGCCCGGCAAGGACGCGCTCGACGCGCTGTTCGCCGGCTTCCCGGCGGGCACGGTGAGCGGCGCCCCCAAGGTGCGTGCCTGCGAGATCATCGCCGAACTGGAGCAGGAGACGCGCGGACCGTATGCCGGCGGCGTCGGCTATTTCTCGCCCGACGGATCGATGGACAGCTGCATCGTACTGCGCACCGCGCTGGTGAAGGACGGCGTGATGCACGTCCAGGCCGGCGCCGGCATCGTCGCGGACTCGGTACCCGAGTACGAGCAGCGCGAATGCGAGGCCAAGGCGGGCGCGTTGTTCGCCGCGGCGCGCGAGGCGGTGCGCCAGGCTGGCGAAGCCGGGTTCGGGCAGTGACTAAAACTCCTTCTCCCCTTGTGGGAGAAGGAAGGGGCCCGCGCGCGAAGCGCGTGGGAAGGATGAGGGGGACTAACCGCCCCGTCATCGCACTTTCCCCTCCACCCTTCCGCCGACTGCGTCGGCTCCCTCCCTCTCCCACAAGGGGAGAGGGAGAGTGTAAGAATCAAGGAATCTGCGCAGCCTTCGCCTTGGCGTCGAGCCGCTCCTGGTACCATTGGCGGATCATCTGGCGGGTGCAGCCGGTCTGGCCGCCGGTGCCGACCGGCGAGCAGCTGTTCGGCAGCCCGGCGCGGTTGACGTCCTCGACCATCTCGACCCGGTTGGTCCAGGCCTGCGAGCCGGCATCTTCCTTGGGCTTGTCGCGGAATGCCTTGGGGATGCGATAGGGCGATTCGCCGGCATTGGCGCACACCACGATCTCTTCCTCGTTCTGCGACTTCGGGCATTCTTCCTTGCCGTAGAGCAGGATGCTGCGCACGCGCTTGGGCGGACCGCTATTGGTATCCTGGGCCTGCTTGCTGTCCTGCGCCATGGCAGGACCGGCGAGCAGCGCGGCGGCAACGAGCAAACGAACGATCATGAACACTCCTTCACGGCGATAAACGCCCCTCGCCGCTGGACGTGCCGCCGCACTATGGCAAGCCCAAGGCACTGTGCGCCTTGCCTCCCGATCTTTTACCCCTAAGTGGCACGCATGATCCGGCCGATCGCCGCTGCCGGCGCCCTCCTGCTCCTCGCTTCCTGCGCCCCCAAGGGCGGCGTCGACGACGCATGCCAGGACATCAGCTTCGAAGGCACGCGCTTCACCGTGTGCCGCGCCGATCCGCAGAAGCACGACCTGCTGCTCGTCGATCGGGGCACCGACGGCCGCCCGATGCGCGACTTCTCCGGGCTCGAGCCGCGATTGGGCGACCGCTATCCCCGAATCGCCTTCGCGATGAACGCCGGCATGTTCGACGCGGCTGGCCTGCCGATCGGCTATTATGTCGAGGACGGCGCCGAGCAGAAGCCGCTCAACCGCCGGCCCGGCCCGGGCAATTTCCATATGCAGCCCAACGGCGTGTTCTGGGGCGATGCCAGAGGCTGGCACGTCGCCACCACCGACGATTTCGCTGCGCACAAGCCCGATCATGTCCGCTTCGCCACCCAGTCGGGACCGATGCTGCTGATCGGCGGCCAGCTCCATCCCAAGCTCGCCGAGAACGGCACGTCACTGACCGTCCGCAACGCCGTGGGCGTGGGCATGAACGGCAGCGCCTGGTTCGCGATCAGCAACGAGGCCGTATCCTTCGGCCGCTTCGCTCGCCTGTTCCGCGACAAGCTCGCCGCACCCGATGCGCTCTATCTCGACGGCGCCGTCTCGCGGCTGTGGGACCCGGTATCGAAGCGGATCGACGGCGGCGCGCCGATCGGGCCGATGGTGGTGGCACTGCAACGCAAATAATCCCCGTCTCCGCCCTTTCCGCGGGATGAGGGCTGGAGGAAGCGGGGATGACGAAGGAGGGGATGCCCGCTAAGGCTTCCCCCATGATCCTCGTCATCGACAATTACGACAGCTTCACCTGGAACCTGGTCCATTACCTCATGGAGCTGGGCACCGAAGTGCAGGTGGTGCGCAACGACGCCTTGAGCGCGCGCGACGCGGTGGCGAGCAACGCCCAGGCCTTCCTGATCTCGCCAGGGCCATGCACGCCCAACGAAGCGGGAATCAGCCTCGATCTCGTCGCCGCCTGCGCCGATCTGGGCAAGCCGCTGCTCGGCGTCTGTCTCGGCCACCAGGCGATCGGCCAGCATTTTGGCGGATCGGTGGTCCGCGGCGGGCTGATGCACGGCAAGACCAGCCCGGTGAGCCATGACGGCACCGGCCTGTTCACCGGCCTGCCCTCACCTTTCACCGCGACGCGCTATCACTCGCTGATCGTTACCGACATTCCCGACGAGCTGGTGGTCAACGCGACTGCCGACGATGCGCATGTAATGGGCTTCCGCCATCGGGAGCTGCCGATCCACGGCGTCCAGTTCCACCCGGAAAGCATCGCCACCGAACATGGCCATGCGATGCTGGCAAACTTCCTGCGGCTCGCCGGGATCGAGGCGCACGCGCTCGCCTAAGCTCCACAATTTGCGACAATTTCGGGCATTCGACGACATAGCCGCGCGACGTGGATCCGCCATTTCTCGACTATGGCCCGATACCCGGGCACATGGAGAGTGCAATGAATCACAAGCTGCAGCTCGTCGGCGCCACGCTCGCCGGCGTGCTCGTCACCGTCGCCGCGGGCGGCCTCGCCTATGCCAGCATGGGCGGCGACCGGGGCATGGGGCCCTTCGCCCGCGCCGATGCCAATCGCGACGGCACGATCACTCGCGCCGAATGGATCGCGGCGGCAAATACCCGCTTCGACAAGTTCGACACCAACAAGGACGGCAAGCTGATCGTCGGTGAGGTCCCGCCGGCGCCGCCGCGCGGCCATGGCCGGCATCACGGGCCGCATGGGTTCGATGGGCCGGAGGATGGCCCGGACGATGCGGCGCCGGCTGCCCAGCAGGTACAGCCGACCCAGCCGACCCAGCCGACCCAGCCGGGCAACGCGAACTGATCTTCTTTCCCTCTCCCGCCTGCGGGAGAGGGAGGGAGTCGCGAAGCGGCGGAAGGGTGAGGGTGGCTGCGGGCAGCGCGTGCTTGCCTCTCGCTTTCCCCCTCACCCGTCTCGCTGCGCTCGACCACCCTCTCTCCGCAGGCGGGAGAGGGTTAGAGGTTGAAGCTCGCCGCCAACACGCTAGCCTCCGCGCCGTGACTTTCTTCGAAAGCCTCGTTGCCCTGCTCGCGCTGGCAGTCCTGCTGCTGCAGGTATCGCGGCGCACGCCCATTCCCTATCCGACGATGCTCGCCGCCGCCGGCGTGATCGTCGCGACGATTCCCGGCTCGCCCGATATCGCGCTCGACGGGCATACCGCGATGGCGCTGTTCATCGCGCCCGTCCTGCTCGACGCCGCCTTCGACTTCCCCCTCGCCGCGATCCGCCGGCTTTGGCGACCGCTCGTCGCGCTTGCGGTGATCGCCGTGCTGCTCACCACCGCGGTGGTCGCGTGGATCGGCTGGCAATTCGCTGGCCTGCCGATCGCCGCCGCGATCGCGCTGGGCGCGATCGTCGCTCCGCCCGACGCGGCCGCTGCCACCACGGTGCTGCAATCCGCCGCGCTCCCCCGGCGCACCGTCCAGATCCTCACCGGCGAGAGCCTGCTCAACGACGCCACCGCCCTGCTCCTGTTCGGCGCCGCGCTCGCGGTGCAGAGCCATGGCGGAATCGACGCCGGCGTCGCGACTCGCCTCACCCTCGCAGTGCCGGGCGGCATCCTGCTCGGGCTGTTCTGCGGCTGGCTGATGGGCAAGCTGATGCCCTTCACCCGCGGTTCGTTCGGCGGAAACCTGTTCGAATTCGTCAACACCTGGATCGCCTGGATCGTCGCCGAGCGGCTGGGCCTGTCCGCCGTGCTCTGCGTGGTGACCTGCGCGATGTACGTCGCCAATTCGCCCGCCGTGCCGATCAGCGCGCGCAACCGCGTCCAGTCCTTCGCGGTGTGGGGCGTGGCGGTGTTCGTGCTCAACGTCGTCGCCTTCCTGCTGATGGGCATGCAGGCACGCCAGATCGTCGCGACGATGAGCCCGGAGCGGCTGCGCGAGGCGGCGAGCTTCGCCGGGCTGGTCGTGCTCGGCGTGATCGCCACGCGCATGGCCTGGTCGCTCACCTACAACCTCATCGTCCGCGCCTTTCCCCGGCTGCGCGGGGACCTTCCCCCGCCCAGCTTCGCACAGAGCGTGGTGGTCGGCTGGTGCGGGATGCGCGGGCTCGTCACGCTCGCCACTGCCTTCGCCCTGCCGCACGACTTCCCCCAGCGCGACATGATCGTGCTGTCCGCATTCGCCGTGGTGCTGGCGACCCTCGTCCTCCAGGGGCTCACCCTCCAGCCGCTGATCAAGCTGCTCGGCCTGGCCGGCAAGGGCGATGGCGAGGCGCTGCTCAACAAGGCCCGCCGCAAGCTCGCCGAGGCAGCGCTTGCCGTGCTCGAGGACCAGGATGGCCGCGTCGCCGAAGAGACTCGCCGCCAGTTCGAGATCGACCGCAGCGGCGCCGACAACAACTGCGCCGAATTCGACGCCCGCCAGCGCCTCCGCCTCGCCGCGATCGCCGCACAGCGCGCGCGCCTCGACGCGCTGCTCGACGACGACACGATCGGCCAGGACCTGTACGAGCAGCTCCAGGAGGAACTCGACTGGCGCGAGCTGTCGATCAGCCCCGAAGGCCGCCGCCTGATCGAAGCCGGTTGACCCCTGCGTCCAGCGGGCGCACTGTGTTACTCAACTAATACAATCCAAGGAATCGCGACCATGCGCCCTGCCATAGTGGCGCTTGCCCTGCTCTGCGCCCCGCTAGCCGCGCATGCGCAGTCCGACGAGCAGGCCCTGCGCGACGCCGATGCCGCCTTCTGGCGCGCGTTCAATGCCTGCGATCCCGCCGCGATGGCGCCGTTCTTCACCAAGGATGTCGAGTTCTACCACGACATCACCGGCCTCACCCGTACCCGCGCCGGCGTGGTCCAGTCGCTGGTGAAGGGCCCGTGCGGCACGCCGGGGCTCCATATCCGCCGCGAATTGCTGCCCGGAACCGTCCGTATCGAGCCCATCCCTGGTTATGGCGCGATCCTGTCGGGCGAGCACCTCTTCTATGCGCGGGAAGGAGATGGCCCCGAACGGCTCGCCACCCATGCCGGCTTCACGGTGATCTGGCGTCAGGATCGCGGCCACTGGCAGATGGCCCGCGTGATCAGCAACGCACATCGCCCTGCTTCCTGAAGCCCAAACAGGATTTTCTCGACTTCGCCCATACGGAAGCCCGATAGAGCCCCGGTGACGACCTTTACCCTCCTCCCCGATCCCGTATCGCCGCTCGCCCGCGAGTCCGCGGCGCAAGCCTTTGCCGACATTCTCGACGGCAATGTGCCCGAGCCCGAGATCGAACGCTTCCTGATCGCGCTTTCCGAACGCGGCGAGACCAGCGTCGAGATCGCCGAAGCCGCCCGGGCGATGCGCGCGCGGCTGATCCCGATCACCGCCCCCGAGGGCGCCATCGATGTATGCGGCACCGGCGGCGACGGGCACCACACGCTCAATGTCTCGACCGCGGTCAGCCTTGTCGTCGCCGCGGCAGGGGTTCCGGTCGCCAAGCACGGCAACCGCGCCGCCTCGTCCAAATCGGGTGCCGCCGACACGCTCGAAGCACTTGGCCTAGACCTCGACCGCGCCGGCGCCCGCGCAGAGGAGAGCCTCCACGAGCTCGGCATCGCCTTCCTCTTCGCCCAGGCGCACCACCCCTCGCTCGCCCGCATCGGGCCGCTGCGCCGACGCATCGGCAGGCGCACCATCTTCAACCTGATGGGCCCGCTGGCGAACCCCGCGCGCGTCACCCGCCAGCTGATCGGCATCGCCCGCCCCGACTACGCTCCGATCTATGCCGAGGCGCTCGAGCAGCTCGGCGTCGAAGCCGCCGCGATCATCTCGGGCGAGGAAGGGCTGGACGAGCTTTCGACCGAGCATCCCAGCGTCGTGGTCAGCATCGGCAGCTCGGGCCTTCCGTCGCGGATAACCCCCGAGGACGCGGGGCTCCCCCGCCACCCGCTCAGTGCGATCCGCGGTGGCGGCCCCGAGTATAACGCCCTCGCGCTGCGCCGCCTGCTCCAGGGCGAGCACAGCCCCTATCGCGACGCCGTCCTGCTCAACGCCGCCGCCGCCCTGGTCATCGCCGGCGAGGCCAGCGACTTGCGCGAAGGTGCCGAGGAAGCCGCCGAAACCATCGACAAGGGCCTTGCCAACGCCCTGCTCGACTGCTGGATCGCCTTTTGATGCCTACGATCCTCGACACGATCATCGCCACCAAGCACGATGAAGTCGCAACGCGGCGCCGCGCGACCCCGATGAGCGACCTTCACGCCCAGGCGCTCACCCGCACGCCCCCGCGCGGCTTCAAGGCCGCGCTCGATGCCAAGGCGGCGACCGGGTACGGCCTGATCGCCGAGATCAAGAAGGCCAGCCCGTCCAAGGGCCTGATCCGCGCCGATTTCGATCCTCCGGCGCATGCCCGCGCCTATCAGGCCGGCGGCGCCGCCTGCCTCTCGGTGCTCACCGACCTCGAATATTTCCAGGGGCATGAGGACTATCTCATCGCCGCGCGCGCCGCATGCGACCTGCCGGTGATCCGCAAGGACTTCATGGTCGATCCCTGGCAGGTGCTCGAATCGCGCGCGATCGGCGCCGATGCGATCCTGATCATCGTCGCCGCGCTCGAAGACGTGCAGATGGCCGAGATCGAGGACGCCGCGCTCGGCCTCGGCATGGACGTGCTGGTCGAGGTCCATGACGCCGACGAGCTGGAACGCGCGCTCAAGCTCCACTCGCGCCTGATCGGGGTGAACAACCGCAATCTCAAGACCTTCGAGGTCGATCTCCAGAAGACTTACGAGCTGGTCCGCCACGCGCCGAAAGATTGCACCTTCGTCGCCGAAAGCGGGCTCAACGGCCGCGCCGATCTCGACGCTATGGCCGAGCACGACATCCGCTGCTTCCTGATCGGCGAGTCGCTGATGCGCCAGGATGATGTCGAAGCGGCGACCCGGGCCTTGGTCGGATGAACAAGCTGACGCACCTGGACGAGACCGGCGCCGCGCGCATGGTCGATGTCGCGGGCAAGGCGGTCACCGCGCGCGAAGCCATCGCCACCGGCCGCATCACCATGTCGCGCGAAGCCTCCGCCGCGATCCGCGCGGGCGCGGTGAAGAAGGGCGACGTCCTCGCCACCGCGCGCATCGCCGGGATCATGGCCGCCAAGCGCACCGCCGAGCTGATCCCGCTCTGCCACCCGCTCCCGCTCACCAAAGTCGCAGTCGACCTCGCCCCCGACGAGACCGGAATCACCGTCACCGCCACCGCCGCGACCGAAGCGCAGACCGGCGTCGAGATGGAGGCGCTCACCGCAGTCTCCACCGCGCTGCTCACCCTCTACGACATGGCCAAGGCGCTCGATAAGGCGATGGTGATCGGCGAGATCCGCCTGCGCTCCAAGACGGGCGGCAAGTCGGGCGACTGGCTGGCCTAAATCCCTATTCCGTCACCCCGGCGAAAGCCGGGGCCCAGGATTTCTCTGCCGCACCGCTTGTGACTCTGGGTCCCGGCTTCCGCCGGGATGACGGAAAGGGAAAATGCGTGACACCCTCACCACATCGAGATAGTTAGGCAATAACCTAACCGAAAAGGCCCGCGCCATGACCCTTCAGCTCTTCGGCCACCCCTTCTCGTCCTACACCTGGAAGGCACAGATCCCGCTCTACGAGAACGCCACGCCCTTCACGCTCCGCAATCTGGAGGACGCCGAAGCCAATGCCGAGCTGGAGGCACGCTGGCCGCTCAAGCTGTTCCCGGTCCTGGTCGAAGGTGATCGCACCGTCGTCGAGGCGACTGCGGTCATCGAATATCTGCAGGTCCATCACCCCGGCGCGGTGCCGATGATCCCTGCCGATGCCGATCTCGCCGTGCAGGCGCGGATGCTCGATCGAATCTTCGACAATTACGTGATGGGCACGATGCAGAAGCCCGTCATCGACGCGATGCTGCCCGATGAACGGCGCGATCCCATCGGCCTCGACGAAGCGATGGCGCGGCTGGACAAGGTCTATGCCTGGCTCGATGCCTATCTGGCCGGCCGCGTCTGGGCCGTGGGGGACAGCTTCACCTTGGCGGACTGCGCCGCCGCGCCTTCGCTATTCTATGCCGATTGGGTGCGACCGATCCCGCAGGCCCTGGTTAATCTCCGCGCCTATCGCGCGCGCCTGCTCGCCCGCCCCTCGGTCGCCCGCTGTGTCGAGGAAGCGCGTCCCTATCGAGGCTATTTCCCGCTCGGCGCGCCCGACCGGGACTGATCGTTTCGGGGCCGCATTAGGGATTCCGCAACCCTGCGGCTTAACCCCGCCTTCACGCCCTGCGCCGCACTATCTCCGTGGGCGCTTGGGCGGGAAAAATCTTTTATGCGGCAAGGACTTGCGTCCTCCACTATTTTCAGTCTCTCGGGCGAGGCACCGGCGGTTCAGCCGCTGGCCGAGCCGGGCGAGCATTCGGCGTTCGATTCCGCTTTCCTCGTCGGCAAGACCAGCCGCCTGCCCTGCGCGATCCGCAAGCTGAGCGCGGCGGGCGCGATGCTCCAGCTCGATGACGAAGTGGTGGAGTCGGAAGGCCTGCAGCTCGAGCTCGCCAACGGCCAGTCGCTGGCCGGCCGGGTTTCCTGGACCGAAGAGGGCACCGCCGGCTTCCTGTTCGCAGAGCCGATCGACGTGATCAGCACGATCGCCCGCAACCTCGCCGCCCTCCCCGCCGAGCGACGTAGCGTGCCGCGTGTCGAGCTGCACCAGACGATCTGCGTGCGCCGCGGCAACCAGGTGGAGTTCACCCGCGCCCGCAACCTCTCCCAGGGCGGCTGCGGCTTCGAAACCGATATCGCGGTGCAGGTCGGCGACGCGGTCCAGATCAATTTCGACGGCCTGCGCCCGCTCGATGGCATGGTGAAATGGGCACAGGGCAACCAGGCCGGCGTCGCCTTCGACGAGGACATTCCCTGGCAGCTCCTCATGCCCTGGCTGCGCCAGGTGCAACAGGCGCCGTCGCATCACACGCGCATGGCGATGATGAACGAACCGACGGGCCTGATCCCCGACAAGGCGGCGATCCGTCTCGACGCCCCGGCCCGCGTGCGCGAAGGCGTGCGCTGGTGGAACGTCAAGCTGCGCGCGATCACGCCCCAGCTGGTCGAGTTCGAGACGAGCGCTCCCTTCGCGGCGGGCACCCAGCTGTGGATCTCGCTCCCGCATATCGGCGGCGGCCCGGCATCGGTGATCGAAAGCGACGAGCGCAACCGCTACCTCTGCGAGTTCCGCCTGCCGCTCAAGCCGCGCGATATCGGTAGGATTTCCGGGGTGAACTGAGGCCACCTTCTTCGTCATGCTGAACTCGTTTCAGCATCCAACTCTCCGCCGGCGTCATCGCCTGAGGCACGTTGGACCCTGAAACAAGTTCAGGGTGACGGTAGACGGTTGATGTCTTAGTCCCGAATCATGCCCGCCCTCCTCCCCGTCGCCGAAGCCCAGCGTCGCCTGCTTGCGCTCGCCGCGCCGGTAGCGGTGGAAAGCTGCCCGCTAGCCCAGGCCGCGGGCCGCTACGCCGCACGCGACATCCTCGCACTGCGCACCCAGCCGGCATCCGATCTTTCCTCGATGGACGGCTATGCGATCCGCTTCGCCGACCTGCCCGGCCCGTGGGAAGTGATCGGCGAGAGCGCCGCCGGCCGAGCCTTCAACGGCGAAATCGCCCAGGGCCAGGCCGTACGCATCTTCACCGGCGCCCCCTTGCCCCCCGGCGCCGACACCGTGCTCGTGCAGGAGGAGGCAGCCCGCGACAGAACCCGCCTCACGCTCGCCGGTGAGGGCCCGCTACGCCTCGGCAGCAGCGCCCGCCCGCGCGGGCTCGACTTCACCGAGGGCGAGGTGCTGGTCCGCGCCGGAGAGGCGATCACCCCCGCCCGGCTCGCGCTGGCCGCGATTGCCGGCCATGCTGTGCTGCCCGTCCGCCGCAAGGTTCGCATGGCGATCCTCTCTACCGGCGACGAACTGGTTTCACCGGGCGCCCCGCTCAGCCCAGACCAGATCCCCGAAACCAATCGCCTGCTGCTCGCCGCCCTGCTTGGCGATCTGCCGGCCGAGCTGCTCGATCTGGGCATCCTGCCCGACGACCGCGCCGCGCTCGAAGCCGCGTTCCGCGTGCTGGATTGCGACCTGCTCGTCACCAGCGGTGGCGCATCGGTCGGCGATCACGACCTTGTCCGTCCCGCGCTGGAGGCAGCCGGCGCGACGATCGATTTCTGGAAAGTCGCCGTCCGCCCGGGCAAGCCGATGCTGGCGGGCCGGCTGGGCGATGCCGTCGTGGTCGGATTGCCGGGCAACCCGGTCTCCGCCTTCGTCACCGCCACGCTGTTCGTTCGTCCGCTGATCGCGCATCTCGCCGGCGCTGCCGATCCGGCGCCGCGCACCCGCACCGTTCCGCTCGGCGAGCCGCTCCCCGCCACCGGCCCGCGCGCCGATTATCTCCGTGCCACGCTCATCGATGGCCGCGCCCATGCCGCCGCGACCCAGGACTCGTCGATGCTGCGCACCCTCGCCCGCGCGACCTGCCTGATCGTCCGTCCGGCAGGCGCTGCGGAGGCGAAAACCGGCGACTCGGCAGAAATCCTCGACATCGCTTGACAAGCGCGCGGAACATTGCATAAACGTTCCCAGTCTGTTCCTGACCCAGGAGAAACGGGATGCTCACGCGCAAGCAGCACGAGCTTATCTGCTTTATTGCCGATCGGCTTGCCGAGACCGGCGTGTCGCCTTCGTTCGAGGAAATGAAGGAGGCGCTCGATCTCAAGTCGAAGTCGGGCGTGCACCGCCTGATCTCGGCGCTGGAAGAGCGCGAGTTCATCCGCCGCCTGCCGAACCGTGCCCGTGCGCTCGAGGTGCTGCGCATGCCGGAACGCGGCGAAGCGTCGAAAAAGCCGGCCAAGGCCTCTCCCGCACCCGTGAGAGTACCAAGGGAATCAACGAATCTGCCTGCGCCGGCCAATGACGTGATCGAGATTCCACTGCACGGCCGCATCGCCGCCGGCACGCCGATCGAGGCACTCGAAAGCTCGACTATGCTGCCCGTCCCCGCGGCGCTGCTCGGCGCGGGCGAGCATTATGCGCTCGAAGTGGCCGGCGATTCGATGGTCGAGGCTGGTATCCTCGACGGCGACTTCGCCCTGATCCGCCGCACCGAGACCGCCCGGGACGGCGAGATCGTCGTGGCGCTGATCGACGATGCCGAGGCGACGCTGAAGTATTTCCGCAAGGAAGGCGCGATGATCCGGCTCGACCCGGCAAATCGCGATTATAACCCCCAGCGCTACCGTCCCGACCAGATCCGCGTCCAGGGCAAGCTCGCCGGACTGCTGCGGCGCTACTAGTTCCTAGAAGGGCGCGGTCGCTCTTCTTGGAGACCGCATCATGGCCCGAAAACGCCAGCCGGGCTGGAATGCCAGCGATTTCGTGTCCGGACAGGCGCAGTTCCCTGTTCCGGCACATAGGGTGGCTGCACCTTGAGCGGGTTCAGCCAGGGATGCCGGCCCGATCCGCGCACCATCGTCACCCGGCCGCTGGAGAAGGCGATCGCCACGCCGCCCGTCTTCGCCAGCGCCGGCCGGTCGAGCTTGAGCCAGCGCGGCGTGCAGCCGGTGGGCAGGCGACGGTCGCTGATCATCACATCGACGCTGCGGCACAGCGCCACGAACTGCGCCCAGGGCAGGACGTATCCACTCCGCGTCGCGGCGACTCGCCAGGCGCGGTCACGGGCGCGGTGCTCGATCATGCAGACATCCTCGCTGCACCGGGCACCCGGCTGGTCGGCAAGCGCGACCGGCTCCGCGTCGCTGCCAGCCGTCTCGGCGAGCATGTCGCGGGTATAGTCCCCCGCCCGGTCGCGCAGCAGCGCCATGCTGCCATCGGGCATGCGGATCGCCAAATGGCGGCCGTCGCCGGTGACGATCAGGTCCGGCGCCGGCGTGGCGAGCATCGAAGCCAGGCCGATCGCCAGCGGCACCGCGCCCGCCCAGCGCACCACAGTTCGCCACAAGGCAAGCCACAGTCCGCCCGCCATCATCAGCGCAAATGCCCCGTTCGGCATGGCCGGTAGCGCGGCGATCGCACCCGGTGCCGCGGCCGTGGTCCTGGCGAGCCAGAGCAGCAGTTCCAGCGCCTGGTCGGTCAGCCACCAGGCCGGTCCACCCAGTCCCGCGACGTCGAGCAGCAGCGCCAGCGCCTCGAGCGGCATGATCACGAAGGTCGTCAGCGGGATGGCGACGATATTCGCCAACGCCCCATAGATGCCGGCCTGGTGGAAGTGGAACAGCCCGATCGGCATCAGCGCGAGTTCCACCGCGACGCCGGTTAGCAGCAACGAGCCGAGGCCACGCAGCAGCCGCTTCACCCGCCCCTCCTCCCGCCTGCCGAACCAATGTTCCATCCGCGGGCTCTCATGCAGCGCGACGATCGCCGTTACTGCGGCGAAGCTCAGTTGGAAGCTCGCGCCTGCCAGTGCCTCGGGCCAGAGCAGCAGCACGATCAGCGCGCCCGCCGCGACCAGCCGCAGCGTGATCGCCTCGCGCCCCAGGCTCAGTGCGAGCAGCACCATCAGCGCGGCGACGCAGGAGCGGATCGTCGGCACCTCGGCGCCGGTCAGCCAGGTATAGCCGATCGCCGCCAGCGCCCCCGCACCCGCCGCCACCAAGGGCAACCGCCATCGCAGCGCCAGCGTGGGGCTGAGCGCGAGCAGCTTGAGCACCAGTAGCATCGCCGCCGCAGTCACGGCGGTCACATGCAGCCCGCTCACCGAGAGCAGGTGCGCCAGCCCCGAGCGCTGCATCGCCTCGACATCTTCGGTGCTGATCGCACCCTGGTCGCCGGTGGCAAGCGCAGAGGCGATACCGCCCGCGCTGTCTTCGAGGCGCGACTGGATGTGCGCCGAGAGCCTGGCGCGCAGGTCCGCACCCGGCGCCTCGGCTGCCTTCACCACTTCCACCGGCGCAAAGCCCTTGCCCGTCGCCCCCAGCCCGGCGAACCAGGCCGTGCGCGCGAAATCATAGCCGCCCGGCACCGAAGCCTCTGCCGGCGGCATCAGCCGTGCTCGCAGCTTCACCACCGCGCCCGTGGCCAGCCCGGCGGGCACATCCTTCATCGCCAGGTTCACGCGGATCTTCGGCGGCAAGTCGCTGCGCCCTGGCAACAGCGTCACCCGCACCAGTTCGCGTGCCGGCAACCGCTCGACGCGTACCGCCCGCGCCGTCACCTCCACCACCGCCGGCCGCGCCAGGATCGGCGCCGCGACACTCTCCGAGCGCCACCAGATCAGCGCGCAGCCCGCCGCCATGGCGAGCCCGCCGATCAGCAGCGCCTGCCCCAGCCGCCCCGGCAAGGCGAGTCCGAGCAACGCCGCGGCACCAGAAGCCAAAAGGAACCCGATCCAGCGCGGCGCATCCGGCAGCACGAACCAGGCGGTGATCCCCGCGCCGAGAGCAATCGGCAGCCAGAGCGGCAGTTGCGCCCGCTCCGCCTCGAGCCAGCACTCGATTGCCTCCCCGATCTGGCGAAAGGGCGCCCACACCCCCATTTGAAGGGAGGCAGGCCCCGTGCTAGGGGCGCCCTCGGCGGCTGAATGGGCCATCGGAAACACAGTCTGGGAGCAAGCTCGGTTGGGCGCAACATCTGATACGGGTGCGAAACAGGTCGTCACGCGGTTCGCACCGTCCCCCACCGGCTTCCTGCACATCGGCGGTGCGCGCACGGCCCTGTTCAACCTGCTGTTCGCGCGCCATCACGGCGGCAAGTTCCTGCTGCGCATCGAGGATACGGATCGCGCGCGTTCGACCCAGCCGGCGATCGAGGCGATCCTCGACGGGATGCGCTGGCTGAACCTCGATTGGGACGGCGACGAAACCTACCAGTTCGCCCGCGCCGCGCGCCACGCCGAGGTTGCGCACGCGATGCTCGCCAATGGCCATGCCTATAAATGCTTCGCCACCGCCGAGGAGCTCGAGGCGATGCGCGCCGAGCAGCGCGCGAACAAGCAGCCGCTGCGCTATGACGGCCGCTGGCGCGACCGCGATGCGAGCGAAGCGCCCGAAGGCGCGCCGTTCGTTCTCCGCCTCAAGGCGCCGCGCGAAGGCGCGGTGACGATCGAGGACAAGGTCCAGGGCAGCGTCACCGTCAACAACAGCGAGCTGGACGACATGGTCCTGCTCCGCTCGGACGGCACACCGACCTATATGCTCGCGGTGGTGGTCGACGATCACGACATGGGCGTGACGCACGTCATCCGCGGCGACGACCATCTCAACAACGCCTTCCGCCAGCTGCCCATCTATCGCGCGATGGGCTGGCCCGAGCCCGAATATGCCCATATCCCGCTGATCCATGGATCGGACGGCGCCAAGCTTTCCAAGCGCCACGGCGCGCTCGGCGTCGACGCCTATCGCGACGAGCTGGGCATCCTGCCCGAGGCGCTGAACAACTATCTCCTCCGCCTCGGCTGGGGGCATGGCGACGACGAGTTCATCAGCCGCGACCAGGCGACCGAATGGTTCGATCTCGCCGGCGTCGGCAAGAGCCCGTCGCGTTTCGACCTGAAGAAGCTCGAGAGCCTCAACGGCCATTATATCCGCTTGGCGGACGACAACCGACTGGCCGACCTGATCGCCGCGCGACTCGGTTTCGAACTCTCGGAATCTCAGCTCGATCTTCTGCGCCGCAGCATGGCCGCATTGAAGCCGCGCGCCGCGAATCTTCTCGAATTGGCGGAGGGTGCGGCCTTCCTGTTTCGCACTCGCCCACTGGAATTGGACGAGGACGCAAAGCCTCTGCTAGAGGGCGACGCGCGCGCCCTCCTGGCTCAGTTGCATACCGCACTTGACGGTGTGGAAAGCTGGGATACGGAGGCGCTCGAAGCAGCGGTACGCACCGTTGCGGAAGATGCGGGTGTCAAGCTCGGTGCGACTGCGCAGCCTCTGCGCGCCGCACTCACCGGGCGCCGGACCTCCCCAGGCATCTTCGACGTTCTGGCGCTGCTGGGACGCGAGGAAAGCCTGGGCCGTATCGCTGACCAGATGACCGTGCCGGCCTGATCCCAGGCCCGGCCCAACATAGGACGACGTTTATGAGCGACACCGCGAAGCTGCAGGTTCCGGGGAAGGATGTTGAGTATCCGGTCCTGTCGGGCAGCGTCGGACCGGACGTCATCGACATCCGCAAGCTCTATGGCCAGACCGGCATGTTCACCTACGATCCCGGCTTCACGTCGACGGCGTCGTGCGAATCGGGCCTGACCTATATCGATGGCGATGAGGGCGTGCTGCTCCATCGCGGCTATCCGATCGGCCAGCTCGCCGAGAATTCGAGCTTCATGGAAGTCGCGTACCTCCTCCTGAATGGCGAGCTGCCGAACCAGGACCAGCTGACCGGCTTCGAGAGCACGATCACGCGCCACACCATGCTGCACGAGCAGCTGGCGACCTTCTATCGCGGATTCCGCCGTGATGCGCACCCGATGGCGGTGATGTGCGGCGTCGCCGGTGCGCTCTCGGCCTTTTACCACGACTCGACCGACATCACCGATCCGAAGCAGCGCATGATCGCGTCGCATCGCCTGATCGCAAAGATGCCGACGATCGCGGCGATGGCCTACAAGTACAGCGTCGGCCAGCCCTTCCTCTATCCCGACAACTCGCTGTCCTACACCGGCAACTTCCTGCGCATGACCTTCGGCGTCCCCGCCGAGGAATATGTGGTGAACCCGGTGATCGAGAAGGCGCTCGACCGCATCTTCATCCTCCACGCGGATCACGAGCAGAACGCCTCGACCTCGACCGTGCGTCTCGCCGGTTCGTCGGGCGCCAATCCGTTCGCCTGCATCGCGGCCGGCATCGCCTGCCTGTGGGGCCCGGCGCATGGCGGCGCCAATGAAGCGGCGCTCAACATGCTGCACGAGATCGGCCGTCCGGAGCGCATCCCCGAGTTCATCGCGCGCGCCAAGGACAAGAACGATCCGTTCCGCCTGATGGGCTTCGGCCACCGCGTCTACAAGAACTACGATCCGCGCGCGACGGTGATGCAGAAGACCGTCCGCGAAGTATTCGAGGCACTCAACGTCTCCGATCCGGTGTTCGAAGTCGCGCTCCAGCTCGAGGAAATGGCGCTCAACGATCCGTACTTCATCGAGAAGAAGCTGTTCCCGAACGTCGATTTCTATTCGGGCGTCATCCTCTCGGCGATCGGCTTCCCGACCACGATGTTCACCGCGCTGTTCGCGCTGGCCCGCACCGTGGGCTGGGTGGCGCAGTGGAACGAGATGATCTCGGACCCCGAGCAGAAGATCGGCCGCCCGCGTCAGCTCTACACCGGCCCGGTGCAGCGCGATTATGTGCCGGTCGGCAAGCGCTAAACCGCTTCGCTCCCAGCATTGGCTTAGGAAACGCCGTCCCCGCCTTCGCGGGGGCGGCGTTTTCGGTTAACCCTCCGGCGGTCTTCCTTCCGGAGTTGCCCGAATGCGCCAGAACATCCTGATCCTCGCCGGCATCCTTGCCATGATCTTCGGCGCGCTGTTCGTGCTGCAGGGGTTCGGCATCGTCCGCTGGCCGGCAACCAGCACGATGATCGACGCGCGCATCTGGGCCTATCGCGGGCTGGCGCTGCTCGTCGGGGGCGCGATCCTGGTCGGCGGCGTGCGGCTCGTCCCTACCCGCGCCGAGCGCAAGGCTGCGCGCCGGGCCGGACGCGAGGAACTTTAACCTTAACGCCAGCAAACAAAGTGGTTCAGCAACGCGACTCAATCGCCTCTCTAACGTTCAGGCCTGCGGGGAAGAGAGTTACGAGGAGAGACGAAATGAATCTTGCCAAGCTGATTGCCGCGGCCGCCCTGGCCACTGTTGGCGTTGCCAGTGCCGCCACCCCGGTCGCTGCTGCGCCGGCACCTGCCACAAGCGTGATCGCACTTGCCGCCGCGGCGCCTGCCGCTCAGGACTGGCGCCACCGTGACCGCTATGAGCGCCGCGAGCGTTACGAACGCCGCCGCCATTACAATCGTGGCCGCTATCACCGCAGCAGCCGCTATTGCCGCACCGAGTGGCGTCATCATCGCCGCGTGCAGGTCTGCTATCGCCGCTAAGGCCTGAGACGGGGCAATATCAGGGCGTCCGCCGCGAGAGCCGGCGGGCGCCTTATTGCCGTATGGGCAGGCTGAACACGAAGCGAGCGCCCTGCCCCGGCGCGCTATCCACCACCAGGTCGCCGCCCATCGCACGGGCAAGCCGGCGAGCGATGTAGAGGCCAAGGCCCGAGCCACCCGGCTCGCTGGGATCGACGCGGCCGAACTTCTCGAAGATCCGATCCTGATCGGCATGGGCGATGCCCTTGCCCTGATCGGCGACGATCACGTGGCCGCGCGCCTCGTCGCGCTCCAGCCGGATCCACACCATTGCGCCCGGCGGCGAATAGCGCACTGCATTGCCGATCAGATTGACCAGCACCTGCAGCGCGCGGCGGAACTCGCCATGCACCGGAATATTCTCGTCCATCGCCGGTCGGTCGATCCGCACCTCGGCCTGCGCGGCACGCACCGCGAGCAAGCCGGCGGCGCGACGCGCGACATCGGCAAGGTCCATGTCCTCGTCGGCGGTATCGAAATCGTCGCGCTCGATCGCCTGCAGATCGACCAGGTCATCGACCAGCCCGAGCAGATGGCGCCCGGCATTGGCGATGTCGCTGGCATATTCGGCATAGTCGGGCTTGAGCGGCCCCTCGGTCTGCGCGCTGATCGAATCGGCATTGGCGATGATCTTGCCGAGCGGGCCGCGCAGCGCGCGGTCCAGCCGCTGGCTGAACGAGTCGGGGAAGCCGCCGAACGGCACTTCGGCTGCGGGTACCGGGGCGTCCACCTTAGGCACAGCCGGGATCGCCATGTCGAGCATATGCGCCGCACCGACAAACCCGGCGAAACGCCCGCCCGGATCGGTGCGCGGCGTCGCCGCAAGACGGACCATCCGGCCCGTGCCGCGCAATTCCGCCTTCTGCCCGTCGAACCGCGCCTGCCCTGCTACCGCGGTAAGGATCGGCAGCTCGCCGGCCTCGTCCTGCTCGAGCCGGAACAGCCGGGTCAAAGGCTGGCCGAGCATCGCCGAACTGTCGAAGCCGTAGCGGGCGCCCGCCTCGATCGAGAGGAAGGTAATGCGCAGCGACGCATCGGTTTCCCACAGCCAGTCGGCCGCCGAACGGAAGAAATCGCCGTCGCGCTCGGGTTCGCTCGCCGGTGCGCGCCAGCCCGGCCGCAGCCGCCAGCCGCTGACTTCCAGGCGCACCCCGCCCTGGTCGGGCTCGGCGCGGACCCACAGCTCCAGATCATCCTCGCCGTCCGCGGCGATCACATTGCGCGAGATGGCGATGCCAAGCCGCTGCGAAAGCCTTGCCAGCGTGGCAATCTGCGGCACCGCAAGTGGTGCACCGATCGTGCCGCCGGCGCGCATGTTCAGCTCGAAGAGGCGTGCTTCGGCATCCAGCAGGCGGCCCTCTGAATCGAGCCGCCCGATCGCCAGCGGCAGCGTGGGATCTATGATATTCACTTCACCCCTCCCCGCTGGAGGGCGATCAGCGCCAGGCGATAATCGGGGTCGAGCTTGAGCGGCGCCAACGCGGCGCGCGCCTCGGCCGGCGTGATCGCAGCGATGAGATCGAGCGTGTCGGCGAATGTCTCGATGTCGCGCGCCGGATCGGCCTCGCTCAGCGCATAGCCGATATGGGCAACGCCCTCGCGGCCGATTTCCAGCGCCCGCAACGCCAGCCACAGCCGCTCGCCGGCTGAATCGAGGACGAGATCGCGCGCGAGCGCATAAGGCACGCCCATCGCATGGCCGAGCAGCGCAACGAATAATACGATCCGCCGGTCGCCCAGCGATTCGGCGAACATGCCGGCCAGTTCGCCAGGCTGCGCGTCTATCGCCGCGGCAAAGCGCATCGCGGCCGCCTCGAGCCGGTCGCCCTCGTCATAGGCGGAGAGGCTGCGCTGGGCAGCGTCGCACAGTGCCTGGTCCAGGGCTTCATTTGCCGTCTCGACGCGCTCGCGCAGCGCAGCGGCAGTCCACCACACCAGCTTATGGTGCAATTCGGCAGGGAGCTCGCTTTGATATTGTCCCGTATCGGGACCTGTCCTGCGCCGACTCTCGGCGATCAGCACCGCCATCGCGCTGGCGGCGACGACGCGGTCCGGATGCTGGACGAATCGGTTGATCAGGCTGGGCCGCTCGGGATCGTCCGGCGCGCTCATCGGCAGCGCGGCGCCAAGCATCTCCTGGCGGACGCGCGCGACCAGTTCGGCCATCAGGTCGCCGTCGCGCAGCAGTCCGGAATTCCACAGCCGGCTGAGCACCGAAGCCCCCGGCTCGACCAGCGCCACGGCCAGCGCCGATTCGCCGCGCCCGGTGAGTAACCGTACGGCATGCTCGCGAATCTCGCTTTCCACCGTCTCGACAAGGCTCCGCAGCAGCGCGGCGAGCTCCGCGCGGCTGTGCTCGTCGAGCCGGGCCTCTTCGGGCAGGAAGAAATCTTCAACGGCGACCATCAGACCCTTATAGGCGTGCAGCTCCGCAGCCGCCGCGCGTGCGAGCAGCTCCCGAGCGCCAATGGCAAAGCCATCGCGCGTGCCGACGGGATTATCCGACATCGACCTCAGGTTAGCGGAAATGTCCTTAAGACGAGACTAAGCTTTTTCGCGCGTGTCCTCAACCGCCGCGGCAAGCGTGGCGAAGGAATATATCGCAACTGCAGCAAGGCCGATCGTGGCGAATCCGGCGATGGCGAAGGGCGCCAGAATCAGCAAATGCGCAGAGGGGCTGGCCCACCAGCGCTTCGGGCGGGCGGGCGCGCGCTCGACCAGTAACTGTGCGACTGCGGCAACGAGTGCGAGCACTGGCGGCGTCGAGCTGCCCGTGGCGGCGAACTGGGCCCAGCCGGTGAGCAGGGCGATCAGCGCGAACAGCGCGAAGATCGCCCATTCAAGCAGGCCGGCCCGCTTCTCCTCGCCACGCAGCACCGCCATTGCCGCGCCGGTGGCGAGCGTCGCGGTGCCGACCAATGCAGTGACGGTGCCTGTCCCAAGCCAGCTCATCGCCGTGGCGACCAGCGCCAGCGCCGAGATCACCCCGCCGGCGATGCTCACGCTCCAGCCCGGCACGTTGCGGCCGACCAGCTCGGGCAACGCGATCCGCGCGGCGCGGGTGAAGACCCAGCGGTCCGCCCAGTCGGTGCGGCGCTCGGTCAGCGCGGCGAGCACGCCGGTGTTGCGCGCGGCCAGCCCTTCGACGCTGCGCTCTACGGCGTGTCCGCTGCGAAGCCAGCCGGCGGTGAGCGGCACGTGTTCGGCGCCCGATTGCGCGGCGACGCGAAGCAGCGCCGATTGGAAATCATAATCCTCGGGCATCTTCGCGATCTGGCCGAGTTGCGCGAGCGTGATACGCGCGATCCCGGCCCAGCTGTCGCGCATGTCGAGCCGCTCGATCGCGGCGGGCGACGTCGGATCGTCGGTGACGAGCAACGCCTCGCCGCCCTCCGCCGCCATCCGGTCCATCACCGGGTCGGTGGTGACCAGGCCGTCGGCCATCACCAGCACCTGCGCGCCCGGCGTGATCTTCTCCGCTGCTTCCTCGGCCGAGCGGACGATCTCGATGCGCGGATGGCGCTTGGCGGCGCGATTGACTGCAGCGAGCAGCGCGGGCGTCATCTTGCCCACGGCGACCAGTACCTGGTCGGTCCCGGCGCCGAACAGAAGCCGTGCCTGATATTCGAGCAACGTCATCCCGCCGAACGGCAATGTCGCCATCAGCGTACCCGGGCGGCCTTCCGCCTCCTCGACAGCAAATATGAGCCCCGCGAGCATGATCGGGTGGTTACGGGCTTTGGGCGCTATTGCAAGCCAGGAAGGCCGATCCGTGCTCGCGATCGGTGCACGCCCTTGCGGCAACCAAGCGATTCGGCTTGCGCGCGCCACAGGCCTGACCGGGAGCGTTCTGGAGATATGCCCCACCTCACGCGCAATTGTCGCAAATTCAGGAAGTATAATTTCGCCCAGAGCACCACATCAAACAGTTTCACTTACATTTCACAATAGTTTCACGGCGATTTCTCATAATCTCATTTAGAACCGTTGAGATAAGTTCTGATTATTTGCAAGTATTCAAATCATAATGCTGTGCTGCTTGGATCTGTTTGCGGCCAGAGGGGACATCAGAGCGAGGAGAATTGAGATGCGCCGTTCGAGCGTCGTGATTTCTGCTGCCATTTTTCTGGCTGCCTGCGATGGCAATGGCCAGGTTTCGACACCCACGGCAACGCCGAGCCCAAGCCCGACGCCATCGCCCACCCCGACGCCCACAACGACCAAGGTCGGTGCGCAGATCGATCCGGCGGAAGTCGCAGTCCTGCCGCTCGCGGATCTGGGCATCACTGCGGACGCAGTCTTCGTCTCGATCGATTCCGGGACATCGGGCGTCGTGGCCGGCTCGATCAAGATGGCCGACGGCCAGCTGCGCATTCTCGCGCCAGGCGATACCGGCAAGGACGAACTGTTCACCATCCGGCTGCGCGAGGCCGATGGCGACATGTTCGACGTGGCGGTGACCATGAACACCGCGCTGTCCACCCAGATCGCCACCGCCGAGGATACTCCCGAGGACGAGGCCGCCGGAACCGCCACGCTACCCACCCTCGGCCTAACCGGGGTCGATACGGGCAACCGGCTGACCGGTGCCGCGATACGCGTGTCCGTGGCAGGCGCGCCCAAGTTCAGCACCACCGTGTCGAGCGCCTACATCATCGATTCCCTCGGAGCCAAGCGTTCGGTCAGCACGCTCTGGAGCTACGATGCGGCGACCAACAGCTTCAACCTGTCGGCGGATCAGGCCGCCGCCCTGCGCGATGCGCTTCCCGAAGGGCAAGCGCGGCTCGTCATCGGGCTCATTTCCGAGGACGGCAATTTCGCGGGGACCTATTCGGCGAACCTGTTCAAGGGCAGTTCGCGGGTCGAGGGACGGATCATCGACCTTGCGGGCACGGCCGTGACCACGCTGTCCGGGCGCCTAGTCGCCATCGTCGGCAAGAACACCAATGTCCGCCGCGTCGTCACTGTCGGTGCCGATGGCCGCTTCGCAGCGGACGGGCTTCCGCCTGACACCTATCTCGTGCAGTTGCTCGACCTCGACAGGCCGGGCTTCACCGGCGGCTTCTTCGCGATCTTCAACGGTGCGTCGACGGCCAGTGCCGACCTGACCTATGTTGCACCCGGCGCGACGGCGCAATCGGTGTCTTCCGGCAAGCTGTTCTCCAGCGCGCGTGCCTTCAATACCGGCAGGGCGCCGCCGAGCCGCGCGAAAGGCGAGCAGGCGCCGCCAGCGGCCTCGTCCTGCTCGTCGAGTGCCGGGAGCATCGAGACCTTCACCGTCGCCGCGAGCCAGCAGAACGTCACGCAGAGCTGCGATGTCAGCTATGTAGCCCCCAAGGGCACCGGCTTCGTGGAAATGCGCGTGACCGTCACGACGGCGGAATATCCCACCTACACCCAGTCCAACAGCAAATATAACGATCAATGGTCGTTCAGCTTCTCGAACGCGCCCGGCCTGCCGACGCCGGAAAGCGGCTCGGTGAATAATTCGCACTATAATTCGGGCAGCTTCACACGCACCAAATGCCTGGATCTCTCCACGCTCACCAAGGACGCGAGCCACACGATCATCGGCACGCTCAAATCGGTGAACATCGGTGACAGCTCGCTGTCGACGGTGGTGTCCGCGTCGTTCAATCCGGGTGGCTGCGGCCTCCAGGTCACCAAGGCGGACTTCACAACGCCCAACAAGAGCGGCAAGAAAGTGATGCTCGGCCGCAACGCCAACAACGTGGTCGGACCGTTTCTCCCCTATTTGTCGATCCCGCAGGCCACGGCGATCGATACCTATGGCGTCCCGTTCGAGATCAACTATGCGCCCAAGGACGCGACCCTCAGCAAGGTCGAGCTCGGCATAATCCAGAACGGCACCGTGGTGGCCTGGACGGGGGACATCCGGGCCCAGGCGACGAGCACCACGCCGGGCAAGCTGGTCTTCAAGGACTTCATCTTCCCGGTAATGCCCTTCGACCGGCAAGGCGCTTATCTGAGCTTCACCGTGCGGCTGACCGGGACGGTCAACGGCCAGTCAACGACGAGCCCAACCGGCGAGCAGAATGTCATGGTGGAGGGCTCGACGCTGTTCACGCCGTTATTCCTCGCCGGGGACGACACGCTCCTGTCGGGCCTGCGCTACAACCAGCCGTCCGACGCGGGCGGCGACAGCTGGGCCACCCAGGCGACGATCGCATGGCTGCGCAGCAAGCCCTTCCGGTTCGACGACATCTCCGCGCTCCACGCCGGGCGCGCCGCCAACAAGTGCAGAGGCGGAACGCTCGAGGGCTCGGTGCTCGGCCATTGCGGCCACAGCAACGGCCAGGAAGTCGATCTACGCTACGCCACGCCGGAAGGCACCTATACCTCGGCGATCGGCGAGAGCGGCGGCGGCGGCCTTTCCACGCTGCTCACCGCATCGAAGACCGGAGGCTCGGCGAGCGCCGCGACGACGCGGCTGGTGCAATGGATCACCAACAACCGCACCATGATCACAAACGCCGCCGCGGAGGCGAGAACATTGGAGATATGGTTCGGAAAGGAAGACTATCTGCTGAAGGCGCTCGTCCTGGGCAAATATCCGGACGGCACGGCGATCAAATATGCCGTCACCGGCGGCGCGGACGTGGCGGTCGGCGAATGGGCGAAGCCGGTAACCGCCAACGCCGCGCCGCATCACGACACGCACTGGCACATCTCGCGCAACGCCCCATAGGAAGGACGGGGCCGGGTTCCGATCCCGGCCCCGCTCGAATCAGTATAGCAAATGCGGCGCGCGCGCCTCGACCCACGCCGCTTCGTCGGGCTTCGTACGCGCATCGAGATCGCCCGCTTCGGCGCCGGCATCGTCTACCCATTCACGCAGGTCGGGGCCGCCGTTGATCACGTCGATCGCGAGCTTGTCGAAGACATATTCGTACGGGAAGTCGCGCCACAGGTCGTAGTCCGGATATAGCGTACGGATCGCCTTGAAGCCCAGCGCCTGAATCCGCCAGGGCTGGAACGCTTCGTGGTCGTATGCCGGCCCCTCGGCATGGATGAACACGCCCGAGCAGAGCTGGCCGACATGCTTGTGGAAGGTCGGCTGGAACCACAAGTCGCGCAGCGTGCAGCCCGCGAGCCATGCCGGCGCGAACCGGCGCATCTCGGCGATCACCGCCTTGGCATCGATGTCCGGCGCGCCGAACAGCTCGAGCGGCCGCGTCGTCCCCCGCCCTTCCGAAAGCATCGTCCCTTCCAGCATCACCGTGCCGGCATAGGCACGCGCCATGTTGACGTTGGCGGCATTGGGGCTCGGGTTGATCCAGGGGCGCTCGGGCGGCCAGCCGAAGCCGGGCGCGGCGTCGGGCTGCCAGCCCTCCATCGCGATCACCCGGTAATCGACGTCCAACCCGAACCGCGGGATGAACCAATGGCCCATCTCGCCCAAGGTCATGCCATGCCGCATCGGCATCGGCCCCGCGCCGACAAAGCTCTCCCAGCCCGGCAGCAGCGTGGTGCCCTCCACCGGACGGCCGGCGGGATTGGGGCGATCGAGCACCCATACGCTCTTGCCATGCTCGGCCGCGGCTTCGAGCACGTAGAGCAATGTCGTCACAAAGGTGTAGATGCGGCAGCCCACATCCTGCAGGTCGACCAGAATCACGTCGAACGTGCCCATCGACTGGCCGGTCGGCCGCCGCACTTCGCCGTACAGGCTGAACACCGGCATCCCGTAGGTGGGATCGGTATAGTCCGGCGACTCCATCATATTGTCCTGCAGATCGCCGCGCACGCCGTGCTGCGGGCCGAACACCGCCGAGACGTTGAGCCCGGTCGCCACGAGTGCGTCGAGCGAATGCGTCAGGTCCGCCGTCACCGAAGCGGGGTGCGCGAGCAACGCGACGCGCTTGCCTTCCAGGGGGCGACGAAGCTCAGGGTCGGCGAGCAGCCGGTCGATACCGAATTTCATGGGCGCGAGAGGTGCCGGGAAGCGGCGTGCGACGCAAGCCGGATCATCGTCATAACGCCTCGCCCCAACTCCACCGCCATATGATGAGGCACCGAAACCCAACTCACGGGTTGAGCCTATGAAACCACAAGGAAACGCATGCATGATCCGATCCGTCCTGATGGGCCTCGCTGCCGGCGCCCGCGCGATGACGCCGCTCGCCGTCGTCGCCAATGCCGCGCGCACGGGCAACCTGCCTGCCGACAATGGCGCGCCGCGCTTCCTGGCCCATCCGCTGATCTCGCTCGGCACCACCGCGCTCGCCGCCTATGAACTTGCCGGCGACAAGCAGAAGACCGCACCCGATCGGATCATCACCCCCGCCGTGATCATCCGCAGCTGGAACGCCGCCTTTGCCGGCATGGCGATGGCGCCACGCAAGCATCGCTTCGCCGCGGGCGTGGTCGCCGGGGCGACGGCGGCGCTGGCTTCCTATGCCAGCTACGCGCTCCGGATGCGGGCAATGAACGGCGAACACCAGCTATCGACCGGGCTGGTCGAGGACGCGCTCACCCTCTCCGCCGCCACCGCCGCCGCGCTCGCGCCCTTTCCGGAGCGGCTGACCCATTTCACCACGCCTTCCAGACCCGGACACAGCGCACCGGCCTGACCTCAACTCGATACAGGCAGCTCCAGGGCGAAGCACGCTTCCGCATGGAAGTCCGGCTTCCCTTGGGGATGCGCGAGCGCCCAATAGGATTTGGTGCCGTCCGCCTCCTCGATCACCGCGCTGATCCCCAGCTGCCAAGCCTTGGCCACGCCGAGCACCGGATCTTCCAGATGCGCGTTGAGCGCATAGTGCGCGAAGGCTTCGCTCGAAGTGATCCAGGGATTGGCCAGATCGAGCGCCCGCATCCCCGCGCGGTAGCCATCGAAGCGATAGGCCGCCCATTCGCCGGAGGGCGAGAAATTGAACTCCAGATAGGTCCCGTTCTCGGGATTGCGCAGGAACAGCTCGAAGCAGGTGCGCTGCCACAGCCCGTCGGCACGCGCCGGCGCGGCCGGCGCCGGCAGCGCCAGGACCTCGGGCGGGGCGCCGACGATGAAGCCAGCCACCCAATGCCCCGCATCCCGCCAGGATAGCGTGCAGGTGATGCTCGGCACCGCCTTGGCGGGGGTGTCGGGGTGCGGCACCAATTGCAGGACGTCCAGGATCATCGCTTCTCTCAATCGCACGTGTTTGCAAGCCCGCGCAGGTACATCCGGGACGCCCGAAAAGGGTAGCCATTTTCGCCTGCTGCGGGCTGCCCTAGGCGAACCACCGGTGCGATGACCGCGGCGAGGTCAGAGACGATCGCACCGCCTCACCCATCCCATAGGAGAGTCGCATGCCGAATCCGCACGCCCGCCTGGCCGCCGCCCTGCTTTGCATGAGCGCGCCCCTTCCCGCCTTCGCCCAGACCCAGAGCCCGTCCGTCAAGGCGAAGGAAACCCCGCTCACCATGGTCGAAGCGCTCAACACCGCGTTCGGCGAGCATCACGCCCGCGCAGTCCATACCAAGGGCGTCATGCTGGAGGGCAGCTTCACGCCAGCTCCCGAAGCGCGTCGGCTCACCAGGGAGCCGATCTTCGCCGGCGGCACGGTGCCGGTGGTCGCGCGCTTCTCGCTGTTCGCCGGCGTGCCCGATCTCCCCGACAATGACGACGGCGCCTCGCCCGCAGGCTTCGCGGTGAAGATGATCGCGCCCGACGGCGATGATTTCGATATCGAGGCGAACCAGCACAACACTTTCATCGTCCGGACCTTCGACGAGTTCGCGATCTTCCTTCGCGCGCTCGGCGCCGCCGGCAAGGGCGATGCCAGGTTGCTCCAGGCATTCCTCGGCGCGCATCCCGAGTCCAGGGCATTCCTCGAAAGCAGGACGTATCCCGCGTCCTTCGCGAGCGCGGCGTTCTTCGGCGTCAACGCGCTGAAGTTCACCAATGCCCAAGGCAAATCAGTGTTCGTCCGCTATCGCTTCGTGCCGCGCGCCGGCGAGAAATATCTCTCGCCCGAGGCGCGCAAGGCCGCAGGTGCCAGCTACCTGCATGACGAGATCGTCCGCCGCGTCGCCTCTGGGCCAATCGCGTTCGACCTCTATGCCCAGATCGCCGGCCCGGGCGATGTGGTCGATAATCCCGCCATCGCCTGGCCGGAGACGCGCCGTATGGTGAAGCTCGGCACCTTCAGCCTCGCGCGCTTTCCCGCCGATCCACAAACGGCCCAGAAGAGCCTGCTCTTCCTCCCTGGCCAGATCCATCCTGGCGTCGAGCCGGCGGATCCGATGCTGGCGATGCGCAACACCGCTTACCCGATCTCGCTCGGCAAGCGGCAATAGCGAGCACCGTGCGCCCCGCGCGCAATGCGGGATGAGGCCGACCAGCCCCATCCCGCACGTCGCCTAGCGCAGGCCGCCGCTGGCGGTCAGCTTCTCGCCGGTAAGCCAGCGTGCATCGTCCGATGCGAGGAAGACGGCGATCGCGGCGATGTCATCCGGATAGCCAACGCGGCCCAGCGGGGTCTGGCCGATGATCGCATCGAAGAATTCCGATCCGACGAACCCTGCGGCATGCGTGCCCTCGGTCTCGACGACACCGGGATTGATCGCGTTGACGCGGATCTTGCGCGGGCCGAGTTCATTGGCGAGCACGCCGGTGATCGCATCCACAGCGCCCTTGGTTCCGGTGTAGATCGCCGACTCGGCCGGGAAGAGGCTGGTGACGGCGGACGAGATATTGATCACGCTCGCGCCCTCGCCGAGATGCTTCGCCGCGGCTTGGGTGGTGAGCAGCACGCCAAGCACGTTCACGTCGAACATGCGGCGATACAGATCCTCGGTCGTCGCATCGAGCGAGGCGAATTCATAGACGCCCGAATTGTTGACCAGCACGTCGAGCCGGCCGAACGCCTGGATCGCGGCATCGACCAGGGCCTGGGCCTGATCGGCCTTGGACACATCGGCCTGCACGGCGATCGCCTTGCCGCCCGCCGTGGTGATTTCGTGCACCAGCGTGTCCGCGCCGGCCTTGCTCGATGCATAATTGACGACGACCGCGGCACCCTCCGCCGCCAGCGCCCTGGCGATGCCGGCGCCGATCCCCTTGGAGGCTCCGGTAACGATCGCGACCTTGTCTGCGAGCTTCGACATGACTGAATTCCCGATGGGCCGGCCGCCGGAATGGCGCCTTACTCCCATAGTTCAGGATTTCGGAACTGTTGAACGAACCTTCAAGAGCCCCTAGATAAAATTCATGCGCCCCCTGATTCATCCTTCGGTCGAAGACCTGTCGGTGGAAGCGATCCTGCACGCGCTGTCCGATCCGGCGCGCGCGGCGATCTTCGCCGGGCTGGCCAATGCCGGCTGCGTGCAGAACTGCACCAGCTTCGCCACGATGGGCGACCGGGTGATTCCGAAGTCTTCCTTGTCGCAGCATTTCAAGGTGCTGCGCGAAGCGGGGCTGATCCGGTCGGAGCGCCAGGGCGTGGAGATGCGCAACACCTCGCGCTGCACCGAAGTCGACGCGCGCTTCCCCGGTCTGATCGCGGCGATCCTCAGTGCCTATGCGGGAAATGGAGCCTGCGCAGGCCCGGCTTCGTAATCTTCAGGCGGTCAGCGGGTCGCGGCTCGGCGCTGAATCGGCAGGCGGCGCCTCCTCCTCGTGCCACGGCGCCGCGAACCAGTCCCCCACTCCGGCGAGCTGCGGCACGCCTTCCAGGCCGACATCCGGCCATTCGTCTTTCTCCGGCATGTGGCAGGTGCCGAACAGCCTGTCCCACACCGTGGTGAACGCCCCGAAATTCCTGTCGAAATGCCGCTCCTCCAGCGAGTGGTGGATACGGTGGAAGCGATTGTCGACCAGCACCGCGCGCAGCGGCCCCAGCGTCGCGCGGGTCGGCGAATGGATCCACACGACGTGCAGCCACAGGGTCAGCGCGACGAAGGGCAGCGCCGGCCCGACATTGCCGATCAGCAGCGTCAGCGGCGCCTGGATCAGCAGCATCTCGAGCAGCGGCTCGCTGATGTGGTGGTAGGAGTTCACGGCGTTCAAATGGCGCACCGAATGATGGACCTTGTGCCAGCGCCACAGGAAGCGGTGCTGCGCGCGGTGGCACCAGTAGAAGAAGAAGTCATGCCCCACTGCGCCGACCAGCGCCGCGCCCACGCCGATGCCGATCGCCGCCCAGCCGCCGCCTTCCGGCACCCGCAGCATGAGCAGCGGCCGCACGCCGAGCGCGCCCCAGGCGGCGTAGAGCATCTGCGCGGAAAGCGCCCAGAGCGGTATCGAGATCAGCCAGAACAGCGCGCCATACATGCGGGTGCCGAGCGACTCCTGCCCACGCCGGTTGAACAGCTCGAACACGGTCAACACTGCGAGCACGAACACCCAGCCGGTCAAGGACTGGCGCAGCTCGGCGAGGAACAGGGAGAGCGTCATCACGCGCATTCTCGCGCATCAACCCAAACAGCCGGTAAACGCCCGGGTCTTCGACGTCATGCCTTGGGGATGACGCGCGCCCTCTCCTCGGCTATGCGGCCCGCATCATGACCGAATTCAAGTCCGATCTGCTCCGCCTGCTCTCCTCGCGCGGCTATATCCACCAGGTCACCGACCCGGCAGGCCTCGATGCCCTCGCCGGTAAGCAGATCGTCCCCGGCTATATCGGCTTCGATCCGACCGCGCCGTCGCTGCACGTCGGCAGCCTCGTCCAGATCATGCTCCTGCGCCGCATGCAGCAGGCCGGCCACAAGCCGATCGTGCTGATGGGCGGCGGCACCGGCAAGGTCGGCGATCCCTCGTTCAAGGACGAGGCGCGCAAGCTGATGACCGAGGAGACGATCGCCAGCAACATCGCCTCGATCAAGACCGTGTTCGAAAATTTCCTGACCTTCGGCGACGGCCCGACCGACGCCGTGATGGTCGACAATGCCGAGTGGCTCGATGCGCTCGAATACCTGCCGTTCCTGCGCGATTACGGCCAGCATTTCTCCGTCAACCGGATGCTGAGCTTCGATTCGGTCAAGCTCCGCCTCGACCGCGAGCAGTCGCTGTCCTTCCTCGAATTCAACTACATGATCCTCCAGGCCTATGACTTCCTGGAGCTGTCGCGCCGCAGCGCCTGCCGCCTGCAGATGGGCGGATCGGACCAGTGGGGCAACATCGTCAACGGCATCGAGCTGTCGCGCCGCGTCGACGGCACTGAAGTCTATGGCGTCACCACCCCGCTGATCACCACGGCGGACGGCGGCAAGATGGGCAAGACCATGTCGGGCGCGGTGTGGCTCAATGCCGACCAGCTCCCGCACTTCGATTACTGGCAGTTCTGGCGCAACACCGACGACCGGGACGTCGGCCGCTTCCTGCGCCTGTTCACCGACCTCCCGCTCGACGAGATCGCCCGTCTCGAGAAGCTCGAAGGCGCCGAGATCAACGAAGCCAAGAAGATCCTCGCAGTTGAGGCCACCGCGATGTGCCGCGGTCGCGCCGCCGCCGAGGAAGCGGCGGAGACGGCGCGCAAGGTCTTCGAGGAAGGCTCTGCCGGCGGCTCGCTGCCGAGCTTCACGGTCGAGGGCGGCAGCATCACCGTTGCCGATGCGCTGGTCGCACTCGGCCTCTGCCCCTCCAAGGGCGAGGCCCGCCGCAAGGTCGCCGAGGGCGCGATCCGAGTGGATGACGTGGTGGTGAGCGATCCCGCGCTCGACATCGCCGTCTCCAGCGCCGCGCCGGTCAAGCTCAGCTTCGGCAAGAAGAAACACGGATTGCTCACTTCTGCGTAACATTCCGGATCGCCTGATAAGCAGGTGTTAAGCAGCTTCGTTGCAACGGGATTCACACGGTAGCGTTATCACCGCAGACGTACCTCAAGCGTTTGTGAGGCATGCGTGAGTTTTGGATCGAACCTGGCTTATTCGGATTCCCGGCAGGAGGGGCGCGAAGACGTCCACTACCGCGCGCGCGCATTCGGCCCGGACGCGAAGCAGCTCAACTTCATCATCGTCAACATCTCCGCACATGGCCTGATGGCACGCTGTGACGATCCCTTCGAAGTGGGCGACCGCATCCGCGTCGCGCTGCCGCATGCCGGCACGGTGGTCGCGGAAGTTCGCTGGTCGCTCGGCGGCCGCATCGGCTGCCAGTTCGAACGCGCGATCGACCTGGCAAGCTATTACGAGCTGATCTCGACGATGGTGAAGGCGAGGTAACGCTTCCCGCCTACCCACCTTAGCGACATTCTCCCACATGGCTGCTCTTCGTGGCCAAGGTGATGTTGACCGTAAACGGCACTCCAGTCGGGGATGCCAGCGTCTCGACCTCAGCCAACATAGAGCTATCCGTATGCGTGGCCTTGACGTCCATGACGGCGTAGTCACCGCAGCGCGCGTGCAGCCTGAGATTCTGCCTGTCCGCCACCACCTCGTCCACAGCGCAAGCGGAACCGATCGATATCCCGGGCAATTTCAGATCTTCATTCGGAGCACGCGTTAATCGGATGCAATCATCTGTCTCAAACTGCTGCCCAATCTTGCTCCTGAACCTGGCTTCTGCGTCCGCAGGAAGCGCCTTTCCGGCGACGGGCGTGACGTTAACGTCAACGACCCGCACGGTCGTATGCCAACTGCCCGGCTTCAACCCCATCTGTCCCACGACGTCCGGCAGGTCGCCCGCCGCCGCAAGTGCGGACGCGGTTCCAAGCGCACCAACCGCCCCGGCGGCTGCCAAAAGATAACTCCGACGCATTCCATCCCCCAAAATCGCTACCCCTTGTGCGCTACCAACGCCTACCCCGCCCGCAGCAAACTAACCGCCGCATCCCGCTCGAACAGATATAGCGCCACCCGCGCCGCTTCCCCCCGCGAGGTCCGCAGCCCTCGATCCTGGTCCTCCAGTAGCCGCGCATCGGCGTTCGCCGCGGCGATCAGCGACGCCAGGCTCTCGGGCGTCGCCAGCCGGAAGGTCTGCTCGCCCGATTGCCGGGTGCCGAGCAGCTCGCCTGCCCCGCGCAGCTCCAGGTCGCGCTCGGCGATCAGGAAGCCGTCGGTGGTATCGCGCATCAGCGCCAGCCGGGCGCGCGAGGTCTCGCTGAGCTTGTCGCCGCGCAGCAGGATGCAGTGCGACTGCCCCCCGCCCCGCCCGACGCGCCCGCGCAGCTGGTGCAACTGCGCCAGCCCGAACCGATCCGCCGCCTCGATCACGATCAGCGTGGCATTGGGCACGTCGACGCCGACTTCGATCACCGTCGTCGCCACCAGCACGCCAAGCTCGCCGCTGGAGAAACGCGCCATCACCGCGTCCTTCTCCGGCCCCTTCATCCGGCCATGGACCAGCCCGACCTTGTCGCCGAACCGCGCCTTCAGCACCGCCGCGCGATGCTCGGCGGCGGCGAGATCGGTCTTCTCGCTTTCCTCGACCAGTGGGCACACCCAATAGGCCTGCTTGCCCGCGGCGATGTGACGGCCCAGCCCCTCGACCACCTGGTCGAGCTTCTCCTCGGAGATCACCGTGGTCTGGATCGGCTGGCGGCCCGGCGGCATCTCGTCCAGCCGGCTCACATCCATCTCGCCATGGCTGGCCAGCTGGAGCGTGCGCGGGATCGGCGTCGCGGTCATCACCAGCAGGTGCGGCGGCACCTGCGCCTTGGCCTGGAGCATCAGCCGCTCGGCCACGCCGAAACGGTGCTGCTCGTCCACTACCACCAGACCCAGATCGCGATAGGTCACGCCCTGCTGGAAGATCGCGTGGGTGCCGACCAGGATGTCGATCTCACCCGCCGCGAGCCCCATCAAAGTCGCCTCGCGGGCCTTGCCCTTGTCGCGCCCGGTGAGGATCGCGATGCGCACGTCGAGCCCGGCGAGCATCCGCGACAGATTCTCGTAATGCTGGCGCGCCAGGATCTCGGTCGGCGCCAGCATCGCGCCCTGCGCCCCCGCTTCGGCGGCGATCAGCAGCGCCATTGTCGCCACCAAAGTCTTTCCGGCGCCGACATCGCCCTGGAGCAGGCGAAGCATCGGCTGGCTCTGCGCCATGTCGCCTTCGATCTCGCCGATCGTCCGGCTCTGCGCCCCAGTCGGGGTATAGGGCAACTGGAGCTTGTCGCGCAGGCGCCCATCCCCTTGCAGCGAGCGCCCACGCTTGGCCCGCGCCTCGCCGCGCACCAGCATCAGCGCGAGCTGGTTGGCGAACACCTCGTCATAGGCGAGCCGTTCGCGCGCCTTGGCGTCGGACGGGTCGGCATGGATGCGGGTGAGCGCTTCCTTCCAGTCGGGCCATTGATGGCGGTCCTTCAGGCTGGGCTCGATCCATTCGGGCAACTCGGGCGCGCGTTCGAGCGCTTGGGCGGCCATCGCCGCGATCCGCTTGGAGGTGATGCCTTCGGAACAGGGATAGATCGCCTCGCGCCCGCCATCGTCGGCCTCTTCGGGCACGACGACTTCGGGGTGCACGATCTGCAGCTCCTGGCCATATTGGTCGAGCCTGCCCGAGACCCAACGCTTCTCATTCAGCGGGAGCAGCTTCTTCGCCCAGCCCGAATTGCCGCCGAAGAAGACCAGGGAGACGAAGTTGCCGTGCGTGTCCACCGCCTGCACTCGGGCGGGGGAACGCGGGCTGTTGCCGAAGCGATAGCTCATGGCGGTGAGCTCGATCGCGATGATCCGCCCCGCGTCCGATGCCATCAGCTCGGCGCGCGGAATCCGGTCGATAAAGCCGGTGGGCAAATGGAAGGCGACGTCGACGACGCGCGCCAGTCCCAGCCGTTCGAGCGGCTTGGCAAGGCCCGCACCAATGCCCTTGAGCGCGGTGACTTCGGCGAAAAGTGGGTTGAGTACGTCGGGGCGCATTTGCCCCGAGGTAGCTCCTGCTCCGGCGCGCCGCTAGGGGGCGCGCGCAGGATCAGGCGAAGCCGGCGGCTTCGATGGCCGTGATCACTTCGGCCACGGTCGAGCCGACCACCACTTCGTGCGCGGCGTCGAACGACAGGACGCCGACATCGTCGCCCGCCATGTTGATCGTCGCGACGGTGCGGACCGCGGCGATGTTCACCAGCAGCGGGTCGCCATTGATCGATTTCAGCATCACGAAACGCATATTTGGACGACCTCTACGCAGACTGTCTCCCATCATAGGAAAATCGCCGGTGGTTCGGGCAATACCGGGCGATTAAGTTGTGGACTGGCTTTCCCGGCCCCACCGACCTATTTGCGGACGGATATTCCCTCCGCCGACCGCGCATTTCCGCGCTGCCGGCCATTTGCCGTTGAGGACCTGCATGGACCGCGAAATCCGTCTCAAGCGCCTTCACTTCCGCGCCTGGCACCGCGGCGTGAAGGAAGCCGATCTGCTGATCGGCGGTTTCTTCGACCAGCATGGCGCCGGCTGGAACGACGCCGAGATGGACCTGTTCGAAGAACTGCTCGAGGAGCAGGACGTCGACATCATGGCCTGGGCAATGGGAACCGCTCTTGTGCCGGAGCGCTATGCCGGGACCGTGATGACTGCGTTGAAGACCCTGAATTACGTACCGATTTCCGAATAGCCGTCACCCCGGCGAAAGCCGGGGTCTCAGGCGACAAGCCGCGCGCCCGCGGCACGAGATCCCGGCTTCCGCCTGGATGACGAACCAAGAGACCGATGCCCGACCTCAAGACGATCCTCTCCGCGCAAAAGCCCCTCACTTTGTCGGGCGCACCCGCCGGCTTTCTCCCCTGGATGCTGGCCGATCTGGCGCGCACCGGGCGGATGACGGTGTTCGTCGCCCCCGATGAGGCGGCGATGCGCGCGGTGGCCGGCACCGCCCCTTATTTCGCGCCCGAGCTCGAGATCCTCAACTTCCCCGCCTGGGACTGCCTTCCCTATGACCGCGCCAGCCCCACGCTTCGCGTCATGGCCGAGCGGCTCGCTACGCTGCACGCACTCCAGGCAGGATCGAACAAGCCGCGCCTGATCGTCACCACGGTCAATGCCGTCACCCAGCGCACGCTCACGCCATTCCGCATCCGCCAGCTCGTCGCCCGCCTCGCCCCCGGCGAGCGCATCGGCCTCGACAAGCTTGCGGTACTGCTCCAGGCGAACGGCTATGTCCGCGTCGACACGGTGAACGACTCCGGCGAGTTCGCAGTGCGCGGCGGCCTGGTCGATCTCTTCCCCAGCGGTGCCGAACAGGCTTTGCGTCTCGATTTCTTCGGCGACGAGATCGAGAGCGTCCGCACCTTCGATCCCGCCGACCAGCGCACTACCGGTCGCATCGACGGCTTCACGCTCCTTCCCGCTTCCGAAGCGCTGCTCGACGAGGACTCGGTCAAGCGATTCCGCACCCGCTACCGGGAAAAGTTCGGCGCCACCGCCACCGGCGATCCGCTCTACCAGGCTATCAGTGACGGCCGCCGCCTCGCCGGCATGGAGCATTGGCTGCCGCTGTTCGAGGATCGCCTCGAAACCCTGTTCGAACATCTCCCGGACGACGCGATCCTGATCCGCGACACGGGCGATGCCGGCGCCGCCGAAGCGCGGTTCGAGGCGATCGCCGACTATCAGTCGAACCGCGTCCGCGCCCAGTCGGGCGATCCGGGCAGCTATCGCCCGCTCGCCGCCGATGCGCTCTATCTGACTGCCAGCGAATGGGCCCAGCGCCTTGCCGATTGGCCGGCGCATACCTCGACACCCTTCCACGAGCCCGAAAGCGCCACCGTCCTCGACTTCAACGTCGATGGCCCGCGCGACTTCGCGCCCGAGCGTGCCGCGAACACCAATGTCTATGAGGCGGTGGTCGCGCACATCGCCAAGCTGCGGAAGTCAGGCAAGAAGCCGATCCTCGCCAGCTATTCGAACGGCGCCCGCGAGCGCCTGACCGGGCTGCTCGCCGATCACGGCCTGAAGACCGCGCGCAAGGCCGAGAGCTGGCACGAGGCGATGGGCATCGCCGACAGCGCCGTCGCGATGATCGTGCTGCCGCTCGACCATGGCTTCTCCGCGCCCGACGTCGCGGTGCTGACCGAGCAGGACATGCTCGGCGACCGCCTGATCCGCCGCGCCAAGCGCCGCAAGTCGACCGACGCCTTCCTCAACGAGCTGGCGACGCTTTCGCCGGGCGACCTGGTCGTGCACGTCGACCACGGCATCGGCCGCTATGAGGGGCTGACCCAGATCCCGGTGCAGAAGGCGCCGCACGACTGCGTGGCGCTCAGCTATGCCGGCGGCGACAAGCTCTACGTCCCGGTGGAGAATCTCGAGGTCCTGAGCCGCTACGGCGCGGGCGAAGAGGGCGCGACGCTCGACCGGCTGGGCGGCGAGGCGTGGCAGCGGCGCAAGTCGAAGATGAAGGAGCGGATCCGCGAGATCGCGGGCGAGCTCATCGCCACCGCGGCCAAGCGTGCCACCCGCCCCGCCGAAGTCGCCGAGCCCGATGCCGGCGGCTATCCGGCCTTTGTCGACCGCTTCCCGTACGAAGAGACCGACGACCAGGATCGCGCCATCGGCGAAGTGCTTGAGGACCTCGCCGCCGGCCGTCCGATGGACCGGCTGATCGTCGGCGATGTCGGCTTCGGCAAGACCGAGGTGGCGCTGCGTGCCGCCTTCGTCGCCGCGATGGCCGGCATGCAGGTCGTGGTGGTTTGCCCGACCACCCTGCTCGCCCGCCAGCATTTCAACAACTTCACCCAGCGTTTCGAGGGCTTCCCGATCAAGGTCGGCCGCCTCTCGCGCCTGGTCGGCACCGCCGAGACCAAGGCGACCAAGGACGGCGCCGCGGACGGCACGATCGACATCGTCGTGGGCACACACGCGGTCCTTGCCAAGGGCGTCGAGTTCAAGCGGCTCGGCCTGGTCATCGTCGACGAGGAGCAGCGCTTCGGCGTCACTCACAAGGAGCGCTTGAAGGCGATGAAGGCGGACGTCCACGTCCTCACCCTCACCGCCACGCCGATCCCGCGCACGCTGCAGATGGCGATGTCGGGCCTGCGCGAACTGAGCGTGATCCAGACCCCGCCGGTCGATCGCCTGGCGGTGCGCACCTATGTCATGCCCTGGGACCCGGTCGTGCTGCGCGAGGCGCTCCTCCGGGAGCATTATCGCGGCGGCCAGGCCTATTTCGTCACCCCGCGCATCTCGGACCTGCCCGATATCGAGGAGTTCCTGCGCAACGACGTGCCGGAGATCTCCTATGTAGTCGCCCACGGCCAGATGACGCCGACCGAGGTCGAGGAGCGGATGTCCGCCTTCTACGACCGCAAGTACGACCTGCTCGTCTCGACCACGATCATCGAGAGCGGCATCGACATCCCCTCGGCCAACACCCTCATCATCAACCGCGCCGACAAGTTCGGCCTCGCTCAGCTCTACCAGCTGCGCGGCCGTGTCGGGCGCGCCAAGACGCGCGCCTATGCCTATCTCACCACGCCGCCCGAGCGGCTGATGACCGATGCGGCGGAGAAGCGGCTCAAGGTGCTGTCCGACCTGGAGAGCCTGGGCGCCGGCTTCCAGCTCGCCAGCCACGATCTCGACATCCGCGGCGCGGGCAATCTGCTCGGCGACGAGCAGTCCGGCCATATCAAGGAAGTCGGCTACGAACTCTACCAGGCGATGCTGGAAGAGGCGATCATGGACGCCAGGGCCGGCGGCCTGCGCGACGAGCGTCCGCGCGACCTGAGCCCGCAGATCACCGTCGACGCGCCGATCATGATCCCCGAGGACTATGTCCCCGACCTTGATCTCCGCATGGGTCTGTACCGCCGCCTCAACGATGTCGAGGACCGCGGCGGGATCGAGGCGTTCGCCGCCGAGCTGATCGACCGCTTCGGCAAGCTGCCGGAGGCGACCGAGAACCTGATCACCCTGATCGAGGCCAAGCTCAACGCCAAGACCGCCTGCATCGCCAAGCTCGATGTCGGCCCCAAGGGCGCGCTGATCACGTTCCACGACGACAAGTTCCCCAATGTCGAAGGGCTGCTCGCCTATGTCGACAAGCTGGAAGGCACTGCGAAGCTGCGGCCCGACATGAAGCTGGTCGTCGCCCGCGCCTGGGCAACGCCCCAGGCCCGCCTGAACGCCGCGCTGCAGATCTCGCGCGGGCTTGCCAAGGCCGCCGGATGATTGACGCGGCCCAATAGCGCTGCCGTAAAATCGCGAGCGCCGCACGACCCCTGGCGACTCTCTCCTAGAATGGAGCGGATCCCCAGGGAGAATGCCAGAAGTGCCCGATCCTCTTTCGTCCCACCTCGCCGCGCCGGTACGTCGGGGCTATACGCTGTTGCTCGGCGACCTCCACTCGCGCGGCCCGTTAGGGAATGCGGCGCCAGTGACACCGGTATTTTTGCGTAGTTGCAAGAAATGCAACCCGGCTCAGGATATCCGGTGAAATGTTGCCGGTCGGCGCGATGATCCTGTCCGCAATGCTTCATTGGCACGGACGGGCCTGAGTCGTCGCAAGGCTCCTTTGTTCAGAACCGACCCGATCTGGCGACGTTTCGCGTTGAAATAATAAGAATAAGGCTGCGTATTTAGCCGTGACGGATGTTGATGAAATTGGCGAGACCCGCGACGGGTCCGCGCGCGAGGAGCGACGCTTGGCTCAGCCGGACCCCTTCGAACAGCGCCGGCTGTTGACGGAGGCTATGGCGCGCCTGTCGCGCGCGGGATCGATCGACGAACTCGTCGATATCCTGCGCCAGTGCGCGCGCGCCATCTCCGGCGCCGATGGCATCACCGTGATCCGCCGCCAGGGCGAGCGCGTCGCCTATATCGCCGAAGACGCGCTCCATCCGCTCTGGGCCGGTGAAGACTTCCCGATCGAGAACTGCATCTCGGGCCTGGCGATCGTCGAGGCGCGCCCGATCCACATCCCGGACATCTATGCGGACCCGCGGGTGCCGGTGGACGCCTATCGGCCCACCTTCGTGCGCAGCATGGCGATGTATCCGATCGGGCTGATGGGGCCCAGCATGGCGATGGGTGCCTATTGGAGCTCGGCGGGCCCGATCGATCCCGGCGCCTCCGCGATGCTCGGCAGCCTGGCGCGCTATGCCGGCGTCACGCTCGGCCGCGTCACCGACGGCAAGGGCGCCGATACGGCTTAGGCCCCCTTCCCGTCATCCCCGCGAAGGCGGGAATCCATGGCAATTCGGTACAGCGAAGCAATCAGGCGGACAGCGGCCGGAGCCACTCGCGCTTGCCGCGCGCGTTCCACATTTGGCTCTGGATACCCGCCTTCGCGGGGATGACGGAGGCCCTAAAGCTCGAGCCGCTCCTCGACCTCTTCCTCCAGTTCCTCGGCAGAGAATTTCTCGCGCTGCATGTCGAAGCCGCCGTGCAGCCAATCGACTCTCCAGTTGCCGCTCGCCGCAGTGCCCCGGTCATCGACGCTGCCTTCGTAGAACACCGCATGGTTCCAGCGGCCGCGATACTGCTTCACGAACTCGATCAGACCGCCGCTACGCCGCCCGGCAACCGTGGCCCGGCGTACCCCACCCCGTCCGTCCGGCTCGCTGATGCTGCCGGAGAACACCCCGCCCATCTCTTCGAGCACGGCGATGAAGCCGCTTTCCTGCGGATCGACACTGCTGGCATAGCGCCCGTACCAGACGCCGCTCATCTCGCGAGGGTCGCTCATACGCGGCTCACCATATGGGCGAGCGCAGGCACATCGACCGGCGCGGAGCAGAGGAAACCCTGGAAATACTGGCAGCCTTCCTTGGCGAGCAGGTCTAGCTGATCGGCGGTCTCCACCCCCTCGGCCACCACCGCCAGCCCCAGCGATCGCGCCATGTCGATCACCCCGCGCACCACTACCCGGTCGCGGTGCGATCCGGTGATATCCTGCGAAAGCTTCTTGTCGATCTTCAGATAATCGAGCGGCAACGCCTTGAGATAGGCGAGGCTCGAATAGCCCGTGCCGAAATCGTCGATCGCGACGCGGCAGCCGGCGGCGCGCAGCATGGTAAGCACCCGCGCCGCTTCGCCCAGGTCGGACATGATGCCGCTCTCGGTGAGCTCCACCGTCAGCCGGTTGCGCGGGAAGTTGCTCGAATCGATCCGTCCGAGCAGCGCGTCGACGAACCCCGGCCGGGCCACATCGGCGGCAGTGACGTTGATCGACAGCCGCAGCTTGGCGAGGGACATCGGCCAGTTCGACGCCGCCGCCAGCGCGCGGCGCTGGACATGGTCGGAAAGCGTCGCATCGAGCCCGGCCCGCTCGGCCGCCGCGAACAGCGTCTCGGCACCCAGCTCGCCGAATTCCGGGTGATTCCAGCGCGCCAGCGCCTCCACCCCCACGATCTGCCCGGTCGCGATCGAGACCTGGGGCTGGAACAGCACGCCGATCTCGCTGCGTTCCAGCGCACGGTGCAGGCTGTCGACCAGCACATCGACCGGCGGCGCGCCCTTCTCGAGCGGCACGTCGCCAAGCAGTGCTTCGCTCGCCCGGCGGAGCAGCACCGCTGCGGTGTCGCCCGCCTGGCTCGCGCTCGTCACCAGCCGCGCGCCAAGCGGGGCGATATCGCCGCCCGCCACGAAAGGCCGCGCCAAGGCGTCTTCCAGCCGCGCCGCCGCGGTGCCGATCCTCGCCGCATCTGCATCGTCGGTGGCGACCAGGAATTCCGACCCGCCGATCCGCGCGACGATCGCACCCTTGCCCAGCGTTTCACGCGCCACTTCACCCACCCGGCGCGAGACGCTGCGCAGCAGTTCGTCGCCCACGGTGCGGCCATAGGCAGTGTTCACCGTCTCGAATCGCGTCAGTCCGATGAGGACGATGCCGACATGCCCGCCCTCGGCGATCCGTCGGTCGATCCAGCGCCGCGCACTCGGCCCGTCACGCGCGCCGGTGAGCGCATCGCGCACCGCGGCATTGGCGTCGGGCGCCACGCCCAGCGCCTCGACCAGCGCATGCAGCCGGCTGGTCTGTGCGTCATATTGGAGGTGCTGCACCACGCGCCCCACGCCCGGCAGGTCGTGGGCAAAGGCAGTGGACGGCTTCTCGGCACCCAGCCGGCGCAGTGCGCTCCGCGCCAGGCTGCGGTCCGCCGGATCGAGCTTGGCGAAGAAGGTTCGCGTGCCCGGCGCCTCGGGCAGGCCGAGCAGCCCGGCCAGCGCAGGCGTGAGCTGCAACGAGCGCATCGACGGATCGAAGCGCCAGCCCAGCGGCTCCGGGGGCCCCTTCTCCTGCCCGTTCCATCCGGAGAGCCGCTCGACATGACGCTGGGCGAAGCGGATCGCGTGCGCCATCGCGGCAGAGGACATCGGGCTCGACAGGAAGTGCGTCGCGCCCGCATCGAAGAAATAGCGCATGTGCACCGTATCACTCTGCGAGACGAGGATCAGCATCGCCGCGCCATGCCCCTCGATCGTCGGGCCGAGCACCTTGGCGGCGTCCAGCCCCTCCGAAAGCGCGCCGCGCGCATCGATCACCGCAACTGCGGCCCCGCTCGCCAGGAAGCGCCGCTCGAGCGCGTCCGATCGCCGCGCCGCCACCACACGCCAGCCTCCCCCGGCTGCCGCAGCGGCGACTTCATCGCGCTGGCGAAAGCTTAGGACGAACACCGGTGCCGCATCTGCGTGGGCTGCGTTGGTGCCTTCGATGATTGTGAAATCTTCAGACATTCCGCCCTCGATAACGCGAACGCTTGCCGACCGCTATCATCATGCGTAACCCCTCCCCCATGGCAGCCGCGCCCGCCCTGATCGACGCCCATGGCCGTACGATCCACTATCTGCGGATATCGGTGACGGATCGCTGTGACCTGCGCTGCCGCTATTGCATGTCCGAGCATATGCGTTTCCTCCCGCGCAGCGAGTTGCTGAGCCTCGACGAGCTGGCGCTGGTCGCCGATCGCTTCGTGGCGCGTGGGGTCCGCAAGATCCGCCTCACCGGTGGCGAGCCGCTGGTGCGCAGCGACACGATGGACCTGGTCCGCCGTATTTCCCGGCATCTCGGGGAGGGCCTGGACGAGATCACGCTCACCACCAACGGCACCCGCCTGGCCGAGCATGCCGCCGCGCTGCGCGATGCCGGCGTGCGCCGGGTCAATGTCAGCATCGACAGCCGCGATCCGGACATTTTCCGCCACATCACCCGGCATGGCGACGTGGCGAAAGTGCTAGCCGGAATCGAAGCCGCACGCGCCGCCGGGCTGGCAGTGAAGCTCAACATGGTCGCGCTGAAGGGCCTCAACGAAACCGAGATCGCCCCGATGCTCGCCTGGGCAGCCGAAAAAGCAATGGATCTCACCCTGATCGAGACGATGCCGCTGGGCGAGGTGGAGGAAGACCGCGCCGATCGCTTCGTGCCGCTCACCGGCGTGCTCGCCGATCTCAGGGAGCGCTTCGACTTGGTTCCCGACACGCACCGCACCGGCGGCCCAGCGCGCTATTGGCGCGTTGCCGGTACCGCTACCCGCCTGGGCCTTATCACGCCGCTCAGCGCCAATTTCTGCGACGGCTGCAACCGCGTCCGCCTCGCCACCGATGGAAAGCTCTATATGTGCCTCGGCCATGACGAGGGCGTGGACCTGAAGGCCGCACTGCGCGGCGATGGTCTCGCCGGCCTCGACCAGGCGATCGACGGCGCGCTGGCGACAAAGCCCGCACGCCACGACTTCCGCATCGCCGCCGGCGCTGCCCCGGCCACCCGCCGCCACATGAGCGTCACCGGCGGATGAGCCAGTTGCGCGCGCTTGTCGCTTCGCCCACCGAGCCCGCCCAACTCGCCGCCGACGAGTTGCGCGAGACCTATGACTGGGTGCCCGTGGAGCAGGCGGAGGTCATCATTGCATTGGGCGGTGACGGCCACATGCTCCAGACGCTCCACATGCTGCTGGAGAATCGCCGCAACCTGCCCGTGTTCGGCATGAACCTGGGCACGATCGGCTTCCTGATGAACGACTGGCGGCGCGAGGGGCTCGACGAGCGCCTGGCTCGCGCCAAGCCGTTCAAGGTGAGCCCGCTCAAGATGAACGCAGTCAATGCGATGGGCGAGCGCTACGAGCTGCCCGCGATCAACGAAGTCTCGTTCCTGCGCGAGACCCGCCAGACCGCCAAGCTCGAAGTTACCGTCAACGATCGCATCGTGCTGCCCGAGCTGGTCTGCGACGGCATGCTGATCGCGACGCCGGCGGGATCGACTGCCTATAATCTCTCGGTCCAGGGTCCGATCCTGCCGCTGGGCTCGGCGATGCTGGCAATGACCCCGATCAGCCCGTTCCGGCCGCGGCGCTGGCGCGGCGCGATTCTTCCCGACAAGGCGCGCATCGCGATTCGCGTGCTCGAAGCCGACAAGCGGCCAGTGAGCGCCGTTGCGGACCAGCGCGAGGTGCGCGATGTCGCCCGCGTGGAGATCGAGATCGACCATCACCGCGACCTCACCTTGCTCTTCGATCCGGAGCATGCGCTGGACGACCGGATAACGATGGAACAATTCGTCGCCTGACCCCTTGCCATCCCGGAAAAACCGCTGCTATAGGGCCGCCTCCGCCGCGGCTCAGCCCGGCGGAAAGATGGTGATCCCTGATAGCTCAGCGGTAGAGCTCTCGACTGTTAATCGAGCGGCCGTAGGTTCGAATCCTACTCAGGGAGCCACCACAACCTTCTGAAATCACTGCACTTTATCCGCGAATTTCACGATTCAGCGCGATGCCCCCTGTGCACGACCTTCGAGAATTTTCAACGGAGAGCCCCGCCCGAGGGGGGTCGGGCGGGGCTCGAGGGGTCCGGGGGGAGCGGACCTCTCAGGGGGAAGGTTCAGACGCGCGACTCTCCGCGCGGCAGCGTAAGGACGAACACGGCGCCTTCGCCGGGTCCGGAGGGCTCGATGGTCAGCGTTCCGTCATGGGCATCGACTATCGTCTGCGAGATCGCCAAGCCGAGCCCGGTGCCGTCCACCTTGGTGCTCACCATCGGCTCGAACAGATGCGCGCGAAGCTCGGCCGGCACGCCTGGACCGGTGTCCGCCACCCGGATGCGGACCTGCTCGCCTTCGCTCCAGCTGGAGATCGTGATCCGGCGCACATCGCTGCCCCACATCGCCTGCGCGGCGTTGAGCAGCAGGTTGGAGAGCACCATCTCGACCTGGATGCGATCGCCCAGCACACAAGTCGACCCCGGCGCGAGGTCGCGGATCACCTCGACATTGCCAAGGCACGACAGGCGGGCGGTCACGGCGTCGAGCATCTCCCCCAGATATTCCGGGTGCGCCTCGATCCGGCCAGTCTTCACAAAGGCGCGCATGCGCAGCACGATGTCAGAGGCCCTGGCGGTCTGCGCGGCGGCATCCTCGATGAAGCCGAGCAGCTGCTCGAGCCCATGGATTCGCTGGCGCAGCACTGCGGCGCAGCCCTGCATATAGTTGCTCGCCGCCGTAAGCGGCTGGCTGAGTTCGTGCGCCATCGCCGCCGCCATGGCACTCATCGCCGTAAGACGCGCGCGGGCCGCTGGATCGCTGGGGGCGCAGTTCTCGCCCAGTGGCGAATCACATGCCGGCAATGCAGCCGACTCGCGCGGGTCCGACAGCGGCTGCCCACCCCCCTGTTCGCTACGCCTGGCAGCCGATACGCTTTCGAACCCCATTCAATTTCTCCGTGCCCCCGATTTTCCTGCCCATGGAAACCGGTGTCGCAAGGGTCCCATAGGAGTGAAGGCATGAAACTGCTTTGCAATTCACGCCATCTACTTGGCAGTTGGCGTCAGGCTGCATAAGAAATGGAATGTCCCGGATGCACTCCGGGCATGGGGAGGGACCTGCATGACCTCGGGACGTGCAGCGATATTGATGAACTACGTGTCGGTTGCCCTTGAAGTCGGCCTTGATCCTTATCGTATTCTTGCTGACACAGGTGTTAATCCATCGCAGTTGCGGAATCCGGAGGAGCGGCTTCCTCGCGGCGCAATCGCTTCGATCCTCGAACGTTCGGCGATGGAAGCGAACTGCCCGCAATTCGCGATGCTGATCGCCGAGCGCCGCGACCTTTCCGCGATGGGTCCCGTCAGCCTCGTCCTTCAGCAGCAGGAGACGCTGGAAGACGCGATCCGAACGCTGATACGCTACCAGCACCTGCTCAGCGACCTGCTGACCTTCACGCTCGAAATGCATGCCGACATGGGGCTGGTGCGCACCCAGATCGTCAGCAATATCGATTTCGTCCCGCGCCAGGCGCATGAGGCGGTAGGCGCGATCCTCTCACGCGCCTTCACCGAGGTCGCCGGCGATGTCTGGAAGCCCGAATGCGTGCATTTCATGCATGCCGCGCCACGCTCGCTCGAAGTGCATCACCGCGTGCTCGGCTGCCCGGTGGTATTCGGCAGCGACCTGAACGGCGTCGCCTATAGCCGCACGACGCTGCAGTCGCGCAACCCCAGCTACCGCTCGAACCTTGCGGCCTATGCCAACAGCTATTTCGAGACGCTGCTGCCCTCGGCCCCACTGCTCAGCCAGGTCGATCGCACGCGCCGGGCGCTCTATGTGCTGCTCCCCTCCGGTCATGGCTCGATCGATAATGTCGCCCGGCATCTCGGCAGCGCATCCCGCACGCTCCAGCGCAGGCTGGAGGCGGAGGGGACCGGCTTCAGCGCGGTGCTGAACAATGTCCGCCGCGAGCTTGTGGTCCGCCACCTGCTGAACAGCGTGCATTCGCTGGCCTCGATCGGCGAGATGCTCGGCTATACCTCGCCCGCGGCGTTCACGCGCTGGTTCACGTCCGAATTCGGCATCTCGCCCAGCGCATGGCGACGCTCGGCCCATGATGATCCGGGCTTCGCACCGGCATCCGCTGCCGCCACGCCTTCACCGATGGAAGCCAGCGGATTCAATGCGCCGCCTGCCTGGCCTCTGTGAAGGCGAAATGGTCGCGGATGCGGCGGTTGAAATAGCTTCCTTTCGAGATCGCCTGCCGCATCCCCTGCGCGATACGCGGCGGCACCTGGTGATAGCTGTAGTGCCGCCCGCTCACGAAGATGATGTCGAGCCGGTGGGCGGCTTCGTCATAGGTCCAGGCACGGATCACGCTCGACGGCATGGCGGGTCAACGCACGATCGCCCGCACCGCTCCCCTTGCGACTCCCCCGCGCGCCTGCGATGTTCCGGCGATGACCGACCTGGACACTTTCATCACCGGCCTGCCCAAGGCCGAACTGCACCTCCATATCGAGGGCAGCCTCGAGCCCGAACAGATGTTCGCCTTCGCGCAACGCAACGGCGTCGCCATCCCCTTCGCCTCGGTGGAGGAAGTTCGGGCGGCCTATGAGTTCTCGAACCTGCAGGACTTTCTCGACATCTACTATGCCGGCGCCGACGTGCTGCGCACCGAGGAGGATTTCCGCGACCTCGCCCTCGCCTATTTCGAGCGCGTGGCGCAGGATGGTGTGGCCCATGCCGAGATATTCTTCGATCCGCAGACCCACACGCATCGCGGCATTCCGTTCGGCGTGGTCGCCAATGGCCTGCTCGCCGGCATGGCAGAGGCCGAGGAACGGCTCGGCATCACCTCGAAGCTGATCCTCTGCTTCCTGCGCCACCTGGACGAGGAAGACGCCTTCAAGACGCTCACCCAGGCTCAGCCTTGGATCGCCCGGATCGCCGGAGTCGGCCTCGATTCCTCCGAAGTCGGCCATCCGCCCGCCAAGTTCGAGCGCGTCTTCGCCGCAGCAGCCGCGATGGGCCTCAAGCGCGTCGCGCATGCCGGCGAGGAAGGCCCGCCCGAATATGTCGTGGAAGCGCTCGACCTGCTCCAGGTCGATCGGCTCGACCATGGCAATCGCAGCCTCGAGGATCCGGCGCTGGTCGCCCGCCTCGCCCGCTCCTCGATGACGCTCACCGTATGCCCGCTTTCCAACGTGAAGCTGTGCAACGTGGCCTCGGTGGACGTGCATCCGATCGATCGGATGCTCGAGCTCGGCCTTCGCGCCACGGTGAATTCGGACGATCCGGCCTATTTCGGCGGCTATGTCGCCGACAATTACCGCGCGATCGCCCAGGGCCGCACCCTCAGCCGGCGCGATCTGGTCACGCTGGCGCGGAACAGTTTCCTGGGCTCGTTCCTTTCGGACGACGAAGTCGCCGGCCACCTCGCCCGGATCGACGCCTATGCGGAGGCCCATTCTTGAGCATCGTATTCACTCATTTCACCCATGAGGAGATGGTGGCGGGCATCCACACCATTGCCGAAGCGGCGGAACCCTGGACCCCCACCCTGTTGGTCGGCGTAGGCCGCGGTGGGCTCACCCCCGCGGTGTTCCTCTCCCACCGCATGGGCCTGCCGCTGGTATCGATCGACTATTCCACCAAGATCGCCCAGTTCGGCGAGGAGTTGGTAGCGGTGCTTGCCCGGCGCACGCGCGACGGCGACCGGCTGCTCTTCGTCGAGGACATCAACGACAGCGGCAAGACGATCGGCGAGATCCGTGGCGCGCTTGCTGCCGAGGGAGCGATCGCCGCCCGCATTCGCTTCGCCGTACTAATCGACAATGTCCGCTCCTCGCAGGAGGTAGATTATCGCTCGCGCAAGATCGATCGCTCGCTCGACAAAGATTGGTTCGTCTTCCCTTGGGAGGCGATGGCGCCGCGCGATACGCTGACAGCCGAAGCCATGGAGGTTCCCGAGCGGCTGGCGTAACTTGCCGGCAATTGTTCAGCCTCGTTCAGCCTCAGTCAATCGCGCTTATGCCACGCTTTGCCCGGACACATCGCTGCCGGCGCGCGTTCGTTCCGTCATCCAGTGCCCAGTACCTTAAGTTCGGAGGAACCATGTTGAGAACCCTCAAGCGCCCCCGGTTCGCAGCGCTTGCTCTCGTCTTGGCCGGCAGCGTCTCGCTGTCCGCCTGTATGACTGCAACGCCCTACCAGCCGGCCGTCGGCAACGGCACTGCCCGTGCCGGCTATTCGGATACCCAGATCGAAGGCAACCGCTTCCGCGTCAGCTTCGCCGGTAACAGCCTTACCGCGCGCGAGACGGTCGAGCGTTACCTGCTTTACCGTGCTGCCGAGCTGACGCTGCAGCAGGGCTTCGACTATTTCGTCTTGGCGGACCGCGATACCGAGAAGAAGACCGATGTCGTCCGCACGCCCGGTGCCTGGGGCGGCGCAGGCTGGGGCGGCGGCCCCTGGGGCTATTGGAGCCCGTCCTGGCGCTATTATCGCCCGCGCTTCGGCGGCTGGCGCAGCTGGGATCCGTTCTACGACGACCCCTTCTGGCGCGACCGCGACTGGGATTATCGCACCGTCACGCAATATGAGGCGATGGCCGAAGTGGTGATGGGCAAGGGCCCCAAGCCTAGCGACAATGTCCGCGCCTTCGACGCGCACGAGGTGGTCAGCCGCCTCGGCCCGTCGATCCAGATGCCGACGTCGAAGTAAGCGGGTACGAAAAAACCCTCCTGCTCGCGCGGGAGGGGCTTTTCGAGAGGGAGGGCCGAACAGCCCTCCCTTTTTTGTCGCCCGCTTGCGCGTTCCAACATCAGCCCTGAGCGCGACTCGCCAAAGTTCACGAGTACACGCCGAGAGCGTATCTTTGGCGCGGCTTAGGTTGACATAATTCCCGGTAGCGCTCCGCATCTCGCAACTTTCCTGCGAACGCCTGATCCTATTTTCCCAACGGCATCAAAGAGCGGCCGGCCAAGGGGGCCGGCTGTGCGAGCCGAGCAGGCGAAATCCTACATTGCAAGACTCCGGCACCGCAGACGGATGGGTCGCCGGATACGAAAAGGCCGGAGCATACCGCCCCGGCCTTTTCGATCGGTCCGTCACCAGGCCAGTGTCACGCGACCTGGCCGTGGCAGTGCTTGTACTTGTTGCCCGATCCGCACGGGCACGGGGCGTTGCGGCTGACCAGCCCGTCCCACTGCGCCGGATCGGTACCGAGATCCTCGCCCGAAGGCTGGGGGATGCCCAGCTGCGGCAGGCGGGTGGTCACCAGCCCGGCCGCGCCGCCGTCATAGTCGTACGTATTGTCGTCGCCGGTCAGCGGATCGATATGCGTGGTCAGGAAGTCGGGCAGGTCGGGCAGCGCCGGGGTCGGCTCCATGCGGAACTGGGCGAAGGCGAGCGTGCGGGTCACGTCCTCGCGGATCTGGCCGAGCATGCGCTCGAACATCGCGAACGCCTCATGCTTATACTCGTTGATCGGCGTCTTCTGGGCGTAGGCGCGCAGGTGGACCACCTGGCGCAGCGCGTCGAGCATCGCGAGATGCTCCTTCCAGTGATGATCGAGATTCTGCAGCAGGATCGACTTCTCGATCTGGCTCCAGGTCTCGGGCTCAAGATCGGCGGCCTTGGCCTCGATCTCCTTGTCCGCCAGTTCGCGGATACGCTCCTCGACGATCTCCGGTTCGATCTGCGCCTCGTCCTTGATCCACTGCTCGACCGGCACGTCGAGGTTGAGCGTGCCGACCAGCTTCTCCTTTAGCTCGTCCAGCTTCCACTGCTCGGGATAGGAGCCGTGCGGGCAATATTCACCGACGATCGCGTTGACCGTTTCGGCACGCATGTCGACCACGACATCGCCCACCGTCTCGGCGTCCATGATGTCCGCGCGCTGCTCGTAGATCACCTTGCGCTGGTCGTTCATCACGTCGTCATACTCGACGACCTGCTTGCGGATGTCGTAGTTGCGTGCCTCGACCTTGCGCTGCGCGGTCTCGATCGCCTTGGACAGCCACTTGGAGCCGATCGCTTCGCCGTCCTCGATGTTGTTGCGCATCATCTTGGCGAACAGCGTGTTCGAGCCGAAAATGCGCAGCAGGTCATCGTCCAAGCTGAGGTAGAAGCGGCTGAGGCCCGGATCGCCCTGGCGACCCGAACGGCCGCGCAGCTGGTTGTCGATGCGACGGCTCTCATGGCGCTCGGTGCCGAGCACGAACAGGCCGCCGGCTTCCTTCACCCGCTCCTTCTCGGCCGCGATCTCGGCCTTGATCTGCTCGATCGCCGCGTCCTTGGCCGGGCCTTCCTCCATCTCGGAGAGCTCGTCATGGGTGCGGAATTCGAGGTTGCCGCCCAGCTGGATGTCGGTGCCGCGGCCAGCCATGTTGGTGGCGATGGTCACCGCGCCCAGGCGGCCCGCCTGCGCCACGATATGCGCTTCATGCTCATGCTGGCGCGCGTTGAGCACACTGTGCTCCACGCCTTCCTTGTTCAGGAACTCGGAGAGCATTTCGCTCTTCTCGATCGAGACGGTGCCGACCAGCACAGGCTGGCCCTTGGCGGCATGGACTTTGATCTTCTTGGCGATCGCCGCGAACTTCTCGTCGAGCGTCTTGTAGAACTCGTCCTCCTCGTCGACGCGCTGCACCGGCAAGTTGGTCGGGATGGTGACGACGTTCATCTTGTAGATGTCGAAAAACTCGGGCGCCTCGGTCGCCGCAGTACCGGTCATGCCCGAGAGCTTGGGGTACATGCGGAAATAATTCTGGAAGGTGATCGAGGCGAGCGTCTGGTTCTCCGGCTCGATATTGACGCCTTCCTTGGCCTCAACCGCCTGGTGCAGGCCGTCCGACCAGCGCCGGCCGTCCATCATGCGGCCGGTGAACTCGTCGATGATGACGACTTTGTCGTCCTTCACGATATAATCGATGTCGCGCTTGAACATCACGTTCGCGCGCAGCGACTGGTTCAGATGGTGGACGACCTGGGTGTTCTCGAAGTCGTAGAGATTGGCACCCTCGAGCAGCCCGGCGGCCTCCAGCATGCGCTCGACCTTCTCGGTGCCGTCCTCGGTCAACACGATGGTGCGCTGCTTCTCGTCCATGTCGTAATCTTCGCGGACGAGCTGCTTCACCACCGCGTCGACGCCCATATAGAGCTCGGACTTGTCGTCGGTCGGGCCCGAGATGATCAGCGGGGTGCGGGCTTCGTCGATCAGGATCGAGTCGACCTCGTCGACGATCGCATAGGCGAAGGGCCGCTGGGTCATCGAAGCGCGGTCATACTTCATGTTGTCGCGCAGATAGTCGAAGCCGAACTCGTTGTTCGTGCCGTAGGTGATGTCCGCGCCATAGGCCTCGCGGCGCTGATGGTCGGAGAGGTTCGGGATGATCACGCCGACGGTGAGTCCCAGGAACTTGTAGACCCGGCCCATCCAGTCCGCGTCGCGCGCGGCGAGATAGTCGTTCACCGTGACGACGTGGACACCGTCGCCGGGCAGCGCGTTCAAATAGGTCGCCAGCGTCGCGACCAGCGTCTTGCCCTCGCCGGTGCGCATCTCGGCGATCTCGCCGCGGTGGAGGACGATTCCGCCGACCATCTGCACGTCGTAATGGCGCTGGCCGAGCACGCGCTTGGCAGCCTCGCGCACCGTGGCGAATGCCTCGGGAAGCAGGTTGTCGAGCTTCTCGCCGTTCGCAAGCCGCTCGCGGAACTTCGCGGTCTGGCCGGAAAGCTCCTCATCGCTCATCGCCGAGATAGCAGGCTCGAATCCGTTGATCTTCTTGACGATGCTATCGAGCGATTTGACGTAACGGTCGTTCGAGGAGCCGAAGAGGTTCTTGGCAAAGCCGCCGAGCATGGGTTTTCCAGTCTAAATCTAGGGTGGTCGGACGGGCGCGCCGCTACGGTCGGCGCCCGTTTGGATGCAGAAACGGAAAAAGCGGCCGCTAGGGTTCAGCGGGCCGCAAAAAAGCTCAATCGAGCATGCGCTCGAAGGGCAGATGCAGCGCGACGAGCGCATGTTGCATGGCGGCGAGCGGGATGGCCTTTTCCGGCCGAAGCAGAGGCACCGCCACCGCAGGTGCCGCGCGGCGGGCGGGAAGCACCGCCGCCTGAGCCACCTGCGCTGCCTGGACGACTGCAACGCCCTGCACCTGGCGCATCCCACCGCGATCGGCCTGACCGACACCGGTCAGGCTCGCGAGGAAGGCAGTCAGGAGAAGCAGCAGTTCCAAAAACGAAGCTCGCAAATGCCCTTGGCGTCCCGAGGCTGCGGGACGTGCGGAGTGGACATAGTAACTCAGATCGGCTTCGTCCAATCGAAAGCGAATATCTGCCTGCCAAAGGGCGAGGCGCCGGGCTGTTCGTGCTATTTATCCGCCTCGAACGTCACCGATGCCATGCGGCTGTCAGGTTCCGGCCAGCCCTTCTTGCCAACGATGAGCGGCGACACCTGGGCCTTGGCCTGCTCGCAGGCGAGCACATCGAGCTTCGGATTGCCACTGGTCAGCTCGACATTGCAGGCCTTCGTCTTGCCCGCGTCGAAGACCAGCCGCAACAGGGCGGGATTGGCATAGCTTTTTGGCACCACCCGCAAGCCCACGACCACATCCACGGGTTTGCTGGTAACTGCGCTGATCGGGTTGATTTTCGGCCCGCCCGGCAGGACCCAAGTGAAGGTGCCGTCGTAGAAGGAGGGGATGTCCTGTGCCGCGGCTGCATCACGCGCTGGCCTGAACACCGCACGCTTGCGCAGGAGCTTGCATACAAGCTCATCAAGTTCCGAATAGCCGGAACTGCCGGTAATATGGCAATCCGCCACGTTACCCTTGGAATCGACATCCGCGCGGAACTTGACCGCGCCGAACTCCCGACGACGGAACGAACCTGCCGGATAATCGTCATCGGTGAGCCAGCTTTGTGGCATGCCGCGCGGTGTGGGCTTGCTGATATTCGGTGGAACGGACGTGTCCTGCGTAGCCGGCACGGCCTGTAGCGCAAGCGCCATCAAAAGCATTTGATCTTTCCCCCTGCTTGCCCGAAGCGAGCGCCAGCTTAGCAACAGGTCTGCCCATGTCCATCGAACGCTCCCCGCTCGCGCTGCCTTTCCCTGCCCTGCCGGTGATTCCCGGCGTCACCACGCGCGTCGCACGGGCGCGCTACAAGAACTGGGACCGTTGCGACCTGACCTTTATCGAGCTGGCGCCGGGCACCGCGGTGGCGGGCGTGCTGACCAGCAGCAAATGCCCCTCCCCCGAGGTGGAATGGTGCCGCAAGGCGCTGCCGCTGGGCGCGGCGCGCGCGCTGGTCATCAACGCAGGCAACAGCAACGCCTTCACCGGCAATCGCGGCCGCGCCGCCGTGGAGGCGATCGCCGCGCGGGCCGCCGCGCATCTGGGCTGCCAGCCTTCGGACGTGTTCGTCGCCTCCACCGGCGTGATCGGCGTGCCGCTGCCGATCGACAAGGCCGAGGCCGGGCTCGACGCCGCCTTCACCGCCGAACCCTGTAGCTGGGAAGACGCCGCCGCGACGATCATGACCACCGACACCTTCGCCAAGGGCGCGGTGACGCGCGCGGTGGTGGGCGGCAGGACCGTCCAGCTGGCCGGCATCATCAAGGGATCGGGCATGATCGCGCCCGACATGGCGACGATGCTCGGCTTCATCTTCACCGATGCCGCGGTCGATCCCGCCTGGCTGCAGACTGCGCTGGGCGACGCGAACCGCAAGACCTTCTCGTGCATCACCGTCGATGGCGACACCTCGACCAGCGACACGGTGCTAGCCTTCGCCACCGGCAGCGCGGGCAACGCAGTGCTGGCGAGCGACGAGGATGAGGGCGCCGACGCCTTTCGCGCCGCGCTCCAGGACATGTGCCACCAGCTCGCACAGCTCGTCGTGCGCGATGGCGAAGGTGCGCAGAAGCTGATCGAGATCACCGTCGAGGGCGCCGAGAGCGACGACAGCGCCCACCGCATCGCGATGTCGATCGCCAATTCGCCGCTGGTGAAGACCGCCATCGCCGGAGAGGACGCCAATTGGGGCCGCGTCGTCATGGCCGTGGGCAAGGCCGGCGAACCGGCCGAGCGCGACAAGCTCGCGATCCGCTTCGGCGCCACGCAGGTGGCGCGCGATGGCCTCGCGGTGGAAGGCTATGACGAAGCCCCGGTGGCGGCGCATCTCAAGGGCCGCGAGATCGAGATCGGCATCGAGCTGGGCCTGGACGAGGGCCGCGCCACCGTGTGGACCTGCGACCTGACGCACGGCTATATCTCGATCAACGCCGATTACCGGAGCTGAGCCGAAGCAGCGCGAGGCGTGGCGCCTCCCGCCCTATGGGTTCAGAGCACACCCTCGAGCCACTTCTTGATGCCGTTCTTGGGCATTGCGCCGACCTGCGTCGCCGCGGGCTGGCCGTCCTTGAACAGGATCATGGTCGGGATGCCGCGCACGCCGTACTTGGTCGGCGCGTCGGGATTCTCGTCGATGTCGATCTTGATGATCTGAACTTGGTCGGCAAGCTCCTCGGCAAGCTCTTCGAGCGCCGGGGCGATCATCTTGCACGGCCCGCACCACTCCGCCCAGAAATCGACGAGGACCGGCTTGCCGGCTTCGAGAACGTCGCTGCTGAAATTGGCGTCGGTGGTAGCCTTGGTGGCCATGGGGTAAACTCCTGATACGATGTGAGGGCTAATCTATGGTGCGACCTCGCTGGGTCAAGCGCGCGAAGCCAAGCTTTGCTCCGTGGCAGCGAAGCCCGGCTTGTTTGCCGCCAGCAATTCGGCGGGCAGCAGGTGGAGAACCGGCCCTGCGGCATAGAGCAGCCCCGCCTCTACAATGCGCCCCGGGAAGATCACCGTGAGAGCGGCGGCATAGGCGGCCATCTGGCGCAGGTGATAGTTGGGCAGGTCGGCAAGGCTGGCGGGCGCACGGCGGCCGGTCTTGAAGTCGATCACGCGGACATGGCTGTCGGTGACCACCAGGCGATCGACCGTGCCGGAGACCACCAGGCCATCGCCCAGCACCGCGGCGATGGGGGCCTCACCCAGGGAATCGGGGCCGAAAAGCCCGGAAAAGCGTGGATCTTCGGTCACCGCCAGCGCGGCCGAAGCGAGTTCGGCGCGCAGGCTCGCGTCGGAGACGCCCCCTGCTCCGGCCAGCCAGCGCTCGGCCGCAGCGGCGCGCTCACCGGGGCTAACCGACGGCAATCGCTCGAACAAAGCATGCAGGAGCCGACCGCGCTCGGCTGCCGCGCGGAGGGCCGGCGTGGGCGGGGGATCGGCCACGCTGTCGTCGCCCAGCGACGAGGGCGCGAGGGGACGTGGCGGGCGGGCTTCCTCGGGGGCCGGGCGGCGGGCCCAGTCGGGGAGTGCCGCCAGCTCGGCGGGCCCCTGGGCGGGACGGGGCCTGGCGGGGACCGGGTTCTGGGGGTGCAAGCCCTTGAATTCTCGCGTCTCGCCCTCCCCTACCCCAAGCGCATCGAGGGCGGCGGCGGAGGCGGCGTACCAGCTCTTCTGCGGGGGAACGCCCTTGGCCATGGGGCCCAGCGCGCCGGCGATCACCAGGCGTTCCTCGGCCCTGGTGGCGGCCACGTAGAACAGACGCCAATGCTCGCTAAGTTCGCGCGCATCGGCTTTTTCGAGGACCTCTCCGAGTACGCCCCGCTCAGAGGCGCGGGGCCGGAAGATCGGCAGCTTTCCGAGCTCACTGGACGGTTCCCAACTCAGAAAGTCGCGCGGGGACCTTGTCGGGTCGACCGTGGCGTCGGCGAGGATGACCAGCGGCGCCTGCAGGCCCTTGGCGCCGTGCGCGGTCATCACCCGTACCGCGCCCTGCGGCTGGGCGGCGTCGCGGACGATCTCGACATCGCCGCGATCGAACCAGTCGAGGAAGCGCTGCAGCGAAGGCGTGGCCACCTTCTCGAAGTTGAGCGCTGCGTTCAGCAGCTCCTCGATCGGGTCGCGCGCCTCTTCGCCGAGGCGGCGCAGCAGCTTGTAGCGGCCGTTCAGGGGGCCGGAGAGGATCTCCTCGAGGAAGCGATAGGGCGTGGCGATGTCGGCACGGGCGAGCAGCGCGTAGAGCGGCGCCAGGCGTTCGTCCGGTTGCGTATTCCGAAGGTGGCGCCACAGCCCGCCCCGCTCTCGCACCGCGCCCGCCATCAGCTCGTCCTGGCTCCAGCCGATCAGCGGCGAGACCAGCAGCGACGCGAGCGACAGGTCATCCTCGGGCTGGAGCGCGAAGCGGATCGCCGCGAGCAAATCCTGCACCGCGAGCGGGGCATTCAACCGCAGGCGGTCGACACCCGCCACCGGCACGCCCTCGGCATAGAGGCGCGCGACGATCAGCGAGGCCAGCTCGCCGCGGCGCTTGACCAGGATCATCACATCCTCGGGCGCGAGCTTGCGGCCCTTGCTCTCCAGGTCGAGCGTGCCCACCCACCCCTTGATCGCCCGGGCGATGTCGCCGGCGAGCTTGCGCGTGGCGTCGCTGACCCACTCCTCCTCGTCGGCCTCGGTGCCACCTTCGGTGACCGGAGGCCACAAAGTCACGGTGCCCGGGCCCGGGACTTCGCTGGCATGTTCCTCGGCATCGGAAAGGTCGCCCATGCCGGGCAGCGGCAGCGCGCCGATCGCGGCATCGACGAATTCGAGCACGGGGCGGGTCGAGCGGAAGCTGTGGGTAAGCGAGAGCTCCTCGACTTCGCGCGGGTAAACATCGAAGTCCGGATCGGCCACTATGCGTGATTTCGCCAGGAACCGCTCGAAGGCGGCACGGAAGAAGATCGGATCGGTGCCCTGGAAGCCGAAGATCGCCTGCTTGTAGTCGCCGACGGTGAACAGCGTGCGGATCGTTTCGGCGCGCACGCCCTCACCAACGAAGAACTCGTCCGCAATCGCGCTGACGATCGCCCATTGCTGGGGATTGGTGTCCTGCGCCTCGTCGATCAGGACATGCTCGGTCGCCTGGTCGAGCTTGAAGCGCACCCATTCGCCCATGCCCGGCGTGCCGAGCAGCGCGACGGTGGCGTGGATCAGGTCGTTGAAATCGACCGCGCCGAGGCGGCGCTTGGCCTGCTTGTAGGTCTCGGCATAGATTCGGCCTGCTTCGAGCCCCAACGCCAGCAGGTCGGCATACGCCGCCTGCGTCTTCATGCCGAGCAGCTCGGCGCAGGTCGCGTAGAGCCGCATCGCATAATCGGCATAGGCCGGGTCCTGCGGCGTCTGGCCCTTGCCGAAGGAGCGCGGCTCGCCCTTGGCGGTGGCCCAGATGCCGTGGAGGTCGGCAAGGCTGGCGGCGCGCGCCTCGGGGCCCTTGCCGAGCCAGGCGGCGGCGATGTCGGCGCGCTCCAGGCCGCGCGTGGTGCCCCAATCGGCGTTCATGACCGTGAGCGCGCGCAAACTTCCGAGATCGAACTGTTCATCGCTGCAGCGGCGGGCGATCTCGGCATCGACGTCGCCGAGGGGGAGACTCAGCGCCTCGCGGAGATAAGGCTGGATCAGCAGGGGCAATTCGGCCAGCGCCTCCCCTTCCCGCGCGCAGGCCTTGAGGAAATCCTCGGCCTTGCCTTCGCCCAGGCGGAGCGAGAGGGCGCCGACAGCGTCCACCACCCATCCCCGATGTTCACGCTCGGCATCGACGAGCATCTCGGCCAGCGCCTCGCGCGCCAGCACGGCTTCCTCGCGCTGGTCGAGCGGGCGGAAGCCGGGGACCAAGCCCGCTTCCATCGGGAAGGCAGCGAGTAGCGACTGGCAGAAGCTGTGGATCGTCTGGATGCGAATGCCGCCGCCCGGCGCATCGAGCACCTTGGCGAAGAGCTGGCGCGCCTTTTCGCGGCCCGAAGGCGAGATGTTCTCGCCCAGCGCTTCCAGATCGGCGGCAAGCTCGGTGTCGGATGCGCGCACCCAGCGGGCGAGCCGGCTGGTGATCCGCTCGGACATCTCGGCGGCGCCGGCCTTGGTGAAGGTGAGGCACAGGATCGCGCCGGGATCGGTGCCGCCGAGCAGCAGCCGCCAGACGCGCGCGGCGAGCACCTGGGTCTTGCCGGTGCCGGCCGAGGCGGAGAGCCAGATATGGCGGCCGGGATCGCTGGCGGCCTTCTGGTTGCCCTTGAGTTTGTGGAGGGGGCGGACTTCAGTCATTTCCCGTGTCCGTCATCCGCGCTTCCACCACAATCATCCCCGCGCTCTTTTCCGTCATCCCCGCGCAGGCGGGGATCCAAGGCCAAGCAGGACCGACCGGGCAGAGTAACCCTGGATCCCCGCCTGGGCGGGGATGACGGGATTGGGTGGGAGCGGTCACACCAACCTCAATCACGGCCATACCATTCGTCGCGGCGCATCAGCTGGTCATATTCGGCATAGGGGGCATATTCGGGGACGAGCTTGGCGGTGAAGGGCTCGTCGCCGGTCAGCCAGGCGCGCACCGCTTCGGCGAAGTGGTGCGCGGCGATGTCGACGAACTCCTCGGCCGGGATCGGCTCCTTCTTCTTCGGGTCGACCGGGCTGTCGACATAGCCGAAGCCGCCGGTGCGCGGGGAGCGGGCGAGCGACCAGTATTCGAAGGCGCGGGCGACACCCTCGATGTCCGCGAAGCCGCCGCGTTCGGCGATCAGCCCGAGCAGGCCGAGCTGGAGGCTGAACCCGGCGCGGACGGCGCGGGTGCTCGGCGGCTGGCCGGTCTTGTAGTCAACGATCGCCAGGCTGTTATCGGCAAGGCGATCGATCCGGTCGAACTTGCCGCGCAGCTTGACGCCGGCGAACTCGATCTCGCCGTCGAGCTCGACCGCGAGCACCTTGCGATCGGGATTCTCGGCGATCTGGCGGGCGATCCAGTCGATCGCTTCCATCAGGCGCGGCTGCCAGAGCGCGCGCATCATCGGGTGGGTGCGCTCGTCCGCCAGCATCGCCTCGGCGCGGGCGCGCAGCTTCGCCGGATCGCAGGCGTCGAGCTCGAACCATTTCTGAAGAACGTCGTGCACCGCCGTGCCGCGCCACGCCGCGCTGGGATCGGCATCGACCGGATCGAGCGGACCGAGCTTGAGCATCCGGCGGGCGTAGAAGGCGTAAGGGTCGGCCTTCAAGCGATCGACTTCGGTGACCGAGATCGCCTTGGGACGCGCTTCCACCGGCGGCGAGGGCTCGGGGCGCTCGGCAGGTTCGTGGACGCCGGGCGCGTCGATCGCATGGACCCAGCCGGCAAGGTCATGGGCGCGATCGAGGCCGCCCGACAGCGCTTCGAGCCGGAGCCAGAAGCGCGAGGCGATGGTCGGCGCGGTGGCGTCGCGGCGGGCGCGGGTGAGCAGCACTTCGGGCGCGCCGAGCGCGCCGGCGAGATCGTGGGCGGACAGGCCGATGCGGCGCTCCAGGCCGGGCAGCTCCAGTTCGGCGCGGATACGCGGGGCCAGCCAGGGATCGGGCGCGGGCAGGCCCGGCCAGACGCCTTCGTTGAGCCCCGAGAGGATCATCAGGTCGGTGGTCTGCAAGCGAGCTTCGATCTGGCCGAGGATGGCAAGGCGCGGATGGCCGCCCTGGGGCGGGCGCACGGCGATCTGGTCCATCAGCGTGCGCAGCATCGGGGCGAGCGTCTCGGGATCGGCGCGCCGCGGGCCGTCGGCGGCTTCACGTTCGAGATCGTCGAGCAGCGTGGCGGCGGCGCGGCCCTCGGCGCGGCTCCACAGGCTGTCGCCGCCCAGCGACTGGGCGGCTTCGCGCAGGGCCGCGAGCAGGGCCGGGATCGGCTGGGCGCCGGTTGCGAAGGCGGCTTCGAGCGGGGCGAGCAGCGCCTTGGCCTCGGGCCACCAGCGTTGGGCGGCCTTGCGGATGGGCCCGTCCCTGCCCTCCTGCTCGGCGAGATGACGGTCGATGCCGGCGAGGTCGGGCGCCGGGCGGGGGCCGCGCAGCGCACGGTCGAGCAGGCGGGCGCCTTCGAGCCATTCGGGGCGCGTCTCGGGCATCACCAGCGGGTGCTTGAGCAGGGTCAGCAGCGGCAACGGGGCGAAGCGCTGGGCGGCGGCATCGGCGAGCGCGAGCAGCAAGGTGCCCGGCGGCAGGATCGAAAGCGGCTGGCCGGCGGAATCGTCCACGACGATCCCCCACCGCGCGCAATGGGCAGCAACGCGGCGGGCGAGCGCGCGGTCAGGCGTGACGAGCGCGGCGGTCTTTTCCGGGGTCTCCAGCACCTGGCGGAGCGCCAGGGCGATGGCCTGGGCTTCCTCGGCAGGCGTCGCGAGTTCGAGGACGCGGACGCCGTCGAGCTTGCGTTCCTTTTCGGGGAGCGTCGTCCAGCCATGGGTAAGGCCGGGCGGCTGCATCGCCGAGGCGATCGCCTTGCTGCGCGACGGCGCGGCGTCATGCTCGCTCGCGGCGCGCCAGGGATCGAACTCGCTGCGGTGGACGCCCATCCGCTCCAGGAGGAGCTTGAGGTGGAATTGCGGGTGGGTCTCGAGGTTGCGCTTGCGGCGGCCGGTGACGGGATCGGGCGCGTGGGGCCCGAGCATGTCCCATTCGGTGTCGCTGATCGCGATGGCGAGATCGGGGAGGACGACCATGCCATTGGGGAGCTCGGCGACGAGGCGCTGGAGCCGGGCGATGGCGGGCGCGCTGGCGGTGATGCCGGCGGCGCAGACGAAGCCCGTGGGCGGGCTGGTCTTCCAGCGCTTGACGACCTTGTCGATGAGCAGGCGGCGGCGGTCTGCGAGGTCGATGCGGCCGAGACGGGCGAGTTCGCCTGGCCAGCGTTCGAGGACGATCTCGAAAAGGTGCAGCGAGCGTTCCCAATGCGCTGACAGCTCGGGGCCGAGATCGAGCTCCTTGAGCTTGCGCGGTGGCACTTCCTCGATGAGCAGCTGGTCGAGCGTGGCGGCGAGGTCGCCGGCGAGGCGGACGGCTTCGGCGGCGTCGTGGCGGGGCTCGGCTTCCTGGATGAGGCGGGCGAGGATGAGCTGGCGCTGGAGCGGCTCGACCGCGGGGGGCACGGGATCGGGATCGCCGGCAGCATCGAACACCGCTTCGTCGAGCTCGGGATCGCCGACCGCGACAAGGCGCGGGAGCAACAGGCCGCCGCCGCTGGCGCGGACGAAGGCGTCCTGGATGGCTTTCTTGGCGCGATTGTTGGGGAGCAGGATCAGGCCGCGGGCGAGCTGCATGGGGTCGGCCCCGAAGCGCTTCAGCAAGCCGTTCGCGAGTGCATCCGCGAAGGCGCGGTGCGGGGGGATGGTGTAGAGGTTTGGGGCGGTGGGCATTGGCACGGGAAACCTAGAGCATCGCCCTTCCATCGTCATCCCCGCGAAGGCGGGAGATGACGGAGGTTATTTGGCGATGGACCTGGCTCAAACCGTCGCCAGCACGTCCTCGGCTTCCTTGACCGCGCCGGGAGTGCCGACGTCGAACCACAGGCCCTGGTGGACCACGCCCCACAACCGCCCCTGCTCCATTGCACGGTTCCAGAAGAGGTTGGTCGAGAATGGCCCCTCGGGCCAGTCGCGGATCACGCGCGGCGAGAGGATCTGGGCGCCGGCATAGACGAAGGGCGCGAGGCGGCCGGGCTTGCGGCGCTCGGTGATGCGCCCCAACGGGTCGAGGCGGAAATCGCCCTGCCCCTTGTGGCTGAAAGCGCGGGCGAGCGGCACGAGCAGGAGCAGCGCGTCCATCCTGTCGTCGTCCCAGGCGGCGGCGAGCGCGTGCAGCGAAGTGATCGGGCCGTCGACCCAGAGCGTGTCGCTGTTGACCGTGAAGAAGGGCTTGTCGCCGAGCAGCGCGCGCGCCTGGACGATGCCGCCGCCGGTCTCCATCAGCTGGGCGCGCTCATCGGAGATCAGCACGTCGACACCCTCGGCGCGGGCCTTCAGGTGCGCCTCGACCTGGTCCGCCAGGTAATGGACGTTGACCACCGCGCGCTTGATCCCGGCCTCGCGCAGGTGATCCATCGTGTGGTCGAGCAGCGTCTTGCCGGCGACTTCGACCAGCGGCTTGGGGCGCGTGACGGTGAGCGGGCGCATGCGCTTGCCGAGGCCGGCGGCCATCACCATCGCGGTCTCCGGCATGGCGACGTCCGGATTGGGGCGCAGCGAATAGGTAGCGGACTGCTTCATGCGCCGGCAATGGTCAGCGGGTCGCCGCGCATGTCTTCGGGGACGTTCGCGGCGAACCAGTCGGCCACCGGCTTGAGCGCGGGGTGCTGGAGGTCGCGGTTGAGATAGGTCCAGACGCGCGGGCACAGGCCCGGATAGCGCGGCTTGCCGTCGCGCTTCCACAGCCGGGTGAAGATGCCGACGATCTTGGCGTTCCGCTGCGCGCCGAGCACGTGATAGGCCACGTCGAACGCATCGCCGGCGCCGGTGATGCGCTTGTAGCGGTCGAGCATCGCGGTCTCGAGGCTCTCGGGCACGTCGCGGCGCGCGTCCTGCAGCAGCGAGACGAGGTCATAGGCGGGGTGGCCCGCCAGCGCGTCCTGGAAGTCGAGCAGGCCCAAGGTCTCCGCCGCGCTACCGTCGATCAGCATGATGTTCTCGACATGGTAATCGCGCAGCACGGTGACGGGCGTGTGACCGGAAAGGACCGGGGCGAGGGCTTCGTCCCAGGCCTTGCGATACCCTTCGATATCGGCGTCGAGGCCGACCGCGGGGCAATACCATTCGGGGAGCAGGTCCGCCTCGCGGTGATATTCGGCCAGGGTGTAGGGATTGAGGATGTCTGCCGCCGGATGCTCGGCGAGGCGGATGATCAGGTCGACCGCTTCCTCGTAGAGGCGCAGCTCGCTCTCGGGGGCGGCGTCGACGGTCTCGCGCATGCGTGCGTCGCCGAAGTCCTGGATGAGGACGAGGCCCTCGCCAAGGTCCTCGTGCAGGATCTCGGGCGCGGCGAAGCCGTGGCTGGTGAGCCAGCGGGCGATGTTGATGAAGGGGCGCGGATCCTCGTGCGGGGGCGGCGCATCCATCAGTATCGCGGTGCGGTCATGCTCCACGACGCGGAAATAGCGGCGGAACGAGGCGTCGCCGGCAAGCGGGCGGATCTCGGCCCCGCCCCAACCGGCGGCAACGAGGAAGTCGGGCGCCGTGGCGGGCGGATTCATGTCAGAGACCATCGGTCCTTCCATGCCGCCGGGACCTTGGCTGTCAAGGCGCGCGCGCCGTCCGGTGCCACATCCAGGGACAACCACAGCGCATCGTGCCACGCCGCATCGCCCAAACGCTCGGGCCATTCGACGATCAGCAGCGAATCATGGCGGGCGTCGTCGAGGCCCAGCTCCTCGGCTTCTTGCGGGTCATCGATTCGGTAGAGATCGACGTGGAAGACGGGGAAGCGGACTTCGGGCGGCGCATAGGGCTGGACGATCGCGAAGCTGGGGCTCGGCGCCTCCTCTTCCAGGCCGAGCGCCGCCAGGAGCCCGCGGGCAATGCTGGTCTTGCCGGCGCCGAGCGGTCCGGAGAGCGCGATCACGTCGCCCGGACGGACGAGTTCGGCCAGCTTGCGGCCGAGATCGAGCGATTCTTCGGGCGAGCGCAGGATCATGCCCGCGGCAGCTCCACCGTCACCAAAGTGCCCTCACCCGGCTCGGAGATCAGCTCGATGCGGCCGCGATGCGCCTCGACGAACTGGCGGGCGATTGGGAGGCCCAAGCCCAGCGTGCGCTCGCTGCCCCGGGCATTGCCGAACTGGGCGAAGCGATCGAAAGCGCTCGCCGCCGCCTCCGGGCTCATGCCGGGGCTGTTGTCGGAAACGATCACGCGCGCCACGCGACTGTTGCCGTCCAAGTGGAGCAGCACCCTGCCCTGCTCCGGCGTCGCCGCGACGGCGTGGCGCAGCAGATGCTCGATCACCTGGCGGAGGCGCCGCGGATCGCCGATGACGCTGCCCGCGCTGCCGGCATCCTCGACGACCAGCTCGATACCCTTGGCCTTGGCCAGCTGCGCGATCGCCTCGGCAGCATTCTGCGCGGCCATCTCGATATCGACCGGTACCCGCTCCAGCGGCGTGCCTTCGCTCTGGGTCAGGTCGAGCACTTCGTCGATCATCGTTCCCAGCCGCTCGACCGAGACGAGGATCGCCTCGGAATATTCCTGCCCGCTCGCACTCAGCGGGCCGGCAAAGCCGCCGTGCAGCATCTCGCCAAAGCCCTTGATCGACGTGAGCGGCGTGCGCAGCTCATAGCTCATGTTGGCGAGGAACGAGGTCTTGACCCGGTCCGCCGCCTCCAGCGCTTCGTTGCGATCCCTGAGTGCACGCTCGGCGCGGTGATGATCGGTAGTGTCGAGCATCGTCACCAGCGCATTGCCGTCGGGCAGCGGCACCGCGGTGACGTCGAAATGCCGGCCATCGGCAAAGGCGATGCTGGAGCCGCGCGACTGGCGCTCCTGCGCCGCCATGCGCACCAGATCGCCGATCACGTCCGCCCGCGCCGGATTGGCCAGCTTCGGGCCCGCCGCACGGGTGAGCGCCAGTACCTGGGGGTGCCCGTCGAGGAAGGCATCCTCGAAGTCCCAGACCTGGCGAAACTTGCGGTTCCACAGCTGGAGCCGGCCCTTGCCGAACACGGCGACGGCTTCGGCCAGGCTCTCCAGCGTCGCGGTGCGCACCTGCTGCATCTCGCCATGCTCGCGCTGCAGCTCGAACTGCTGGGTGCGATCCTCGAACAGCAACAGCAGCCCGCCCTCGGGCAGAGGCTGCGCGACGACGCGCAGATGGGTCGGACCCATCGTCCAGGTCTCTTCCACCGCCTCGGCCGAGACGAACCATTCGCGCCGCTCGGCCTTCCAGGCCGGATAGTCGCGTACTTCGGGCAGGCGATTGGTCTCGCGCATGCGATCGAGCACGCGGTCGAACTCGGGGCGATCGGCCAGCCACTCGTTCTTCATCGCGAACATGCGGCGGAACGGCTGGTTGGAGAAGATCAGGCTGCGGTCCGCGCCGAACTGCGCCACGCCTGCCGATATCTTGTCGAGCATCGCGCGCTGGGCCTGGGCGAAGCGCTTCAGGCCGCCGCGCGCCTGTTCGAGCTCCTCGATATCGACGGCGAAGCCCGCCACCCCACCGGTACCCAACGGCATGTCGTGCAGGCGCAGCATCCGGCGGGTGCCGCCGATCGTCGCGGGCATCGCCACGGTCTGCGGCTCGCCGGTGTCGCGCGCGATCGCGGCATTGGCGAGCGGCCCGCCAAAGCCGACGCCCTCGACCAGTTCGAGCCCGCGGGCGACCACGTCCTCGGCATCCTTGCCCTCGACCGCCTCGACATAGGCGGTATTGACCATCAGCAGGCGAAGGTCGGTGCCGCGATACCACATCGGCATCGGCGCAGCCTCGATCAGCGCGGTCAGCGCGTCGAAGGCGGCGCGCAGGCGCGTCGCCTCGCGCTGGAGCCGGTTGATCTCGGCCTGGCTCTCGGTCGCGTCGAGGAACCACAGCACCACGCCGCCCGGCGCGTTGACTGCCTGGGGCGCGCGCTCGCCGATCACCAGCAGCGCGCGTTCGGAGCCCTGTGCCCGTACCGAGAGGGCGAACGGCTTGCCCGCCTTTTGCGCGGCAGAGACGTGGACGCCCAGCGCATCTGCATCCTCGGGCAGCAGCCCCGCCCCCTTCCCACTCAACGCGTCCAGCCCGCGGGGCAGGTCCTGGAGGCCCAGCCAGTCGCCGAGCCGGCGCGGCAGCTCGAGCCGGCCATCGGCACGGACCAGCATCGCCTGCGCGGGCGATCCGCTCACCAGGGCGGCGAGCTGGGCATTGATCTCGGCGATCCCGGCAGCTTCGGCACGCGCGCGCAGCCCGGCGAACAATGCCCAGACGCTGCCGATCACGAGCAGCGCCAGCGCAGCACCCGCGAGCACCGCGGCCGATTGCGTGATGTGGATCAAAGCGCGCCGCTCCGGGGATTCATTGCGGACCCTTAGGACAGTTTCGGCGCAAACGAAAAGGGCCCGGCTTGCGGCCGGGCCCTTCGCTGGTTCGCTTTACAGCGGTGAGGCTGCTCAGAACAGGTTCGGCAGCTTCACGCGGGCGCCGACATAGCCGAAACGGCCGACGGCACTGATCGGGGTACCCAGCGTGCCGATGTCCGGCTTCTGGTTCCACAGGTTGCGCACACCGCCATAGAGCTGGAAGCGGTCGTTCACGTTGTAGCTCATCGAGATGTCGTGCTGCCACAGCTCGTTGAAGTAGAGATACTCCGGCGCCACGATGTCCGGATCGCCGGCCACCGCCTGGTTCGAGTAACGCAGCGTCTTGTCGGTCCACAGGATGCCGTAGTTGACCCGGAAGCCCTCATACTGCCAGCTCAGGTCGGCATTGACCGTGTACTTCGGCGCACCAGCCGCGCCGCGCGAATTAGTGACGTCCGCGCCCGGGGTGCCGATGAACTGCAGCCGGTCGAGATAGTTGCCGATCACGCTCAGATTGAACGTGCCCAGCTTCGACGTGCGCAACGTGTAGTTGAGGTTCACGTCGAGGCCCGCGGTACGGAACTCGGCGACGTTCTGCGGGGTGAGCGTGAAGCCGACGATATTGCCCGCATCCGCCGTGCCCGCGCCGCCATTCTGGCGGACGATTCCCGCGCAGAAGGGATTGTTGAGCGTCGGCTGATCGACGCACAGCTCGGAGAGCTCCTGCGAGGTGACCGTGTTGATCGCGTTCTTGAGGCGGATGTCATACCAGTCCGCACGCAGCGAGAAGCCACGCAGGAAGCTCGGCTGGAGCACGACGCCCGCAGTCCAGGTGGTTGCCTCTTCCTGCTGCAGGCTCGGGTTGCCGCCCGCGAAGCCCGGGATGTTCGTCGAACGCGTATCGTCATAGGTCGCCGGGTTGGCGCCTAGCGAGGTCAGCAGCGCCTGGCAGTTTGCCGCGCGATACTGCGTGCCGAACTGTAGCTCGGTCGACAGGCACGGATCGGTGATGAACTCGAAGGTCTGCGAGTTGCCCGAGAACAGCTCGCCGATGTTCGGCGCACGCACCGCCTTCGAATAGGTGCCGTTGAAGGTGATATCGCGGATCGGCGAGAACGCGCCGTCGACCTTCCAGGTCGTGGTGCTGCCGATCGTCGAGTAGTCGGAGAAGCGCACCGCGCCGCCCACTTCGAGGCTGTGGATGAAGGTATCGGTGAGCAGCGGCACGCGAAGCTCGCCGAACACTTCCTTGACGTCATACTCGCCCGCGTCACGGGTGAGCGCGTTGGTGAAGGTCAGGCTCTGCGCCGCGAGCGGATCGGGCGTGAAGCTGCTCTTTTCCTTGCGGTATTCGGCACCGACCGAGAAACCGATATTGCCGCCGCCCGGCATCGAGAACAGGCCGCCCAGATCGCCGCTCAGATACGCCGAGGCAACATGCTGCTGGATGCGGGCACGATCGAGCGTATCCGCCTTGATCCAGTCGAGCGCCGCCTGGCTGCCGGCATTTTCGCCGAACAGGTTGAGCGGAATGCACTGGCCCGGCGTGAAGGTCGTCGGGGCGAAGACGTCGCGCGTCGAGTTGTACGGCTGGTCCGGCGTCCAGGTCGGATCGACATTGACGCGGCAGGTCGGGCCATTGGCGCCCTGCACCACGTCGATCGCCGCATAGTAGCGGTCGTCGAGGATGTCGTTCAGGTAACGGCTCGTCACGTCGGTGCGGCCATAGGTGTACGACACTTCGTAGTTCAGGTGGCTGCTGAGGTCGCCGCGCACGCCGAACACGCCGCGATAAGTCTCGCGGGTGATGTCCTCACCGCGCTGGCCGAAGTCGAAATTGTCGCGGTTGAGCAGCACGCCGCCATTGCCCGCGGCCGCGATGATCGGCCGCAGGGCCGCCGGGATGTAGGGGTTGTCCTCGGGGATCAGGAGGTAATAGTCGAAGGTCGGCTGTGCCAGCGAATAGCTGTGCGTGCGCGCATATTTGCCCTCGGCGAACACCTGGAAGGCCGGGCTGATATCGAAATGCGCGAGCGCATTGACGACGTGGCGATCGACCTGCGGCAGCAGATCATTGCCGTAATCGGCGACGCGGGTGGCGCTTCCGCCCTGCTGATAGGCACTCGGCACATAGGTGCCGTGATCGAACAGCTGGAGGCCGCCGGCCCCGACGAGATAGTCGGGCATGCCGTCGAAATCGATGTCGATGCCGCCTTCGCGGGCGGTGTCGTAATAGCGGATGTCGTTCAGCGGCACATAGGTCGGGCTGGTGCCGTTCGGATTGCGATAGAAGCCGATACGGTTCGAACCGGAGAAGCGGCTGCGATTGTGCGAATCGAGGCGGTCTTCCGAGCCATATTCATAGGCGACGGCGATGTTGCCGCGGCCATCGGCGAAGTTCTTGCCCGCAGTGATCGAGAAGAGACGCTGGCCGGCATCGCCCTGCTCCGAAATGCCCGCCTGCGCGCGCGCGCTGATGCCCTCGAAGTTCTTCTTCATGATGAAGTTGACCACGCCGGTCACGCCGTCCGCGCCGTAGATGGCCGAGGCGCCGCCGGTCAGCACTTCGATGCGATCGACCAGGTCGTTGGGGATGGTGTTGATGTCGACCGAGGCAGTGCCGGGCACGCCGGAGACGTGGCGACGGCCGTCGACCAGCACCAGCGTGCGCTGGGTGCCGAGGTTGCGCAGGTCGAGCAGGTTGAGGCCGGTATAGCCGATGCCCGCCCGGTCACCCGAGTTGTTGGCCGAGGTCGACGATCCCTGCAGCGCCGGATAGCCGGTGAGGAAGTCGGTCAGGTTGGTGGTGCCCGAATCCTGCAGCGTCTGCGCACCCAGGGTCACCACCGGGTTCGGCGTCTCGAAATCCTGGCGGCGGATGCGCGAGCCGGTGACGACGATGGCGCCTTCCTGCGCTGCGGCCTGATCCGTCTGCGGCACGGCGGCGGCGTCCTGCGCGTCGGCAGGCGGAGTCTGGTCGGCGGTCTGCGCGAAGGCCGGCGTGGCGATCGCGAGTGCGAGCACCACGGCGGACGCGGTCAACGAGAAGCGGTTTTGCTTGCGCGCAACAATCTGACGCATTTGTACATCCCTCTGAAAAAGTCCTCCCGTCCTCGGAATCGAATGTTTCCGCATTTTGTCCGAGATGTGTGCAAGACGCCGTATGGTGGCGATCAGTTGCGCTCGAACAACGCTTTCCGATGTTGCGTTGCAAAATTACAACATCGTTTCAGTAACAAAAAGGCCGCGCTCCCTCAGGGGAACGCGGCCAATTTGTTGCGGTCTTTTACCGATTAGTAACGATAGTGATCCGGCTTGAACGGACCTTCGACCGGCACGCCGATATAGTCCGCCTGCTTCTGGCTCAGCTTGGTGAGCTTCACGCCCAGCTTGTCGAGGTGAAGCGCGGCGACCTTCTCGTCGAGGTGCTTCGGCAGGACATAGACTTCGTTCTTGTACTTGTCCGCGCCGCTCCACAGTTCGAGCTGCGCCAGCACCTGGTTGGTGAAGGACGACGACATCACGAACGACGGGTGGCCGGTCGCGTTGCCGAGGTTCACCAGGCGGCCCTTCGACAGGACGATGATCTTCTTGCCGTCCGGGAACTCGACTTCGTCGACCTGCGGCTTGATCTCGGTCCACTTGAAGTTCGCCAGGCCGGCGATCTCGATCTCGCTGTCGAAATGGCCGATGTTCGAGACGATCGCCATGTTCTTCATCGCACGCATGTGGTCGACGGTGAGCACGGCTTCGTTACCGGTGGCGGTGACGAAGATGTCGGCGCGGGTGGCGGCCTCTTCCATCGTCACGACTTCATAGCCTTCCATCGCCGCCTGCAGCGCGCAGATCGGATCGACTTCGGTGACCAGCACGCGGGCGCCGCCGTTGCGGAGCGACGCGGCCGAACCCTTGCCGACATCGCCGAAGCCGGCGACGCAGGCGACCTTGCCGGCGAGCATCACGTCGGTGGCGCGACGAATCGCGTCGACCAGCGATTCCTTGCAGCCATAGAGGTTGTCGAACTTCGACTTGGTGACGCTGTCGTTCACGTTGATCGCCGGGAAGGGCAGCTTGCCCTTCTTCGACAGCTCATAGAGACGGTGCACGCCGGTGGTGGTCTCTTCCGAGACGCCCTTGATCGTGGCGACGGTCTTGGTGAGGTAGCCCGGGCGCTCGCCCAGGAAGCGCTTCAGCGTGGCGACGAAGATCTCTTCCTCTTCGTTCGACGGGGTGAACAGCTCTTCACCCGCCTCGACGCGCGCGCCCCACAGCGCGAACATGGTGGCGTCGCCGCCGTCGTCGAGGATGAGGTTGCAGGTCTGGTCCTGGCCCCAGTCGAAGATGCGGATGACGTAGTCCCAATATTCCTCGAGCGTCTCGCCCTTCACGGCGAAGACGGGGATGCCGGCCTCGGCGATCGCGGCCGCGGCGTGGTCCTGGGTCGAATAGATGTTGCAGGTCGCCCAGCGCAGCTCGGCGCCCAGCTCCTTGAGCGTCTCGATCAGCACCGCGGTCTGGATCGTCATGTGCAGCGAGCCGGTGATGCGCGCACCCTTGAGCGGCTTCGAGGCGCCGAACTCGGCGCGCAGTGCCATCAGGCCGGGCATTTCGGTCTCGGCGATCTCGATCTCCTTGCGGCCAAAGGCGGCAAGCGAGAGGTCCTTGATGACGTAATCCTTGTCGAGCACGGTAGCCACGAGCTGGTCTCCAGATGTGAATCGGTTACGCGCCGGGAATCGCCGGCAGCGGATGCGGGCGCCCTACAGACTTCGCCGTCGCCGTGCAATTCCTAATATAAAGATATCTTTATATGTCATGCTCAGCCGGTCTTTGGACACGGCGTCCGGTATGATAGCCTTGCGCAATGCGCTGGCCGATCCCCCCGCTCCTCATGCTGACCGCGGCCGCCGGACCGGCTGCGGAACCCTATCCCCTCGCCTGCTTCTACGCGCCGCGTGGGGGCGAGCTCGACACGTTCCCGGACTGCGCCGCGGAGCAAGCCGACGGGACGATCCGGCTGGCGCCGGCGCACCGCGCGAAGCTCGACTATGACTGGGGCGGCCTGGCCACGGTCCATGTCGGCAAGAGCTTCCACTATGTCGCCCGCGACGGCCGCACCGCGCCGGTGATGACGATGGACAATGGCGCCGAGGACTTCGTCGATGGCCGGGCACGCTCGCAGCTCGGCGGGAAGATCGGCTATATCGACCGCGCGCTGCACCTGGTGATCCCGCGCCGCTATGATGGCGCCATGCCGTTCGAGAAGGGCGTGGCGGAGGTTTGCATCGGGTGCACGCTGGCCAGCGACGGGGAGCATGGCTGGTACGCCGGCGGGCGGTGGATGCGGGTGGATCGGCGTGGGCGGGAGTTGCCTGCCATCGTCATCCCCGCGAAGGCGGGGATGACGGAATAGAGTATCGGCGAGAAGCTCATATAAAGAATTCTTTATATCACCCTTGACGCCGTACCCCGAGCGGCAGATGCTTAAGGCGTCGAGGTTCTTCCGGCTTGCCCGGAAGCTAAGACGGGAAGCCGGTGCGAAACCGGCGCTGCCCCCGCAACTGTAAGCGGCGAGCGGCGATCCAAGCTGTGTCACTGAGGGGCTTGCCCCTTGGGAAGACGGATCGTCCGCGCTGACCCGTGAGCCAGGAGACCTGCCTCCGACGCGATAACGTCCACCGGCGGGGTGCCCGGTCTGGCCGCTTGCATGCCGCGGCCGGGCAACCGTCCTCGCATGCCTGTGTGTCATGCCGGTCTCCCCCGCCGTTTCATCGGGGTATGAAGACCATGACCGTTACTGTTGCCACGCTCGGCTTCCCAAGGATCGGGCCACGCCGCGAACTCAAGTTCGCACTCGAGAAATTCTGGTCGGGCAAGTCGTCCGAAGCCGAGCTGCTGGAGGCCGCCCAGGGCCTGCGCGCCGCCGCCTGGGCCCGCCAGGCCGCGCTGGGGGCCGACTGGCTGCCGAGCAACGACTTCTCCTTCTACGATCACGTGCTCGACACCAGCCTGATGCTGGGCGCGATCCCCGAGCGCTACGGCGTCGCCGCCGGCACTGCCGACCTCGCCACCTATTTCGCGATGGCACGCGGCACCACGGGAGAGACGGCATCCTGCGCGCACGGCCATGGCCACACCGCGCAGGAAATGACCAAGTGGTTCGACACCAACTATCATTACATGGTCCCGGAGCTGGCGGCGGGGCAGCAGCTCGCCCTCTCCTCTTCCAAGATCGTCGACGAATATCGCGAGGCCAAGGCGCTCGGCTATGAGACGCGCCCGGTGCTGCTCGGCCCGGTCACCTGGCTCAGCCTCGCCAAGGGCCGCGACGTCGATCCCTTCGACTATCTCGACGAGGTGCTCGGCCTCTATTCAGCTGTACTCACCCAGCTCCAGCATGCCGGCGCCAAATGGGTGCAGATCGACGAGCCGATCCTCGCGCTCGACCTGAGCGAGCGCCAGCGCGCCGCGATCACCCGCGCCTATGCCAAGTTGCCGCGGCTGGGCCTCAACATCCTGCTCGCCACCTATTTCGGCGCGCTGGAAGACAACCTCACCCTCGCCGTGAACCTGCCGGTTGCCGGGCTGCACATCGATCTCGTCCGCGCGCCGGACCAGCTCGACAAGGTGTTGGTGGCGGCACCCAAGAAGCTGCTGCTCTCGCTCGGCGTGATCGACGGCCGCAACATCTGGCGCGCGGACCTGGAGAAAATCCTCGACCGGATCAAGCCGATCGCCGCCACCCGCGACGTGATCCTGGCCCCCTCTTGCTCGTTGCTCCACGTGCCGGTGGACCTGGCGCTCGAGACCAAGCTCGGCGATGAGATCAAGCAGTGGCTCGCCTTCGCGGTGCAGAAGGTCGATGAGCTGGTGACACTGAAGGATGCGCTCAACGCGGGCCGGGAGACCGTCGCGGCCAAGCTGCTCGCATCGAGCGAAGCGGCGGCGGCACGGCAAGTATCGCTGCGCATCCACAACCCGCAGGTCCAGGCGCGCATGCTCGCGGTGACCCATGCGATGCGCGACCGCATCTCGCCCTATGCCGATCGCGCCAAGGTCCAGGCCGAAGTGCTCGACCTGCCGCCTTTCCCCACCACGACGATCGGATCGTTCCCGCAGACCGCCGAGGTCCGCCACGCCCGCGCCGAGCATAATCGCGGCAATCTGGGGAGCGCCGCCTATGAGCAGTTCCTGCGCGAGGAAACCGCGCGCACGGTCCGCTGGCAGGAGGAAGCCGGGCTCGACATGCTCGTGCACGGCGAGTTCGAACGCAACGACATGGTCCAGTATTTCGGCGAGCAGCTCGCCGGCTTCGCCTTCACGTTGAATGGCTGGGTCCAGTCCTATGGCTCGCGCTGCGTCCGCCCGCCGATCCTGTTCGGCGACGTCTCGCGGCCCGAGCCAATGACGGTCGAGTGGTGGCGCTATGCGCAGTCGCTAACAGACAAGCCGATGAAGGGCATGCTCACCGGCCCGGTGACGATCCTCAACTGGAGCTTCGTGCGCGACGACCAGCCGCGCGCGACATCGTGCCAGCAGATCGCACTGGCGATCCGCGACGAGGTGGTCGATCTCGAAAAGGCGGGCTGCAAGGCGATCCAGATCGATGAGGCAGCGCTTCGTGAAGGCATGCCGCTGCGCAAGCGCGACTGGCAGGCCTATCTCGACTGGGCGGTGGACAGCTTCCGGCTCTCGGCGGCGGGCGTGGCCGATGCGACCCAGATCCACACGCACATGTGCTATTCGGAGTTTAACGACATCCTGCCGGCGATCGGCGCGATGGACACCGATGTGATCTCGATCGAGACCGCGCGATCGCAGATGGAGCTGCTCGAGGGCTTCGCCGCCTATCGCTATCCGAGCGCGATCGGGCCCGGCGTCTATGACATCCACGCCCCGCGCGTCCCCTCGGTCGAGGAGATGGTCTCGCTGATGCAGCTTGCCCAGGCGCATCTCGCGCCCGAGCAGCTGTGGGTGAACCCCGATTGCGGCCTCAAGACGCGCAAATGGGAGGAAGTGAAGCCGGCGATCGACGCAATGGTCGCGGCGGCGCGGACCTTGCGCGTCCGCGTGGCGGAGCCCGCCTGATGGCTGGTGTCGTCCGCCTCATCGACATGGTGTTCCCGGGCGACACCAACCACCACGGCACGCTGTTCGGCGGGGTGGCGCTCGCGCACATGGACAAGGTGGCGTTCCTCGCCGCCTCACGCCATGGCCGGGCGCCCTTCGTCACCGCCGCCTCCGATCGGATCGACTTCGCCGCACCGGCGCTGAAGGGCGAATTGATCGAGGCGACGGGACGCGTGGTTCGGGTCGGCACCCGCTCGCTCGATGTCGAGGTCGAGCTGGTCGCCGAGGCACTGCTCAGCGGGGAGCGGCGTCTGTGTACGCGTGGCCGCTTCACGCTGGTGGCGCGCGAGGGTGGACCTTTGCCCGCTCTCGCGCCGCCCGAAGACGAGCCCGAGGGCGCATTGCTGATGGCAGACATGGTCTTCCCGCCGCAGACCAACCATTACGGCACGCTGTTCGGCGGCGAGTCGCTGCGCATGCTCGGCAAGGCCGCTTTCATCGCCTCGACGCGGGACACGCGGAAAGTGATGGTGATGGCCGCCTCGGAGCGCGTCGATTTCACTACGCCGATAAACGAGGGCGAGATGATCGAGATGGCGGCGCGGGTAACGATGCGCGGCAACCGGTCGCAGCGGGTACGAGTCGAACTATGGGCGGAGGACCTGCTCAGCGCCGAGCGTCGGCGTGCGGCCTCGGCGGAGTTCGTGATGGTTGCCACCGCCTCGGGAGATTCTTGAAGCGGCCGGCCGATTGGTACCCCAGATTTTGGCAGGTGACGAAGACCCCGGAAGGGCGCAGAACAGTGCAGCGTCATCCACAGCCGAGAGCCACGCTCATGTTCCGGTTTCTAGCGCCTGCCCTGCTCCTGTCCGTCGCCGTTGCTCCCGGTGCCTTCGCCCAGACTTCCGAAGCGAGCAGCGCCGGCGTGATCCCGCCGCGTGGCACTTCGGTGCAGGGCGCGCAGGATCTGGTCGCCATCCTTGCCGGCACCAACAAGCAGGTCGTCAGCAATTGCTGGGACCTGGGCTGCCTGCTGATCATCAACGATACCGGCCTGTACGACGTGGTCGGCTTCTACGTCGATGCGCGGAAAGACGCGCGCTGGAGCCGCAACCAGTTCAGCGAGCCGCTATGGCCCGCCAAGGCGACATTGCGCTTCAAGACCGGCAAGGCGCCCGACATGTGCGACTTGCCGGTCCGCTTCGTGCTGCGCCACCGCGAGACGCGCGACAAGACCGAGATCGAAGGCACCGCCAGTCTGTGCACCGCGCCGCACCAGGACTCGCTGATCCGCATCAAGATGCTGGAAGGCAAGGTGTTCGTCCGCGGCGACGACGAGCCGGACCCGAACGAGACGCATTGATCGCCTCAGCTACACCATAGCACCGTATCGACCAGGCGCGGCCGGGGGCAGGCCCCGGCTGGCAGGGGCAGCTTCATGCCCGGCCGCCACAGCCCCAGCTGCCGCTGGATGTTGGGCATTTCGGAATCGATCGCCGCGAGCGGGTTGCCGTCGCCATAATGGGTGGCGCTGCGATAGCGTAGCGCCTGGCGGTAGCGCAGCCCCGTGTCCGGCTTGCTGACGGTGATCCAATAGCCATAGGGCTTGTCGCTGGTCGGTTCAGCCGAGATCATCGCGCCGCGCAATGGGCCGTCCGCGACGAAGCGGACTTCCTGGTTGTTGTTGCGCCCCACCCGCTTCGCATAGACCAGCGTGAAGCTGTCCTTCGCCTGGTCATAGGCGAGCAGTTGCGTACCGACGCGCTGATCGCCATTGCCGCCATACATGCTGCCGGCCTGCACCAGGAAGAGTGCGTTGCCGCGCGCCGGATGGACGATGCGCGCGTCGCGCAGGAAATGCACGTCGGAGAAACTGTCGGCCCCCGAAGCCAAGTCGAGCATGTCGCCCAATATCGGCAGGCAGGAACGTCCATTGTCGCGGCTGATGCACAGCTTGACGAGGCCCGGCCCGGGTTCGTCGAACACGCCGGGCGTATCGGGGCCTTGCGTCGCAGTGAAGCGCCAGGGCGAGCGGGCGCCGAACGGCTCGGCCAGGTCGATCGAGGAAAGCAGCTTGCCTTCGGGTGCGCGCGCCCCGCCGCTCAGCAGAGCCACTGCCCCCAGCATCGCCAGTTGCTTCACGGCGGATCGCATCGCACTTTCCTCCCAGAGAGCCTCAGGCCGTTCCCGCGCTGCTGGCGAGCATCCGCGGATCGATGCCCGCGCCGGCGAAGCAGACGGCCCAGCGGTCCTCGGCATCGATATCGTAGATCAGGTCGGGCGTGCCCATCGTGTTGAACCAGCCGTGGCGCGCGAGTTCCTCGTCGAGCTGCCCTTCGCCCCAGCCGGCATAGCCGAGCGCGACCAGGTATCTGGACGGGCCGGTCCCCGCCGCGATCGCGCGCAGCACGTCCACCGTTCCGGACAACGCCCAGCGGCCGCCGACGTCGATCGTATCCTGCCCGCCCCAATCGGGGGCATGGAGCACGAAGCCGCGCCTGGGCTCGACCGGGCCGCCGAAATGTACCGGCGTGTCGGGCGCGACGCCGGGATCGATCTCGAATTGCTGGAGCAGGTCATGGAGGGTCAGTCCCTCGATCGTGTCGCCGATGCCGATGCCGAGCGCGCCTTCCACGTCGTGCGCGCACATCGCGATCACGGCGTGATCGAAGCGGGGATCGCCGATGCCCGGCATGGCGAGGAGGAACTGGCCGGTAAGGAAGCGCGTCGAATCCATGGTCGATCAACGTAGCCGCACCGTTTCGGCTCCGCCACGCTTGAAAAAGGTAGCGCAGGGGCCGATTGGGACACAGACTCAATTTCCCCAAGGAGAGAGAAGAATGACCATCCAGGTTGGCGACCGCATCCCCAGCGTCACGTTCGTGAAGGTGACCGAGGGTGGCCCCGAGCAGATCAGCTCGGACGACTATTTCGCCGGCCGCAAGGTGGCGCTCTTCTCGGTGCCGGGCGCCTTCACCCCCACCTGCTCGGCCAAGCATTTGCCGGGCTTTGTCGAGAAGGCCGACGAGATCAAGGCAAAGGGCGTCGACGAGATCGCCTGCACCGCAGTGAACGACGCATTCGTGATGGGCGCCTGGGGCCAGTCGAGCGGCGTTGCCGGCAAGGTGACGATGCTCGCCGACGGCAATGGCGACTTCCCCAAGGCGCTGGGCCTGGAGATGGACGGCTCGAAGTTCGGCATGGGCCAGCGCGGCCAGCGCTTCTCGATGCTGGTCAATGACGGCGTGGTCGAGCAGCTCAATGTCGAGGCGCCGGGCCAGTTCGAGGTCAGTTCGGCCGATTATCTGCTCGGCCAACTGTAAGATCGCGGCCGTAACGGAACCGCTGGGGGCTCGCCGAGTTGATTCGGCGAGCCTTTCAGAAAGGGAACCGTCATGGCCGAAACCGATACCACGACTGCCAACAGCACCAGCACCACCCCCACCACGCTCGAAGACGCCACCGAGCAGGCCAAGAGCTTCCTCGCCCAGGCACAGGAAGTGATCGGCGACGCGGTGGATGCCACCGTGACCGCGGTGAAGGAGCATCCGATCGCCGCGGCAGGCATTGCCGCCGGCGTCGCGGCCGCAGTAGGCGGTGCCGCTTATGCCGCCACCCAGTTGGGCGGCGAGACCAAGCCGGCACCCAAGACAAAGAAGTAAGAAGACGTGCGGACCACTCCCTCGAAAAGGGGGAGTGGTCTTGCCAGCGTCATCTTTGCGCATTAGCCGTCAAAGATGACTCAAGCTTCCGATATCGTCGCCGACCTCGAGCGCCTCTACAACGCCTCGGTCCAGCGCCTCAAGGCCGCCCTCAACCGCTACATCACCGACGGCACGCCGCCGGCGCCGGAAGACCGGGTCGATGGCAGCTTCGCCTATCCGGAATTGCGCGTCACCTATCGCGGCGGCAACGACCGCAACCGCCCCACCCCGCGCCGCTCGTTCGGCCGGCTGGTCGAGGAAGGTGAGTACCGCATCTCGGTCACGCGCCCGCAGATGTTCAGCCGCTACCTGATCGAGCAGCTGACCTTCCTGATCGAGGATTACGACGTCGAGGTCCACGCCGTCACCGGACGGCAGGAGATCCCGTTCCCCTACGTGCTCGATCCCAGCCACATCGCAGCGATGGACCAGATTTCGGTGACCGAGCTCGGCCGTCACTTCCCGGCTACCGAACTCGCCCATATCGGCGACGAGATCGCCGACGGGCTGTGGATGACGGTGGACGATACCCGCCCGCTCGCGCTGTTCGACGGGCTGCGCACCGATTTCTCGCTGGCACGTCTCCGCCACTATACCGGCACCCCGGTCGAGCATTTCCAGCAGTACATCCTGTTCACCAACTATCACCGCTATGTCGATGAGTTCGTGCGCTGGGCAGTGGACCAGCTGGGCGAAGGCTCGCGCTTCATCGGCGTGTCGGGCGCGGGCGGCGTGATGGTCGAGGCCCGGGACGACACCGACCGGTTGCTCAACGATACCTCGGCCTGGCGCCGCCACCAGATGCCGGCCTATCACCTGATGGCGGCGGACGGCACCGGCATCACCCTGGTCAACATCGGCGTCGGCCCGTCCAACGCCAAGACGATCACCGACCACCTCGCGGTGCTGCGCCCCGAGGCATGGCTGATGATCGGCCATTGCGGCGGCCTGCGCCCCAGCCAGCGGATCGGCGACTATGTCCTCGCCCACGCCTATCTGCGCGACGATCACATCATGGACGATGTGCTGCCGCCCGAAATCCCGATCCCTGCGATCGCCGAAGTACAGCTCGCGCTCGCCCGCGCGGCCGAGACGGTCTCGGGCCAGTCGGGCGAGGAGCTCAAGCAGCGGCTGCGCACCGGCACGATCGTCACCACCGACGACCGCAACTGGGAGCTGCGCTACTCCAAGTCGGCGCTCCGCTTCTCGCTGAGCCGCGCGGTGGGCATCGACATGGAGAGCGCCACGCTGGCCGCGCAGGGCTACCGCTTCCGCGTACCCTATGGCACCTTGCTCTGCGTCTCGGACAAGCCGCTCCACGGCGAACTCAAGCTGCCCGGCCAGGCCAACCTCTTCTATGAGCGCGCGATCGCCGAGCATCTGAAGATCGGCATCGAGACCTGCGAGGAGCTGCGCCGCGAAGGCCCCCGCCTCCACTCGCGCAAGCTGCGCGCATTCAACGAGCCGCCTTTCAGATAAGGAGACGAGCGATGATCGACCCCGAGGAACAGCCCGAAGCCGAGACGCCGCACGCGCACCAGCCCGACGGCACCGACAGCTCGGCCGAATGGGAGGCGCAGATCGCCGACGAGAGCATGATCCCGGACAGCGATCCGCCGGGGGAGTGATCGACTAGGGCCGACATCCCCGTTCCCAGGCGAAAGCCGGGACAAGGATGTCGCTCGAGAAGGTCGACCGCCTAACGTGGTGGGCCGATACTGGGCCCCGGCTTTCGCCGGGGAACAGCTGGAGCGCAACTGCTGCGGCCCCTCACCGGCTGAGCTGGAACTCCACCGCCAGGTTCGCCTGCACGGTCACGCCATCGGACGCGGCGCCGGTCTTGGGCGCGAACATGCCGATCAGCTGGAGGAAGAAGCTCATCGATCCCGCGACGATATCCTGCTTCTCGCTGATCCGCGTGATCGACGCGCGCTTCAGGCCGAGCGTAGTGGCATAGGCAGCCGCCTCAGCCCGCGCCCTCGCGATGGCATCGGCCTTGGCCTGGCGCGTCGGACCCACATAATCGTCGAGCAGCGCGGCAACGTCATCGTCCATCGTGCCGTGGTTCGCCTCTACCGCCGGCTTGGCGCCCAGTGCTGCCGCACGCGTGGAAGCATCGAAGAAGATCGTCTCGCTCGCCGTCGATTGCGGCTTCTCGCTTTCATCCGCCGTATCAAGCGCAAAGCTGGTCTTGCCGCGCCCGGCAAAGGCGGAGAACAGGCTGGCAAGCGGATTGCCGTTGGCGCCTTCCAGGGGCTTGCCTTCATGAATGCCCTGCGCGCCCAGCGCCTGGACGAGCTTGGTGCGGTTGGCGGCCAACGCGGCCTCCGCCGCCTTCTCGTCCGCACCCTTTCCGGTGAGCTTCACCGAGAAACGGAAACGGTTGGCAGGGACCACGACCTGTCCAGCCGCGACGATCTCCACGGCTACCGGGCCATCCACAGGCGCGGTCTGCGCCATCGCGGCGGCGGGCATGGTCATCACGGTAAGTGCGACGGCATATTTGAGCATGTGCGGGACTCCATTCCGATAAGAAAAAGGGGCGAGCCAGCGGCCCGCCCCTTGTGTCGTCACCAGCCCTGGGGCTGGCCCTTGTTCTGCTGATCGAGCCACTTCTTCAGCGGCGCGAAATATTCCGCCATCGCCTTGCCCGATATCTCGCGGGTGCCGGTGAATTCCTGCAGCGCATCGGGCCAGGGCTTGGAAGCACCCATTGCCAGCATCTTGTCGAGCTTCGCGCCCACTTCCTTGTTGCCGAAGAAGGAGCAGCGGTGGAGCGGGCCCTTCCAGCCGGCCTGGTCGCATGCCGCCTTGTAGAACTGGAACTGGAGCACCCGCGCCAGGAAGTAGCGCGTGTAGGGCGTCGTCGCCGGGATGTGGAACTTGGCGCCCGGATCGAACTTCGTCTCGTCACGCGCCACCGGCGGCACGATGCCCTGGTACTGCAGGCGCAGCTTGTCCCAACCGGCCTGGTAGCCGCCCGTAGGGATCTGGCCCGAGAACACGCCCCAGCGCCATTTGTCGACGAGCAGGCCGAAGGGCAGGAACGCGACCTTGTCCATCGCCTGGCGCAGCAGCAGGCCGGTATCCTTGTCGGCGCTGGGCACTTGGCCCTTGTCGAGCAGGCCGATCTGGACGAGGTAATCGGGCGTGATCGACAGCGCGATGAAGTCGCCGATCGCTTCGTGGAAGCCGTCATTCGCACCGTCGAGGTACAGCGGCGACTGCTTGTTGTACGCGCGCTGATAATAATTGTGACCGAGTTCGTGGTGGATCGTCACGAAGTCGTCGGCATTGACCTTGATGCACATCTTGATGCGCAGGTCGTCGACATTGTCGATATCCCAGGCCGAAGCGTGGCACACCACTTCGCGGTCCGCCGGTTTCACGAACTGCGAGCGCTGCCAGAAGCTCTCGGGCAGCTGCTGGAAGCCGAGCGATGAATAGAAGCCCTCGCCCGCCTTCACCATCTTGGTATGGTCATAGCCCTTGGCCTTGAGCAGCTCGCCTACGTCATAGCCGACGCTGCCGGTGCCCGGGGGCGCGACGATATCGTAGATATTGCCCCATTCCTGCGCCCACATATTGCCGAGCAGATCGGCGCGGATCGGACCAGTCTTGGCCTGGACGGCGTCGCCATATTTCTGGTTGAGCTTGTGGCGGACATAGGTGTGGAGCGCGACGTAGAGCGGCTTCAGGTCGTTCCAGATCTTGTCAGTCATCGCCGCGAAGGCATCCGGATCCATGTCATAGCCCGAGCGCCACATCGCGCCGACATCGGCATAGCCAAGGCCCTTGGCACCGTCGTTCGACAGGCCGACCAGCTTGGCATAGTCGGGGCGCATCGGCGCGCCGACATTGTCGTTCCAGCTGGTCCACATTTCCTTGAGCTTGGCTGGATCGCGGACCTCGCCCATCGCGGCTTCGATATCGCTGCCGTTGATCGGCTTGCCGTCGAGCGTGCCCTTGCCGGCACCATACATGCCGGTGATCTTCGCCGACACCGCAGCCAGCTCGTCCGCCGCGCCGGCGCGCACCGGGGCCGGCAGCACGATCTTGTTGCGCAGCATGCCGAGCTTGCGGCTGGTATCGTAATCAAGGCCAGCGACATTGGCGTATTTCGCCGCCTCAAGCGCGATATCGACCTGCATCTTGGTGAGCGCACCGCTTTCGCGAGCGGTCATCGCCTCGGTATCCTGGGTGATATAGGTGTCGTAGACCCACTCGGCGCGCGCGGCGACGACGCCCTGGGCGAAAAGCTTCGCCTCGGCATCGGCGACGAACGCCTTGGCCTCGGCGGCGGTGGGCGTGGGCGTCTGGCCGTCACGGCCGCGAGCGCCAAGCGGCGCGGCGGCGAGCAACGAAGCGAGCGCGAGCATCGAAATGCCGGTGCGGATCATGTTCGGAATTCCCCTGGGACCTTCTGGATGGCGGGACGATGCGCGCGCCCCGCCAGCCGGTCAAGCCGCGAGGAAATCGGCGACGGCGTCGCCCAACTCCGGGCGCGTGACGGCGCTCATATGGTTGCCCGGCACTTCGCGATATTCGCCGTGGGGGATCAGGTCCGCCACTTCATGCGCCGCGCCATTATCGAAATCCTCGGCGCCCGAGACGACCAGAGTCGGCTGGTGGATCGCGGCGATTGCCTCGCGCGGGGTATCGACAAAGGTGTCGAGGATGCGGAGCAGCGCCTCGGGATCGCCCTTGGTCGTCTTGAGGAAAGCCTCGGTCAGCCATTCGGGCGTGCCGCGCTCGAAGCTGCCGAGATTGGTCAGCACGCGGTGGAAATAGCGACCCCGGCCCTCGGTGTGGGTGAGACCGGCCAGGCCCATGCCGGCCAACACCACGCGGCGCGGGGCAGCGCCATTGGCGAGCATCCGCACGATCGTCCGCGCGCCGAGCGAATAGCCGCCCAGGTCGTAATCGGTGAGGCCGAGATGGTCGATCAGCGCGACGCCATCGTGCATCAGCACATCGCGCGGATAGCTGGCTTCGTCATGCGGCCTGGCGCTCTGCCCATGACCGCGAAGATCCGGCATGATCACCCGGAAGCCCCTGGCAGCCAGCTTGGCGGCATGGCCATATTTTATCCAGTTGACCTCGGCGGTGGAAAAATAGCCGTGGATCAGCACAGCCGGCCTCCCCTCACCCATTTCGGACCAGGCAAGCTCGGTGCCGTCGAAGCTTTGAAAGCGGTGCGTTTCAGTCGGGAAGTCGGCCAACTTTGTCCATCCAGCGTTTGACGAGGCTCGGGTTCTCGTCGGTCCGTGATGCTGGCAGGTGGCTCGTGTCAAGCCACGCGCGGTGCCAGCTCTCGCAGCCCGAATGCTCGGTGGGGACGAAACGATCCGGTTCGTCGAAGCTGCCGACGGTTAGGTCCATCCGGTCATGGCCATGCGCCTCATAGGTCAGCGGCGTGCCGCATTCCCGACAAAAGGCGCGATTGGCGATCGGCGAGGATGCGAAGCGCTCAGGCTCCTTTTCCCAACGCACATCTGCCTTGCCGATATTCTTGAACGCGATCGAGACGCCGCCGGTGGCGCGCTGGCACATCCGGCAGTGGCAGAGATAGGCTTCGTCGTCCTCGATCTGCACCGTGTAGCGCACCCGGCCACACTGGCAGCCGCCGCGCATTTCCTCCGCCATCGTTCCGCTCCCTGCAATTGCTGCGTCGCAAAAAACAATCAGGTTGTCGTTTGAAATCTATGAGTGTGCTTATTATATGCACACTATGTCGGAGAGTCTTGGGTTCCTGCTTAGCGATGTATCGCGCCTTTTGCGCCGTCGTTTCGACGAGCGCGCGCGGGCAACGGGCGCCAGCGTGGCGCAGTGGCGCGTGCTCAAGCTGCTGGTACGGCACCCAGGCGCGAATCAGGGCCAGCTTGCCGAGCTCCTGGAAGTGGAACCGATCACCGCCTGCCGGATGATCGACCGACTCGAGGAAGCCGGCTTCGTCGAGCGCCGCCGCGATCCCGCCGATCGCCGCGCCTGGCGCATCCACCTGACCGAAAAGGCCGGCCCCGTGCTCGACGAGCTGCACGTGCTGGCGGCCGATTTGATCGAAGAGACGCTTCATGGGTTCAACCCCAGGCAGCGCGAAGAATTGATCGGAGCGCTCGAAGGGCTCCGCGCGAACCTGACCAATCTCCAAGAGGGCAAAGAGGCCGCAAATGGCTGACGCAGAACCGAAGATCGAAACGTCCGAAGCGACGAAGATCACCATTCCGACCGAAGGCACGACCGTGCCCGAGGCGCCCGAGACCCCGGCAAAGCCGAAGCGCGGCCTGCTGCGCCCGCTCCTGATGTTCGGCGTGCCCGCGATCCTGCTCGCCATCGTGGGGTATTTCTACCTCACTTCAGGCGGCAGCGTGTCGACCGACAATGCCTATGTCCAGCAGGACAAGAGTTCGGTCTCGACCGATGTCGGCGGCCGCATCGTCGAAGTCGGCGTGAAGGAGAACCAGGCGGTCAAGGCCGGCGACCTGCTCTTCCGCATCGATCCCGCGCCCTATCGCATCGCGGTGCAGCAGGCCCAGGCCGCGATCGCCGCGGCGCAGGTCCAGCTCAACACCGACCAGGTGAGCTCCCAGGGCAAGGGCGCCGACATCCAGGCCGCGCGCGACGTGATCGCCAACGCCCAGGAAAATTACGACCGCCAGGCCGCGCTGATGAAGCAGGGCTTCACCACCCGCGCCAATTTCCAGGCTGCGCAGCACGCGCTCGAGCAGGGACGCGCCCAGTTGCAGAATGCCGAGGCGAGCGCTGCCGAGGCACGCGCCAAGATCGCCACCGGCGCCGCGGTGCCGGGTGAGAACCCGCAGATCGCCGCCGCGCGCGTCCAGCTCAGCAAGGCGCTGCTCGACCTGCAGCGCACCGAGGTGCGCGCCCCGGTGAGCGGCATCGTCAGCCAGACCAAGAGCCTGCAGGTGGGCCAGCAGATGATCACCGGCCTCGCCGCCGTGACCATCGTCTCGGACAAGCCGGCCTGGATCGACGCGAACTTCAAGGAAACCGATCTCAACAAGATGCGGGTCGGCCAGTGCGCGGTCGTCACCTTCGATGCCTATCCGGGCATGAAGCTGAAGGGCCATGTCGAGTCGATGGGCGCGGGCACGGGCTCCGAATTCTCGGTGCTCCCGGCGCAGAACGCCAATGGCAACTGGGTGAAGGTCACCCAGCGCGTGCCGGTGCGCATCGCGATCGACGACAAGAGCCAGCGCGCCCTGATCGCGGGCCTCTCGGCAGACGTCGAGGTGATCTTCAACGGACCCTGCAAGTAATATGGCGACGGCAGCCCCCGGCCGCGCCAATGGGGCGGGTGAGGCGTCCCCCACGCCTCCCCGCCCGCTACCCGAGGGCGGCGCCGCGCTTCCCGTAAAGTACAAGGGCCTGCTCACGCTCGGCGTCATGATGGCGACGATCATGCAGATCCTCGACACGACGATCGCCAATGTCGCGATCCCGCACATGCAGGCGTCGCTCGGCGCCACGCGCGACACGATCAACTGGGTGCTGACGAGCTATATCGTCGCCTCCGCCATCGCGATCCCGATCACCGGCTGGCTTTCGGACAGGATCGGCTCGCGCAACCTGTTCCTGATCTCCACCGTCGGCTTCGTCATCGCCTCCGCCATGTGCGGCGCGGCGCAGACGCTCGAGGAAATGGTCGCCTTTCGCATCCTGCAGGGGATCACGGCTGCGTTCCTGAATCCGCTCAGCCAGACGGTGATGCTCGACATCAACACGCCCAAGGACCAGCCCAAGGCGATGTCGATCTGGGGCATGGGCATCATGATCGGCCCGATCATGGGCCCGCTGATCGGCGGCTATCTGACCGACAATTTCGACTGGCGCTGGGTGTTCTATGTCAACCTGCCGGTTGGCGTGGTCACCTTCGCGATCCTGTGGTTCCTCCTCCCCTCGCGCCCGATCCGCAAGCGCACCTTCGACGTGTTCGGCTTCAGCCTGCTCGCCATCGGCATCGGCTCGCTCCAGCTCATGCTCGACCGTGGCCAGGACCAGGACTGGTTCTCGTCAATCGAGATCTGGGTAGAGATGCTGTTCGCGGTGATCGCGCTGTGGATGTTCGTCGTCCACCTCTTCACCGGCAAGAACCCGATGTTCGAGCGCGAGCTGTGGAAGCATCGAAACCTGGTGACCGGCATCTTCTTCATGCTCGTGATCGGCCTGGTGATGATGGCGACGATGGCGCTGCTGCCGCCGATGCTGCAGAATCTCTATGGCTATTCAGTGTTCGACGCCGGCCTGTTGCTGATGCCGCGCGGCGTCGGCGTGCTGCTGACGATGATGGTCGGATCGCAGCTGATCCAGCGCGGCTGGCTCGATCCACGCTGGTCGGTGGGCATCGGCCTGGCGATCGCCGCCGTGTCGCTGTGGGAAATGTCGCGCTGGACGCTGGAGATGAGCAGCACGCCGTTCATCATCTCGGGTTTCGTCCAGGGCCTGGGCCTAGGCCTGGTGTTCATGCCGCTCAACGGCCTCGCCTTTGCCGGCCTGCCCCCGCGCTTCCGCACCGAAGCATCGAGCCTGCTCAACCTGCTGCGCAATGTCGGCGCGTCGGTCGGCATCTCGATCGTCAGCGCCCTGCTCGCGCAGAACATCCAGCGCAGCCACCAGTATCTGAGCGAGCACGTCACCGCGACGACGATGAACGGAATCGGCTCGATCGTGCAGGGCCTCGGCCAACAGGGCGCGCTGGTGACGGCGATGATCGACGCCGAAGTGAACAAGCAGGCGGCGATGATCGCCTATCTCAACGACTATTGGCTGATGGCGATCGTGACCGCGGTCAGCGTGCCGCTGGTGGTGCTGCTGCAGAAGCCGGGCGGGAAGGTTGAGAACGATCCGGCTGCGGCGGGGCATTGAGCCCCGCCCGCCGGAAAGGCTGCAGCTTCACATAGGCAAGGCTGCGCCACGCCCATTCGAGCGGTCCGCTGACGAAGTGGCGCATCCACCAATTGGCGAAGATCACCAGCACGACGATCCCGATCGTAGAGATCACCGCCATCTCGGCCCAACCGAACCGTCCCCAGAGGTTGAAGCCCCAGGGCGCGAACAGGATGTACATGCCTACGATCTGCTGGAGGAAATAGAGCGAGAAGGCCATGCGGCCGGGCGCCTTGAATACCCCCAGCACGGCTTCGCCGACGCGGCTCTTCACTGCCAGGTTGACCAGGGCGAGATGCCCCAGGCCGATCGCCATGCGCGCGAACTCGCCGGTGATCCACAGGCTGCGCGGGCCCGGCGCAAAACTGAGCGTCTCGGAGAGGCCAATCGCCCGCGCGGTGAGGCCGAAGCCATAGCTGACGAGCAATAGCCACATGTAGAAGCGCGCGCTTCGCTGGCCCTGGATCACCCCCCATTTCCACAGCGCGACGCCGATCAACATCGTGCAGAACGCCTCGATCACGTCCCAGACCAGCCACAGGCTGGCGAGATAGCTCCAATAGCTCCACGCATTCTTGGCGTAAGGCAGCCAGCCGCCCTTGTGCGCCTGGTGCTCCTTCGCGACGAGCGCGGGATCAGGCTTGTGCGTGGCGAGCTTGCGCCATTCGGTAACGGCGGCGGTGTCGCCCGCCTCAACCCGGTGGACCAGCTCGGTGCGCGCGGCATATTCGCGCACGCCATATTCGGGGATGCCCAAGCCTGTGAGCACCGCCCAACCAAGGCCGAGCGCCACCAGCGTCTTCGGCCCCAGCAAACGGAACGGAAAGAGAAACAGCGCCGCAAGCGCGTAGATGTGGAGGATGTCGCCCGGCCAGAGCAGCACGAACACGTCGAACAGCCCAAAAGCGAGCAGCCACAGATTGCGGCGATAATAGAGATCGGCGACCGCCACCGGACCGTCCGGCGTCATCGCCTTGCGCACCAGCACCATCATACCCGCGCCGAACAGGAATTCGAGCAGGCAGCGCTGGGTGCCGGCGAAGACCAGGTTGATCGCTAGCCAGGCGTCGCGGTCGATCGGCGTCCAGCCGATCAGGCGGACATCGGCCGAGAAGGTCCACACGCTCGCCGCCATATAGGGCACGTTGATGTAGAAGATGCCGAGGATCGCGAGCCCGCGCAGCATGTCGAGCACATCGATGCGGGCCTTGCCCTGCACCGGCGCCAATCCGGCATTGCTCACATCCACCACGCTACGCGACCCACCCGAAAGAAGCCGCCGGCTTAACGTCGATCAGTCAATTCCGAGTAAAGAACAGGTTCGCGTTCCGGTACGGGCGCCGTCGCTCCGTCTCGCACAAGGGGCAGATCTCGGCTATGATCGGGACCCAAAGACGGGAATGCAGATGCGGTTCAGGATGCTCGCGATAATCTCCACCGCGCTCTTGCTGGGCGCTGCCGCGCCACCCCGCCCTGCCCCGATCGAGCAACTCGACGTCGCCTTGCACGAACTCACCGCCAGCGGCGCCGAGTTCACCCTCGCGACTATCCCCGTCGAGGAGCGCGGCGCGTTCGCCCGCGCCCGTGCCGATCGCATCGAGATCGACCCCGACGCGCTGGTGCTGGTCGAGGACAAGCAGAGTGCCCGCGCCCTCGCAGCGCTTCTGCTCAGCTATTATGCGATGGCGGAGCCAAATCGGCTGACCACCAGCCCTTCGCGCGTCGGCACCGTCGCAGCTGCCGCGGGCGCGATCCTGCTCGGCACCAAGGTGATCGAGCCGACCGACAAAAAGGATTTCGGCTATGCCGAGCAGACGCGCCCGGCGTTCGAGCTCGGTTGGTTCCCGCCGGCACGGGTGGACGCTAGCGACGGCGCGGTACGCGCCTCGCGCATGGTAGCGATGCTTAACAAGGCAGGCGGCTGCTCAGGACCGCTGGCGGACCTGCTCACCGATGCCGAGAAGCTTGGCAACCGCGAGGCGCTGGCCCTTTCCCGCCGCGTTCGCAAGGATCTGGGCAGCTCGATCTATCCGCCCGATTATAGCTGCGATAGCTGAACTTGCGCCCGGCGACCCGTGTAGGCGGAGGCCGCCTATAATGAGGGATCATCTTCATTCCTGCGCATTCCGCGCAGGTAACGAGTTATCCCATGCGCCAGCGATTTTCCAACCTCCCCCTCGCCACCAAGACCACGATCGTCACCATTGCCGGCCTGGTGCTGCTGGCGCTCACCACCTTCGTGCTGAGCGACCGTGTCGTCACCGCCGATGCCGAGCGCATGGCCGCCGAGCGCCAGGAGACCAATATGCGCGTCGCCTGGAAGGTGCTGCACGACCAGGGTGCGACCTTCCGCGCCGATGGCGGCGACCTCTATGTCGGCGCGCACAAGCTCAATGGCTGGACCCAGCCGGTCGACGAGATCAAGCAGTTGGTCGGCGGCACTGCGACGATCTTCGCCGGCGACACGCGCATCACCACCAACGTGCTCAAGCCCGACGGCAGCCGCGCGGTCGGCACCCCGCTTGCCGCCGGCCCGGCGAAGGACGCGGTGCTCGCGGAAGGCAAGTCCTATCGCGGCACCGCCGACATCCTCGGCAAACCCTTCTTCACGGCCTATGATCCGATCAAGGACGAGAGCGGCAAGGTGGTCGGCGTGCTGTATGTCGGCATCCCGCGCTCAGACGTGCTCGCCGGCATCCAGTCGCTGCGCAGCTCGATGGCGATCAGCGGCGTGCTGGTGACCCTGCTCGTCACCTTCCTATGCTTCCTGTTCAGCCGCGCGATGTTCCGCCCGCTCGTCCAGATGACCAATGCGATGCAGCGCCTCGCGTCGGGCGACGCGTCGATCGCCGTGCCCGAGCATCGCAGCGCCGACGAGATCGGCCAGATGGCCCGCGCGCTCGAGCGCTTCCGCATCGCCGCCAATGACAAGGCCACTGCCGAAGCGCGCAACAAGCTGGGCGAGGCCGAACGTGAAAAGGCGATGGCGATGCTGGGCGGTGCGCTGGAGCGCGTTGCCGGCGGCGACCTGACCGCCGATGTCGGCAGCGACTTCCCGAGCGACTACGCCGTACTGGGCGGCCATTACAACGCGGCGCTCGCGAGCCTGCGCGAGCTGATCGGCACGGTGCTGGAGAGCACGGGCGCGATCCAGACCGGATCGAGCGAGATCGCCGCCGCGTCGGAGGACCTTGCCCGCCGCACCGAAGGCAATGCCGCGAGCCTCGAGGAGACTTCGGCTGCCGTAACCCAGATGAACGGACGACTGCGCGCCACCGCCGATGCTGCGGGCCAGACGGTCACGCGCGCCGATGCGGCGATCGCGGTGGTGGGTTCGGGCCGCGAGACGGCCGACGAGGCGGTGCAGGCGATGAACCGGGTAAGCGACAGCGCCAAGGGCATCGACTCGGTCATCGAGGGCCTGGACAAGATCGCCTTCCAGACGCGCGTGCTCGCGATGAACGCTGCGGTCGAGGCTGGTCGCGCCGGTGAAGCCGGCCGCGGCTTTGCGGTGGTCGCCGATCTCGTCTCGGCGCTTGCGATGCGCGCCGAGGAAGAAGCCAAGCGCGCGCGCGACCAGCTCACCGTCACCCAGGCCGAGGTCGAGACCGCGCGGGGCGCCGTCGAGCGGGTCGATGCGGCGCTTTCGAACATCGTGGAGACGGTGGGCGAAGTGCACCAGTTGCTCGGCACGATCGCCGCGGACAACCAGGCGCAATCGGTCGCGATCAGCGAAGTCAGCATCGCGATCGGCACGATGGACCAGGCGACGCAGCAGAATGCGGCGATGGTCGAGGAAACCTCGGCGGCGGCGCGCGCGCTGACCGACCAGGTGAGCCGCCTCGATACCCAGGCGAGCACCTTCCGGATTTCGGACGGGCGTGTCGCCTCGAGCCCGCGCACATTCAAGCCGTTGGCCAGCACCCGCCCGGTGCCGGCCAAGCCGGTCGGCGACGCGGACGCCTGGGCGAGCTTCTAAGCTCGCTCAGCGCGAAACAGCAACCCTGCGAAAGCCTCGATCGGCGCGCTCTCCGGCCATTGCGGCACATCGTCGGCAATGACGATCCAAGGCTGCTTGCGGCTGGTCCAGATATGTGCGTGCGGACTGGGCTCGTCGCTGCGGTCGAGCGTGCCGGCACGGACGATAGCGATGCCGGGGCGGCTGCTGTTCACATTGTACAGCCGCGTGTGGCAGATGCCGCAGGCGAAGTGGCGCGAGATGGCGCCGCTGCGAGTCGGCAAGGTGAAATCCACCACTTCGCCTTCCACAGCCAGTGCAGCCTCGCGCACCGGTGCCTGTTCGGCGAAGGCGCTGCCGGAGCCCGTCTGGCAATCGCGGCAATGACAGCAATATACGGCCGGCAGGTCGTCCATCGCCAGCGTGTAGCGGACGGCGCCGCAACGGCAGCCGCCCGCGATCACGATTATGCCGCCTTCTTCAGGTGGCGGCGGCCGAGCAGCTCGGCGATCTGCACCGCGTTGAGCGCGGCTCCCTTGCGGAGATTGTCCGAGACGCACCAGAGCGACAGGCCGTTATCCACGGTCGAGTCCTCGCGGACGCGGCTGATGAAGGTCGCATACTCGCCGACGCACTCGATCGGCGTGATGTATCCGCCATCCTCATGCTTATCGATCAGCATCACGCCGGGCGCCTCGCGCAGGATGCTCTTCGCCTTTGCGGCCGAAATCTCGTCCTCGAACTCGATGTTGATCGCTTCCGAATGGCCGACGAACACCGGCACGCGCACGCAGGTCGCGGTCACCTTGATCTTGGGATCGAGGATCTTCTTGGTCTCGACCACCATCTTCCACTCTTCCTTGGTCGAGCCATCGTCGAGGAAGGAGTCGATGTGCGGGATCACGTTGAACGCGATCTGCTTGGTGAACTTCTTCGGCTCGGCGCTGTCGCCCACGAAGATGTTGCGGCTCTGCTCGAACAGCTCGTCCATGCCCGCCTTGCCCGCGCCGGAGACCGACTGGTAGGTGGCGACGACGACGCGCTTGATCTTCGCGGCATCGTGGAGCGGCTTCAGCGCGACGACCATTTGCGCGGTCGAGCAGTTGGGGTTGGCGATGATGTTGCGCTTCTTGTAGCCGTCGATCGCCTCGGGATTCACCTCGGGCACGATCAGCGGCACGTCCGGATCCATGCGGTAGAGCGACGCATTGTCGATCACCGTGCAGCCGGCGGCGGCGAAGCGGGGCGCGTGCAGCGCGCTGCCTTCGGAGCCGATCGCGAATAGCGCCATGTCCCAGCCGGTGGGATCGAAATTGTCGATGTTCTGGATCTTGTACTGTTTCCCGGTGTCGCCGAAATCGACCATGTCCCCCTGGCTGCGCGAAGACGCCAGCACGGCCAGCTCGTCGATCGGGAATTCCCGCTCGGCCAGGATGTTCAACATTTCGCGCCCGACATTGCCGGTGGCGCCTGCGACGACGACACGGTAGCCCATTTTAGTCCTTTCCGAACCTCGCAACACAGCTGCGAGGACGCCTATCTGTCAGAGAGTGGCGGAATGCCAGTGCATTCCTGTGCTTCGCGGCCAAAGCACCGCTTGGACGCCCGATTACGGGCGCGCGGTAATTCGTTTGCTAGTTCGTTTGGTTCGAATGCGAAGCATGGCCAGGCCGATAGCAGAAGGAAATTGCGGTGGCGAGACATTCCGTGAAACTTTTTGTCTCGCCACCGGGTAGGATCACTTCGTTGCAGTCTTTCGATCGAGGAAGTCGAGGATCGTGTTCCACAGGTGCACGCTGATGCCGGGGCCGCCCACGCGGTGGGTGTGGCCGGGGTAGAACATCATCTCGAACGGCACTTCGGCCTTTTGCAAGGTGGCCGCCATCGCAGTGCTGTTCTCGAACACCACGTTATCGTCGGCCATGCCGTGGATCAGCAGCATCGGATCGGCGATCTTCGCCGCCTCGCCGATATTGTCAGACGCCTTGTACGCCTCGGGCACCTTGTTCGGATCGCCCATATAGCGCTCGGTATAATGGGTGTCGTAGAGTTCCCACTTGGTCACCGGCGCGCCGGCTACGCCCGCGGCGAACACGCCCGGCGCCTTCTCCAGCAGCTTGAGCGTCATATAACCGCCATAGGACCAGCCATAGGTGACGACCTTGTTCGGATCGACATAGTTCAGCGTCTTCAGGTACTTCGCGCCGGCAACCTGGTCCTCGACCTCGACCGAGCCCATCGCGTGCCAGATCTGGCTCTCGAACGCGACGCCGCGATTGGCCGAGCCGCGATTGTCGAGCTGGAACCAGATATAGCCGCGCGAGACGAGGTACTGCTGGAGCGATCCGCCCCAGGCCTTGCTCACCGTCTGCGAGTGCGGGCCACCATAATGCTGGAAGAACACCGGGTATTTCTTCCCCGGCTCCAGCTTGGGGGTGATCATCTCCCAATGAAGCACCGAGCCGTCGGCCGCCTTGATCGTGCCGAAGGTCCGCTCGCGGTGCTGGGTCAGATAGGCGTTATAGGGGTGATCGGCGGCGGTGACCGCATTCTCGTTGACCCACGCGATACGGTTTCCCGAGGCGTCTGCGAGATAAGTCTGCGCAGGCTGGCCGGTATTCGAGCGCTTGACGATCGCGCGGGTGCCCGAGGGGTCCATCGTCGCCTCGTTCCACCAGCCGGCCTCGGTGAGGCGCGTCACTGCCCCGCCCTTCCTGTAGTCGACCGAATAGAGATGCCGCTCGAGCACCCCGTCCTTGTTGCCCAGGAAGAAGACCCGGCCCTTGGCCTCGTCTACGCCGGCGACGTCGGGAGTCACTTCCCAATCGCCCTTGGTGAGCTGGGTGAACTTGCCCTTGGCGAAGCGGTAGAGATGGCCGTGGCCGTCGCGCTCGGACCACCAGAGCAGGCTGCCATCGTCGAGCGGGGTGAGCGCGTTCGACAGATTGACCCAGCTCTTCGCGCGCGCCTTCTCGCTGAACAGCAATGTCGACTTGCCGGTGGCGGGATCGACCTGGAGCAGATCTAGCACCGTCTGCTCCCGGTTCTCGCGCTGGACGTAGAGCGTCTTGCCATCCTTCGACCAGTCGATGCGTGCCAGATAGATGTCCTTGTCGGTACCCAGATCGACTGCGACCTTATGCTCGCCGTTCGGGTCCATGACGTAGAGCTCGACCGTCGCATTGGGGGTGCCGGCCTTGGGATAGCGCTGCTGGAAGAGCTGGGTGCCCTCGGCACCGATCGCGGCGCGGGTGACGACGCCGACGGGTGCCTCGTCGAAGCGCTCGACCGCGACATAACGATCGCCCGGCGACCACCAATAGCCCTTGAAACGCGCCATTTCCTCCTGCGCGACGAACTCGGCCTCGCCCCAATGGACGGTACCGGCGCCATCGTCGGTGATCGCGCGCGGGGCGCCGCCGGCCAGGCCCATCACGACGAGGTTCTGTTCCTGCACATAGGAAACATAGCCACCCGCGGGGCTGATCTCGGCATTGAGCTTCGGACCGGCCTTGGCGGGCAGCCTGGCGATGCTGCCGTCGAGCCCGGCGCGATAGAGCTCACCGTCGAGCGGCACCAGCACCGACTTGCCGTCGGGCGCCCAGTCATAGGCGATGATACCCTTGCTGCCGGCGATGCGCGCGCGCTCGCGCTGCATCTTCTCGGCCTCGGACAGCTCGGCGCCGCTGCCGAACTTCTTCGAATCGACCAGCATCCGCCATTCGCCAGTGCGCGTGTCCATCGCCCACAGGTCGAACCGCTCCTTCTCGTCGGCACGGTTGCGCAACAGCGTCAGGAACTTGCCGTCGGGCGAGAGCTTGGCGTTGCGCGGCTGCGGGCCGTTCAGATCCGGGCTGGCGAAGACACGCTCGAGCGTGAGTCCCTTGGTCTGCGCCAAAGCATCATTTGCCATCAACGGCGCTCCCAGCATTGCAAGCCCAACCAAGTATTTCCGCATAAACCCCGATCTCCTTGGAGCCGCGTTATCGCGGTGCAAAGCCGCTGGGTAAAGTGCCCAAGGGTTCGTTAAACATGACAGGCTAGGAACCTGTGCATGTTGCGTATTTTCCCCATCACCCTAGCCGCCTGCACCCTCGCCTGCCCGGCCCTCGCCCAGGATCATGATCGCGCCGGGGGCAAGCTGCTGCTCACCAACGGCATCTCGACGATAGAGGGCAGTTCGGGTGGCGGCCTGACGCCCTGGGCGGTGATCGCCGGCAACGAGACCAAGGACGGGATCGGCGTGCAGGGGAGCGTTACCGCGGCGGAACTCAAGAGCTACGACTTCCGGAGCTATTCGTTCGCGATCGGGATCAAGGACCGGGTCGAGCTCAGCTATGACCGCCAGGACTTCAACACCAATGAGATCGGCGGCGCGTTGGGCCTGGGCAACGACTATGCCTTTCGCCAGGACATCTACGGCGCCAAGCTCCGGCTGTTCGGCGACGTCGTCTATGGCCCCTCCGCATTGCCGGCGGTGGCGGTGGGCGTGCAGTACAAGAAGAACCTCAACGCCCCGATCGTGAAGCTGCTAGGCGCGCGCCGCTCCGAGGATGCCGATTATTATGCCTCGGCGACCAAGCTGCTGCTCGGCCCGTCGATCCTGCTCAACACCACGGTGCGGCTGACCCGCGCCAACCAGACCGGCCTGCTCGGCTTTGGCGGGCGCGACGACAAGTACCGCGTCCAGTTCGAAGCATCGGCCGCCTATCAGCTCTCGCGCCGCCTGGCCTTTGGCGCCGAGTTCCGCTCCAAGCCCGACAATCTCGCCATCGCGCGCGAGGACGACTGGTTCGACGTCTTCGCCGCCTGGGCGCCCACGCGCAACTTCACCATCACGGCCGCCTATACGGACCTCGGTTCGATCGCGACCGTGCAGGGCCAGCGCGGCGCGCTGCTCCAGCTTCAGACCGCCTTTTGAGGACCGACTCGATGCTCCGCCCGCTGATCCTCGCCGCCGCCCTGCTTTCCCCTGCCCTCGCACACGCCCAGAGCGCGCCCGCGCCCTATGCGATGCCGGGCGAGGAGAGAGTCGATCCGTACACGTCCAGCAACGCCAATGCCGGCACGACGCCGTTCAAGGGCAGCGGCATGGCCAGGGCATTCCATGGCCAGGACGGTATCCGCCGGATCGTGGCGGACCTCACCGAGCGCAGCTTCGCCGACCCGGTGATCGGCGAGATCTTCAAGGGCCATGACAAGGTCCGCTTCCAGCGCACCCTGTTCGAGCAGTTCTGCTACATCCTTGGCGCCGGCTGCACCTATACCGGCCGCGACATGCTCGCGTCGCACAAGAATCTCGGCAGCCAGCAGAAGGACATGAACCGTCTTGTCGAACTGCTCCAGGCGGCGATGCGCAAGGAACGGGTCTCGTTCGCGGCGCAGAACAAGTTCCTCTCCAAGCTGGCCCCGATGCGCAAGGACGTGGTGGAGCGCTAGCGCTAGTCCAGGCCCAGCGCGACCTTGCGCGAGACCAGGATGAAGCGCGGCCCCGCGCCGTTCTTTGCCGCCCGGTCGTCGGGATTGTAGAGCGCGCATTTCTTCAGGCTCAAGCAGCCGCAGCCGATACAGCCGTCAAGATCGTCGAGCGTGCGCTGGAGCTGGGCGATCTGCACTTCGATCCGCTTGCGGATGCCGGCGCTGATCCGCGCCCAATCCTGGCTGGTGGGGGTGCGCCCTTCGGGCAGCCGGGTCAGCTCCTCCGCGATCTGCGGCAAGGTAAGCCCCAACTGCTGGGCGATCAGCGCGAAGGAGATGCGGCGGATGTCCGAGCGCAGGAAACGCCGCTGATTGCCGCTGGTCCGGATCGGATGGACGATCCCCTTGCCCTCGTAGAAGCGCACCGCGGAGACGGCGATACCCGTCCGCGCGGCCAGCTCGCCGATCGTCAGAAGCTCGTTCCCGCGCACCGAAATTTCCTGCTTGACCTCAACTTAGGTTGAGGTTGTAGCTGCTCTCGGCATGGCCTCCAACCTGGAAAGGAACTCCATGCCTGCCCCCTATATCGAGCACGTCAACCTTACCGTCAGCGATCCTGAGCGCATGGCCGGGCTGCTGGGCGAATTGTTCGACTGGCACGTCCGCTGGGAAGGCCCGGCGCGCGACGGCGGCCGGGTGATCCATGTCGGTGACGAGCGCACCTACCTGGCCGCCTACACCCCCGCCGAGGCACCAGGCGCGGACATCTTCGAGAAAGGCCGGCCGTTCAACCATGTCGGCATCCTGGTCGACGATCTGGACGATATCGAGCGGCGGGTAATCGCAGCGGGGCTCCTTCCCTTCGCCCATGGCGACTATGATCCGGGGCGCCGCTTCTACTTCCTCGATCATGACGGCACCGAGTTCGAGATCGTCAGCTACGCCTAAACACCTGGCTAACCATCAATTATCGGCAACTACGGCGGCCGCGCCGGGTTCTTCTGCCAAGCCTCTCAAGGAGAACCCCGCGTGTCCACCAACCATGACGTGTCCAAGCTCGACGACCTGATCGTCACCACCATCGACAGCGCCCGCGGCTATGAGCATTCGGCCAAGCATGCCGATGCCGGCCGCTTCCAGAAATTCTTCGCCGACATGGCCGATGAGCGTCTTCGCGTGGTCGAGGCGCTTTCGGCCAAGAGCCGCGAACTGGGCGGCACCCCTGCTGAATATGGCTCCACGGCCGCGACGATCCACCGCCGCATCGAGGATCTGCGCCGCGTACTCGGCGGCGGTGACGAGGCGATCCTGAGCGAGATCGAGCGCGGCGAGGATTATCTGAAGGAGGAGTTCGACAGGGTACTGGCGGACGAGCGCATGTCCGCAGGCGCGCTGGGCGTGGTCCGCGAATGCTACACCTCGGTGCTCAAGGGGCACGACACGACGAAGAAGCTGCGCGACCTGCTGCAGGCGGCGGATTGAGTTTTTCCTCCCCGTCTCTGCGAGGGAGGATAGAATAGAAAAAGGGCGCGGTAGCCATGCCACCGCGCCCTTTTCGCGTTCCGTGAAGCTTGACGCTTACTCGGCTGCGGCGACGTCGCTCGGACGCGGATCGCGGCGCTCGGCAATACGCGCCGACTTGCCGGTGCGGCCACGCAGATAATAGAGCTTCGCGCGACGCACGACACCGCGGCGAACCACTTCGATGCTGTCGATGTTCGGCGAATAGAGCGGGAAGACGCGCTCGACGCCCTCACCGAACGAAATCTTGCGGACCGTGAAGCTCGAACCCATGCCCTTGTTGGCACGGGCGATGCACACGCCCTCATAGTTCTGCACGCGGGTACGCTCGCCTTCGACGACCTTCACGCCGACCTTGAGGGTGTCGCCCGGGCGGAACACCGGAATCTTCTTCGCCTCGTTGAACTTGGCGATCTGCTCGGCTTCGAGCGTCTGGATCAGGTTCATTACTTGTCGTCCTGTTTTCGTCGCCGCGCGCCAGAGGGAGACTGGATCCGAGCGCCCTCATGGCGCTCCCAAAGATCCGGTCTCCGTGACCGTGTATCGATCTCGGCACGCTGGCGTCGCCAGGCCTCGATCTTCGCATGATCCCCCGATCGCAGCACTTCGGGGATCGTGCGGCCCTCCCATTCGACAGGTCGGGTATATTGCGGATATTCGAGCAGCCCCGTTTCGAAGCTCTCGTCCATGCCGCTGGAAGCCGCGCCCATTACTCCGGGAATGAGGCGAATGCAAGCGTCCAGGAGGGTCAGCGCCGCCATCTCGCCGCCGGATAGGATATAGTCGCCGATCGAGACCTGCTCGATCGCGCGCGCTTCGAACAGCCGCTCGTCGATCCCCTCGAACCGGCCGCACAGCACGATCGCACCGGGCCCCTCCGCCAGCGCCCGCACACGCTCCTGGGTGAGCGGCTTGCCGCGCGGGGTCATCGCGAGGATCGGGCGACCGGGAGCGACGCTGTCGAGTGCCGAGGCGATCACGTCGGCGCGCATCACCATGCCCGCCCCGCCGCCCGCCGGCGTGTCATCGACCGAGCGATGCTTGTCGGTGGCGAAGTCGCGAATCTGGACAGCCTCGAGACTCCACAGTCCCTCACGCAGCCCGCGGCCGGCAAGGGAAACACCAAGCGGTCCGGGAAACATCTCGGGGTAAAGCGTTAGGACAGTTGCAGCGAAAGGCATGGGAGCCTTTCCCCTTCGGGAGCGCGATTGGCAAGTGGACGATTGCATCATCATCGGCGCCGGCCCCGCGGGCCTCACCGCCGCCATCTATCTGGCGCGCTTCCATTTGAGCATCCGGCTATTCGATTGCGGATCGAGCCGGGCGGCGCTGATCCCCTGCACGCGCAACCATGCCGGCTACCCCGAAGGGATTTCGGGCAAGGCATTGCTCGCGCTGATGCTGGAGCAGGCGGAGAAATACGGCGCAGTACGGGAGATGGCCGAGGTCACGAGCCTGCGGGCGCTGGAGGACGGCTTTGGCGTGCGGGTCGGCGAGCGCGAATATGCCGCGCGGACGGTGCTGCTCGCCACCGGGGTAGTGAACAACCGCCCTGAGATGCCGCGGGATCTGCACGACGATGCGCTGGCCCGCGGGCTGCTGCGCTATTGCCCGATCTGCGACGGCTATGAGGTTACCGACAAGCGGATCGGGGTGATCGGCACCGGCAGCCACGGCATGGCCGAGGCGCTGTTCCTGCGCGGCTACAGCGCCGATGTGACGCTGATCGCGCCGGAAGCGCACGAACTGGCCGAAGAGGACACCCAGGCGCTGGACGAAGCCGGGATCGCCCGGATCGATGGGCCGTGTGGCAACTATGCGATCGAGGGCGACCAGTTCGCTTTCGATACAGCGCAGGGCCGGCTCACCTTCGACAGCGTGTATCCGGCGCTGGGATCGAAGATCCGCTCGGGACTGGCGGTGAAGGTCGGCGCCCGTGCGGATGAGAGCGGGTGCCTGGAGGTGGACGACCACCAGCGCACGTCGGTCCCCGGTCTGTTCGCGGCGGGCGATGTCGCGCGCGGGCTCGACCAGATCAGCCACGCAATGGGCGAGGCCGGCGTCGCCGCCACGACGATCCGCAACCTGCTGGCTGAGCAGCGTCCGATCCGTCGCTAGAAACTGCGCCGAATCCGGAACGGTTTTCCGAACCGGATACTTGCGAGAGGCGCGGCCGCGAGGATAGGCTCGCCGCATTCTCGTCAGAGAATAGGGGGGAAGTCATGAAATCGACGATCGCGCGCGGCTCGGCCTGCGCGCTTCTGCTATGGTGCGTGCCGGCGATGGCACAGCAATCGGGCGACGCGCCCGCGCCCGCATCGAAGGACGCGGCTGCTGCGCCTGCCGGAGACACGATGGAGACGGTACGGCTTCCTGACGCCAGCGAGACGATCGACGTCGCTGGGATCCAGGTGCCATCGCTCGACTTCAAGCCGACGCCAGAGGACATCGGCACCTACGACAAATATTATTATTTCCACCGCGCCAGCACCGACTTCAACACCGCATTGGGCGACCTGCGCGATTGCGACGGCCTCGCACGGGGGCTCGCCAGCCCCTATTCCAACTATGCCGCGCCGGTGCCCTATACCTATCAGAACACGATGGCCGGTGCGCTCGGCGGCGCGATCGGCAACGCGATCGTCGTCGCGGTCTTCGGCTCGGCCCAGGTCCGTGCCACCCGCCGCACCAACATGCGCCGGTGCATGTCGTTCAAGGGCTATGACCGCTACGGCCTGGCCAAGGACATCTGGAAGGACTTCAACTTCGAGGAAGGCTTTGGCAGCATCGATGAGAGCAAGCGCCAGACCTTTTTGAAGCAACAGGCCAAGATCGCTTCGGTGATCGAGCCCAAGGGGGAGGCCCTGGGCCGATGAACCGCAATATCGCCCTGGCCGCCGCGCTGGCCGCGGCCGCCCTCACCCCCGCCGCGCACGCGCAGACCGCCGCGCCGGTGCCCAAGGATCTCGGCTATGTGAAGGACAAGCCGGTCCTCACGCTCGATCCCGACACCAGCTACCTCGTCGTGCGCAGCCGCGATGCCTCGCCCTTCTCCTTCATCCGCATCCCCGATGCGGAGGACCTGGCCGACTATAAGGCGCGGCGCGCGGCGGCGCTCGAAAAGGCGCACAGGAAGTGGGAGCGCAAGCACGCCAGCTGGGTCAAGGACCTGGCCGAATATCAAAAGAGCCCGAAAGGTGCATATGCCGCGCCCAATCCCGGCCCCGCGCCGATCGAGCCCAGCGACGCCAATCTGGCCTTCACGCCGATCGACCTGGAGAACCTGATCTCGTTCGGCCCATTCAACCGCTTCGCCAAGGGTGACATCGCTATCTACATGTTCGGTGTACGGCCGGGCCGCTATGCCTTTTACGGCCCGATCCTGGCAGCACCCAACGGCGCCTATGCGGGCACCTGCATGTGCATGGGCACGTTCGAGTTCGAAGTGAAGCGCGGCCAGATCGTCAATGTCGGCACGATGACGACGACGCTGGTGGAAGAGCGCGAAAAGGCCAAGGCAGCAGGGAAGCCGGTGCCCAAGAACGCGCTCGACCTGCCCGATACGATGACCAGCACCGGCTGGCAGGCACCGATCGCGGGCGACAGGATCGACCCGCGGCTGGCCAGCTACACGGTGGTTCCCGCCGCGCTGCAGGCCAGCAGCCATGTCCCCAACTATCTGGGCCTCGAAATCGACCGGCTGATGCCGATCCCGGGCGTGCTCGCCTATCAGCGCGACAAGGTGATCGACGCGAGCACGGGCATCGCGGTGCCCTGACGCATGAGGCCGGGCGCTCCTGCGAGCGCCCGGTCGATTTCGGGCTCAGCTGCCGCAACCACCGCAGCCGCCACCCCCACAACCACCGCCGCCTCCGCCTCCGCCGTCACCACCGCTGCTGCCGCCGTCGCTGCCGCCGTCGCTGCCGGAGCTTGCCGTGCGCATCTGGTGGAAACCGCCCCAGTCGGAGCCGACCAGCACCACCGTGCCGAACAGCGCCACGCCCAGGTCGGCCTCGCCACCGGCCGGTGCGCGGCGCAGGCGCTCGGAGCGCTCCCGCGCTTCGGCCAGCACCTCCCTGCCCGCCCTCGTCTTGCGGTCGAGCGCGGCGAAGCGGATGACCGCGAAGATGGCGGTGACTACCAGGAACAGGGTCAGGAACCCCACCGGCCTGCCCCGCGCCTCGCCGATCAGCAGCTTGGTGTAGCCGAAGCCGAGCAGCAGGAAGTAGGGCAAGGTCTGGAAGAAGCGCATCTGCAGCGCCTCTCCCCTGCCCATCAGCAGCCCACTGTCGATCAGGCGTTCGCGGATGCCGCCGGCATGTTTGCCGATCGCGATGGCGACCCTGGCCCAGTCCGATCCGTCAGGCAGCGCAAGCACGCTGCGCTCCGCGGGCGTTCCGCCGACGAACTGGCTGGGCGTGAAGTTGCTCTTGCCGTCCATCGCCAGGCGGTTGGTCGAGAGCAATCGGGCGGCGACGGTCTCGGCGAAGCGCATGCCGCCGCCGGCGAGATAGGCGAGATCGTCGGTGTCGATGCGCCGCGGTATGCGCCCTTCGGGCCTCAGCCAGCGCGGAATGATGAACCCGGCAAGGAGGGTGAGGACCAGCAGCCCGCCATAGAGTAAGAGAAACGGCCCGCCGGTGAGGTCGAAGGGCGACATGAGTCCTAGCTCCTCAAGAAATATCCCAGCGCCAGCGCGGAGAACACTGCCATCATAACCAGCAGCGCGATCCAGAATGGCCTCCGGGACACGATGAAAGCGTCGCGCGGATGCACGCGGCGCGCCTTGTGGTCCTGCAGCAGCCGCCGCCCCGCGTCGGGCCACAGATCCGCGGGTGGCGTGCCGAAGACGCGCTCGTAGCTGCGCAGCGTCTCGGCATATTGGGTGAAGTAGCGATGCCCCTCCTCGCGCCCGCCAGCCGTGGGGCCATGATGGAGCGCGCGGCCGAGCACGTCCGGGCAGAAGCGCTCCCAGTAATCGCGGCTATAGGTGAGGTGCAGGTGCCAGGCCTGATCGACCTGGTCAGAGGGAGTGACCGGGTGGTCCGCAGTGACCGCGAGGAAGCAGAAGCGCTTATACTCCTCGATCACCCGCTCGGCTTCGGCCCGGCTCCAGCCATTGTCGCGCGCCAGCCGCTCGGCGAAGCTGAGCGCTGCGTCCTCGGGGCCGATGGAATAATCGGAAAGCGCCGTCCAGACCGGGTGGTCGGTGGGGGTTCGAGACAGACCGGGGGCCTTGCTCATCTATAATTCCCACTATCATAGTGGATATTGAATGTCAAGGTTTGGCGGCCGGGACCGGGGTGAGTTTCAGCGCCTGGATCGTGATCGGCGTGATCGGCGCGAGCAGGACGGTGCCGTCGAGCATGCCCTTCTCGCAATGCCAGCGGAAAGCGGAAGAGAGACGGCCGCTGGGTGCCATCGGCTCGACCGCGCCGTTGCAGGCGCCGATCTTCGCGCGGATCGCCACCAGGTCGGCGCGCCACAGATCGGACGAGCGATCGAGCAGGAAATTTCCCGCCAGCGAAGGTAGCGCGACTGACACATCGCCCGCGGCATATATCGCACGCGCAGTTTCCTGCGCGGCGAGCAGGTCGGCGGTGACCGGGGTCTCGGCGAACGTCAGCGCCCCAGCCTTATCGAGCGTGAACATCGCATCCCAGGCCGTGCCCGCGGCCCCGGTATAGGTGCGGTTGGTGAAGACGAAGATCCCCACCCCTGCTTCCGGCACCAGCAGCACATGCGAGCCATAACCGGGATAGCCGCCGCCGTGGTGGAGCATCATGCCAAGCTCGCAATCCTGCGAGACGCGCAGGCCCTTGCCGTAAGCGGTGCCCTGCATGCAGCCGGTCTTGGCGGTGGCGCCATAGCGCGGCGTCATCCGCACGAAGTTCAGCCCCTGCGCCAACTCGCGCACCGTGGAGCGCTTGACAGGTCCGGTATCGGGTCCGTCGCGCGGTGGCCAGGCGGAGAGCAGGAAGGCGACCCATTTGGCATAGTCGTTGGCGCTGACCTGAAGCCCGCCCATCGGGCCGAAGGCACCGTGGTGCATGGTCGGCTCCTCCTTCCACGCGCCATCCTCGAAGCGATAGCCGATCGCGCGGCGCTCGATCGGCCATTCGCCGACTTCGAAGCCGCTGGAGGTCATGCCAAGCGGCTTGAGCAGCGTGCGCTCGACATAAGTGCGGTAGGGCATGCCGGAGGCCTGCGCGACGATATGGCCGAGCAGCGCATAGCCGAAGTTGGAATATTCATGCGCGGTATCGGGCACGCGGCTGAACGGGACGCCGGTCTGGAGCAGCCGGGTGAACTCGGCCTCGGGCATCGGCGTCTGGCGGTCGCCCCAGGGATCATCGGTGACGAAGCCAGCGACGTGCGAGAGCAGGTCACGGATGCGGATCCGCGGGCTGTCGCTGGTCGGGTATTTCCAGCCACGCATCTCGGGGACGTATTTCTCAGCCAGGTCGTCAAGCGAGAGCTTGCCGGCGTCGCGCAACGACAGGATCGACAGCGCGGTGAAAGCCTTGGTCATCGAGGCGATGCGGAACAGCGTGTCGGGGGTTACCGGGCGCTTGTTCGCCACGTCCTGCACCCCAAAGCCGCGGACATGGACGAGCCGGCCCTCGGCTACCACGCCATAGACCAACCCGGGCGTAGGCGTGTCGCGCTGGAAGGCCTCGAACTGGCGGTCGATCGCGTCGAATTGCGGCTCGAGCGCCGCCGCCTTGGTCTGTGCCAGCGCGGGCGTGGCCAGGCAGCAGATCGCGGCGGCAAGCGTGACGCGGAACCAGTTCATCTCGTGCATCCCCCGATAGTCGCAGGGGATGGATAACCGGCTCCGCAGCCTACGTCACTTGTTGCGCTTGAGCACCTCATCGCAATAGTCGTTGGTCGAAGTGCCCTGGCCGAGCAGCCGCCCGGCTCCCGCGCCCACCGCACCTGCGATGATCGTGCCGCCCACGCTGGCGCCACCGATCACGCCGCCGGCCACACCCGCGGCACCGCCGGCGATCGTGCCGGTCTTGGCGCCCTTCTTCTTGGCCATCAGGCAATTATAGACCGCGTCCTGGTCCGCCGGCGCTGCGCGTTGCACGCGGGCCCGCTCCTTGGAGCTGAGATTTTGCGCGGCGACAGGCCCTGCCGCCAGCATGGCGAGCGGCAGCGCGACGATGAGCAAATGGCTGGTTTTCATGACCTTGGCTCCAACTGGATGGAGCGGGATTTTATCAGGGTGAACGGCGCGCGATGATCGGGGAAAACCCCGAAAAACGACCCTAGCGCATCCGGCCCGTGGCCAGGGCGATCGCCCAATCCGGCCGCCCCTCGACCTCTGCCTTCCTGACTGCGGCGAGATGGTCATAGACAACAGCGTGGAGTGTGATCTCCTCGCCGTCGATCACGGCATAGCGGGCGAGCGGATCGCCATTCTCGACATTGTAGGGCCAGGGATTTTCGCCCGCATAGGCCTGGAGACCGACGCTGCCGGGGTTGAGCACCCGGCGACCGTCGGGAAGCGCGACGAGGCGCGGGATATGCGTATGGCCGCACAGGGTCAGAAGCTCGCCGCGCCCGGCGAGGCGGGCGGCGATCTCGTCGCTGGTGGCGATGCGCGGACCCGAAGGCGTCCTGGTTTCGGCCAGCGGCGCAATGTCGCTGTCCGGGGTGCCGTGGCAGAGGAACATGCCGTCAAGCACCAGCGTGTCGGGCAGCGCCGCCATCCAGGCCAGCGCCTCCGGCGGCAGTGCGGCCTTGGTGAAGGCGTCCGTCTGGTTGATCCGCTCGGGCGGATCGGTGAGCACCTGGCGCTCGTGATTGCCCGAGATGGTCGGCCAGTCGCGCGCCATCAGCCAGGCAGCCGTCTCGGCCGGCCAGAGCGGACCCGACAGGATATCGCCCAGGTTGAGGAATGCGGTGCAGCCCCGCGCCTCGGCATCGGCGACGATTGCGATCAGGGCCGGCAGATTGCCGTGGATGTCGGAAAGGACCGCGGTCCGCGTCATTCGACGAAGGCAGCGCTCACCACCAGCCGCTCGGCATCCCATTCGGGCACGGCGATGGCGTTCATCGGCACCATGAAGCGCTTGGCCTTGCCGCTCTCGTCGGCCGGCCGCTCGATCTCGATCACGTCGCCCGCGCCGAAATCGTCGATCGCGACGACCTTGCCCAACGCCTCGCCTTCGTCGGAGACCGCGGGAAGCCCGAGCAGGTCGACATGATAATATTCGCCCTCGCCAAGCGGGGGCAGCGCCGAGCGCGGGACGCTGAGTTCGGTCCCGCGCATGGCCTCCGCAGCGTTGCGGTCGGCCACTTCGGCGAAGCGCGCGATGGTGCCGTTCGACCCACCGCGTACCGATTTGAGCGTCAGCGCACCGCCGTTGAACTGGCGGTGCGCCGACAGGTCCTCGGCGAAGACCTTGAGGCGGACCTCGCCCGTCACGCCGTGCGCACCAATGACGACAGCAAGCGTGACGGTCTTGTCTCCCCTCCCGCTTGCGGGAGGGGTCGGGGGAGGGGTTTGGTCAACGCTCATAGCGGCGGCTCATGCCCTCCCCTAGCCCCTCCCGCAAGCGGAAGGGGGACTTGAGGATCAGCCCTCGGCCTTTTCCTCGCCGGCTTCGGCGGCCGGAGCCTCTTCAGCGGCGGGAGCGGCTTCAACGGCCGGGGTCTCTTCGGCGACTGCCTCGGCGACCTGCTCGGCCTCCGGGGTCGGCTCTTCGGTGGCGGCTTCGACTTCGGCGGCCATCACGGCCTCGGTTTCCTCGTTCGAGCCCTCGGCCGGAGCTTCCTCAGCGGCGGGAGCTTCCTCGGCGACCGGCTCAGGCGCCGGAGCGGCGGCTGCCTCGGCAGCGGCTTCCTCAGCGGCCTTGGCCTTCTCGGCACGCTCTTCAGCGCGCTCGATGGCCTTCTCACCCGGCTTGCCCTTGTTCGGGTTGCTCTTGGCGGTGCGCTCCTTGAGGCCTGCGGCGTCGAGGAAGCGGGCAACGCGGTCGGTAGGCTGTGCGCCGACGCCCAGCCAGTAGGTGGCGCGATCGCTGTCGAGCACGATGCGCTTGGCGTCGTCCTTGGCGAGGAGCGGGTTGTAGGTGCCGATCTTCTCGATGAACTTGCCGTCGCGGGGCGAACGGGCGTCAGCGACGACGATACGGTAGTACGGGCGCTTCTTGGAGCCGCCGCGCGACAGACGCAGGGAAATAGCCATTACAGTTCCTTCTTACGATCTTGAGTTAAATTACTTCTTTTTCAGGAAATTCTCGAAACCTGGCGGAAGCTGGGGTGCTCCGGGACCACTCAGGCCGGGAAGCCCGCCGGCGCCACCGGGACCGCCCAGCTTGCCCATCATGTCACCCAGCTCGGCGCCACCCAGGGCATTGCCGACACCGCCCATGCCGCCGCCGGGACCGCCCTTGCCGAGCATGCCCATCAGGCCCTTCAAGCCGCCCATCTTCTTCAGCCGCTTCATCGCGGTCTGCATCTCGAGGTGCATCTTGAGCAGCTTGTTGACGTCCTGCACGGTGGTGCCGGAGCCCTTGGCGATACGGATCTTGCGCTTGGCGTTGATCAGATCGGGCTTTGCGCGCTCCTTGGGCGTCATCGAGGTGATCATCGCGTCCATGCGGATCAGCACCTTGTCGCCGCCGACCTGATCGACGGCCGCCTGCGCCTTCTTCATGCCCGGCATCATGCCGGCGAGCGCGCCGATGCCGCCCATCCGGCGCATCTGGGCGAGCTGGCCGCGCAGGTCGTTCATGTCGAACTGTCCCTTGGCGAGCCGCGCCGCCATGCGCTCGGCATCTTCCTCCTGGATCGCCGCCGCCGCCTTCTCGACCAGCGACACGACGTCGCCCATGCCGAGGATGCGGCCGGCGACGCGCTTGGGATGGAAAGGCTCGAGCGCGTCGAGCTTTTCGCCCATGCCGGCGAACTTGATCGGCTTGCCGGTGACCGCGCGCATCGAAAGCGCGGCACCACCACGGGCATCGCCGTCCATGCGGGTGAGGATCACGCCGGTGAGCGGCACCTGCTCGGAGAAGCTCGACGCGACGTTGACCGCGTCCTGGCCGGTCAGCGAGTCCACGACGAGCAGGATTTCGTTCGGCTGCGCGATGTCCGCGACCGACTTCATCTCGTCCATCAGCGCCTGGTCGACGTGCAGGCGGCCGGCGGTGTCGAGCATCAGGACGTCGAAGCCCTGGAGCTTGGCGGCGTTGAGCGCCCGCCTGGCGATCTCGACCGGCTGCTGGCCGGCGACGATCGGCAGCGTCGCCACCTCGGTCTGGGTGCCGAGCACCGCGAGCTGCTCCTGCGCGGCCGGGCGATTGACGTCCAGCGACGCCATCATCACCTTCTTGCCCTGGCTCTTGAGCAGCTTCGAGAGCTTGGCGGTGGTGGTCGTCTTGCCCGAACCCTGAAGGCCGACGAGCATGATGATCGCCGGCGGCGTCACGTCGATGTGCAGCTCGGCAGTGTCCGGGCCCAGCATGTCCACGAGCGCATCGTGGACGATCTTCACGACCTGCTGGCCCGGGGTAACCGAGCGCAGGACCTCGTGGCCGACGGCCTTCTCAGTCACCTTCTCGACGAAGTCGCGCGCCACCGGAAGCGCGACATCGGCCTCCAGCAGGGCGATCCGCACTTCGCGCATGGCGGTGCGGACATCGGCTTCGTTGAGCGCGCCACGACCGCGCAGGCGATCGAAGACGCCACCCAGCCGTTCGCTCAGACTTTCGAACATCGGACCAAAAAACTCCAAATCAGGACCATAATCCGCCAAACGCAAAACACGCCGGCGGACGAGAACTCGTCGGCCGGCGTCACCCCATGGGGTGGCAAATGTCTCGCGTCCTAAGAGAACGGTCGCCGCGGCCCCTAGCCCATCCCCCCGCGCGAGGCAAGCCCGGACCCCAAGCAGAAATATTACGCAAACATGTCCCGAGCTTAACCCGTTCTATACCCTGCCCATGGGAAACACCCTCGATTGCAGTTGGGGGAAATTTCCCGGCATGTCGCTGGACCTCGAAGACCAAGCCATTTCGCAAAGCGCCCCGCGCCCGGCATTGCTGTCCGGCGCGATCAGCGTTTCCGCGATCCTGCTGTTCGTGGGCACGGGCAGCGCAGTCCTGTCCAAGACGCTGCAATATTATTTCGAGGGCGGCGCGCCCGCGGATCGCACGTTGGTGATCGCGCTGCTGCTCAACGTCGCGCTGATCCTGTTCGGCTGGCGCCGCCACTCCGCGCTCAGCCAGGAAGTGCAGATCCGCGCTGCAGCCGAGGAGCGCGCCCAGCAGCTCGCCAGCCGCGACCCGCTGACCGGCTTCTACAACCGCCGCAGCCTTGCCGAGGAAGGCGCTGCGATGTTCGTCCGGGCCCAGCGCCGCCGCAAGGCGATGGCGATGGTCATGCTCGACCTCGATCACTTCAAGACGATCAACGACATGCACGGCCATGCCGTGGGCGATGCGCTGCTACGCGCGGTCGCCGCCGAGATCGCACATGTCATGCCGCCGATCGCCGTCACCGCGCGGCTTGGCGGCGACGAGTTCGCCTGCGGCTTCCTGTTCGATCCCGCCGAGCCCGCCGTAGTGGAACGGATCGCCGAGCGACTCGTCAGCCGCATGGCACAGCCCTTCGAGGCCGAAGGCCTGCGCCTCCACATCAGCTGCTCGCTCGGCATCGCCCGCTCGGACTTCGATTGCGCGAGCATCGACGCACTGACGCGCTCCGCCGACATCGCGATGTATGCGGCCAAGAAATCGGGCCGCAATCGCTATGCCTGGTTCGATCATTCGATGGAGCGCGAGCTCCAGATCCGCAACGAGCTGGAAAATGGCCTGCGCACCGCGATCCCGCGCGGCGAGATCGTCCCCTATTTCGAGCAGCAGATCGACCTCAGCACCAACCGCCTGCACGGCTTCGAAGTGCTGGCGCGCTGGGAGCACCCGCAACGCGGACTGATCTCGCCGGAACTGTTCATCCCGATCGCGGAAGAGACCGGCATGATCGCCGATCTCTCGCTGTCGATCATGCGCCAGGCCTTCCTCGCCGCGCGTGACTGGGATCCCTCGCTTACCTTGTCGATCAACATATCGCCCTGGCAGCTGCGCGATGCATGGCTGGCACAGAAGATCATCAAGGTGCTGGCCGAGACCGGCTTCCCGGCGAGCCGGCTCGAGGTGGAGATCACCGAGAGCTCGCTGTTCGACAACCTCGCGCTCGCCCAGTCGATCGTCGGCAGCCTCAAGAACCAGGGCGCCAAGCTGGCGCTCGACGATTTCGGCACCGGCTATTCGTCGCTGGCGCATTTGCGCGCGCTGCCGTTCGACCGGATCAAGATCGACCGGAGCTTCATCATGTCGCTCAACACCAGCGCCGACTCGGCTGCGATCGTCAACGCGATCATCAGCCTGGGTGCGAGCCTGAACCTGCCGATCACCGCCGAGGGCGTGGAAGACGCCGCGATCGAAGAGCGGCTGCGCGCGGCGGGGTGCGCCAAGGCGCAGGGCTGGCTGTACAGCAAGCCGCTGTCGGTGAGCGGTGTCCGGCGGCTGCTGGCCGAGCGCCGGCTGATCCTGCCGGGTGCGGGGGCAAGGGTTGCGACGCCCCCTTCCGAAGCTTCGTCCGACGACCAGCGGATGGCGGGCTGAGCTTTCTTCCTTAGTCATGCTGAACTTGCTTCAGCACCCAACTCTCCACCAGCAACACGGCCTGAGGAGTTTGGCCCCTGAAACAAGTTCAGGGTGACGGCGGGATCGAGGCTGGGCGGCGCAAGATCACCAACCCGCCCCTTCCTGGCTGAGGAACGCCAGTTCCTCTGGCGTCGATGCCCGTCCGAGCACGGCATTCCGGCTCGGGAAGCGCCCGAACCGCGCGATCACCTCGGCATGCTTCACCGCGAAATCGAACACGTACGCGTCGCCCAGCGTGGTGAACTTCTCCACGCTCAGCTTCTGCATCAGCGAGTCTTCGGCATGCTCCAGCGGCAAATACAGGAACTGGCGATGCTCGCCATTCATCGCCAGGTCCCAGCCCTTGGTGATCGCCGTCAATGCCAGTTCCAGCGCGAGCGGATCGGCGGCATAGGCTTGGGCAGAGTCGCGGTGGATGTTGCGGCTGAACTGGTCGAGCAGGATGATCGCGGCGAGCAAGGCCTGGGGATCGTCGCGCCAGCCCTGGGCATCCGATCCGAGCACGAGATCGCGAAGCGCGCCGAAGCGCTCCTCGATCTGCGCATCCACCCTGGCCGATTTGGCGAAATGCTGTTCGGGCGTGAGCGCGAACCAGAAGCCCAGCACTTCGCGGGCCTTCGCGTGGACATCGAGAGTAGCTGCGCCTAGATCACCGACCAAATGTCATCCCCTCACGTCATCAGCTTGGGCTGCCGGCTCAACCTCGCTGAAAGCGAAACGATCCGTGCGCTGCTGTCCGAGCGTGACACGGTCGTGATCAACAGCTGCGCCGTGACCAATGAAGCGGTCAAGCAGACTCGCCAGGCGATCCGCCGCGCACGCCGCGAGCGGCCCGAGGCGGAGCTGGTGGTGACGGGATGCGCGGCGCAGATCGATCCGGCTGCTTTCGCTGCGATGCCCGAGGTGGACCGGGTAATCGGCAATGCGGAAAAGCTACGTGCCGATGCCTGGTTCTCGAACGCCCCGGTGATCGTCCAAGACATCATGGCCGTGCGGGAAACCGCGCCGCACCTGGCCGCCAGCTTCTCGACCCACGCCCGCGCATTCGTCGAGGTCCAGAATGGCTGCGACCATCGCTGCACCTTCTGCGCCATCCCCTTTGGCCGCGGGAACAGCCGCTCGGTCCCCGCCGGTGCCGTGATCGAGCGCGTCGCCCAGCTTGCCGAGAGCCATGCTGAGGTCGTGCTGACTGGTGTCGACCTGACCAGCTATGGCCCCGACCTGCCCGGCAGCCCGAGCCTGGGCCAGCTGGTCGAGCGTATCCTGGCGCACGTCCCCAAGCTCCGGCGCCTCCGGCTTTCCTCGCTCGACGGGATCGAAGTCGACGACCGGTTGTTTGCCCTGCTCACCGGGGAGCCCCGCCTGATGCCGCACGTCCATCTCTCGCTCCAGGCGGGGGACGACATGATCCTGAAGCGCATGAAGCGCCGGCACAGCCGCGCCCAGTCGGTGGCGCTGGTCGAGCGACTGCGCGCCGCACGTCCGGACATCGCGATCGGCGCCGACCTGATCGCCGGCTTCCCGACCGAGAACGAGGCGATGTTCGAGAACACGCTGGCGCTGATCGAGGAATGCGGCATCGTCCACGCCCATATCTTCCCCTACAGCCCCCGTGCCGGAACGCCCGCGGCGAAGATGCCGCAGGTCGAGCCCGAGATCGTGAAAGCCCGCGCTGCCCGCCTGCGCGACGTAGCCGCCCGCACCAGGGGCACGTGGCTGCAAAGCCTGGTAGGCAGCACCCAGCAAGTGCTGGTAGAGCGCCCCGGCGAGCGGGGCCATGCCGGCAATTTCGCTGAGGTCCGCCTCGCCCCCCATGAAGTCGGAGAGATTGTGAGCGTTGAGATCGTGGACGTCCAAGACGGGAAGCTGATCGCATGAGCGGCCCCAGCTGGCACGAGAAGCTGCTCGGCGGCTTCCGCAAGACGTCCGACCGGCTGATCGGCAACCTTGCCGGCCTGGGACTGGCCCGGCTCGACGATGCGACGCTCGACGAGATCGAGGAGGCACTGATCGCCTCCGACCTCGGCCCTGCCACCGCCGCGCGCATTCGCAAGCGGCTCGAGGAAGGCCAGTATGAGCGCAACATGGAAGAGCTGGGCATTCGCCTGGTGGTGGCCGAGGAAGTCGCCAAGGTGCTCGCCCCCGTCGCCAGGAAACTCGAGATCGAGGCGTTCCCGCGCCCCCAGGTGATCCTGGTCATCGGCGTCAACGGATCGGGCAAGACCACGACGATCGCCAAGCTGGCGAACCTGCTGATGGAGCAGGATTATTCGGTGATGCTCGCCGCCGGCGACACGTTCCGTGCCGCCGCGATTGGCCAGCTACGCACCTGGGCCGAGCGGATCGGCGTGCCGATCATCTCGGGCGCCGAGGGCGGCGATGCCGCGGGCATCGTGTTCGAGGCAGTGAAGAAAGCGACCGAGATCGGCACCGACGTGCTGATCGTCGACACCGCCGGGCGCCTGCAGAACAAGCGCGAGCTGATGGACGAGTTAGCCAAGATCCGCCGCGTGCTCGGCCGGATCAACCCGGCGAGCCCGCACGACGTTGTGCTCGTGCTCGACGCGACCACCGGCCAGAACGCGCTCAACCAGATCGAAGTGTTCAAGGAAGTCGCCGGGGTCACTGGCCTCGTCATGACCAAGCTCGACGGCACTGCGCGCGGCGGCGTGCTGGTCGCGGCGGCGGAGAAATACGGCCTGCCGATCCATGCGATCGGCGTGGGCGAAAAGGTCGATGACCTGCGCCCATTCAACGCCGAGGAAGTCGCACGGATCATCGCGGGTGTGGAGGAGCTTACCAATGGCTGAGAAGAAGGCCGCCTCGCCCGGCGTGCGCATGTTGATCGATTACGGGCCGCTCGCGGTGTTCTTCCTGGTCAACAGCTTTGCCCATGGGCCCGTGCTGGCGCGCGTCTTCGCCGCCACGATCGCGTTCATGGTCGCGATGACCGGCGCGATCGCGCTCAGCTGGTGGAAGACCCGCCATGTGTCGCCGATGCTGTGGATCACCGCCGCCTTCGTACTGCTGTTCGGCGGGCTGACGCTGTATTTCCACGACCAGACCTTCATCCAGATCAAGCCGACGATCATCTATGCGATGTTCGCGATCGTGCTCGGCTATGGTCTGGTCGCCGACAAGCCGTTGCTCCAGACGTTGCTCGAACAGGCCTATCCGGGGCTTTCGGCCAAGGGCTGGCGGCTGCTGACGATCAACTGGGCGGCGTTCTTCGCCGTCGCCGCGGTCGCCAATGAAGGGGTGCGGCATTTCGTCAACTGGGATCAATGGGTGCTGTTCAAGACCTGGGTGATGATCCCGGTCACCCTGGTCTTCGCGATGCTCAACATCCCGATGCTGCTCAAGCACGGCCTGCAGCTGGAGAAGCCCGAGGACGCGCCGGTTCCGCCGCAGGAGTGAGTTATTTGCGCGTGCCGCTGCGCTTGGCGATCACGTCGCTGCGCAGCGCCTCGCGCCGGGTATAGAGTTCGGCCTCTTCCGAAGGCGTGAGGCCGCCGGTGGCATAGCGCTCCTCCAGCGTATCGATCTGGAAAGCCTCGCGCTTGAGCTGTTTCGCCTCGCGCCGGGTGAGCTGCCCGCTGTTTCGACCGGCGCGGATATCACTGCGGATCTTCGCGGTCTCGGCGGCGCTCCGGTCATGCGTCAACGACCCGCCCGAAGGTCCATGCATCGACGGTCCGGGCCAGAATTGCGCTGAGGCCGGCGCGGCGGCGAACAGCAGGGTTGCAAGGATCAGATAGCGGCGCATCACGTCTTTCCCCAAAGAAGTGTGGGTGGCAGGCTCGCTCCGGGCAGTTTAACGCGGACTGAACGCCATCAATCCCGTCACCCTAAACTTGTTTCAGGGTCCAACTATCCTCGGGCGATCCTTCGCGGCGCCTTGGGTGCTGAAACAAGTTCGGCATGACGAAACCACAAAAAAGGGGCGCCCGCTACCGGACGCCCCTTTCCTAAATCGCCGTCGGAAGATCAGCTGTCCTGATCCGCGCGGCTGACGCCGGCGCCGTCGAGGTTCTGCGACACGAAGTCCCAGTTGATGATGTTCGCGGTGATCGTCTCGAGATACTTCGGACGCAGGTTGCGATAATCGATGTAATAGGCGTGCTCCCACACGTCGATCGTCAGCAGCGGCTTCATGCCCTCATAGACCACCGGCGTGTCGGCATCGTGCAGCGAGGTCACCTTGAGCGCGTCGCCGTCGAGCACCAGCCAGCCCCAGCCGTTCGAGAAGTGCGCGGTCGATTCGGCCACCAGCTTCTTCACCAGCTCGTCGGTCGAGCCGAACTGCGACGTGATCAGCTCGGCGAGCTTGCCGCTCGGCGCGGTCTTCTCGCCGGTCAGGCCCTGCCAGAAGAAGCTGTGGTTCCAGATCTGCGCGGAGTTGTTGAACAGGCCCTTGTCGCCCGTCTCCTTGGCATGCGCGATCACTTCGCTGAGCTTGCGGCCCTCCAGGCCCTTCTCGGCGATGAAGCCATTGGTCTTGTCGACATAGGCCTTGTGATGCTTGCCATGATGAAACTCGAGCGTCTCGGCCGACATGTGCGGCGCCAGCGCGTCCTTGTCGAAGGGAAGCGGGGGAAGTTCGAAGGCCATGCGGTCTCTCCAGGTAAGCCAAGGTTCACCCGGGCAACGAACCGCCGGGCGATGCGGTCCCTCCCCTAGCGCGCAAAAAACACTGCTGTCGCGGAAAAATCGTTGCGTCGCGCAAATGAAAATTCCGATCTCGGGCGAGTGGCAGAATTACTATTGCGAACGCTACGCATTAGCCTGAAGTCGCGAGGCTTTTCAGCCGCCGGCCTGGAGCAATTCATGCCGCTTCAACGCATGTCGAAGCTGGTCATAGGTAAGCCCCAGCGCCTCGGCCGTGGCGCGCTGGTTGAAGCGGTGGTCGGCAAGCGAACGCTGGAGCAATTCCTTCTCGAAGCGCGCCACCCGGGTCTTGAAGTCGGTCGTACCCGCGAGTGAGGCGGGCTGTTCTTCCAATGCAGTCGATGCGGGCGCCGCGGCAGGCGCCGGCGCGCTCGAAGCGCTCCCCTGCATCGTGCGGATGCGATAGGGCGACTGGAAGGGATCGATCTCGATCGCGTCGATCGGCCCGTTCTGCTCCCAGCGATAGACCGCGCGCTCGACCACGTTACGCAGCTCGCGGACATTGCCGGGCCAGTCATAATGGACGAGGATGTCGAGCGCGTTCGGCCCCCAGCCCGGCCAGTCGGCCCAGCCGATCTCGCTGGCCATGCGCCTGCCGTAGAATTCGGCGAGCACCTCAACATCGCCGCCTCGGTGGCGCAGCGGCGGCAACGTCACCACTTCGAAGCTCAGCCGGTCGAGCAGATCGGCGCGGAACGTCCCCTTCTCCACGCGCTCCGGCAGATGCTCGTTGGTCGCCGCGACGATGCGGCAATCGACTTGGACTGGCCGCGACGAGCCGATCCGGGTGATTTCGCCATATTCGACCGCACGCAACAGCCGCTCCTGCGCACCCATGGAAAGCGTGCCGAGCTCGTCGAGGAACAAGGTGCCGCGATGCGCCTCCTCGAAGCGGCCGATCCGCGCCTTGGTCGCACCGGTGAAGGCGCCTGCCTCGTGCCCGAACAATTCGGCTTCGATCAGCGTCTCGGGCAACGCAGCACAGTTCATCGTGACCAGGGGCTGGTCCCAGCGCGGGCTCAGGCGGTGGAGACGCTCGGCAACCAGCTCCTTGCCGGTGCCGCGTTCACCGATCACCAGCACCGGGCGATCGAGCGCGGCCGCCCGGCTGGCGAGCTCCAGCGCTTCAAGGAATGCCGTGGACTGGCCGATGACCTGGGTGATACGCTCCATGCCAAATCCTTGGTGTATTTTCCCAATACTTGGCAAGTTAAATCCGCTACCTGAATGCCAAATGAACGGCAAGAACGGCAGATTTCTGCGGTTTTCATAAATTGGCACGCCCCCTGCAACGCATTGAGCAAGCCCGCAGATGGGCCAGAAAAAACCAAGGTTCAGGGACAAGACAATGAACGCCAACGCCAACAACGCCGCCTACTACCGCAACGCCTTCTTCGCAGTGGCCTTCTCGGTTGCTGCAGGGCTGGTCTTCATGGCCGGCGCGGTTGGTCCGGCGATCGCATAACGGGTCCCCCCGCTCGCACCCCGCGCGAGCGGACACCCACCGGGAGGGGTCACCCCCTAGACCTCTCCCGGTCGGGAAACAAAAAACGAAGGAGTAATGACGACATGGGTATCTTCTCGCGAACCCGGGACATCATCGCCGCCAACGTCACCGATCTGCTCGACAAGGCGGAAGACCCGGCGAAGATGGTCCGCATGATCATCCTCGAGATGGAGGAGACGCTGGTCGAAGTCCGCGCTTCCGCGGCCCGCACCATCGCCGACCAGAAGGAGATGCGTCGTCACATCGCCAAGCTCGACAAGCTCCAGGAGAGCTGGACCGAGAAGGCGGAGCTGGCGCTCTCGAAGGGCCGCGAGGATCTGGCCAAGGCCGCCCTCACCGAGAAGCAGAAGGCCGCCGACATGTGCGACCAGCTTTCCGAAGAGATCGCTGTGCTCGACGAGGCCCTCAAGGCTTCGGAAGAGGACATCAACAAGCTCCAGACCAAGCTGCGCGAGGCCCGCGCCCGCCAGAACTCGATCGTCACGCGACTGGAAAGCGCCAACAACCGGGTGCGCCTGCGCGAGATGACCAATGGCAGCCGCATGCAGGACGCCTTCTCGCGCTTCGACGTGCTGGAGCGCCGGGTCGACATGGCCGAGGGCCGCGCCGATGCCGCCGGTCTGGGTGGCGCACCGAAGTCGCTCGACGAGGAAATCGCCGAACTCCGCTCGTCGGAGAAGGTCGATGCCGAGCTCGAGGCTCTGAAGGCCCGCTTGGCAAAGGGAGCCTAAGCGATGGAGGACGTCTTTCTTCCGATCATGATCGTGGGGATGCTCTTCATCGGGCTCCCCTGGGTGATCATGCACTACATCACCAAGTGGAAGCAGTCGGCGACGATCACGGGTGAGGATGAGAAGCTGCTCGACGAGCTGCACTACACCGCCCGCCAGCTCGAAGAGCGCCTGATCACGATCGAGCGCATCCTCGCCGCCGACAACCCCGACTTCCGGCCCCTCCGCGACCAGCGTCCAGAGGAGAGCCCCTACGATATCACGAGGAGGAATTGATCATGTCGAGCCGCACCAAATTCTACCTCGACAAGGCCAATGGCAAGTGGCTGGGCGTATGCTCGGGGCTTGCGGACTATACCGGCATCGACGTCATCTGGCTTCGCCTCGGCTTCGTGCTGCTGTCCTTCGGGATCTTCCCGATCAACGTGGTCGGCTATGTGCTGATCGCCTGGATGGCACCGACCAAGCCCTACGGCCTCTACCAGGGCCCCGAAGAGGCGAAGTTCTGGCAGGGCGTCCGCTCCAACCCGAGCCGCACGACCGCCGAGGTCCGCTCCAAGTTCCGCGACATCGACCGTCGTATGGCCGACATCGAGATGTACTACACGGCACGCAACACGCGCCTCGCCGACGAGATCGACAGCCTGCGCTGAGCGCAGGCCGTCAAAAGGGGAAGAGACATGGATCCGACGCCATATTTCATCATGGGGATGCTCACCGGGATCGCGGGCACCCTGGCCATCCAGTTCTTCGCGAACCGCAAGGTGAAGCGCGCACTGGCCCAGATCGCGCAAGCCGCACCGCCTGCGGAAGCGCTGGAGGAAAACCGCCAGCAGCGCCGCGAAACGCTCGAAATGCATCGCCGCCTCGCCGTGCTGGAAAAGATCATCACCGATCAGCCGCACCGGCTCGAAGCAGAGATCGACAGCCTGCGCTGAGCGCCAGGCAGTCAAGGAGGAAGACATGAGGGAGTTCGGTTGGCTGGTTCCGGTTCTGATCGTCGCCGCAGTGATGGCGTCCAGAGCCTTCCAGACCTGGGTCCGCGCCAAGCACGGCTATCCGGTCGAGGACGAGAATTGCAGCGGCCGCAGCTATCGGGGCCAGCGACGGGGCGAGAGCCTCGAGATCGATCGCAAGATCGCGCTTCTCTCCACGGAGAATGAGCGGCTGACCGGGCAGATCTCGCGGCTCGAAGAGCGGATCGCAGTGCTCGAACGGATCGCCACCGATCCCGCAGAGCGCGTGGCCCGCGAAATCGATAGCCTGCGCTGAGAAAATAAAAGGAACAGGGGAAAATGGACAAGGTTCAGCTCTTCACCAACTTCGCACCGATGATCGCGATCATCGGCGTGGCCGGGGTCGCCGGCTGGGTGGTCACCACCTGGATGCGGATCAAGCACGGCTACCCGCTGGACGGAAGCTGGGGCCAGGCGGTCTATCCGCGAAAGAACGAAGAGGCGATGGAGCGGATCAAGCTCCTGAGCCAGGAAAACGCCCAGCTCCGTGCCGAGCTCGGCGCGATCAAGGACCGACTCGCCAATGTCGAGCGGATCGTGACCGACAGCTCGCACATGCTCGACCGTGAGATCGAGCAGCTGCGCGGCCCGCGTAACTGAGGAGTTCAGACGGTGATCAACCCGCTCATCATTCCCATCCTGGGCATCTCGTGCGGCCTGCTGGCCATACTGGGCGGGGTGTTCATCAAGCCCTGGCTCGCGCTGCAGCAGCGCAAGATGGAGCTCGAAGCCCAGATGGTCGCCGAAAAGGCCGCCCAATACGCCGCCCAGACCGAGAGGCTGGAGCAGCGGGTGCGGGTCCTGGAGCGGATCGTCACCGACAAGGGTGTCGACCTCGCCAACGAGATTGAAAGCCTGCGGGACGACAGCCCGCTGAATTGAAGATCCACCGCGGCGCCAAGGCGCGCCGCCAGTAAAGAGCCCGCAGCGCCCAGCGCTGCAAGCAAGAGGAAGTCCAACATGATCGCCGCCATAATGATGGTCGCAGTGCTGACGGCACTGTGCGGGGGAGCTATTGTGCTCGCCGAAAAGCGTGATCGTCCCGTCCGCCGCGCCGAGCGGCAGGCCCGGATCGCGCAACAGAACTAACCTCGCCAAGCGTGTTTGAAGGAGCAGTGGAATGAACCCGTTCGAGATGGTTGTCGCGATTATCGTGATCGTCACGATCGGCAGCGTGCTCAAGGCGCGCTACGGGATCCACAAGGACAGGGACGGCAACGAAGTCTATCGCGGCGACACCGCCGACAAGACCTCTGCCGTCGAGAATGCCCGCCTCAAGGACGAGATCCGCGCTCTCAAGGAGCGCGTCCAGGTCCTCGAGCGCGTGGTTACCGACACCGAAGGCAGCGTCCGTCTCGACCGCGAGATCGAGTCGCTGCGCGACAAAAACTGACGTCAGACCAGGGAGGCATGACGTGACCCAAGATCCGACACTGTACCTCACCCTCGCCGTCTCCGGCCTAGCCGGGATCGGCATGATCACCACCGCCGGGCTCTCGGGCTGGCGCGGCTGGCTGGCCCTGAAGCGCCAGGAGCTGAATACGCTCCACGCCCCGGATGCAGCCCCGATCGGCGCGCCCACCGCAGGCTCGCGGATCGAGATCGCCGATCTCAAGGAGCGCATCCGCAAGCTCGAAGCGATCGCGGCCGGGGTGGACCTCTGAGGCCCACCCGGCTAGCGGCGAGGACATGACCAACCTCGCCGATCTGCAGGACGAATATGCGTTCCTCGAAGCCGATGACCGCTATCGCCTGTTGATCGATCTGGGCCGCGGCCTCGAACAAATGCCCGAGGCCCTAAAGACCGATGCGACGCTGGTTCGCGGCTGCTCGGCGGCAGTGTGGGTCTACCCCACCCGCCTGGACGATGGCCGGCTCCATTTCCTCGCCGATTCCAACGCGGCGATCACCAAGGGCATCATCGCGCTGGTGCTGCTCACGGTGCAGGACAGGACTCCGGCCGAGATACTGGCAACCGATATCGAAGGCGCGCTGGCACCGTTCGACTTGAAGAACCAGCTGAGTTCGAACCGGACCCAGGGCATCCCGAACATGATCGCGCTGGTTCGGGCAACTGCGGAGCGGTACGCCTAAGGCAAAGCACCTTCTCACTCCTTTCCCTGGAAGGGAAGGGAACAAGTAGGGCTAGTCCCGCCCCAGCCCCAGCTCTTCCGCCACCCGGTCCAGATCCGCGCCCTTCGGCACCAGCAACCACTCCTTCGGTCCGCCGGCATCGATCACCGTCACTGCGCCGCGCGGGCAGACGCCCAGGCATTTCACTTCGACGATCCCCGCCTCGCCCTTTCGGCCCTTCTTAAGTCCGAGATGCTTGCGCAACGCCTTGGCGAGCGATTGCCTGCCCTTGGGCCCGAAGCCGCCGTCCAGCTTCTTCGAGCATTTCGCGCAGACGAGAACGGCATGTTCCCAGTTCGAATGGACGCGAAGTTTGCTCAATCGCCCTTCCAGGTACGCCGCTCCTCCGCGGCCTTGAGCACGTCGTACGCCGCCTGGATCGCCTGGAAACGCTTGGCCGCTTCGGCGTCGTTCGGCTTCACATCGGGATGGCTGGCCTTGGCGAGCCGGCGCCAGGCGAGGCGTACCGCTTCGAAATCGGCATCGACCTCAAGCTCGAGCACTTCCAGTGCCTTCATCTCGTCGCGCGAGCGGCTGCCGTCGCCCGGCCCTGCCCAGCCATTATATTTGGCCTCGGTGAAGCCTGAAGCGTCGCGCCGCTCGTTTGCCTCGCGCTCGGCCGCTTCCTCGGCAGTGAGGCCGGCGAAATAGTCCCAGTTGCGGTTATACTCGCCGGCGTGCGTCTCGCAGAAATACCAGCGCTCGGGGCTGTTGGGCGATTTGGGCGCGGGCCGGTCGCCGGGCTGATCGCAGCCATGACGGTCGCACATGCGGACCTGCACGGCCTCGCGCTCGGCGCCATATGCGCGCCAGCGCGGAAAACCCCAGTCGGTCGAGCGTGTCGATCTTGCCATCCCGCCCAGATAGACACTCGGCCCGCAGGCGCAAGCGTGCGCTCGCCTCACGCTGTCCCGTAAAAATGCCAGAGGGTCTATAAGCCGGGTTCTGTCCTCGCCTTTCGGCGATGTGCGACCATTCCTCTAGGCGACGGATTGCTCCGCCGCTCCAGCAACCAACCCGGGCGACAGGCCGGAACCAGGCCTATACGCCGCCCCTATTCGGTCTTGCTCCCGGTGGGGTTTACCATGCCGCTTCCGTTACCGGTCGCGCGGTGCGCTCTTGCCGCACCCTTTCACCCTTGCCCTTAGTCTCGAAAGACCAGTGGGCGGTCTGCTCTCTGTGGCACTTTCCCTGGGGTCGCCCCCGCCGGGCATTACCCGGCACCGTGTTTCCGTGGAGCCCGGACTTTCCTCGCGTGCTTGCGCACCCGCGGCCGCCCAACCCTCTGGCGGGGACCGCTCTAGCGGCTATCCGCAGGACTTCAAGCGTCGGGCTGCGCCTGGCTCACCGCCTCGGCGGCCTGAGCCGCCTCGCCGCGCGACACCGCAGTGCCATAGGCCTCGACCACGATACTCCACTGGGTGGTGAGCGGTCCCGCCGCCAGCGCGGCCCGCCGATAGTCGGAGGAGACGGCGACGACATCGTCCGCCCCCTTCAGTCGCGCCGCCTGGCGCAACTGGGCGACTGCCTCGGTCACCTTGGGCGAGTTGATCGACTGATGGCCGTCCGCATCGCCGTGGACCACGCCGGCCAGCCGTACGCGCACGGGGCCAATCGTGGTCATCGCCGGTCTGATTCCGCTATTGATCAAGGTACAAGCCTCCCGGCCTCCTATAAGATCATCCTTTACTTGCAGATATCTCGACGGAGCTGGTGCAAGGCGCGTAAACCCTATTCGTCCCCCTGGGGCTTGGGCAGCAGCAGCGCGAGCAGGAGGCAGCGGCATTCCATGTCGATCTCGCCGTCGATCATCTCCGGGCGGAAGCGGCGCTGGAAGGCGGTGACCGCAGCCCGCTCGTCGGTCACGTCATAGCCGAAGCGCTCCAGGGCCATGATGAAGCCGGCATCGGGCCAGCCGGGATCGACCAGGCTCTTGGTCGGCCGTGGCAGCGCCAGTCGCAGCCGTGCGAGCGCGTGCCAGTTGAACAGTTCGCCCGGATCCTGCTTGCGCGCCGGCGCCACGTCCGAATGGCCGACGACATTGCCGCGGGTGATGCCGTAGCGCTCCTTGATCTCTGCCACGAGCGGGATCAGCGTACCCATCTGCTCCGCCGGGAACGGGCGATAGCCATGGTCATGGCCGGGATTGACGATCTCGATGCCCACCGAGGCCGAATTGATGTCCTTGATGCCGCGCCAATGCGCGCGGCCGGCATGCCAGGCGCGCTTGGCCTCGGGCACCAGCCGGTGGATCGCGCCGTCCTCGTCGACAAGATAGTGCGCGGAGACCTTGGCCTCCGGGTCGCGCAGCCGCGCGAGCGCCGCCTCGGCGCTTTCCATGCCGGTGTAATGGAGCACGATCATCGTCACCGGCAGCGCGCGCTCGTCGAAATTTGGCGACGGCGCGTCGATAAAGGTCAGGCCGTTATGCATCGCGCCGGAAGCTAGCCGGTTCGGCGGCGGGATCAACCCGCCGCGCGCATCCCGGGTACATCGACTCCGCGATAGAAGCCGCGATAGGTCTCGCACGGCGTGAAATGATCGGTCTGGCCGATCACCGTCTCGCCCGCGCCCAACGCCAGCAAGCCGCCCGGCCGCATTGCGGAGGCCAGCGTGTCGAACACCTGGCGGCGTACCGCAGGCGAGAAATAAAGCATCACGTTACGGCACAGGATGATGTCGAAGGCACCCGGCGGTGCCGCATCCTGGGTGAGATTGTGCTGGCGGAACTGGAGCTTGCGGACCAGTTCGGGCTTGGCGACCCAATCGGCGCCGACCGTGTCGAACCAGGTCATCATCCGCCGCACCGGCAACCCGCGCTGGATCTCGAACTGCGAGAAGCGGCCGCTACGGGCACGCGCCAACGCCGCCGGCGAGACGTCGGTCGCCACGATCTCGGGGTCGGGCATGCCACGTTCCGAGAACAGCATCGCCAGGCTCAGCGGCTCCTGCCCCGTCGAACAGCCCGACGACCAGATGCGCAGGCGGCGGTGACCCGCTTGGGCCTGCATCGCCTGGGCGGCGTCCGCGATCATGTCGAGCACCGCCGCGTCGCGGAAGAAGCTCGTCTCCTGATTGAGAAGCGCATCGACTACCAAGTCCGCCAACTCCCCTGTCCGCGCCGTGATGAGCTTGGCAACAAGCTCGTCCAGGCTCGCCAGACCCTTCTCGCGAAGGATCGGTTTCAACGCCGTTTCGATCCGCCAGGTGCGGTTCGCCGCGATCTGCTGGCCCGCGCGCTGCTCCAGTAGCGCGGCGAGCATGTTCATTGCCCCTTGCGAGGCGATCGGCGTGGTGGCGGGCGGGATCACGCCGCGCCTCCCCGGCGGGCGATCAGCCGCCCGATCTCGTCCGGCGGCATCACTGCGCTGGCACGGCCGGCATTGGCCACCGCACCGGGCATGCCCCACACCACCGAGCTGTCCCGGTCCTGTGCCAGCACGCGCCCGCCGCAATCGATAAGGTACTTGGCGCCTTCGCAGCCGTCGCGGCCCATGCCGCTGAGCACGACGCCGAGCGCACGATTGCCGAACACTTCGGCGACGCTCTCGAACATCGGATCGACCGAGGGCATGCAGCCGCTCAGGGACTTTTCGTGGGTCAGCCGGATCGCCGCGCCGTCGGACATGCGGACGACGCGCATATGGGCATCGCCGGGCGCCACGATGATCCGGCCGGGCCGTATGCGCATGCGATCGGTCGCGACTTCGCAGGGCCGCCCGCCGAGCACGGCGAGCTGGGTGGCGAAATAGGTCATGAAGCTGGACGGCAGATGCTGGGTCACCAGGATCGGCACCTGGAAGCTCGCCGGGATCGCGCGGAGCAGCTGGCTCAGCGCGTGGATGCCCCCGGTCGATGCGCCGATCGCGACCAGGTCGAAATCGTCGGGCGCCGCGACGGGGCCGTGATGATGATGGACTTCGCTATGGCCATGCGCCTCGATCAGGCGCGAGAGCCGCTCCTCGAGCACTTCGGCGAAACGGCCGCCGAACGCGCCGATGCCGGGCTTCACCAGCGTATCCGCGGCACCCAGCGCCAATGCCTGCACGCTCACCGCAGCGCCCTGTTCGGCCGCCGAGGAGACGATCAGCACCTTGGCTCCCCGCCCTGCCGCGATCATGTCAGGCAGCGCGGTGAGGCCGTCGATCCCGGGCATTTCGATGTCGAGCAGGATGATGTCTACCGAATGGTTCTTGAGATAGTCGAGCGCCGCGCGGACGTCGCTATAGGCAGCGGCAACGCGGAATCGCCGCGTGCCTTCCACCATGCGCCCCAGCACCGACCGTGCGACGACCGAATCGTCGACGATCAGCACCTGCGCCAGCCCGGCGGTGGTGCCGCCGAACCCGGTGTCCGCAAGATGTGCGTGCGCCACGTGTGGCTCCTTGAGTGCGCCGCTTACGCGACGCCGACGATCTGCAGCTTGCTCTCGAGCGTTTCGCGGTCGAACGGCTTCATGACATATTCGTCCGCACCCGCCTCGATGGCAGCGCGAATATAGGCCATGCCGTTCTCGGTGGTGCAGAACACTACCTTCGGGCGCGTCGGCAGCCCCGAATCCTTGAGCGCGCGCAGGAAGTCCATGCCGCTCATCACGGGCATGTTCCAGTCCAGCAGGATAACATCCGGCGGGGTCTGCAGGCAGGAGTCGAGCGCTTCACGGCCGTCACCGGCCTCGCGCACTTCGAAGTCGAGAGTCTCCAGGATGTGCCGGGCAACCTTCCGGATCACCTTGGAATCATCGACGACCAGACAAGTCTTCATTTTCCCCTGTTCCCCGCTTTCAGGTGTCTAGGTAGGAGTGGACAGTGCACGAAAGGCGTAAGCGCCACGTTAATCTCGGACTAAATCAATTCACGATGGCGTGGCCGGGAACCAGGCTGGCAAGATCGATCGCCAGGATCGGCTCGCCGTCCCGCTCCACGATCCCGCGCCCCGCACCGCGCCAGGCCGGATCGAGCGCCACGCCGCTGGCGAGCGGCAGAAGCTCGAACGGCGCGACATCATCCAGCGCATCGACGAGCATCGCATAATGATGTCCCTCGACATGGGTGATCACCGCGCGGCGGGCAGTGCTGCCGCCTGCCATGCCGAGTGCCGACTGGGTGTCGACCACCGTCACCACGCGGCTGCGCAGCGCGGCAAGGCCGCGGACATGTACCGAGGCGCAAGGCACCGCGGTCACTTCACCGATATCGACCACCGATTCCACTTGCTCGGAATCGATCGCAACGGCGCGCCCGGCAATCTGGGCAATGAGATAGAGATGCGACATCAGCGGCCTGCCTTGCCGGAGGAAACCCGGGCTTCGAGCGCGGAAAGAAGTCCGGCCCTGTCATATCTATAGACGCTATCGTCGCCCGACCCGCCCGATGCGCGCTTTCTGCGCAGGCGCACGACCGGAGCCGCCTCGCCGCCGGTGGGCGTGTCCTCGGACGAAAGCACCACCGCCGGGGCCTCGCCCACGGCAAGCTTCAGCGCGACGCGGTAGCCCGAAGCTTCGAGCAGCGGCTTCACGAACGAGGCCATCCACCCGTCGCTGTCGCCCGCGATCAGGCAAAGCGGCGACGTGTCTTCCACTTCGCGCTCGGCATGCTCGTTGAAGATCCACAGCATGTCGACGAGCTCGATCTGCTCGCCATCGACCAGCACGACGCCCGCGATCGGCCCCGGCTCGCGCGCCGGCGCGATTGCTTCGGGCAGCACGACGATGTCGAGCGCCTCCTGGATCGCATAGCTCACTTCGTTGGTGCCGTCCTTCAGGCGCAGCACGTTGATCCGCTCCAACCCCTCCAGGTCGCCATGCGCGGCGAGCGGCAGGATGCGGTCGTCGATCGTCACGCGGAAGCGGCCGGCGGCGAAGCGGACATTAGTTGCATCGACCTGCTCGACCCGGTCGACCGCCGCCAGCGGCACCGCGCGGCGCACGCCGTCGAGGTCGCGGAACAGCAGGGCCGGCAGGCCCGGGGCCTCTGTGACTTCCTCTTCCTCTTCGAAGATCTGCTCGCCGCGGCTGAAATCGAGCCCGGCGACCTTGGCCATGCCGGCGCAATCGAGCAGCAGCATCGGAAGACCCGAATCAGGCAGCGTCTGGCCGGCATAAAGGCCGGTGGACATGACGGCGGGCGAAGCCGGCTTGATCACCAGCTCCTCATTGTCGAGCACCGTCTCGACGGCGAGTGCGTAGCTGCCCTCGCTCACGCTGACGATGGCCAGCATCTGCGCGCCTTCGTCGCGCGAGGCGTCGGGCGGCAGGCCGAGCATGTCGGAAAGATGGATAAGCGGCATGCGGCGCTCGCGCACCGAAGCCACCGGCGAGCCGCCGATCACATCGACGCGGATCGCCTCGCCGCGTTCGGTCACGATCTCCTCGATAGACTGGCGCGGGATCGCGAAGCGCTGGCCGCCCACGCCCACCACGATCGTCGAGATGATCGAGAGCGTCAGCGGCACATGGATGGCGATACGCAGGCCCTTGCCGGGCGTGCTGTCGAGTTCGACCCGGCCGCCGATCTGCTCGATCGAGGCGCGGACGATGTCCATGCCCACACCGCGTCCGGAAATCTCGCTCACCGAGTCCTTGGACGAAAGCCCCGCCTCGAAGACCAGGTCGAGCTTGGCGCGGTTCGAAAGCTTGCGCAGCTGGCTCTCGTCGCGGCCACTCGCCACGGCCTTCTGGATCAGCCGCTCGGTGTCGATGCCGCGGCCGTCATCGACGATCTCGATGATGATCTGGTTGCCCGACTGGCGCGCCGAGACCGACAGGCGGCCATTCTCGCGTTTGCCGCTCGCGCGGCGCTCGCCCGGCGCTTCGATGCCATGGTCGATGGAATTGCGGATGATGTGGACCAGCGGGTCGCGCATCACTTCGATCATCTCGCGGTCGAGCTCGACGTCCGAGCCCTCGACCTGAAGCATCACCGACTTGCCCAGCCCCGCCGCGGTGTCGCGCACCATGCGCGGCAACGCGGAGAACAGCGCGTCGATCTTCTGCATGCGGGTGCGCGTCACCGTGTCGCGCATCTCGCCCACGGTGAGCGACAGGCGCTCGAGCGCGGCCTCGATCGCGGGATCGACTTCCCCCTGGCGCAGGCGCCGGGACAGCTCGTTGCGCGCCAGCACCATGTCCGACATGCCGGACATCATCCGGTCGAGCAGCTCGACGTTCAGGCGGACGCTGCGGGCCGGCGCACGCGGCGCGGCGGGGCCGGCCTGTGCGATTTCCTCGGCGCCTTCGGCAAGGGCGGCGATCAGCAGCTCGTCGCCGGTATCGCTCAGGCCCGTGCCCGATTCGATCGCCTCGACCAGTTCGCCGATCCGGTCGACCACCGCCAGCACGGCATTGACCAGCGCGCGGTCCGGCGAACGTTCGCCTTCGCGCACCTGGGCCAGCACGTCCTCGGCCGCATGGCTGAGCCGGCCGAGCCGCGGCAGATCGAGGAAGCCGCAGCTTCCCTTCACCGTGTGCACGAAGCGGAAGATCGCATCGAGCCGGGCGCGATCCTCGGGATGCGCCTCCCACGCGACGATTTCGCCCGAAAGCGCTTCGAGCGTCTCTCGCGTCTCGGCGATGAATTCCTGTAGCAGGTCGTCCATGGGGCCCCGGATAAGCAAATTTGCCGGGCCGTTCTGCGCTCTCGGTGGTTAAAAGGGCGTTAGCACTCGGCGCTATTGCTTGGCGGGTATATCGTAGCTCGCATCGAGCAGGCGCGCGCCCAGGTCGCCGAGCTTCTGATAGTCGTAACTGGCGTTGCTGAACACGATGACCGTATGCCCGTCGGCGAGCACGCGGTGCGCGAGCATGCGGAAGCCGCCGTTCGAGCCGTCTTCCCACGCCGCCTCGCGATCCTTGCCCGCGATCTTCTCGATCCGCACTCGGCCGCCCAGGGCATAACGCTGGTCGGGCATCAGCGTCGTCATCAGCGCCTTGCGCGACGCGGGGCTGAGCAGCTTGCCGTCCAGCACCGCGTCCATCAGCGTCATCAGGTCTGGCGCGCTGGTGTAGAAGCCGCCGGCCATGGCCATGAAATCGGGGGTCGGGTTCGGCTTGCGCACCGGCGCGGGCACCAGCGTCGCATAGCCCAGCGCCATACCCTTCATGCCGCCTGAATCGCCGCGATAGATGCCGCTGTCCTTCAGCCCGAGCGGCTTGACCAGCAACCGCTCGACCAGCGTCGCATAGGGCACGCCGCTCACGCGCTCGACGATCGCCTTGGCGAGAATCCAGTTGGAGTGCGAATAGTCCCAGGCGGTGCCGGGCTCGAAGGCGAGATCGCCGCTGGCATAGCGGCGCACCGCTTCCATCTGATCGAGCTCGACCCCGCGCGACTGGATGTCCTTGCGCGCTTCGAGCACCTGGTTGGGCACCCCGCTCGAATGGCTCATCAAGCGTTTCAGAGTGAGCCTGGCGCCGGTATCGGCGCGATATTCTGGCAGATAACGGATGATCGGCGCGTCGAGGTCTAGCTTGCCCTCATCGACCAGCTTGAGGATGATGATCGAGGCGATCCATTTGGACACAGATCCCGTTTCGAACCGGGTGCCGGGCAGAATCGGCACGCCGTGCTCGGCATCCGCCTGGCCGATACCCTCGACATAGGCGACGTGGCGTCCGGTGCCGACCAGCGCGACGCCGTTGAACCCTTCGCTCGCATCGACCAGGTCGTGATAGGATTGCGCAGCACAAGGCGTTGCCGTGCCAAGCGCCAACGCGCACGCCGCCATTCTCCAACTACGCATCCGCATCTCCCTGCTCAAGATACGCGAACATGTCATGGCGATGCGTGTTATTCAACTACAACAGTAGTCAGCAGCGAAACCGGCTCAGCATGTCGAGCGCATACGCGATGCTTGCAAAGGGCTTGGCGCAGGCAGCATGGTAGCGCCCGCTCATGTCGGCGCTATCGGCATGGTCCGGGAACTGGACGTCCTGGGTATGGTGATGATCGAGGATCGGCTGGCGGCAGCTCTTGCACAAGGGCTGGGGCGTTTCGCCCCAGCTGGGCCCGAGCGGCCCAGTATCGAGAAACATGGATGCGACTCCGAAGGGTGGTTATCCCTAGGAAACCTTAAGGGCCCGCATCGGCCAAGCTGCTGTTAACCCTTAAGGGTTCGTTCGCGCTTTATTCCCGTCCGATCAGATCGAGGAACGCATCGAAATTCGCCGCAAGCGGGACGACGCTCTCCTCAAGGTGGGAATTGACCATGTCGAAATGTACGATCCCCCTGCCCTGATCGGCCGTGTCGATCGCGATCGCCTCGCCGGCGCCATTGCTGCCAATGATGAAGTAGCCCGGAAAGAATTCGTGATACGCGCCCTCGCGCTCGAACTGCGCCGCGTCCTCAGCGGGATAGAGACAGAAATTCAGGGGCTGGACCGACAATGGCCCCTCCCCGCCATTGCTGAATTCAAGCAGCGCGACATAGGCCGCCGGCAACGGGATCGGTGCAATCTCGCGCAGCACCGCTATCACCTCGGGAGCCGCCCCGGCATGCCCGGACCAGTCGCGCCCCGCGAGCATCACGCGACCTTGAAGCTCGCCCCGAACAGCAGCACTTCGGCATCGGGCGGGCTAACCTGGAGCACGCCGCCACCCTGCGTCACCAGCGCATGGACGAGGTACGCCGCCGCCGCGCGCGGGGTGATCGGCAGGTCGTCCTTGCCGCCGGCCAGCGCGCTGCGCAGCTCGGGGTCGAGCACGATGCGCGGGCCATCGGCGCGCACGACGATCTCGATCGCCCCATCGACGATCTCCGCACCGATATCGAGCTGCCCGCCGCGGATCAGCGCGTCGCCGCCGATCAGCGACAAGTTCATCAGTACCTTGATCGCCTGCTTGGGCAGGACAGGATCCTCGACCATCCAGCCGACATTGACGCGGTGGTTCTCGCCGAACAGCCCCTCGATCGCCGCCTGCGCCTCACGCGTGTCGACGGTCTCGCCGAAACCGCCGGCCGCGCCGAACGCCAGGCGGAAGAATTTCAGCTTGTTGGCGCTCGCCTTGGCACTCTCGTTGAGGAGCTCCAGGCAGCGCGCGCGCATCTCGGGATCATGCTCGTCGGCGAGCAGTTCCAGCCCGTTGTTGAGCGCCCCCACCGGGCTCAGCAGATCGTGGCAGAGCCGCGAGCAGAGCAGGCTGGCGAAATCGGTCGGGCTGATGTTCAAGGTGCAGGCTCCCGCGAGGTCCAGCCTCTTTGGCGCAGGGCGCGCCATGCTGCAAGCGCGTGCCTCCGGCCGCGACAAAGGTCGTGCTTGTGTGCGCCGCGGCGGTAGCGCTACCATCGCCGCAAAATTGAAATGAGGGAGAGCATATGCGACAGGTCCTGCCCATCCTCGCCGCGCTGCTGATCGCGCAGCCCCTGCCCGCGCCTGCCCAGGAGAAACCCGCCGCCACCGCTAGCTTCCGCATCGACAAGGCCCGCATCGATCGCGCCCTCGCCGATATGGTAAGGAGCGGCCGTGCGACCGGTGTCGAGGCGCTGGTGTGGAAGGACGGTCGCGAAGTATATTTCGGCAGCACGGGCCTCGCCGATCGCGAGGCGAACCGCCCGATGCGGCGCGACACGCTGGTCCAGGTCTATTCGATGACCAAGCCGGTCACCGGCACCGCGCTGATGCAACTCTGGGAACAGGGCAAGTTCGGGCTCGACGATCCGCTTTCCCGCTACCTCCCCGAATTCGCTACGATGCTGGTCCAGGACGGCGCCGATGCCGCCGGCCAGCCTCTCTGGCGCCCCTCTAAGCGCCCGGTGACGATCCGCGACGTCCTTCGCCATACCGCCGGCTTCGCCTATGGCGACGGCGCGAGCGCCGCGGAAAAGGCCTTTGCCGCCGCAGACCCGCTGGGGCTCGGCCATGACCTCACCGAGTTCGGCCATCGCCTCGCCCATGTCCCGCTTCTCTTCGAGCCCGGCAGCGAATGGCGCTACAGCTCGGCGGTCGATGTGCAGGCGCTGCTCGTCGAGAAGCTCTCGGGCCAGAAGTTCGAGGAATATGTCCGCCAGCATGTGCTGGACCCGCTCGGCATCAGGGAAGCGGGCTGGACCCAGCCGGACGCACGGCTCGATCGCTTCGCCGCCACCTACATCCTAGGTGCCGACAAGAAACTTGTCCGCGAGGCCGATGCGATCACCCGCGCCCGCAACTTCCCGCGCCCGGCGATGACGATGGGCGGCGCCGGCATCGTCGCGCCGATCGACGAGTATATGCGTTTCACCCGCATGCTGCTCGGGCAAGGCATGCTGGACGGCGTGCGCATCCTAAAACCCTCCACCGTGCGGCTGATGTCCACCAACCAGCTTGATCCGCGCATCACCGAGAAGAGTTGGCTACCGAGCAAGGGCAATGTCGGCTTCGGCATCGACTTCGCCGTACGTATCGGACAGCCAAAGGGCGCCGAGGAAAACCGCGGCGCCCTGGGCGAATTCTTCTGGGACGGCGCGGCATCCACCCTGTTCTGGGTGGACCCCGCCAACAAGCTGGCCGCGGTGTTGTTCGTCCAGACCAAGCCTTTCCAGGCCACGCTCCACCGCGACTTTCGTCGGGCGGTCTATGGCGATGCCTATCTCGGCCCAATTGGGGACTAGGCCGCCATGGGCGGCGCGCATATCGTCCCTATGTGCGCGAGGCATCAGAGCATCACAAGGCGTAGTTCATCAGCCGCCGGCTCGCTCTAATGGACGAAAACACGCAAACTACCGGCGCCCGCGCTCGCCATGGCCCTTCAGGCCAAGGCGGCACGGATCGCCGAGAGGTCCCAGCTCGCGCTGTTCTTCAATATACCCGTCTAGACGACCTTGCGGCCCGTGAAGAGCTGGATCAGGCCGATCACCAGAGCGACGACCAGCAGGATGTGGATCAGGCCCGCGCCGATGTGCAGGGAGAAGCCCAGCAGCCACAGCACCAGCAGAATTACGACGATTGTCCAAAGCATCGGCACGCTCTCCGTTCAGGGTTTCCCCATCAACGGGTTGCGCCGCCGAAACGTTCCGCGGACGCCTGCGGTCTTTTCCGGATTACCCGCCCCGCGACGCTGCTGCTACAATATGAAGCTATGGGCATTGCCCAACCTCCGGAACCAACATGACGCGCAGTGCGGCGAACAACAGAGGCGAGACGATTCCCGGCCCCGGCTGGACCGGCCTCGGCGCGACCGCCCTGCCGCAATGGTTAACGGCGATCGGCTGCGTGATCCTGTCGCTGCCATTGCTTGGCTGGCTGCTCGAAGTGCCGGTGCTGCGCGGGTTCGGCAATCCCGACTATGCCGTCGCGCCGCTGAGCGCGATCAATGGCTGCCTGGTAACGTCCGCGGCGTTCCTGGCAGTGAGCGGACGCCGCTGGCTGACAAGGATCGTCCTCGTCCCCGCCGCCATCCTGCTCACCCTGATCGCGGTGGAGTATCTGACCGGCGCGATAGCGGTGGAGCGGTTCTTCTTCTACGAGACCGTGCAGCGGCTCGGCGTGCGCAACAACGGGCTCAGCCCCGGCGGCACGATGGCGGTGGCGGGAATCGGAGCACTCGCCGCGCTGGCCGTTACCTCGGAGCGCCAGATTCACCGCGTCTTCGCCATCATCCTGTCGAGCGCGTCGATCGCGCTCACCCTCCTGGCCACCACGGCGCTGCTCGCCGAACCGGGAGGCACCTCTCCCGCCTTTCTCGGGCGCTCCGCGGTTTCGAGCGCGATCGCACTGCTCCCCGCGACCGGCGTGATCCTCTACGCCATGCGGCGCCATAGCGGCGAGCGCGGATGGCACCTGCTCATCCGGCTCACCCCGGCGATCATCATCCTGCCCGCCCTCCCCTCGCTGGCCGGCTTCGCAGCCTATCGGACGGACCTGCTCGGCTTCGGCGCGGCGCAATTCCTGGTCCTGGCCGGCAATGTGCTGATTCTCGCGGGCGTGCTGGTGCGCGCGATCCGCCATGCCGACGCGCAAAGCCGCGCACTCGCCGTTCGCGAGGCGAAGCTGAGCGCAGTGCTGGCGATGGTGCCGGATGCAGTCATGTTGATCGAGGAATCCGGCACGATCGTCGAGTTCAGCGCCGCTGCCGAGCGGCTATGGGGCTATCGCGCCGAGGATGTGATCGGCAAGCCCGTGACTCTGCTCGCCCCCCAGGCCCATGCCTCGCGCTACGAGGCCGAACTCGCGGCCCTGCAGGATCGCGAGCCCGATCCCTGGAATGCCGAGCCGCTCAGCGCTGTCGGGCAGCGCAGCGATGGCTCGCTGTTTCCCCTCGAAGCGCGCGCCGGCCGGGTCCAGGCAGCCGATACCCGCTGCCTGACTATCTTCGTGCGCAACATGTCCGCGCAGTTCACCGTCGAAGACCAGGTGGCCCAGCTCAATTCTGAGCTCGCCCATCTCGCCCGCCAGAGCGCGATGGGCGAAGCCGCCGCCGATCTCGCGCACGAACTCAACCAACCGCTCACCGCCGCCGCCAATTACCTGTCCGCCGCTGCCATGCTCGCGCGCAAGACCGGCACCGAGGGGCCGGGCACCGAACTGGTCGGCAATGCCCGCGAGCAGGTGATGCATGCCGGCGACATCATCCGCCGCCTGCGCAGCTTTACGGAGCGCAATGACACCGAACGCAGCGTCGAGCTGCTCCAGCCGATGATCGAGGATGCCGCGCGGCTGGTGCTGGTGGGCTCGAGCCGCCTTGCCGCGCACATCGATTGCGACGTCGAGCCTGCCAATCTTCGCGTCTTCGTCGATCGCGTCCAGGTCCAGCAGGTATTGGTCAATCTGATGCGCAACGCCGTGGAGGCCTTGCGTGACAGCGGCCGGGAAAAGCCGCGCATCTGCATCACCGCCTGCCCCACCGACGATGCGATGGTCGAGGTGACGTGCCGCGACAACGGCCCCGGCCTTCCGCCCGAGGCGCTCGCCCATCTGTTCCAGCGCTTCTCGGCGAACAGCACGAGCGAAGGCATGGGCATCGGCCTGTCGATCTCGAAGCGTATCGTCGAGCTGCACGGCGGCGTTTTCTCGGCGACCAACGCGCCCGAAGGCGGCGCCGAATTCACCTTCACCCTGCCCACGCTGGACGGCGAGGACAACGGCGCGCTCTAGCGGTGCCGGACAAGTTGCGACAATTTCGCCCCCCACCCGAGAAACCTTCGCGACAGGCCAGGCCTATTTCTTCGTCATCCAGACATCACCTGGAGCGGAGAAAAGGCAATGATGAAACTGAAACTCGCCGCGCTGCTCGCAGCCAGCGCACTCACCTTCGGCACCGGCGCCGCGATGGCCGCCCCGCAGGACCGCACCCCGCCCAAGGCCGAGAAGGCCGAAGGCCCCCGTCACCACCAGATCGACCTCAATAAGGACGGTTCGATCAGCAAGGACGAGTGGATGAAGGCCGCCGCCGCGCGCTTCGAGCGCTTCGACGTCAGCAAGGACGGCAAGCTCTCGCGCGAAGAGATGCGCTTCGGCCGCTTCGAGGAGCATCGCGGTCATGGCCGCGGCCATGAGGGCGGACGTCGCGGTGGGGGCCCTGGCTGGCAGCATGGGCCGCACGGCGGTCCTCAGGGCGGCCCGGGTCGCGAAGGTCCGGGCGGTCCCGGTGGCCCCGGCCACCGCATGGGCCCGCCGCCTCCCCCGCCCGCCGATGCCCCGACGCCGCCGGCGCCCACCAACTGAGCGTCAGTCGATCTCCACAGGATCGAAGCGCCCGTGGAGCGACCCCCGCTCCACGGCGCGCCACGCAGTGACCGCTTCTCCCCCGACGATGAGCCACAGCTTGCCGTCGGGGGCAGCCCTTTCGGCATCCGTTGCCGAAGGCGTCGCGTCCCCGCTGGGGTGCGAATGCCAATATCCGGCGATCTTCGGTCCGCCCGCGCGCTCGGCGCGGAGCGCGGTAAACAATGCGACAGGATCTATCTCGAAATGCCGATCCGGCGCTTCATCAACATTTTCAACAGCTTGGAACGCGTCGATCACACCGTCCCCGCCGAACAGCAATCCGCACGCCTCGTTGGGCATGGAAACCGCAGAAATCTGTCGGATACCGATCAGTACAGATCTTGAAATCGTGAACCTCATACCCATTTACGATAAAACATGAATCCGGGGGTTTCCATCATCGAAGCACGCATCGCGGACACAGCCGATGGCTGGCGTCTGGATCGTGCGCTCGCCGACGCCGTGCCGACCATGTCGCGCGAACGGCTGAAGGTGCTGATCTCGTGCGGCGCGGTCACCGGACCCCAGGGCCTGGTCCGCGATCCCGCGAAGAAGGCGTTGGGCGGCGGGATGTACAGCGTGGCGGTCCCCGATCCCAAGCCGGCGCACAACGAAGCGCAGGAGATCCCGCTCAATATCGTCTACGAGGACGAGCACCTGATCGTGATCGACAAGCAGGCCGGGCTGGTCGTCCATCCCGCCGCCGGCAATCTCGACGGCACGCTGGTCAACGCGCTGCTCCACCATTGCCACGGCTCGCTTTCGGGCATCGGCGGCGAGGCGCGCCCCGGGATCGTTCACCGGATCGACAAGAACACGTCGGGCCTGATGGTCGCCGCCAAGCACGACCGCGCGCATGTCGGGCTGGCCGCGCAGTTCAAGGCCCATTCAATCGACCGGCGCTATCGTGCGATCGTGTCGGGACTTTTGAGACTTTCCGAGGGTACCGTGGATGCGCCGCTGGCGCGGTCGCCGCACAATCGCAAGAAAGTCGCGATCGTGAAGAACGGAAAGCGCGCGGTTACCCATTGGCGCAAGCTTCGAGAACTTCACGACGCCGCGCTGGTCGAATGCAGGCTGGAGACCGGGCGTACCCATCAGGTGCGGGTGCACATGGCCTCTTTGGGTCATCCGCTCGTCGGCGATCCGGTTTATGGGAGTGTCCGCAAGACCCACCGTGAACTTCTGGAAACCTTGAATTTCCGGCGGCAAGCCTTGCACGCGGCCCATCTGGGGTTCATTCACCCCATCAATAGTACCGCTTTGGCGTTCGAAAGCGAAATCCCTGCGGACATGCAGGAACTGTTCGATAACCTCATCGTATGATTTTCGGTGCGCTGGCCTGAGGGTAAGCGTGCCTAGTAAAGGGAGAAGTGATCATGGCAAGCGGAAGCAACGTCCCGGCGACGATCCCCGCGCTTGGTGGTGAGCAGAGCCTCAACCGCTATCTGGCCGAGATCAAGAAGTTTCCGATCCTGAGCCCCGAGCAGGAGTTCATGCTCGCCAAGCGCTTCCAGGAGCATGGCGACACGGATGCCGCGGCCCAGCTGGTCACCTCGCATCTGCGTCTCGTGGCGAAGATCGCCATGGGCTATCGTGGCTATGGCCTGCCCGTTTCCGAGCTGATCTCGGAAGGGAATATCGGCCTGATGCAGGGCGTGAAGAAGTTCGAGCCCGATCGGGGCTTCCGCCTGGCCACCTATGCCATGTGGTGGATCCGCGCCTCGATCCAGGAATTCATCCTGCGCTCGTGGAGCCTCGTGAAGATGGGCACCACCGCCGCGCAGAAGAAGCTGTTCTTCAACCTGCGCCGGATGAAGGCCAAGCTCGACGCGTTCGAGGATGGCGATCTCAGCCCAGAGCATGTCACCAAGATCGCCACCGATCTCGGCGTCACCGAGGACGAAGTCACCTCGATGAACCGCCGCATGGCGATGGGCGGCGATACGTCGCTCAACGTGCCGATGCGCGAGGATGGCGAGGGCCAGTGGCAGGATTGGCTTCAGGACGACGATCAGCTCCAGGACGAGCGCGTCGCCGACGCCCAGGAAGCCACGGTCCGCCACGACATGCTCGTGTCGGCGATGGAGGACCTCAACGAGCGCGAGAAGCACATCCTCACCGAGCGCCGCCTGACGGATGACCCCAAGACCCTCGAGGAGCTCTCTCAGGTCTATGACGTCAGCCGGGAGCGCGTCCGCCAGATCGAAGTGCGCGCGTTCGAGAAGCTGCAAAAGGCGATGATGCGCATCGCCGGCGAAAAGCGGCTCCTCCCCGCCTGACGCCTGCGCATGGGTGACGGTGATCAAAACGACGAGGAGGCCCCACACCTCCCGGAAGCGCCGGCGGACATCCCGTCGGCGCCTTCCGATTCTACGTCCCGTCCGCGCGAGTGGACGCCCCGGGCGACGACGCTGCTGCAGTCGGATCTCGGCAACGCGCCGATGCCGGATTTGCGGCCGCTCGGCGAGGAATCATCGCCCCGGCGAAAGCACCCTGAATCAAACTCGAGCGCGGCAACGCTTCTTCCAGACGCTGAGTCTGGCCCCCCGCCTTCGCCGGGGAAAGAAGTACGCACAGCCAAACCCCGCAAACCCCTGCTCCGTCGCATCCTTTTCTGGATCCTGAAGCTCGTCCTCGCCTTCCTGGCTGTCTCGATCGGCATGGTGATGCTCTACAAGTTCGTGCCCCCGCCGATCACCTGGACGCAGATCGGCGACATCTTTTCGGGCCATGGTGTCACCAAACGCTGGATGTCGATCGACCGCATAGACCCGGACATGCCGCGCGCCGCGATCGCTGCCGAGGATGCGCGTTTCTGCTCGCACCATGGCTTCGATTTCGCCGCGCTCGAACAAGCCTATGCCCGCAACCAGAAGGGCGGCCGCATCCGCGGTGGCTCGACGATCAGCCAGCAGACCGCGAAGAACGTCTTCCTGTTCCAGGGCGGCGGCTATGCGCGGAAAGCGCTGGAGGCCTATTTCACCGTTCTGATCGAGAATATCTGGGGCAAGCGCCGGATCATGGAAGTCTATCTCAACGTCGCGGAGACGGGGATCGGCACCTACGGCGTCAACGCCGGCTCGATGCGCTATTTCAAGCATGACGCGTCGCAGATGAGCCCGCGCGAGGCTGCCCAGATCGCCGCTGTCCTGCCGCTTCCCAAGAAGCGCGCCGGCACCGATCCGCGCGGCTTCACGCGCCGCTATGGCAACGCGATCACCGTCCGCATCGGAACCGTCCGTGGTGACGGCCTGGATGGCTGCCTGCGCTGAATGGAGCCGATCCGCATCGCTGCCGCGCTAATCGACGACGGTGCGGGCAATATGCTGCTGGTCCGCAAGGCGGGGACCACGGCCTTCATGCAGGCAGGCGGCAAGATCGAGCCCGGAGAGACCCCGCTCGCCGCGCTGCGTCGCGAACTGGCGGAGGAGATCGGGCTCACCCCCGCGACCGAACCCACTCGTCTCGGCAGCTTCCGGGCACCCGCCGCAAACGAGCCGGGTTGCGTGGTCGAGGCAGAACTGTTCCACCTGACCGCGCCGCACGATCCCGCCATCGCGGCGGAGATCGAGGAAGCGATCTGGGTCGAGATCACCCGCGCCGACGAACTTGTGCTCGCGCCGATGACACGCGAGCACGTGTTGCCGATCGCTCTCGGGCTGGTCTGAGCGTTACTGAACCTTCCTCGCAGCATCCTGCGCCGCGTCGCCCACATCCTTCGCCGCGCCACCGACGTCCTTGGCCGCCTGCGTCACCGCGTCGGTCTTGGCGTTCTCGCGGTTGTTCTGGTTGAACAGATACACGGCGCCGATCACCACCGCGATCAGCAGCACCAGCCCGACCAGCAGGCCCACGCCGCTGCCGCCGCTCCGCTCGACCACCACGGTGCTGCCACCCGTCTCGGTGACGCGCTCGGCAGTTACGCCGTCGGTACGCTCGGTTACACGTTCCACCATCTTCATCCTCCTCGAACTTGTGCCGACAGCAACCGAGGAGAACGAACGATGGTTCCGGAAATCAGAAAGGCAGCTTGAAGCCCGGCGGCAGCGGCAGGCCGCTCGTCATCTTCGCCATCGACTCCTGCGACGCCGCATCGGCCTTGGCGCGGGCATCGTTGAAGGCGGCTGCGAGCAGGTCCTCGAGCATGCCCTTCTCGGCCGGATTGAGCAGCGAATCGTCGATGTGGATGCCGATGATCCGGCCCTTGGCCGAAGCCTGGACCTTGATCAGTCCGCCGCCGGCGGCGCCCTCGACCTCGATCTTGTCGAGATCAGCCTGGGCCTTGGTGAGCTCGGCCTGGACGTTCTGCGCCATGGCCATCATCTTTTCGAGATCCATACTCAACTTCCTGTCTTGGACCAGCCGATCAGCTCGGCTTCGGGAAAGGCTTCCATCGCCGCGGCGACCATCGGCGACGCGAGCACTGCGTCGCGCTCTGCCTGTTCGTTCGCGGCCTGCTCCTCGCGCAAGGTCATCGCCTGCGCCGGCACATCGACGCACTGGAGCTTCCAGTTGCTCCCCGTCAACTCCTTGAGCACGGCGCCGAGTTCCTTGATGAAATCATGGGGCAGCGCACGAGCCGCCGCGAACTCGACCTCGGTACCCTCGAAGCGGATCGGGCGCATGTAGTCCGTAACTTGGATGGAAAGTCTCGGCTTGCCTTTAGCCTCAAGATAATCGGCGAGCTGGCCGAGCGAGGTCGGCATCGCCGCGCCATTCGCGCCCGCCGGCGCACTGGGTGCCGCACCGCCCGAGATCGTCACGCTGCCGCTAGCGATCTGCCGCGCAAGCTCGCCCGGATCGGGGAGCTGCGAGGCATGGATCACGCGCAGCAGCGCCATCTCCGCCGCTTCGATCGGCAGCACCGCCTTGGCGACTTCGTCATGCCCGCGCAGCACCAGCTGCCACAGCCGGTGCAGCGCCGGGAAGCTCAGCCCCGCCGCCCAGCGCTCAAGCGCGCGCAATTCCTCCGCCGACTGGCCCGAATTGCCATCGGTGCCGAGCTTGGCGAGCGTCACGGCGTGTACCGTCTCCAGCAGCGTGCGCAGCACCGCCTGCGGATCGACGCCGAGATCATACTGCCCGCGCAGCGAGGCCAGCGCCCCCTGCGCGTCGCCCTCCAGCAACAACCCGAACAAGGTCCGGATCGCGCCGCGGTCGGACAGGCCGAGCATCTGGCGCACCGCATCCGCCTTCACGCCCTCGCCCTCCAGGCCCGCATGCGCGATCGCTTGGTCGAGGATCGAGAGCCCGTCGCGCGCCGACCCTTCCGCGGCGCGCGCGATCAGCCCCAGCGCCTCGGGCTCGGCTTCCACGCCCTCAGCCTGCGAAACCCGTGCGAAATGCTCGGCGAGCAGCTCGGCCGGGATGCGACGCAGATCGAAGCGCTGGCAGCGCGACAGCACCGTCACCGGCACCTTGTTCACCTCGGTCGTGGCGAACAGGAACTTCACATGCGCCGGCGGCTCCTCCAGCGTCTTGAGCAGCGCGTTGAACGCACTCTTCGAGAGCATGTGCACTTCGTCGATGATGTAGATCTTGTAGCGCGCCGACACCGCCGAATAGCGCGACGCCTCGATGATCTCGCGGACATCGTCGACGCCGGTATGCGACGCGGCGTCCATCTCGATCACGTCGATATGCCGCCCCTCGGCGATCGCCCGACAGGGATCGCAGACGCCGCACGGATCGATCGTCGGCCCGCCCTGCCCGTCCGGGCCGATGCAGTTGAGCGCCTTGGCGATCAGCCGCGCGGTCGAGGTCTTGCCGACCCCGCGCACGCCGGTCAGCAGGAAGGCATGCGCCAGCCGGTCGCGCTTGATCGCATTGCCCAGCGTGGTGACCATCGCGTCCTGCCCGATCAGCTCGGAAAAGGTCTGCGGCCGGTATTTGCGCGCGAGCACGCGATAAGCGGCATCGCGCGGCTGCGCGGGTTCGTCGAGGCCAAGCAGGGAATCGGACATTGATGCCCTATCTAGGGTGCGCGAGCGCGCTTGTCGAAGCTTCAGGCGACGTGACGGGACACATCCACGCGCGGGTGGAGGATGCGCGCTATTTCTACCTGTGCGGACAGGATCCGATAGAAGATGATGTGCTCGCGATGCAGCAATTTGCGATACCGCTCTCCTCACCTTCGATGAGAGCAGCGATCAATTCCTCGCGACGTTGGCGGTGATCTCGAATCAGCGCGGCGACATATTCGCCCGGGCCAGGGAAGCCGCCGTCACTGATCCCTTGCTCGAGATCATCGCGAACGCCTGCCGGAACGGAGATGCTGAAATGCTCCGCGCGGAGAATTTCCACTTACATGCAAAGCTTGTCGATGTGAGCAGCGGTGGGAGCCGGAACGACCCGCAGCGAAATCGTTGTGGCTGCTTCCTTCCGGATCTGACCAAGTTGGCGACGACTACGTCCGCCCGACTCCCGCGGCGCATATGGGCAAAGTCGGCGGGATAGGCAAGATGATTAGGAGAGGGGACGGAAGCGTTCCCGACGCTCCCGCCCCAAAACCTTCTAGCGCCAGCTCTTAGCGGTAGTAGCGCACGTTGCGACACACGCGGTTGCGATGGCCATGACGCACCTTGGTGGTGCAGACCTTGCGCCAATATACGCGCTTGCGGGCATGCGGGCGGTGATGCTGGATTTCCGCCTTGGCGGCGAAGGCCGGAGCGGCCGGGGCAGCGGCGGCATTGGCGGCGGGGATGGCGAGCGCGGCGGCGGCGGCGGCCGCGAGAATGGGAAGCAACTTCATGTCAGCTCTCTCCTGCTGGCAGGGGGTATCCCTGTGGGGGCGAAACCGGACGAGATCGTTTCGGTTCCATGCACGATCCTGAAACGGGACGGATTGCGCGGGGCTGAATGTCCGGTTCGTTGCCGGAACGTTTCGAACCTGCCGATAAAGGCGAAGGGGCGGGAGTCAGCGCCCCTGCATGTCGCGGTGGGCGCTCGGCATGCGTACCACCAGCCCGTCCAGCTCGGGCGTGAGCAATATCTGGCAGGCGAGCCGGCTGGTCCGCACCGCGCCCATGGCGAGGTCGAGGATATCCTCCTCTTCCTCCGCCGCGCGCGGCAGCCGGGCGAAATGCTCGGGATCGACGATCACATGGCAGGTGGAGCAGGCCATCTGCCCCTCGCACGTCCCTTCCAGCGGCTGGCCGTCATTCTGCGCGACTTCGAGCAGGCGCAGGCCTTCCTGGGCTTCCACGTCATGCTGCTGGCCATCGGCGCCGACGAAGGTGACCCGGATCATGCCGCGGGGCTCTGCAGCCGGGCAGCGGCGACGATCCGATCGATCGCGTGGAGCAGCTCGTCCTCGCTGGTGTAGCGGCCATAGCCGATGCGGATGCTGGCTCGCGCCTCTACGGTGCCCAGCCCGATCGCCGCGAGCACATGGCTCGGCCGCCCCGATCCGCTCGCACAGGCCGAGCCCGCGGAAAAGGCAATATCGCGCAGGTCCGAAATCAGCCGGGCGACGTCGAGCCCGGCATGATGCAGGTTGAGATTGCCCGGATAGCGGTCCTCGCGCGAGCCGTTGAGCGCCCAGTCCCCGCCGATCCGGCCAAGCGCCGCGCGGAACAGCTGCTCGGCATGGGCATGATCGACGCCAAAGCGCTGCTTGGCGAGCTTCGCCGCCGCCCCGAACCCCGCGCAGAGCGCCGGCGAGAGCGTACCCGATCGTCCGGCGGGCTCTTGTCCCCCGCCATGCATCAGCGGCTCCAGCGTCACGCCGTCGCGAATCCAAAGGGCACCGATGCCCTTGGGCCCATGGATCTTGTGCGCCGAGACCGCGATCAGGTCGCAGCCATCAGGGATCAGCACACGGCCATAGCCCTGCACCGCGTCGCACAGCAACAGCGCGCCGACGGCATGGGCGAGGTGGGCGAGTTCCTCGATCGGCTGGATCACGCCGATCTCATTGTTGACCAGCATTGCGGCGACCAGCCCGGTACCCGGCCCGATCGCGGCCCGAGCGGCGGCGAGATCGACCAGCCCCTCGGGCCCGACCGGCAGCACGGTGACGTCCCTGCCCTTGCGCCGCTCGGCCTCCACCGTATCGAGCACCGCGGCATGCTCGGTGGCGATCGTCACGATCCCGCCGGTCGTGTCCTTGATCGCCCAGTTGAGCGCCTCGGTCGCGCCGCTGGTGAAGCTGACCTTGCCTCCCGGCGGCAGCAGCCCGGCGACATCGTCGCGCGCCACTTCCACCGTCGCCTTGGCAGCCCTGCCCGGGGCATGGGCGGAGTGCGGGTTGGCGAAATTGCTCTCCAGCAGCGGCAGCATCGCGGCCAGCGCCTCGGGAGCGAGCGGCGTAGTCGCCTGATAATCTAGATAGGTCATGCGGCCCTGGTTCTGGCCTCGATCGCGATCTGGCGCCAGAGCGTCGTGAAGGCATCCACTTCGGCCTCGGTCGTGCCGCGCCCGAAGCTCACCCGCACCACTTCGCGCAGCGCCGGCTCCTCCCAGCCCATCGCGCCCAGCACATGGCTTGGCCGCATGCTGCCCGAGGAACAGGCGCTGCCGGCGGAAACCGAGATCCCGGCCATGTCGAAGCGGATCAGCTGCGCGGCGGAGGACACGCCCGGCATCCGGTATGCGCCGATCAGCGGACTGCGCGGGGTGTCGGCGCCCACAACCTCGCCGCCCGCATCACGGATCGCCGCCTCGAGCCGCGCCCGCAGCGCCTTCATCCGCACCAGATCCTCGGGCACTGCCACCGCCGCGGCATAGCCGAGCGCGCCGGGGAGGTTCTCCGTCCCTGCGCGATAGCCCTTCTCCTGCCCGCCCATCGGCAGCAACACGGCGAAGTCACGCACCAGCAACGCCCCGACCCCCGGCGGCCCGCCACGCTTGTGCGCCGAGACCGCGACCAAATCGCCATGGCGCAGCACCGCGTCGTCGGCATGCGCGGGCATCTGCGCGGCATCGATCAGCAATATGCCGTCCGCAGTCCGCACGATCGCGGCGATTTCCGCAATCGGCTGGCGCACGCCGGTCTCGCTGTTCGCCCATTGAATGCCGACCAGCGCCCGCGGCCCCTCGGCCAGCGCCGTCCTGAGCGTGTCGGGGTTCAGGATACCGTCGCCATCCACCGGCAGCACCTGCGCGCCCTCCGAGTGCCGCAGTACCGAATCATGCTCCACCGCGCTGATCAGCCGACGCGGCGCCATCGAGCGGGTCAGCGCCATGTGCAGCGATTCGCTCGCCCCGCCGGTGAAGATCAGTTCGTGCGCCCAGCCATAGGCCGCGGCCACATCGCGGCGCGCCTTTTCCAGCGCGGCACGGGCGGCGCGGCCCTCGGCATGGGGAGAGCTGGGATTGGCCCAATGCCGCATCCCTTCCGCTACCGCCACCAGGGCCTCCGGCAGCATCGGCGTGGTCGCGGCATGATCGAGATAGATGCGGTCGGCCAAGTTGCTCTCGTAATAATTGCGCAAACGGGCGCGCTGCCTATATAGCGCCCAACTCTCCGCGCTCCACCGCGCACATGAATTCATACAGGGAAAAGCCTTGCCCGAAGTAATCTTCCCCGGCCCCGAAGGGCGCCTCGAAGGCCGTTTCGCTCCCGCGCCCAAGCCGCGCGCACCGGTCGCCATGATCCTCCACCCGCATCCCAATGCGGGCGGCACGATGAATAATCGCATCGTCCAGGAGCTCTACAAGACCTTCCAGCGCCGCGGCTTCGCGACGCTCCGTTTCAATTTCCGCGGGGTCGGCAAGAGCCAGGGCACGTTCGACAACGGCATCGGCGAGCTGTCCGACGCTGCGTCGGCGCTCGACTGGGTGCAGAGCTTCCACCCGGAGGCATCGTCCACCTGGGTCGCCGGCTTCGGCTTCGGCGCCTGGATCGGCATGCAGCTGCTGATGCGCCGCCCGGAAATCCGTGGCTTCATCTCGGTCGCCCCGCCGGCGAACATGTTCGACTTCACCTTCCTGGCGCCCTGCCCCTCGTCGGGCGTCATCGTTCAGGGCGAGAATGACGAAGTGGTCACGCCGGGCGCCGTCCAGAAGCTGGTCGACAAGCTGCGCACCCAGAAGCACATCACCATCCACCACGACACCATCCCGGGTGCGAACCATTTCTTCGAGAATGAAATGGAAGACCTGATGGGCAGCGTGGACAAGTATCTGGACATGCGGCTCGACCCCAACTCGCCGATCCGCTGATATCGTGCGGGCGCGGGCTTCAGGCCCGCGCCCGGCACCTTGCGAACGACAGCGCGAAGACCAGCCCCGCCGCCGCCGCGCCGATCGCGTACCAGGGCAGCGCTGGGGGATCGAAGCGGGCGCCGGTCAATCCGATGCCGAAGCCTCGGGAATATGCTGCTGGAATCAGCGCCAGCGTAAGCGCCATCGTCGCCAGCCCGCCCAGCACCGCGCGCACCGCAAGCGGCCCGATCCGGACACGCACCGCCAGGAAGAAGCACAGGATCAGCAGCGCGCCGAGCAGCAGCTTGGCCGCCGGCCCGATAGCGTCGCCCGCTTTCCAAGTATTCGCCGGCAACCGGTCCAGGCCGTGGCGATCGAGCGCCATCAGCAATCCCGGCAGGAACACCGCGGTCACCCAGCCGAACAGCCAGGCCGGCCCGCTGCACCGGAGATCGCGCAGTCGCATCGCTCAGGCGGCGCTTAACATACTTGATTCCTGGCCGCGCAGACGATCGTCCTGGTGTTCTGGCGCCGATGCGTATCTTCCTTGATCGCTTCCACCGTCGCCTTGTCATCCGCCTCGCGCTGCTGCCAGTCCGCCTGGCTCATGCAAGTCTGCTTGCGGATGATCGATCCGGTCAAGACCGCGCCGCGGCAAACCTTGCGCTTCTTCGAATCCTTCTCGCCTTGCACCAGGATCGCGTCCTCGGGCTTTTCCTGCCCGGCGCTAGTCTGTTGCCTGGTCTCCTGTCCGGCAAGGGCGGCGGCCGGTGCAGCCAACGAAAATGCGACGAGCGAAAACAACGGCCAGCCCACCATTTCGTCCCTCTTCGGCGAATGCCGAGATGGGCGCAGGCTGTCAGCGCTTCCGCACCAAGTCAATTCGAGGCGGATCAGTCCTTTTTCAGGTTCTTCGCTCCGCCGGCGAGCATCGCGGCGGTCGCCTCGTTGGCGCTGCGATAGGCTTCCTGGAACTCGGCGCTCCAATATTTGAGCTCGTTCAGCGGGATCGGATCGCCGCTCACCGCGCACAGCACATAGCTGCCGGGGCTCAGGATATCGATCTCGGGGGTACCGTAGTGGATTTGCGCGGGGCCGTTCATGCGCGCCTATCTAGGAAGTGCCGTGCGCTCCGCCAACACTCAGCGCGTCAGAACCGCGTCGATCCACTGATCGACCACCGCCGTTGCCGGGTAGTCCGCATCGCCCAGCTGCCGGTTGATCGCCATATGGCCGCGCAAGCCGCGCCCCTCGAAGCCCTGCACCTTCACCCTGGCCCCCGCCGCTATCAGCGCACGCCCCAGCGCTTCGGACTGGCGGGTGCCGTCCTCGCGCTGCACATGCAGGATCAGGAAGTCCCGTGCATTGGGGGATGCGGCCTGCAGCGTCGGCGATAATGCCCGCTGGCGCGCCGGCTCGCTGCCGAACGCCGCTGCATAGGTGTCGCCCATGATCCGCGGCCCCTCTGCCATCTGCGCCGGCACGTCATAGGCGGCGCCGTCGACCAGTACGACGCCCGCCAGCTTGTCGAGGCCCCATCCGGCCTTTTGCAGATAGCTGGGGTCGGTGGAAATCAGCGCGGCGAGATGCGCGCCCGCGCTATGCCCCATCACCACGATGCGCCGAGGGTCGATCGCCATCGCACGGGCATTCTTCACCATCCAGCCCAGCGCATCGGCCACGTCCTGCGCCTGCTGCTCGACGGTGGCACCTGGCACCAGCCGATAATTCACGCTCGCGAACGCATAGCCCTTCGCCGTGAAATGCGCGATCTTCTCCGCGCCGGTGGCATTGCCCTTGTCGCCGCGCTTCCAGCCGCCGCCATGGATGAACACGACCAGCGGCGAGTCCGCCTTCGCACCCTTGTAGAAATCGAACTTCTGGAGCGCAGCGGTGCCATAGGCGACTTCGCGGCCAGGCACGGACTGCGCGAGTGCCGGGCTGGCCGCAAGGAGGAAGGGCAGCAGGAGCAGGGACTTGCGCATCGCACACCTCATCGAACCGATGCTGCGAGGATATGCAGGCACTCCAGGGGCGTCCAACATTCTTGTGTAACGAGATGTGTCGGGATCAGACCCGTAGGATCAGCAGATTGCCCAGTATCACCACCGCGCAGATCCACATCAGGATCGCCTTGGTCCGGTCCGCCCGGAGCTGGCGCCACCCGCCCCACACGAGCACGCCCACCGCGATCACCGCGATGCTCAGCCAGATCGGTTCGAGCGAAGGATCGCCCATCAGCGTACGAGCAGCCAGATGCCGAGCGCGAGCAGCGCGAACGCCCCGCCGAACAGCGCGATCATCTTGGGATCGCGGCGATAAATCATCAGCAGCAAGCCGAAGATGATATAGCCAAGCACGCGCGCACCAACGCTCATCACGTTCGCGATCACGCTGCCGAAGCGGTTGGCCACGGGCTTAGTCTTTCCCGGAAAGGATATGGGCATAGGCATCGGGATCGGCATTGCCGCCCGAAAGCACCACGAGCAAGCCCGGTTTCACATCGATCTTGCCGGCAAGCAGCGCTGCCAGCGCCACGGCACCGCCCGGCTCCACCACAACACGCAGCTTCGCCGCTGCCCAGCGCTGCGCGTTGCGTATCTCCGCCTCGCTCACCGCAAGCCCGGTGGTCCCGCGCCTGGAGAGCACGTCGAAGGTCAGCGGCGACACCAAGGTGGTCTGCAGCGCGTCGCAGGCCGTCGGCGGGGGATTGTCGCCCACCGGCTCGATCCAGCCGGCCTCCAGGCTGCGCGTCATGTCGTCCCAGCCCTCGGGCTCGACCACGATGATCTGCGCGTCAGGTAGCGCCAGCGCCAGCCCGGCCGCCAGCCCACCGCCACCGCACGGCACCAGCACGGTCTCGAAGTCGGGCAGCTTCGCCTCGACGATCTGGCTCATCGCCTCGATCCCCGCGCTGCCCTGCCCCTCGATGATCCACGGATCGTCGAAGCTGGGCACCAGCGTGGCGCCGCGGGCGTGCGCCAGATGTGCGGCGATCTTCTCGCGGCTCTCGGTCGCGCGGTCATAGGAGACCACTTCCGCCCCCATCGCCAGCGTCGCATCGCGCTTCACCTTGGGCGCGTCGGCCGGCATCACGATCACCGCCGGGATACCCAATTTCTTCGCCGCCCAGGCGACTCCCTGCGCATGATTTCCCGACGAGAAGGCGACCACGCCTTTTTCGCGTTGCCGATCGTCCAGGGCAGTCAGCCGATGCCATGCCCCGCGGATCTTGAACGCGCCAATCGGCTGCAGGCATTCGGCCTTGAAGCACACCGGATGCCCGCGAAATTCGTGAACGAACAAAGGGGTTTGCGGCAGGATCGCCGCAATCTTGGCAGCGGCGTCCCGAACCCCGGCGCGCGTCGGCTGTCGCACAATCGTCACAGTTCACCCCCGCCGTAAAAGTCCGGACACGCGAATCACTTTACACCCCGATCCAACGTCCTTATGTGCCGCCTTCCGCTGCCCCATGGGACTTCCAACCGCAAGGCAGCTTTTCGTCAATGTTTGCCGCAAGGCATTTGGAGGTCCCTTGAATTGCGCAAGCATCATAGCGCGCTGGGGTTAGCGACCGTCCCCGCCGGCAATGCCCGCATTGCCGATATTGTGAAGGCACGTCCGGTTCAGCCGGTCACCCTCGTCCGTCCGCATGCCGCTGCGCGTGCCGCCCGCTTCTTCGTCGAGAAGTTCCCGGGCCGCTCGATGTATGCGGTGAAGGCGAACCCGAGTCCGGAACTGCTCCAGATCCTCTGGGATAACGGCATCACGCATTATGACGTGGCGTCGATCGCGGAAGTGCGTCTGGTCGCCCGTACCCTGCCCGAAGCCACCTTATGCTTCATGCACCCGGTCAAGGCCGAGGAAGCGATCGCCGAGGCGTATTTCACGCACGGCGTGCGCACCTTCAGCCTCGATTCGATGGAAGAGCTGGACAAGATCGTCGCTGCCACCAGCGGCGCGACCGATCTGACGCTGTGCGTGCGCCTGCGTGTCTCGTCGGACCTGTCGAAGCTCAGCCTCGCGTCCAAGTTCGGCGTCATGCCGAACGAGAGCAAGGAACTGCTGATGGCGGCCCGCCAGGTCGCGGATGCCCTGGGCATCTGCTTCCATGTCGGTTCGCAGGCGATGTCGCCGGACGCCTATTCCAACGCGATGGAGCGCGTCCGCGCGGCAATCGTCGAGGCTGGCGTCACCGTCGATGTGGTCGATGTCGGCGGCGGCTTCCCGTCCAGCTATCCGGGCATGGAGCCTCCGCCGCTCGAGCGCTATTTCGAGACGATCCACCGCGCGTTCGAGAGCCTGCCGATCAGCTATTCGGCCGAGCTCTGGGCCGAGCCGGGCCGTGCCCTTTGCGCCGAGTATAGCTCGATCATCGTGCGCGTCGAAAAGCGCCGCGGCGACGAGCTCTACATCAACGACGGTGCCTATGGCGCGCTGTTCGATGCGGCGCATATCGGCTGGCGCTTCCCGGTCCGCCTGTTGCGCGAGCCCGAATCGAACGCCAAGGATGTGGCATTCAGCTTCTATGGCCCGACCTGCGACGACCTCGATCACATGACCGGCCCGTTCGACCTTCCGGCAGACGTGCGCGCTGGCGATTTCATCGAGATCGGCATGCTCGGCGCCTATGGCTCGGCGATGCGCACGGCGTTCAACGGCTTCGGCTCGGACGAGATCGTCGTGATCGACGACGAGCCGATGGCGTCGCTGTACCTGCCCCAGACAGAACGGCCGCTCCACTCGAACGTCGTAAAGCTGTAACGACACACCGCTTTAAACCGTCATCTCCGCGCAGGCGGGGATCCAGAGTCGCAGGCAACGCCTTGCCTGGCTCGGGATCCCCGCCCGCGTGGGGTGACGAATATGGTTTTGGGGTCTAAGGGCCCCGCATCCGGGTTTCCGCGTCCCCTTTGAATGACGGCGGCATGGCAAGAAAATGGGAGACCCCATGACCGACACCCTCACCAAGACCGCGGCGGCCAACGCCCCGATCAACGACACCCGCAAGGCGGAACTGCTGTCGAAGCAGGTCAAGCACATCGACATCACGTCGTTCGATGCGCGTCCGATCGTCGATGCGATGGCGGATATGAGCTTCACCAGCCGCGACCTCGGCCGCGCGACCAAGATCTACAACGAGATGCTGGCCGACAAGGACTGCACCGTCGTCCTGGTCATCGCGGGCTCGACCTCGGCCGGCGGCTGCATGGATCTCTATGCCGAGCTGATCCGCAACAACATGGTCGACGTCGTGGTCGCCACCGGCGCCACCATCGTCGACATGGATTTCTTCGAGGGCCTTGGCCACAAGCATTATCAAGCGCTCGAGATCCCCGACGACGACACGCTTCGCTCGCTCTACATCGACCGCATCTACGACACGTATATCGACGAGGAAGCGCTCCAGAACGTCGACCACACGATCTTCGAGATCGCCGAGACGCTGGAAGCCAAGCCCTATTCGAGCCGCGCGTTCATTCGCGAGATGGGCAAGTATCTCGTCGAGCATGGCAAGAAGGACAACAGCCTCGTCAAGCTGGCGTACGAGCATGACGTGCCGATCTTCTGCCCGGCGTTCGTCGATTCCTCGGCCGGCTTCGGCCTGGTCAAGCACCAGGTGGACCGCGCCAAGGCCGGCAAGCCCTATCTTGTGCTCGACGCCATCGCCGATTTCCGCGAGCTTACCGAGATCAAGATCCAGGCGGGCACCACCGGCTTGCTGATGATCGGCGGCGGCGTGCCGAAGAACTTCATCCAGGACACCGTCGTCTGCGCCGAGATCCTCGGCCATGACGATGTCGCCGTGCACAAATACGCAGTGCAGATCACCGTCGCCGACGTGCGCGACGGCGCCTGCTCGTCCTCGACCCTCCAGGAGGCGGCGTCGTGGGGCAAGGTCAACACCGGCATCGAGCAGATGGTCTTCGCCGAAGCCGGCTCGGTCATGCCGCTGCTCGCGTCGGACGCCTATCACCGCGGCCATTGGAAGGACCGCGCCAAGCGCGCCTGGGCAAAGCTCTTCGCCTGATCGCTTTCAGATCGCACGAGAAACAGGGCGGCCGGGACATCCCGGCCGCCCTTTTCTTTGTCCTGTCGCGGATCACCGTCCCGCAACGGGAACAAGTCCCTTGGTGACAGGAAGGCTCAGCAACATACTGGAACCAAATCCGATGCAATCTGCGCGCGGGAAGCCAACGAGAACGCGATGCCGCGCCTTACTGAAGCCACTGCCGCCAAGCGACGGGCGCATATCCTCGACGCAGCTGCGCGCTGCCTGTTCGAGCGCGGGCTGCTCGCAACTTCGGTCGATGACGTCTGCGCCTCGGCCGGGATCAGCAAAGGGGCCTTTTACAGCCATTTCCCAAGCAAGGAGGCGCTGATCCATGCAGTGACCGACCAGCTCTCTGCCGAACTTGGGCCGATCGAGGGGGGCAGCATCGCGGCCCTCGCCGATTCGATCTTCGCACATCAGATCGCCCCCGCCCTGCCTGCCGCCAATGCCCGATTCGGCATCGAGATGACTGCGGCGAGCACCACCGATGCCGGCCTGCGCCGGCGCATGACCGCCAATCTCGAGCGGCTGCGCCATGCCGTCGAAGCGGAAGTGCGCACACTGATCGACAGCGGTGCCGCGCGCGCCGATGCCGATCCCGACGCGGTGGGCTGGATCATCCAGGCGCATCTGCTTGGGGTACTCTGCCGCAACGCGGTCTGGTCCGCGCAGGACGAAGCGGCGCTGCGCCACGCGCTCCATTTGCTGCTCGAGCGGCTGCTCGCGCCGGCTTAGTTGCATTCCCGAACCGACTGCGGCAGCCTTTCGCGCTGACGCAGGTGGAGGGGACTGCAATGCACAGCGAAATCCTGGCGCCCGTGGTGGCGCTCATCGCCTGGACGCTGGTGATGCTGGTCTGGATGATGGTGGTGCGCATGCCCGCAATGCGCCGGGCCGGCATCGACATGGGCAAGCTTATCGGCGCCAAGGGCGCCGACGCCGACAAGGTCCTGCCGCCCCAGGCCCAGTGGAAGGCGCACAATTACAACCATCTCCACGAGCAGCCGACGCTGTTCTACGCGATCGCGCTGGCGCTTGCCCTGCTCGGCCAGGGTAACGGCTTCAACACCTGGCTCGCCTGGGCCTATGTGATCCTGCGCATCGCCCACAGCCTGGTACAGGTGACGGTCAACCGGGTGTCGCTGCGCTTCACGCTGTTCCTGCTGTCGACGCTGGTACTGGCGGCGCTGACGCTGCACGCGGGGATGGCGATCGTGCTGCACGCTACGCACGCGACTCCGATCGAGACGGCGACTTCGGTGTACGACCGCTAGCCGAACAGCCGCGTCAGGCTCCGCTCCAGCATCAGCAGCTGCCACAGGGTCCGGCCATGCTCCACCCGCCCGACCTTGTGGTCGGCGGCGAGCTTCTCGATCGCGTGGAGGTCGAACCAGCCGGTGCTGTTCAGCAGCTTGGAGCGCCCCAGCCCCGCTGCCTCGTCGGCCAGCGCCTTGCGGAACCAGGCACTGATCGGCGTCACGAAGCCCATCTTGGGCCGGTAGAGCACGTCCTTGGGCAGATACGGCTCCAGCGCCTTCTTCATGAGCCACTTGCCCTGCCCCGCCTTGATCCGCAGCGCCGGCGGCAAGGTCGCCATGAACTGGACCAGCCGATAGTCGAGCAGCGGCTCGCGCGCCTCCAGGCTCACCGCCATGCTCGCGCGGTCGACCTTGGTGAGGATGTCGCCCGGCAGCCAATGCTGGATATCGGCATATTGCGCCCGGTCGAGCGCATCGCGCGCCGGCGCCTGGCGCATCGCATCGGTATAGCGCTGCTCGGCGGTGTGCCCGTTCAAGGCCTTGCGCATCGCGTCCGAATAGAGCGCATTGCGCAGCGCTGGCCCTGTGACGCCCACCGCCTTGGGATAGGCGAACTCGCCCCCTTCCGCGAGCGCGAGCAGCGTCGTCTTGGCGCGGAAAGGCCGCGGCGCCCAATCCGCCTTGGGATAGAGCCGCCCCAGCGTACCGAACACACGCTCGCGCACCTCCTGCGGCAGCAGCGAGCGCATCCGCTCCTCGGCCGCGAAGAACTTGTAGCGGCGATACCCCGCCATCGCCTCGTCCGCCCCGTCGCCCGACAGCGCCACCGTCACGCTCTCGCGCGCCAGCTCGCATACCCGGTAGGTCGGCAGCGCCGAGGCATCGGCAAAGGGCTCGTCGAAGGCCGCGACCAGCGTGTCGATCAGCGCGAAATCGTCCGAGGCCACCTTGCGCGTCTGGTGCGTGGTGGCAAAGCGCTCGGCGACCATTTGCGCATAGGCCGTCTCATCGTGGCTCGCTTCGTCGAAGCCGATCGTGCAGGTCTTCACCGCCGACTTGCTCGCCTCGGCCATCAGCGCGACTACTGCCGAGCTGTCGACGCCGCCCGACAGGAACGCCCCGAGCGGCACATCGGCGATCATCCGCGAACGCACCGCGCCGCGCATCAGGTCGATCAGCTCGGCCTCGAGGTCTCGGGTCTTGCCCGTCGCCCGCTGCGAGAAATCGATGTCCCACCAGCGCTGCGGCCGCGGCACCGGCTTGCCGCGCTCGAGCAGCAGGAAATGCCCGGCCGGCAGCTTCTTCACGCCGCTCAGGATCGAGGCGTCGTCGGGCACATAGCCGAGCCCGAGATAGTCCTCGACCGCCTTGAAGTCCGGCGTCCGCCGGAACAGCGGATGCGCGAGCAGTCCCTTCAGCTCGGAGGCGAACGCCACTGCCCCGTCCGACAGCTCGGCATAATGGAGCGGCTTCACGCCGAACCGGTCGCGCGCCAGGAACAGGCTTTGCGCCTTCGAATCATAGAGCGCGAAGGCGAACATGCCGTTCAGCCGCTCGAGCATCCGCGGCCCCCAGGCGCGCCAGCCATGGAGCAGCACCTCGGTATCGCTGTCGGTCGCGAAGCGCGCGCCCTTGGCTTCGAGTTCGGCGCGGACCTCCTGGAAATTGTAGATCTCGCCATTGTAGGTGACGACCACGCCCTGATCGGGCGTCGCCATCGGCTGCACGCCGCCCTCGATATCGATGATCGCTAAGCGCCTGTGGCCGAGCCCGACGCCCGACGTCACCCACACGCCCGAACCGTCCGGCCCGCGATGCACCAGCGCATCGGTCATCTGCACGATGCGCGCCGGGTCCACCGGCTTGGGAATGGCGGGGTAATACAGGCCGGCGATGCCGCACATCTAGGTGAAGTCCCCCAAATCTCTAATCGTCACCCCGGCGAAAGCCGGGGCCCAGGGTTACGAAGCGCGACGCCTGGGGCTCTGGGTCCCGGCTTTCGCCGGGATGACGGAAGTTGGCAAGCTCAGCGCACCCCCGTCATACGATCCGCAAGGTCCTCCACCGGCCCCATCGCCCCCAGGAAGTCCTGGATCGCGGCATGCGCCCCCGCATCCGGACCCTGCTCGGCCGAGAGCAGCACCGCTACCCCGGCCTGGTTGCCGCCAAGCAGCTTGGTCTTGAGCGTCTCCAGCTTCACCCGCTTCTCGCTGCCGGTCAGCACCCCGCCGATTCGGTACCAGGTGACCACTTCGCGCTCGACACGCCCCGGCCCGGTCATGCGCAGCGCCGAACCGCGCCGCACCGGGCCCAGATCCTCGATCTTCACCCAGCGGTCATTCTCGCGGATCGCCCCGATCCCGAATCCGACCAGCTCGCGCCCCTCATGCTGCGTCGCATAGACTGCCACCGCCAGGTCCACGCTCCGCCCCGTCGCATCGGCATAGCGCCCGACCAGCACATGGTCCGCGCCCGGATAGTTCGGCGACCAGGCCGCGCGGGTAGCCGGAGCCACTCGGTGCCAGCCCGGCACTTCCGGCAATTGCAACGAAGCCGGCAGCTTCGTCGCCCGCGCATCGTTGAGGCTAGACCAGCCGAGGAACAGGCTCGCCACCACCAGCACCAGCAGCCCCGCCACCGGCGCATCGACGCGCCGCACCGGCACGGTCTGCAGCTTGGCGGCGTCGAACCAGCGCGCATCGGGATCGCGGTCGAACCATTTCCAGCCGATCGCCAGCACCACGGCCATCACCAGCCCGAAGAACACCCAGCCATAGACGATATGGTCGAAGCCCGTCGCCTGCTCGACCGAAGTCCACCACGCCGCATAGATCGTCCCGAACGCGCGCAGCCCATTGGCGAGGATCGGCACGACGATCGCAGCGACCATGAACGCCGCGCGCTTGCGCCACGACACGTAGCAGACATTCGCGACGAGCACCCCGAACGCGACCATCGCGATCACGAACTTGGCGCCCGAACAGGCCTCTGCCACTTCGAAATAGCCATTGGACGTGGTGATCAGCACTCCATCCAGCGTGGCCGGCACGCCGAACGCATGGAGCAACGGCATCACCATGGCGATCGTGATGTCCTGCAGCGGCCCTTCGAGGAAGTCACCGAACGGCACCAGGAACGCCATGTAGCAAAGCGGAAACAGCAGCCCCCGGGCGACGTTGGGCCCGAGAACGCTCACCACCGCGCCCTGCAGCATCAGCACCAGCCCGGCATGGCGGAACAGCGCGACGCCCGCGGCATCGCCGACCATCCAGCCCAGGCCGCCCGCGGCAACCACGGCCAACCCCGGCCACCAGCCCTGCGGCGGCACTTCCGAAAGCTCGACGCGGCGCTGCCACACCAGCCAGCCGATCACCGGCGCGATGAACAGGCAATGCCCGAAGGTGGTGTTGGTCCAGTAGATCGTCGCCAGGTCGGCAGTGTCGCGGTGGAAGATCGCCAGCAGCGCCAGCCACACCGCCGCCAGGATCGCGGCATGCCGCTTCCAGCGTGCGTCGAACGTGGCGGTGGCAGGCATGGTAGCCTGCGCAGGGATCGCTACATCAGCCATCAGAACCAAACCTCGTCATCCCCGCGAAGGCGGGGATCCAGAGCCAAGCAGGACATCGCTCGTTACCCTGGATCCCCGCCTACGCGGGGATGACGGAGAAATGATAAACGCCACGCCCTTTTTCGGGCTCACGCCGCCCGCCGCGGTTTCTTCGGCACGTCGGTCACGCGCGACACGCGCGCATCCTTGGCCGGGCGCAGCGGCTCGCCCAGCACGGCGTCGAGCGGGCTCAGCCGCGCTTCCCAGCTATAGTGATCGACCACCTGCTTGCGCGCGGCATCGCCCAGCGCAGACGCCTTGCGCCGGTCCGAAAGAAGCCGCGTCACATGCTCGGCGATCTCGCCCACGGTCGATCCGACCAGGATCGTCCCGCCATGATCGATGCCCGTCGCGGCAGCCTCGGAAGCGACCACCGGCCGCGCCATCGCCATGCCTTCGAGCACCTTGTTCTGGATGCCGCGCGCCAGCTTGAGCGGGGCCACGACCACCGCAGCCTGTGCCAGCCAGCCGCGCACATCGGGCACCTCGCCGATCACCGCGACGCCGGGATGCTTGGCCAGCGCCTTGACCGCGTCGGTCGGGTTGCGGCCGACGATGATGAAGCGCGCATCGGGATGCGCCAGCCGGACATGCGGCAGGATCGTCTCGACGAACCAGGTCACGCCCTCGATGTTCGGGCGATAATCCATCTGCCCGGTGAAGACGATCGTCGATCCCATGACATCGACGCGCTTGAACGTCGCGGCCGGATCGAAATATTCGGTGTCGATGCCGTTCTCGATCACATGGACGCGGTCTGCCCGCGTGCGTGCGCGGAACAGGTCCGCCTCGGCTTCGCTGACGAATAAATTGGCATCCGCCCGCGCCGCGATCGCCTTTTCATGCGCCAGCAGCAGCCGCGCCTCGCGCCCCAGCATCCAGCTCATCGGGCCCTTGCTCGTCTTCGCATAGGCCGCGAACTTGGCCGAATCCATGTCGACGAAGTCCATGATCACCCGCTGCCGCGGATTGGACGGCAGATACTGCGCCATCTGGCTCGAGAAGACGTAGATCGTGTCGATGCGGTGGCGCGCGAGGATGTTGTCCACCGCCTGGCGCAACGCGTCATTGTCGAACGCGGTCAGCGATACCGGCCGGTGCTGGATCATCGCCTGCACGCCCGCCACCAGCTGCGACTTGGCGCGCCACACGATCGATCGGTTGCCCGTATACTTGGTCAGCCCGCCCTTCTGCTTCAGGTCGGCGGGATCGTCGGCGAACGCGATCAGGTGGACGCGCTGCTTCGTCGACAGGTATTTCAGGATATGGAAGCCGCGGATCTTGTCGCCCCGGTCGGGCGGATAGGGCACGCGGTGCGCTAGGAACAGGATATCGCCCATCAGCCAAGGCCCTTCGCGATGAAGGGTCCGGCGCGGTTGGCGACCCACAAGGGCAGCTTGCTCCAGACGCGGACCTGGAGCGAATATTTCGGGTTCACCGGACTCGCATCGCGCGGCTTGGCGCCCTCTGCCACCCGATCGTAATAGGCCAGTGGCCTGGGCTCGAAGCCCCAATTCTTCTTGTACGCCGCCGGCCCGGTGCCGACCTTGGAGCGGCCGAAGTCGAAGCGCTTGCAGCCGCGCAGGCGGGCATGGCGCATCAGCTCGAAATACATGCGGTCATTGGCGCGCAGGGCACGCGCCGCCCGGGTGCCGCCACCCCAATAGGGGTACACCGTCCCCTTCCAATACAGGCTCAATACGCTCGACACAGCCACTCCGCCGTGGCGGACTATAAGCACGTCCGCCGATTTGCCAAATTCCCGCAAAACCTCGGAAAAAAGCGCCCGCGGGAATACGGGCGTGCCGAGGTTGCGGACCGATTCGGCATAGACCGCATAGTGCGCGGCGACGTCGTCCGGATGACAGCCGATCGAAATATCGAGATCGTTGTCCAGCGCCTTGCGCACCTCGGCGCGCTGCTTGCGCGGGATGGCGAGGAGTTGGGCGTCGTCGTCCTCGGCAAGCGCGCGCACAAAGCCCAGGTAACGCGTGTCGTCCACGCTCCATTCCGGACCCGGCAGCGGACCGCCGCGCACTTCCATCACCGGGCATTTCAGCTCGCCCGCCAGCGTCCAGGCCGCCTCGGCCAGCTGCGAGACGAGGCGCGGATCATGGGTCAGGATGCCGCCACCAACGCCGAACCCGGCCGAGGCGAGCACCTTGCCGAAGATCGGCGAGCTCACCTCGGTGAGCGGCATTACGCCGGTCAGGTCGCCCTTGGCGTTCTCAGCAACCAGATAATGGCTCTTCTGCCCGCAGCCCCGCGCCACCGCGACGCTCCAGGCGGGCAGGTGGAAAGGCGTGCCCTCGGGATGATCGTGCACGAACGCGCCGATCCGCGCCCGCTCGATCGCGTCCGCCAGATTGGCGAAGCGCAGCGCAACCGGCTTGGCGAGCAGCGGCGCGTTCACTGCGCCAGCGCCTTCCGGCACTTTTCCTTCAGCCGCGCCGTCTCGCGGGCGGCGACTGTGTCCATCCGGCCCCATTCATGCCCCGCGATCAGCGTCCCCAGCTTACCCGCCATCGCGCCCAACCGGCTGTAATGGCGCAGCTTCGACTTGAGCGGCGCATCCTGCACGCGCGGCTGGCCCGGGTCGATCTCCCAGGGATGAAAGTAGAAGATCGCGGGACGAGCCGCGTCATTGGCGGCGCGTACGGCGCGATAAGTCACTTCCCCCGGCAGCAGCCGGAAGAAGCCGCCGCCCGTAGTCACTTCGCGGCCGAAGAAGCTCGCCAGCGTGATCGGGATTTCTACCAGATCGGCGCCCGGCACCGGCCAGAAGGCCCCGCGCGGCGCATCGTGCCAGCCATAATGGTCATGCTTCACCGGCGCGACGCTCGACGAATAGGTGTACCCCTCCTCGGCCAGCACCTCATGCGCCCAGGGCGTGCGGCGGTCGATCGAGAAGCTCGGCGCGCGGTATCCGGTCACCTGCTGCCCGCTGGCATCCTCCAGCGCCGCCTTCGCCCGGGCGAGGTCGGCGCGGAACTGCTCGGGGTCGAGCGTGAAGACACGGGCATGGTCCCAGCCGTGGCTGGCGACTTCATGCCCCGCCTCGGCGATGCGGCGGATCAGCGCCGGATAGCGCTCCGCTACCCAGCCAAGCGTGAAGAAGGTCGCCTTGACCCCGCCGGCGTCGAACAGCGCCAGCACCTTGTCGGTATTCGCCTCGACGCGATGCTCAAGCCCGTCCCAATCCTCGCGCGCGATCGTGTTCTCGAACGCACCGACCTGGAACCAGTCCTCGACATCCACCGAGAGGGCATTGATGACCATGGGGCTCAGGCCGCGTTTCCGCGCACCGCCGACAGGTCCGGACGGCGGCCATTGCCTTCGCCCTGCTCGACCCAGTCGACCAGCAAGCCCAGCACGCGGCGCAGCGCCTCGTCCTGGCCGGCCACCTGCGCCTCCAGCTCGGCGATGCGCTGCTGCACGGGATCGCCGGAGACCGGCGCGGGCGCAGGTGCTGTCTGCAGCGGCACCGGATCGACCGGCTGCGGCGGCGGCACCGGCGCACCCATCGGCATCGGCGCGATGTCGGTCAGCTCGAACGGCTCGGGCTGCGGCGCAGGCGCCGGGCGATAGGCCGAGATCGGCGTATCCTGGTTGAGGTCGGCGATCACCGCCGCAAGCTCGTTCGCACCGAACGTCTCCAGCTCCTCGACCGCACCGAACAGCAGCACGCGGCTGGCGAGCTGGTTCACGCGGCGCGGGCTACCGCCCGACCAGCGATGGATCGCCGCCACGGCGTCGTTGGTGAAGCGCGGCTTGCCCCGCCAGCCAACGCACGACAGGCGGTGGATCAGATAGGGTTCGACTTCATCGGCCTGCATCGGATCGAGATGGTGCATCGCGATCACGCGCTGGCGCAACTGTTCGAGACGGGGATCGCTCAGCGTGAGACGGAACTCGGGCTGGCCGAGCAGGAAGATCTGGAGCAGCGGATAGCCGCCGGCCTGGAAGTTGGAGAGCATACGCAGCTCCTCCAGGCTCTCGATCGGCAGCGACTGCGCTTCGTCGACCACGACCAGCGTACGGCGCCCGGTGCGCGCGACGCTGTGCAGCCCGCGCTCGATCGCGCTCAGCATCTCGGCCTTGTTGAGGCTCGACGAGTCGATCCCCAGGCCCTGGCAGACCAGCCGCAGCAAGTCCTCGGGACGCAGCTGGGTCGAGACGATCTTGATGACGTTCAGCCGCTCGCGGTCGATCTCGCCGAGCAGATGCCCCATCAGCGTGGTCTTGCCCACGCCGGGGTCGCCGGTGATCACCACAAAGCCTTCGCCCTGGCTCAGGCCATAGCCGAGATAGGCCATCGCCTTGCGGTGGGTGGCCGTATCGAACCAGAATTTCGGATCGGGGGTCAGCTGGAAGGGCCGGCCGGTCAATCCATATTGGTCGTCGTACATTCTTTTCGTCCCGACCTTAAAAACCGTAACGCAAGCCGAGCAGCGCCTGGGCGCTCGCACTGCTCTCGCCATCCCGCTCGAACCCGAACACACCCGTCGAAAGCGTCGCGCCGAGTCGGCCGAAGCGATGGGTATAGGCGGCATTCGCTCCCCAACCGTAAATGCCGGCATTGCCCGCCAGGTCGGTGTCGTAATAGCTGCCGATCACGCTGCCCTGGAGCGAGCCGTTCGGGCCGACATCGGTGGAGGCAAACAGCTGGCCATAGATAGTCGTGTCGCTCGTGCCGTTGGTGGTGAAGGCGGTGCCGCCCGTGCTCGGCGCGATGAAGTCGCGCTTGGCCCAGCCGCCGCCGATGCCGATGCGGGTGCCGCCGCGACCCATCACCGCCACACCGGTCACGCCGCGGCCGCGATAGGCCGAGGTCGTCGCCGAGGCCAGGATGCCGGTCATGCAGCCGCCGGTGGCAGCGCCCGTGGTGCCATAGATGCAGCCCGAGAATTCATTGCCGAACGGATCGGTGGTGCTGGCAAGCGAGGTCGGCAGCGTGCCGAGCTGGCCGTTCAGCTGCTGGCCGAAGGTCTGCACCGTGTCATAGACGCCGATCTGGATGCCGCTGCCCGGGCCCGCCTGATAGCTGAGCGAGCCGGTATAGCTCATCGAGCCATAGCGCCGGCCGACGCGCGCTTCGAGGAAGGTGCGGCGGCTGGGCTTCCAGATCACGCCGGCATCCCAGAACACGCCGCTCAAATCATAGGCGATGCGGCGCGGCGAATTGGGATCGGTCTTGAACCGCCCCGCCCCGTCGACCACCGGCACGCCACCGACGGTCAGCGCATCGCGCTGCGTGATCTTGATCTGCTCATAGCCGACGCCGCCCGCCAGGGCGAGGCCGCGCAGGACCGGCAGCACCACGTCGCCGCGGCCCCATTTGCCTTCGAAGCGCTGATCAAGCTGGCCGGCATTCTCGCGGGTGTAGGAACCGCTGGCGGTGACGCCGACCGGCAGCACCGTCCCCGATTTCACGCCCACGCTCGCAGTTGCGACGTGCACGGTCGAATCATCGTAATAATCGAGCCGCGGCTGGCTTGGATCGACGCCGGTCTGTCCGGGCGCCTCCACCTTGGTATAGCCGAAGCGATAGGCGCCGTTGACGAACATCGGCCCCAAATGCGTCGCCAGGTTCGGGCCGACATAGCCCGACAGGACCTGCGCCGAATTGCTGAAATTGCCGACATTGCTGGTCTGCACGTCGCCGCGGATGTCCGAGCGCGTCCGCGTCGCGATGCCGCCCGCCTCGATCGACAGGCCCGGCGCCACCGTCGCGCGCACCGTGGCCAGGCCGCTATGCGTGTGATCGTTGTTGAGCTTGTTCTGATAGTCGAACCGGTGCTCGTAGCGGTAGCTCACCTGCACCTCGACGCGGCGCGAATGCACGCCGACATCGACGCCGGCGCCGACGGTCGAATAGGTCAGCACGTCGCCGCCATTGAGATCGGCGGCGACCACCTGGCTCGCCTCCACATAGGGCGTGACGCTGACGCGCTGTGCCTGTGCCGGCGCCGCCACCCCCGTAGCAACACCCGCCAGAATGATCAGCCGCTTCACCGGCTTTCCTCCCCATGTTCATAATAGCTGCCGAACCGGCGCCCGCCGGGCTGGAACGACACGGAATTGAGCACGAGCTGGATATGCTCGCAGGCATCGAGCGTGTTCACTGCGGCGCGCAGGTCGCTCTCGCTGGTCTGGTCGGCGCGCACGACGAGCATCACCTGCCCGACGTGCAGCGCCAGCACCGAAGCGGGCGACGCGGCCAGCGCCGGCGGCGAATCGAAGATCACGATGCGGCGCGGATTGGCCTCGGCCAGGCCGTCGATCACCGCCCGCGCGCGGTCGCTCGCCAGCAGCTCGGTGTCGCTGATCGAACGCGCACCGGCCGGCAGCACCGAAAGCTGCGGCACGTCGGTATCGATGATGCAGTCCTCGACGTTCGCCACCGAGCCCGCCAGCACGTCGAGCAGCCCCGGGCCGCTCGGCAGGCCCATGCGCGGCAGCACGTCGGGCTTGGGGAAGTCGGCATCGACCAGCAATACCTCGACGTCCTTCTCGGTCGCCATCGAGAGCGCGAGGTTGATCGCGCAGAAGGTCTTGCCCTCGCTCGGCTGGGCCGAGCAGACCAGGATCATCCGCGCCCGGTCGGCGGCCTTCACCGTATCCTTGGCGGCAACGGCGCGCGCGGTGAGCAGCAGCTGGCGCTTCACCATGCGGAATTCCTCCGCCAGCGGGCCGATCGCCGCACCCGGCATCAGCATCCCGCCCTGTTCGAGCACTGCACGGTCGAGCGGCGCCATCCGGCGGCCGGTCGGGCGCGCGGTGGCGATCTGGGGGGCTGCAGCTTCTTCCAAAGCTTCTCCCCGGCGAAGGCCGGGGGCCAGACTTTCAGTCTGGGACGCTGAGGCTGGGCCCCGGCCTTCGCCGGGGTAAGGCTCAGCCTGCAGCACGGGCTGGGGCGCAACAACCGGCATAGGCTGCGGCTGTACGGGAGCCGGCTGAGCCTGCACCTCAGGCGCCACCACCGGAGCCGGCGGCTTCGGCTTGGCCTTCGCCACCGGCACAACCGGCACATCCTCGATCGGCGCGGGCGCATAATGGAAGCCTTGCGCCGCGCGCTCGAGCAGCGAACCCTTCAGGCGGCGGGGCGTATGGTCGTTCATGTCAGGCCCCCATGCCGCGCTGGACGAATTCGACACCGATCAGCCCGACATAGGCGCAGACCAGCGCCGCCAGTCCGCCTGCGAACAGCGTCAGCTTCTTGCGCCGCATCGCGGTCTGCGCCGCAGTCACCACTTCGCCGATCGATCCGATCACGGTCATGCCGCTCGCCTTTTCCAGCTTGCCCGCCGTCGCAAAGGTCGTGGTCAGCTTGCCCAGCGCGAACGCCGCGGCAAGGCCCGCACCCAGCCCGGCGATCAGCACGCCGGTCAGCAGCAACGGACGGTTGGGCGACGTCGGCGCACGCGGCTGCGTCGGCGGATCGACCACGTTGAACTTGTCGGCATCGGCGACGGTCTGCGCCTGGCTCGAGATCTTCATCTGCTCGCGCTGGGCGAGCAGCGTGTCATACTGGCCCTTGAGCACCTGGTACTGGCGCTCGATCTCGCCCTGCTCGGCCGCCACGCCCGGCGACTCCGCCATCTTGGCGCTCAGCACGTTGAGGTCGCCCTCGATCTGCGCCTTGCGCTGGACGAGCGCGGCGACGGTCGCCTGCTTGTCCGCCCGCATCGATTGCAGGCCGATATAGACCGGGTTGGAAGCGCCTGCCGAAGCACCACTCACCACCGGCTCGCGCGCCGCGGCGCTCTGTGCCGCCGCCAGCTGGTTCTTGAGCGCGATCACGTCCGGATGACTGTCGGTGAAGCCCTTGGCCCGCGCGTCGGCGAGCTGGCCCTGGATCGCCGCGAAGCGCGCCCGCGCCGGACCCGTCACGGCGCCGCCGCCGGAGCCCGCGACATTCGCCGGGGTGCCTGCCATCTGCGCATTGACCACGTTGAGGCCCGATTGCGCGGCCGCCAGGTCGCCCTGGATCTGCGCCAGCTGCGTGCGCGCTGCGGAAACGCGGTCGTCGATCGATCCGGTGCCCGGCAGCGAGCCGAGGAAGCGCGCCTGGAAATCGGCCCGCTTGGTGTCGGCGTCCGCGAGCTGCTTCTGCCGCTCGGCGAGCTGCTGGTCCATGAAGTCGAGCGACTGGCTGGACTGGTCGCGATTGTCGGAGAGGTTGGCCTCGACGAAGATGTCGATCAGCTTCTGCGCGATCTGGCGGGCGAGCTTGCCGCTCGGCGCCGTCACTGCGATCTCGAACAGATTGTCCTGCTGCGCGGTCAGCTTGATCGCCTTCTGCAGGCCCGCCACCCGGTCGGCCACGTCGCGGTCGGTCGAGACCGTGCGCGCCAGGTCGGTGCCGCGCACCACCTTCTCCAGGTTCACCGCGCTGGTCAGCGTCTGGCGGATCCGGTCGAGATCCTTTTGCTGGTTGAGCGCCGTGGTCCCGTCGGTCGGGATGATCTGGCGCAGCTGCACGAAGATGCGCGCGCGCGATTCATAATTGTTCGGCATCTGCGAGACGACCAGCCAGCCCGCCAGGCACACGCCCCACGCCACCGCCAGCGCCACCCAGCGCCGCATCCAGATCGCGTGCAGTGCGCCGCGAAGTTCGTCGTATAGGCTCCCCACCGGCGCTACCTCAGAACATGCTTGTAGGAATGATGATGACGTCGCCCGGCTCGAGCTTGACGTTCGCCTTGATGTCCCCGTTCTTCAACAGGTCGCCCAGGCGGAGCTTGTACTCGGTCTGCTTGCCGGTCTGCCGGTCGTAGCGGACCAGCCGCGCGCGGTTGCCCGCCGCGAACTCGCTCAGGCCGCCCACCACGATCATCGCGTCGAGCGCGGTCATGTTGGCGCGGTACGGGATCGACGCCGGCTTCTCGGTCGCGCCGACGACGCGTACCTGCTGGCTGTAGGTGCCGTTGAAATTCTCGACGATCACCGAGACGATCGGGTCCTTGATATATTCGCTGAGCGCGAACTTCAGGTCGTCCGCCAGCATCGCCGGCGTCTTGCCCACGGCGGGCATGTCGCTGATCAGCGGAACGGTGATGCGGCCATCGGGGCGCACCTGCACCTTCGCCGACAGTTCCGGATTGCGCCACACGAAGACCTGGAGCGAGTCCATCGGGCCGATGACATATTCCTCGCTCGGCACTTCGCGCCCGGCCACTGCCTGCGCGGAGGGCAGCTCGGGACGGCTCCCGCCGCCGCATGCGGCCAGCGTCGCCGCCAGGCCGAGAGCCAGAAGTGTCTTGCCGAAACCGATGAAACGCATGCCGAGCTCCTTTTCCCGGCGGGCGGAAGCAGCCGACGTCTCGACAGCAACCCGCACAGGATCACGGTCAGCTATCGACGCGAGAGGTAAATATCGGGTTAGGGGTCACTGCATTTATCCCAGACGGAAACGCGATCCCGGTGCGGGACGGCGGGCCAGGGAAACCTGCCGCCGATAAAGATCATAATAACCCGAATTTCGAATCAACCAATTCCGTGCAATCGCCACGATAAATTTCACCTACATCACGAATCCATATTGAAAGGCTCGAAATTGAATTAATTCGAGTCGAATTAAACTATAATGGTTTCATCAATAAATAATTGATCGTTTCGGCTGTTGACTCGATTACGAGTCTAATTCCAATCTCCCACATGCAATTTAAATTGCGACTCACCACATAAATGCGAGGGGGAATACAAATGGCCGCACGTCCGCTTACTATCACTGTCGTCAATCAGTCGGGTGTTACCCTGCAATTCGGCAATGTCACCACGATCCACGGCGAGCAGATCAAGATCACCTCGGGCCCCAACCCGCTCCCCAATGGCGCGCAAGCTGTTCTTTACACGGAGAATAGCGGCCTCATCGGACCGCAGGGCAGCTTCAGCTATGCTTTGCAGGACGGTTCGGGCAGCGCCTTCAACTTCAACTACAACCATCCCTATGGCACGGGCACGACCTATGTGAACGTCAGTTCGCCGAACGGCTATACGTCGAGCATGCCGATCAACAACCTGCCCCACCACGACGCCTCCTGCACGATCAACCTGCAGAAACTGGCCTGATCCCACGGCGGTCGAAGAGTCCCGCCCGGGGCTCTTCGACTGCCGCGCGTTCCGGGTTTCAGGCGGGGGACATGTCATGCCGGTCGTGCCGATCAATTCCGACTTCTCGAACATCCAGCAATTCATCGACAGCCTGTTCGATACGGATGTCCGCGCATCCAGCGTCATCACCGATGCGATCGCCGCCGGCAGCCTGACCGCCGCCTTTTCCGACCAGCTTTCGGTGATCCTGCCGGTCTGGCTGGCCGCCTGGCAGCAATCGCAGGGCCTGCCCTACAACGCCACGGACTTCGCGCATTGCCCGGCCAGCGACGCGGCCGCGCTCGGCTTCCTGGCGGGCTATATCGGCGACAACGCGCTTTCGCTCTACGTCCCGACACTGGCCCCGGCGAGCCTGCCCGCGGGCCAGCCCCCGGTCTATACCGTCTCCGGCTATCAGCAGAGCGCGTTCAACCCCGGCGGCAGCTGGGACCTGGCCGTGGTATCGAGTTTCCTCGAGCTGCTCTATCACGGCGCCCATTTCGTCGCGGTCCACGCCGCCTATGACCTGGCCTATGGCCAGCAGGTCGGCGCGCTCTGGTCGCTGTTCAAGAGCAGCTCGGCGCTGGCGCCCTATCTGCGGCACGACCCCGGCAACTCGCACTATACCAGCCTGACCAATATCTGCGGCTATTACGTGCCCGACATCACCAGCAACAGCGCGCCGGCCAACTGCCCTCTGCTGGTCGCCCTGCTCTGCTGCCCCACCGTGGCGGAGATCAGCTGCAACCCGAGCATGTACAACAGCTTCCTCCAGCTCGAGGGCTGGGAAGCAACCTATAGCCGGCACAACGCCGATTACGCCGTCTACAAGCAGACGCTGTGGAACATCTCCACCTTTGGCGCCTGCGCCTATAGCGAGAAGCGCGGCACCGCGATCTTCCTCGCGCCGGGCAATTGGGCGCCCCAGCCGTCGCTCGGCACCTATATGCCGCCCTATTATGGCGCGGAGCCGGCCCAGCCCTGGCTGAACACCGCACTGGTCCAGCTGCCCGCCGGCTATGCCACCACGGTCATCCGCGGCGCCACCTCGCCGGTTGGCAAGCACGGCGCCTGCAGCGTGCCCTTCCCGCTGATCCAGCCCAATCCGGCCGGCAAGCTTGCATGGTCTATCCCCAACGCCCCCGCCGGCACCGAACTCGCCTTCGACCTGACGGACGGATCCAAGACGCTGCTCAGCGGCATCCGGGACGGCACGCTGACCGCCAGCGTGCCCGCGGGCAGCAACTATACGATCGCCAATGTCACCGGCGGCAACTATCTCGCCGCCTGGTTCGAAGTCGCCATCAGCTACACCCCGCCGGGAGGATGAAATCGCGGGAACCGATCCCGCGAACGCGCGTTTTCGGGCCTGGTGCGTTGCATGCACGCAACACCGCCAAAATCCGCTTTTCCCGGCGCCAAGCTTTCCTTTGTGTCAATTCCCAGCGAATTGATGGACATTTTGCTCACCATAAGAAAAAGGTGGGCTTCCATGCGTTTAGTTTCCTCGTCGCTCCTCGCCATCGCCACCACGCTGGCGTTCGCCGCATCTCCCGCCCTCGCGCAGGACACCGCGGCCGCCGAGCCCCAGGCTGATCAGGGCCCGCCCCCCGAGGATACCCAGATCATCGTCACCGGCACCCGTACCCAGGGCCGCACGCGCCTCGACACCGCCTCGCCGGTCGACGTGCTGAGCGGCGCCGCGCTGCGCAATCAGGGCAGCACCGAGCTGGGCGCCGCGCTCGCCACCGTCGCGCCCTCGATCGACTTCCCGCGCCCTTCGGCGGTGGATGGCACCGATGCGATCCGCCCGGCGACGCTGCGCGGCCTTTCGCCCGACCAGACGCTCGTCCTGATCAACGGCGTGCGCGCCAATGCCTCGGCGCTGCTCAACATCAACGGCTCGGTCGGCCGCGGCTCGGCTGCCGTCGACTTGAACACCATCCCCGTCTCGGCGCTCGAGCGGATCGAAGTGCTGCGCGACGGTGCTTCGGCCCAGTACGGCTCGGACGCGATCGCCGGCGTCATCAACGTCCGCCTGAAGGAAGCGCGCTCGGGCGGCGGCGCCACCGCCACCTATGGCTTCTATGCGACGGATATCGACACGGCGCGCGGCAGCCGCTCGGTCACCGGTGAGCCGACCTTCACCGCCTCGGCCTGGCAGGGCATCGGCTTCGGCAATGACGGCTATGTCACGGTATCGGGCGAGTATCTCAACCGCGAGGCGACCAACCGCGCCGATTACGATCCGCGCGTCACGCCTACCCGCGTCACCGGCCGCTTCGGCGACCCGCAGGTCGAGCAGTATACCGGCTATGTCAACGCCGGCACCGGCCTGGGCGACAATTGGAAGCTGTATGGCTGGTTCGGCTATCAGGACCGCGACAGCCGCAGCGCCGCCTTCCCGCGCCTGCCCGCCGCCGCAGCCGCGGTCTCGGCCATTTACCCCAATGGCTTCCTGCCGATCATCAACACCAAGTCGACCAATGCGAACGGCGCGCTCGGCCTGAAGGGCGAGCTCGCCGGCTGGAACGTCGATCTGAACGTCGCCTATGGCCGCAACAAGATCGCCTATTACACGCGCAATTCGGCCAATTACGCCTATGGCAACGCCTCGCCGACCAGCTTCTATGACGGCGCGCTGATCTATGATCAGTGGGTCGCCGGCGTAGACGTGTCGCGCAAGTTCGACGTGTTCCAGTCCTTGAACGTGGCGTTCGGCGTCGAGACTCGCCGCGAAGGCTTCAAGATCACCCCGGGCGAGCAGGCCTCCTATGGCTACCCCACCACCCCGGTCGCGGGCCAGGCACCGGGCGCGCAGGGCTTTGGCGGCTTCTCCCCGCTCAACGCCACCGAGCAGGACCGCAAGAACGCCTCGGCGTACATCGATCTCGAAGCCCAGGTGACCGACAAGCTGCTGGTCGGGCTCGCCGGCCGCGCCGAGCATTATACCGACTTCGGCGACACCGGCACCGGCAAGGTCTCGCTGCGTTACGACTTCGCCCCTTGGTTCGCGATCCGCGGCACCGCCTCGACCGGCTTCCGCGCGCCGAGCCTCCAGCAGCAATATTTCACCTCGGTCGCCTCGGTGATCCAGAACGGCAACCCGATCCTCACCGGCACCTTCCCCTCGACCAGCGCCGTCGCCACCGCGCTCGGCGGACTTCCGCTCGAGCCGGAACGCTCGACCAACCTCTCGCTCGGCACGGTGATCCGCTCCGGCGGGTTCGACCTGACGATCGACGCCTATCAGATCCGCCTGCGCAACCAGCTCGCGCTGTCGGAGAATATCGCGGCCACCTTCAGCCCCCAGGTCGCGGCGCTGCTCCTGCCCTACAATGTCTCGGCCGCACGCTTCTTCATCAACGGCCTGCGCTCGCGCGTCCGCGGCATCGACGCCGTCGCGCATTACCGCCTGCCCACCGACGATGCCGGCACCTTCGACTTCACGATCGCCGGCAACGTCAACCAGACCAAGCTCGACCGCAGCTCGATCCCGACCTCGACCGGCACGATCAACCCTGCCCCGGTCCTGTTCGCCCGCAGCCGCATCTACACGATCGAGCAGGGCACGCCCGGCGAGAAGGTCACCGGCACGATCGACTGGTCGCTCGACAAGATCGCGATCACTGCGCGCGCCAGCTATTACGGCAACGTCAACCAGCCCGGCACCGCGGCGAACGGCTCGGCCGACATCAACACCGGCAAGCACACCATCGCCGACCTCGAGCTGCGCTACCAGGCACTCAAGGGCGCCCAGTTCGCGCTCGGCGTGAACAATCTGTTCGACGAATATCCGGACGCCACCATCGCCGCGAACAACTCGACCGGCGTGGTCGGCTTCCCGTACTACTCGCCCTTCGGTTTCGGCGGGCGCTACGTCTATGCGCGCATCGGCCTGAGCTGGTGAGCCTGGCGGGGAGCGGCCTGGATGGGCCGCTCCCTTCCGGCAAGGGCGTCGTGCGATTGCGATACCTGCCCAAGTCCGCAGCGAAATCGAACACGGGCTATTACGACCGGCATCAGGGCAGATTGAGAACGATCTGCCCATCCTTGTAATGGACCTTGCCTGCCGGATCGCTTCCGAGTGTTTCCCATAATCCCCGCTCATCCGCCTTCAGCAGGAAACGCCGGATGGCCCATGCCTCCACGAGCCACTTCCTGACTGGCTTCTCGTGCCCCGCCACGCGAAATATCTGGTCAACGAACGCGGCCACCGGCGCGAAGCACGCGCATAGCAGCAGGAAGAGGGGGCTGAGCATGACGCCATGTGCGCCGGACGTGAGCTCTTGCCCGAAAACCGAGAATATCTCTTTCCATAAGGATGCGATCACCAAGAGCCCGGAGAGAATCGCGAGCGAAGCGAAGATCATCCGGTTGCGCGAAGAGATTTCGCCATTGATCTCTGCCAGCAGCGCATCGAGGCGCCCCGATTTTTCGGCAACTTCATTCGCAGCCTGCTGTTTCGCGGCCGTCAATTCAGCGCTCAGCGCTGCCTCCCGCGCACGCGATTCCTCGTCCATTCTCGCAAGCCGTTCTTCGAGTTCGGCCTTTTCACGCGCGACGCGGTCCCGCTCTTCCGCAACTTCCAGGCGGCCCTTCTGGACACCTCTGGTCTCCTCGTCAGCCAGAACTCTCCGATAGATTTCGATCAGGTCATCATCGGTTACTTCCTGATGCGCTCCTCGGATGCGATCCGAAATCAGGATCCTACTGCGATCCTGCGATAGGATCGCTTCCATCTGACGCTTCTTCTCGGAATCGATATCCGGACGCTCGCGCAGCCTCAGGATGGCGCGCTGAGCCTTTTGGATAACGGGCCGCTTGAGGGCGAGGACGCGCTCGCAGCCCACCAATAATTGCCCCCGTGGAATTTCGAAAGACGTCTCGTAAAGGCCCGTCCGCAGCCAAAGCGATGCTGCCAGATCATGCATGTTGACGAAGGGGCCGACGGATTCGTCGGAGATCAGATCTTCCTGGACGCAAAAACGGCGCGCCAGCGACGAGAAGCTCCGGTTCCGTGTGAGGAACAGATGCCCCGCCGCGAACATGTCGTCACTCTCATGCCCTTTACGCAGGCGCATGATATAGGCGACCGCGTTGGCATCGTGCCGGCACCGGGCCGCCGCACTCGCGTCGCAGTTCCATTGGGCGCGAGTCAATTTGTCATAGAATGTGTAATATTGCGCCTGCGTGAAGAAATGATCGGGCTTGAGCGCGTTCTGGATGCCGGGGGTCTTTACCTGCACACCCCATTCCTTGAACGCACGAGCAGGGTCCGCGACAATCGTATGGACGTAGGATTCATTGATTTCGTCGTGCAGGAAGGCCTCTTGTATCGCTCCGAAACGATCGGCGGGATCCTTGGCCAGGATCGTGCGGAGCGAGATCTGCATCTCCTTCACTGATTGATCGAATATGTTCAGGCTCGCCCCCATTTCCTGGAGCTTCCTGAGAACGCTTCGGGTCTGTTGCGCGGCCTCCTTGCCCGACACGCCAACGAGATCGTGCGCTATCGGGGAATCCAAATACACCGCGAGATTGGATTTGGTTACGCGCGACGTTGGCTTGCTGAAATCTTGCGCCAGTTCAGCGAGGAGACCGACCGCGGCGATTCGCTCAAGGTCGTTGGACAACGGGTTTCCCGACGACTGGATGTCGGAAATGAACCGATAGACCTGATAGACTTTCTGGTCGGAATTATAGCTCTCGGCAGCACTGGGGAATTCGGACATGTCGGGCGCTTCGACACCCATCTCGTATTTTCCGCTTGTCCCGTAGCTGTCGACGAGATGCTCAACGATGGCGCCGACGATATCCTCATCGTCCTTGAACACGCCTTCGATCGGCATGTTCTGGCTGGTAATGAACGTTCGGAATGCTGCCGTCAGCCGTTTGATGATCTCTTCGATCGGCTGCTCGAACGACAAGGCGGTTGTCGCAGGGCAAACGATGTTCTGCACTGGCCGCCCGTCATCTGTTCGAACCCGCCCATTCTCGTCATAGGCCGTGCGAAGCCAGCCTTGCTCTGCAAGAGTCTTGCGGAAGCCGTCAGCGACATCATCGGTGAAGTTCCATCCATAGGCGCTGCGCACGGCAGCCGCGAACTCCTTGGGATCAAACCGTTTGTCTGCACGATCAATCAGGAGCGGTTGGAAAAACCCCATCAATGCATTCAGGGGATTCCCCGTCGATCCGCCGAAAGACTTGAGCATTTCGGCAGCCCGTAACGCTGCCCATGTTGACTGACTCATCCCCTGCCCTCCCCGCAATGCATCCTTCGCTATTACGAAGTACGCACACCCCGACGTTACGCCCACACTACATTATTCCAAGTTGTACGCGTTTCGGAACCACGATCTGCAAGTGTAGCTTCATAACATCGAGGTTAACAAGGCAGCAAAGATTCTTCCGGAGCTAAGGAATTCATCGCCTTATAAAATCGGGCAGACAGACAAGAACGACAATCAACCAAGCGCCTCCGAGGGCGAGCCTCGGAACAAGCAAGCGAATGTCTAGAGCGGGCTTGAACGGATCGCCTTCAGGCGATCCGCTCTTCGACCCCCGGATGCCCCAGGAATGCGCTCGGGCTCGCCGTCGCGCCATAGGCGCCCGAGGCGAACACTGCGATCACATCCCCCACTTCGGCGCGCGGCAGCGCCACGCGGTCTGCCAGCCGGTCGAGCGGCGTGCACAGCGGCCCGACCACCGTCACCACTTCCTCCGCCGGGTCCTGCATCCGGTGCGCCACCGCGACCGGATAGTTCCGCCGCACGACCGTGCCGAAATTGCCGGTCGCGGCGAGGTGGTGGTTGAGGCCGCCGTCCACCACCAGGAAGGTCTCGCCCTGGCTCTCCTTCCGGTCGATCACGCGGGCAAGGTACACGCCCGCCTCGCCGACCAGCCAGCGGCCCAGTTCGATCGCATATTCCGTATCGAGGCCCCGGATCGCCTCGTCCAACGCCGCGCCCACGGCTTCGACATCGAGCGCCGTATCGCCGGGGAAATAGGGGATGCCGAAGCCGCCGCCGAGATTGACCAAGGGCGGCATCGCCCCCGCTTCGCAGGCCAGCCGCGCGGCAAGCGCCACGGTCGCCGCCTGGGTCTCGATCACCGCGGCGGCATCGAGCGCCTGCGATCCGGCAAAGATATGGAAGCCGCGCCACTCGGCGCCCGCCGCGATCACCCGCCTGACCAGCGCCGCCGCGCGCGCGGCATCGACCCCGAAGGGCGAGGCCCGCCCGCCCATCTTCATCCCCGACCCGCGCAGCTCGAAGTCCGGGTTCACCCGCACCGCCAGGCGCGGCACGATGCCCAGCTGCTCGCCAATGGCAAAGGCACGCTCCGCTTCGGCTTCCGATTCGAGATTGAGCGTCGCGCCTTCCCGGATCGCCGCCTCCAGCTCGAAATCGCGCTTGCCCGGCCCGGCGAAGCTGATCTGCGCCGCCGCCATGATGTCGCGCGCCCTGGCCAGCTCGCCCGCCGAGGCTACGTCCATCCCGTCGACCAGCGGCGCGATCCGCGCCAGCAGCGACGGGAACGGGTTGGCCTTGATCGCATAATGTACGCCGATCCTGGCAGGCAGCGCCGCGCGCAGCCGCTTCACCCGCGCTTCTACGACCGCGAAGTCGTAGACATAGGCCGGCGTGCGCACATCGAGCCATGGAAGCGTCTGGAGTGCTGCGAACTCGGGCGGGATCGGGCCGGAAGGCTTGGCGGTAACGGTCACTTCCCACTCCCCTTGTCGTCACCCCAGCGAAAGCCGGGGCCCAAGGTCACCGGTGACGCCGCTTCTGGCTCCGGGTCCCGGCTTTCGCCGGGATGACGAAGTGTTTCCCTCAACGCCGCCCGATCCAGCTTGCCATTGGCGTTTCTGGGCAGCTCCACACGCCAATCATAGCGCGCAGGTTGCAGGAAGCTCGGCAATTCGCGCCGCAGCCGATCGCGCAGTTCCGCCTCGCGGCCACCGTCCCCCCGCGCAACCACCATGATCGCCTGGCCCAGCCGGTCGTCGGGCACCCCGAACGCCGCCGCCTCGCCGGTCTCCCCACCCGAAAGCACGGCTTCCTCGATCTCGGTCGGGCTGATCCGGTTACCGGCCGACTTGATCATCTCGTCGTCGCGCCCGACGAAGCGCAGCAGCCCGTCTTCGCCCCGCCGCACCGTGTCGCCCGACCAGACTGCCATGCCGCCGCTTTCCGAGAACGCAGGGGCCGCACGGAAGCGCTGCGCGGTCCGCTCGGCGTCCTGCCAATACCCCTGGGCGACCAGAGGGCCCGCATGGACCAGTTCGCCCTGAGAGGCGGGCTCCCCGTCAGGGCCGACCACGAGAACTTCGGCGAACGGAACGGCCGTTCCGATCGAATCGGGATTGGCATCGACCAAGGTTGGATCGAGATAGGTCGATCGGAACGCCTCTGTCAGCCCGTACATCGGATAGAGGTCGGCGTGGGGAAAGCGCGCCCGCAGGTCGCGCACCATCTTAGCGGTAAGCGCGCCCCCTGAATTGGTTAGGCGCCGAAGCTTGGACGCGGTCTCAACCGGCCAGTCCGCCTCGAGCAGCTGCACCCACAGTGGCGGCACCCCGGCGAGGCTGGTGATCCCGAACCGGCCCACTGCCTTGATGACGTCGCGCGCGGTCAGGTAATCCAGGGGGACGACCCGCCCGCCGGCCGCCCAGGTCGAGAAGAGCTGGTTCTGCCCATAATCGAAACTTAGCGGCAGCACGCCGAGAACCCGATCCTCAGATTCAATATGAAGATAATGCGCCACGCTGATGGCTCCGAGCCATAAATTGGCATGGCTCAACATCACGCCCTTGGGCATTCCGGTCGATCCGGAGGTATAGAGGATCGCCGCCAGCGTGTCGGTGTCAACATCCGAGACCGAAAGCGTCCGCTGCGAGGTGAGCGAGGTTTCCTCGACCACCCGGCATCCGGCGCGAACATCGCCACCTTCCAGGGACTGGAGGCGTACACTCTGGCTGACCAGCGCCCGTGCCCCCGAATCGGCCAGGATATGCGCCACCTGCGCCCGCTTGAGCGCCGGGTTGATCGGCACATGCACCAGCCCCGCCCGCACCGCCGCCAGCGGCATCATGCACGCCGTCCGCGTCTTGGGCAGCCAGCTCGCCACCCGGTCGCCGGGGTTCAGCCCCAGGTCCTGCAGGGCCGCGGCCATGCCGCCCACGGTCGCTTCCAGCTCGGCATAGCTGAGCGTGCCGGCCTTGTCCTCCAGCGCCACGGCATCGGGCTTCCCCCTCGCGGGCAGGCTATCCAGGGGCCGGGGAACAGGGTCGAGTTCGATCACGGGACTACCCTTACCCTTGGCAGCGGCGGCGCCAACCCTTAGGGCAACGAAAAACCTCCTAGGGGAAGTGCATTGCAGCCCGATGGGTCGCTCCAAGTCGAAGATACCGTCCGCGGCGTTCTCCGCGATGTCCTCGGGCTAAGTGCCGAGCGCGTCGCCGATTTCCGTGCGGATACCCCCCTGTTCGGTGCCCTGCCCGAGCTCGATTCGCTCGCCGTTGCCGGCGTGCTCACCGAGCTGGAGGACCGGCTCGGCATCCTGATCGAGGATGACGAGGTGGACGGCGAGATGCTGGAAAGCTTCGGCGCCCTCACCCGCTTCGCCGCCGCCAAGGCGCTCGGGTGATCGGTCACTACGACTGGCCCGGCGGGCGGGAAGCGATGCTTCGCTTCGGCCCTGCACACGGTCCGGTCGTAGTCGCGGCGCTGCCCCTCTTCGAGGAAGCCAACCGCACCCGCGCCTTCGTGGTGACGATCCTGCGCCTCCTCGCCGAGCGCGGCATCGCCGGCGCGCTGCCCGATCTGCCCGGCCAGGGCGAGAGCCTGGTGCCGACCAGCAAGTCCTCGATCCTCAAGATGCAGGACGCGTTCAACTTCGCCTGCGACACCTTCGATCGCGAGGGGCGCAGCTGCTACGCGATGAGCCTTCGCAGTGGCGCGCTGCTCGACACGCTCGCCCCCGTCGCTGGGCGCTGGCACTTCGCCCCGATGCTCGGCGACAAGCTTTTGCGAGAGCTCAAGCGAGCGGCGATCGCTGCTGATCCGCAACGCCATGACCTGGATTCGCTGATCTTCGGCGGCGACACCTCGGTCGAGATCGCCGGCAACCTGCTTTCCCCGATCCTGCTCGGCGAACTCCCCACCGCCCGCCCCGCGCCGGGCGCGCGGATCGTCCGTCTCGTCTCCGACACCGCCGACGCCGACCAAAGGGTAGAAGGCAGCCCGCTATGGCGCCGCGCAGAACCGGACAATGATCCGGCTCTCGCCGCGGTCCTCGCCGACGATATCGCCGCCTGGCTCCGCTCGTGCGAAGGCTGATCGAGTTCACCTGCGCCGGCGAAACGCTGATCGGCACGCTCGATGAGGCGGCAGAGACCACCGGCCTGCTGATCGTCTCGGGCGGCAACGAGATCCGCATCGGTGCGCATCGCGGCATGGCGCTGCTCGCCGAGCGCATCGCCCGCGCCGACTATCCGGTCCTGCGCTTCGATCGCCGCGGGATCGGCGATTCGCCCGGCCGGAATGGCGGCTATGCGGCGAGCGCCGAGGATATCGCCGCCGCCGCCCAGGCCTTTCGGGAGACCGGCGTGGAGAGGATCGTCGCCTATGGCAATTGCGACGCCGCCACCGCTCTTGCCTTCTTCCATGCCCGGGCCGGCATCGACGCACTGGTCCTCGCCAACCCCTGGGCGATCGAAGCCAGCGACGAGATGCCCCCCGCCGCAGCGATCCGCGCGCATTATGCGAGCAAGCTGCGCGACCCCAAGGAGTGGCTAAGGCTGCTGCGCGGCGGCGTGAATATCGCCAAGCTGGTCAAGGGCTTGCGCAAGGCCTCGCAGACACCGCCCGAAGTGCCCACCGATATCGCCGCCCACTTCGCCGCGTCGCTTGGCGAGGCCAAGGTGCCGGTGACGATCCTGCTCGCCAAGGGAGACAATACGGCGATCGCCTTCGCCGACGCCTTCAAGGGCGCGGCGTTCGACGCAGCGCGGGCGAAGGCGAAGGTCGAGCAGATCGACAGCGCGAGCCACAGCTTCGCCAGCGCCGCGGACAAGGATTGGCTGTTCGAGCGGGTGTTGAACCAACTCGTCACCCCGGCGAAAGCCGGGGTCTCAGGCGGCTAGCGCTTGCGGCACAAGATCCCGGCTTTCGCCGGGATGACGACTAGATCACTCCGCAGCGTGCTCCACCACCGTTTCGAAGTCCGCCTCGGCCAGGAAGCGCTCCGCCTCCAGCGCAGCCATGCAGCCGGTGCCGGCGGCGGTTACCGCTTGGCGGTAATGCTTGTCCATCACGTCGCCGCACGCGAACACACCCGGCACGCTGGTCTTGGTCGTGCCGGTCTCGACGGTGATGTACCCGTCCGAATCGAGATCGATGTGGCCGCGGAACAGCTCGGTCGCCGGGTGATGGCCGATCGCGACGAAACCGCCATCGACTTCGATCTGCGACAGCTCTCCGGTATTCATGTCCTTCAGCTCGATCGCCACCAGCCCCTCGGGGTTGCCGCCGCCGATGAAGCGCTCGACCTTCTTGTTCCACATGACGTTGATCCGCTCATTGGCGAACAGACGCTGCTGCAGGATCTTCTCTGCGCGGAACGAGTCGCGGCGGTGGATCACGGTCACGTCATGGCTGTGATTGGTGAGGTAGAGCGCCTCTTCCACCGCGGTGTTGCCGCCGCCGATCACCGCCACCTTCTTGCCGCGGAAGAAGAAACCGTCGCAGGTCGCGCAGGCGCTTACGCCCTTGCCCTGGAGCAGCCGCTCCGAATCGAGGCCGAGCCACTTGGCCTGTGCGCCGGTGGCGATCACCAGCACGTCGCCCAGATAGATGGTGCCGCTGTCGCCGACCATGCGGAACGGGCGCTGAGTCACATCGACCTCGACGATCGTGTCCCACATCATCTGCGCGCCGACATGTTCGGCCTGGGCCTGCATCTCCTGCATCAGCCAGGGGCCCTGGATCACGTCGCGGAAGCCGGGGTAGTTCTCGACATCGGTGGTGGTCATCAGCTGGCCGCCGGGCTGGATGCCCTGCACCACGATCGGCGCCATGCCGGCGCGCGCGCCATAGATGGCGGCGGTAAGGCCGGCGGGGCCGGAGCCGAGGATCAGCATGCGAGTGGAATGAGTGGCGGTCATCATGGCTTCCGAATTGGTAAGCCCCGCATCTAGGGGCTGGGCAAGGCTCGAGGCAACATGGGTAGTATAGGGCCGCCCGCAATGGCTGTGGACAACAGCTTTGGCTCAGGCGCCCCAAGCCCGGCTAGGCGCCCGCCACTTCGATCGATCCGATCGCGATCGTCTCGCCTTCCGCGGCGCCCGCGGTGGCGACCCGCGCGAAGACCACGCTCAGATCGGCCAGCTCCAGCCCCTGCGCCTCGCGACGGATCACTTCGCCGACCGGCAGCTCGATCCGTGCCATGCCGTCGTCGCTATGGTGGCGCGCCGCGGCGATCTGGAAGGGACCTATCGAGCCGAGCAGGCATTCGGGAACGGTGCGTCCTTCGCCGTCCAGGTCCAGATAGAGATCGTAGAAATAGCCGCCGAGCTGACCGCCGCCGCTCAGCGTGACCTGGTCGAGCACGATCGTCACGTCGTCGGGCACGAAGCCGGCGTCGCGCGAACGCTGGAGTGGCTCGCGCTGATACTGGGCCTCGCCCAGCCAGATGCCGCGATAGGGCACCGGCGCGGGCGCCGCGGCCATTGCCATGGGCGGGGCCATCTCGGCCGGTGGAGGTGCGGCGGCAGGCGGTGGCGGGGGCGCCATCACGGGTGCCGGCGCACGACGCACCGGTGCCGGCGCATGCGGCCGAACCGCTCCAGCCGCGGGTGACTTCACCGCCACCCCCGGCAATCTGAGTTCGGGATAGCGATAGCCGAGCCCGGCGCCGTCCAGCGCCCTGTTCCGATCGAGCCCGATCCCCTCGGCATAGTCGAAGCGCCCCGCCCAATAGGCGTCGCTCGCCGGTGGCATTGCCCGCCCCTGCCCCGCCGCGCTCCACGCCGCCCAGAGCCGGTCGACATTGGCGTGATGGACCCAGAAGATCATGTCCGAAGGCGAGAGCATGCTCGCCATCCGCCCGCCGACGAGATTGTGGACCTTGTTGTGGAAGGCCTCGACCTCCGCCTCGAAACACTCGGCGCTGCCGCCGCGCTGGAAGCCGGTGACCTGTGGCGCGAAGGCGGCGAAGCCCAGCGCCTTGCCGACCTCGCCGCCGATGCGCGGCTCGAACAACGGGTTGGTTGCGGAATTGCCGGCGCTGAACTCGGCGGGAATGCGCGGGTCGGCGAAATAATCCCAATAGGGCACCCTGAGCGTCGCCGATCCCGAGATCTCGCGCAGCTTCGCTTCGAACAAATGGAGATAGCCGCGGTGCCAGGCGAGGAAATAGGGCTGGCCATGCGGGCAATGCTGCATGTGGACCATCGGCCAGAAGGCCCAGCTGGCGGGGCTGCGGGCATCCGGATTGGCCTTCATCCGCCGCACTGCCTCGACGAGGCGCGCATAGTCAGGCGTACGGCGAAACTCGGCCCAAGGTAGCCGCGGCTGCGTAGGTGCCTCGGGCAGCGCCGCGAGCGCAGGCGCTACGCCCAATGTGGCCAAGGCCGCCAATATCCCCCGTCGATCCAGCACGCCTCGCCTCCCCCGATTCGCGACGGCGCATCATGGGGAGCGCGGGCAGCGCTGCCTAGCCGCCGTTCCCGAGGTATTTCCCGGGGATCGGACGCTCCGGCGTCTCCTGGTCCCAGGCGATGTTGAGGATCCACCAGCGCTTGCCGTCATGGAACAGCTGGATGCTGTTGATCCCCCGATCCGCCCGCGGCTTGCCATCCACCTCGCGTGCCGAGGCATAGGTGGAGAAGACGTGATAGATGCTGCCGAACACCTCGGTTCGGCGCGCGAGTTCCTTCTCGTGGAAGCCGGATGCCTCGAGCATGGCGGCGCGGCCGACATAGTCGTCGACCGTCACCACCCGCGCGACGCGGCCGCCTTCCTTGTTCGTGCCGGTGGGGATCATGTGCGCACCGGGGAAGAACAGGCTGCGGAAGCGGCCCCAGTCGCGCTTCACGCCCTTGTCGCCCGAGATCACGTCATAGAGCGAAGCCAGGATCGCATCGAGCGAGCCGACATCCTGCGGGTTCGCCGCGGGCGCCGCTTCGGCGGCCGGCGGCGGCACGGTTTGGGCAATGGCCGCCGGAGCGAGCAGCGTGAGGCAGGTGAGCGTGGCCAGGAGCGTGCGCATGATTTCCCCTTCTAGGTCGCAGGCCGCACTATCGAAGCGCGCGCCACGCCCGGCAAGCATGCTGTCAATCCCGCCGGTCCTGCGTCGAACGCCGTCTCCGGCACCCCAAAAGAGTGACTCCGTCCGCCCCGGGAGTGATGGCGCCACCGCACGCGCCACGCGAAACAGGGATGCGCCTCCTCGCTCCCCCGGGGCCGGGCGCAGGCGCAGCGCCTGCCCACTCCGCGCTGCGACCGGCGGGCGCGCCGAGTCCCCAGCACGGCGCGCCCGCCGACGCCCTTGGCGCGCGCGGTGCAGGTCGGTCTCGCAGCTATCGGAAGGTTCGCTTGGTAGCGGAGGAGGGACTTGAACCCCCGACCCCAGGATTATGATTCCCGTGCTCTAACCAACTGAGCTACTCCGCCCCAAAACAGGGCTTTGCGCCAAGCGAAGCGGCCACATAGGTCCCGCCCGCCGGTCGGTCAAGCGAACATGTGGCGGGAATGCGCTTCCCACGGCCCGCCGCGATAATGCCAGCTCGCCAGCCCCGCGATTTCCACCTCGCGGGGCACGAAATCGCGCAACAATGCCGTCAGCACCGCCTTGGCCAGCACCGGGCGAACCTTGTTCTGGATGGTCACGTGCGGGCGCCAGCGGCCGGCGTCCTGGGGCGTCAACAGCCCGGCAAAGGCTTCGACCAGCCCCGCGCGGATCGCCACCAGCTCGGGCGCCTCTATCCGGTAGGCGACTCCGCCGCCCAGCGACATCAGCCCGGTCACCCTGGCCCGGGGCGCGCACACCCCGCGCGTTTCGACCGACAGCCGATGCTTGAGCTCGTCCGCCACCGAGGGCGGCAGCTGGTGGAACAGCGTCAGATGCGCGTCGAGCACATTGCGCTCGGGCGGGTAATGCTCGCGGCGCAGCGCATTGAACCAGGCCTGGTCCTGGCGCCCGAACAGCGCCGTCACCACGAGCGGCGCAGGTCGTTCGCCCCGGACCTGATCCGGGGTCAAATCTCGACCTGGCTGCCCAGCTCGACCACGCGGTTGGTGGGCAGGCGGAAGAACTCCATCGCGCTTTCCGCGTTGCGCAGCATCCAGGCGAACAGCTTCTCGCGCCAGATCATCATCCCCGGCCGCGACGAGGCGAGCAACGTCTGCCTGGCCAGGAAGAAGCTGGTCTCCATCATCTTGAACTCGGGCCCGCAGCTGCTGGCCTGCTTGAGCGCGGCGGGCACGTCCGCCTCCTGCATGAAGCCATAGGCCAGGATCATGCGGTGAAAGCCCTTGCCCAGATCGTCGACATGCATGCGGTGCTCGTCGGGAACATAGGGCACGTCCTTGATCTTCACCGTCAGCAGGATGACGCGGTCGTGGAGCACCTTGTTGTGCTTGAGGTTGTGCAGCAGCGCGTGCGGCACCCCGTCCGGCGTCGAGGTCATGAACACCGCGGTGCCCGGCACGCGCGTCGCCGCGGTCGCGGCGGAGGTGATGAAGATCTTGATCGGCATCGCGCTCTCGCGAAGCCGGTTGATCATCAGCTGGCGGCCCTTCGACCAGGTGGTCAGCAGCGTGAACACCACGAAGCCGACGAACAGCGGGAACCAGCCGCCGTCGGGCACCTTGGTCAGGTTCGCCGCGAAATAGGCCAGGTCGACGGTAAAGAACACCGCGAGCAGCGGGATCGCGTAGCGCTTCTTCCACTTCCACAGCGAGAACAGGACGACCGCCAGCAGGCAGTTGTCGATCAGCATCGCGCCGGTGACGGCGATGCCATACGCCGCGGTGAGGTTCGACGAGGTGCGGAAGGTCAGCACCAGCAGGATCACCATGATCATCAGCGCCCAGTTGATGAGCGGGATGTAGATCTGGCCGGCGGTCGATGCGCTGGTATGCTCGATGCGCAGCCGCGGCACGAAGCCGAGCTGGATCGCCTGCTGCGTCACTGAGAAGGCGCCCGAGATCACCGCCTGCGACGCGATAACCGCGGCCATCGTCGCCAGGATGACGAGCGGGAACTGCAACGCCTCGGGAGCGAGCATGTAGAAGGGGCTGTGCAGCGCCGCCGGGTGACGCATCAGCAGCGCGCCCTGCCCCATGTAATTGAGGATCAGCGCGGGCAGCACGAACCACAGCCACGAAACGCGGATAGGCTTGCGGCCGAAATGGCCCATGTCGGCATAGAGCGCCTCCGCGCCGGTCACCGCCAGCACGACCGAGCCGAGCGCCAGGAACCCGCGCAGCGGATCGTTCGCCAGGAACAGGAAGGCGTGATGCGGCGACAGCGCGTAGAGGATCTCGGGCGTCTGGATCAGGCTGAGCGTGCCCAGCGTCGCGATCGTCAGGAAGTAGAACAGCATGATCGGGCCGAAAAAGGCGCCGACGCGCGACGTGCCCGTACGCTGGATCGAGAAGAGCAGGACCAGGATCACCACCGCGATCGGCAGCACCAGCCTGGCGAAGCCGGGCGCCGCGACCGAGAGGCCCTCGACCGCGGACAGCACCGACACCGCCGGCGTGATCATCGAATCGCCGTAGAAGAGCGCGGTGGCGAACACGCCGAGCAGCACGATCCCCTGGGTCCAGCGCTTGGGATTGCCGCTGCTGCGCGAGATCAGCGCGAGCAGCGCCAGGCTGCCGCCCTCGCCCTTGTTGTCCGCGCGCATGATGATCGTGACGTATTTCAGCGTCACCACCACCATCATCGACCAGAACATCAGGCTGATCACGCCCATGATGTGCATCGTGTCGAGGGCCAGCTTGTGGTGCCCTGCAAAGGTCTCGCGGAATGCGTAGAGCGGGCTGGTGCCGATATCGCCGAAGACGATGCCGATCGCGCCGATCGCCAGCTTCCACGACGCGTCATGGCCATGGCCATGCGCGGCGTGCACGTCAAATTCTGCCGGAGCCGACGGTGCGGCTCCTTCTGGGGTGCTGTTCACGGGCGCGGACGTCGCGTCGGAAAGGAAACGGACCTGGCCATGCGACCTGCGTTCTCGATCTTCTAATTGCGGCGCGCGGTTAGCACGCGCAGCATGTGCAATCAACGAATGTCGTTACGCTGGGGAGGACGCGCAAGGGGGCGTCGGGTTCCACCGGAATGAACGCGGCGTCATCCGGTGCGCCATTTGCCCACCGGCAGATTCGCGATCGACCAGTTCCCGATGCTCCACCGCACCAGCCGCAGGGTCGGATGCCCCACCGCCGCCGTCATCCGGCGGACCTGGCGATTGCGTCCTTCGCGAAGGGTCAGCTTCACCCAGCAATCGGGAATGCTCGCCCGTTGCCGGATGGGAGGATCGCGGGGCCACAGCGCAGGAGCCTCGATTCGCTCGGCCAGCGCCGGCAGGGTCGGGCCGTCCTTCAGCAGCACGCCGGTTCGCAGGCGGTCCAGAACGGCCGCGTCGGGCTCGCCCTCGACCTGGACGAGATAGGTCTTGGGCAGCTTGAACTTCGGATCGGCGATCCGCGCCTGCAACTTGCCGTCATCGGTCAGCAGGAGCAGCCCCTCGCTGTCCCGGTCCAGCCGGCCGGCGGGATAGACCCCCGGCACATCGACGAAGTCGGACAGCGTCGCGCGCGCCGTTTCCGTACCGCGATCCGTGAACTGGCTCAGGACGCCATAGGGCTTGTTGAGCAGGATGAGCCGAGTCACGCCGGGAAAGCCTTGCGATGGGAAAGGGGCGAAATTCTCGGTACGTCGGGATCGGTCATGGGCGATTGTATCGCGTATCAGCCATGATCGCCAAGCTTGCGCCCCAGGTTGATCGACATTCAAGCCGGGATGGCCGGCCGGCGGCGAGCATCGGGCAAGAGGCTCTTTGCGCAGCGGGCGGCGCCGGACCCCGGGACAAGGCCGGGGTGACGGCGGAACGACGGCCGCAATATCCTTCATCTGAATGTCGATATAACCCTGGGGCCTGATCCTACCGCCCCGCCCCGAACAGCGCCTCCGCCTCGCTCCGCGTCGGCACCGCGCGCAGCACGAAGCTGGAATTGATCGTCACCACCCCCGGCAACCGCCCGAGATGCTCGCGGTGGAGGCGCTCATAATCGTCCAGGTCGCGCGCCAGGATCTTCAACCGGTAGTCCTGCCCGCCCGAGACCAGCGCGCACTCGACCACCCCATCGATCTGCGCCACCGCCGCCTCGAAGCGAGCAAGGTCCTCCTCCACCTGCGTGCCCAGCGTGATGTCGACGAGCGCGGTGATCCGGAAACCCAGCCGGCGATGCCCGAGTCGCGCGCCATAGCCCTGGACATGCCCCGATGCCTCGAGCGCCTGGATCCGCCGGGTACAGGCCGATTGCGAAAGTCCCACCTGCGCGGCGATGGCACTTACCGGCGCCCGCGCGTCTGCTGCGAGCGACTTGAGGATAGCTGCGTCGATCCTGTCCATCTTGCATGGATAGCCGAATTTCGAGCGATTTACAGCAATTCCATGCAACGAGCTTTCGCAGCCATCCTATCTTTGCAAGGATTCGCGGCCCCGGATGCGATATCGTGCGCGCCAACCGCATCTCACGGAGGCTTTCATGCGCATCGGCGTTCCCAAGGAAATCAAGAATCACGAATATCGCGTCGGCCTGACCCCGGCTTCGGTGGCCGAGCTGGTCCATGCCGGCCATGAAGTGCTGGTCGAGACCAAGGCCGGCATGGGCATCGATTTCGACGATTCGGCCTATACAGCCGTTGGCGCCAGGATCGCCCCCGACGCCGCTTCGGTGTTCGCCGGCTCGGACATGATCGTGAAGGTCAAGGAGCCGCAGCCGGGCGAGATCGCGATGCTCGAGTCGCGCCACCTGCTGTTCACCTATCTCCACCTCGCCGCCGACAAGCCCCAGGCCGAGGGCCTGATGAAGTCGGGCGCGACTTGCATCGCCTATGAGACGGTGACGTCGAACTCGGGCGCCCTCCCCCTCCTGAAGCCGATGAGCGAAGTCGCCGGCCGCATGTCGATCCAGGTCGCCTCGCACTATCTCGAAAAGGAACAGGGCGGCCGCGGCGAGCTGCTCGGCGGCGTGCCGGGCGTGGCGCCGTGCAAGGTCGCGATCCTCGGCGGCGGCGTCTCGGGCATCAACGCCGCGCAGATGGCAACCGGCCAGCGTGCCGACGTGACGATCTACGACATCAGCAACGAGCGCCTGGCCGAGCTCGACATGCATTTCGGCAGCCAGATCAAGACCGCCTATGCCTCGAAGGCCGCGATCGCGGAGGCGGTGCGTACGTCGCAGGTCGTGATCGGCGCGGTCCTGGTGCCCGGCGCCGCGGCGCCGAAGCTGGTGACCAGGGACATGCTCAAGACGATGATGCGCGGCTCGGTGCTGGTCGACATCGCGATCGACCAGGGCGGCTGCTTCGAGACCAGCCATGCCACCACGCATGACAACCCGGTCTATGAAGTCGACGGCATCATCCATTATTGCGTCGCCAACATGCCGGGCGCGGTCGCCCGCACCTCGGCCTTCGCGCTCAACAATGCGACGCTGCCGTTCGTGCTCAAGCTCGCCAATCTCGGTGCCGAGGGCGCGATGAAGGCCGACAAGCACCTCGCCAACGGCCTCAACGTCTACAAGGGCAAAATCGCGTTCAAGGCCGTCGCCGACGATCTCGACCTGCCGTTCGAAGCTTGGGCGGGCTGATCCGCCACGCCCTTGCGAAATAGGATTTCACATGTTTGGCTGGAGCGGCCCGGGGGCAACCTCGGCCGCTCTTTTCCATTGTAGGAACAATAGGATAGCCGCACGCACGGATGCTGCGCGATGGCCCCGGTTCACGCAAAGCCGGGCAAACTTCATCGTCGATTTGATTCGCTCCAAGCGTGAATTTCGTGAACTTTGGCGAGTCGCCGCCGCGCGCGATGTAGGAGGCTAGCGCTGCGGCGCCTGCTCCCGCTCCGCCGTCGCCTGCAGGAACGCATCCAGCGCCAGCAGCCGCGTCTCCAGCTCGCGGCGATAGCTTGCCTTCTCCGGCGCCAGCGCCACCGCCTTTTCCCACCAGGGCCTGGCCTCGGCGAAGCGGTTCGCGCGGATCAGCGCGAGCCCGTAGAAGAAGGGCGGGCCGGGATGGTTGGGGGCCATCGCCAATGCCTTGTCGAAGGCGAACTGCGCGGCGGGCGAGATCTGGTTGCCGTCATTCTCGGCCAGCGCCAGGCCGAAGCCGGTCCACAGCGCCACTTCTCCGGGCACCCGGCGCACCGCCCCCTGCCACGCCATCACCGCCAGGTCGGGGCGGCCCGTCCGGGCCATGGCATCGGCGGGCGTGGAATAGGCCCAGGCATAGGTGCCATATTTGCCGAACATCGCATCGCGCAGGTCGATCAGTCCCTGGTCGACCTGGCCCTGTTGCGCGCCGGACTGGGCAGGATGGCCGGGAAGCCCTGGACTGCCCTGCCAGGTATAGCCCGCCGCGCCGAGCATGACCGCAGTGGCGGGCACGGTCCACAACTTGCCCGGATAGCGCAGCAACGCCAGCACGAGCAGCGCGACGAAGGCGATTGCACCGAACATCAGCCAGCCCATCATACGGCGTCCTTCCGGAACAGCCGCCGCGCGAGCAATGCGCCGACAAGCAGCAGCAGCAGCGGCGCGATCCACAGCGGCGCGGTCACCCAGCTCAGCGGCGGGTCATAGGTGACATAGTCGCCATAGCGCTGGACCAGGTACCCGCGGATCGCCGCCGGCCGCTCGCCCTTCGCGATCCGCTCGCGGACCAGCGCGCGCATGTCGCCGGCCATCTCGGCGTCGCTGTCGGCGATCGACTGGCCCTGGCACACCAGGCAGCGCAACGTCTCCATCAGCGCCTTGGCCTCCGCCTCCTGCGCCGGATCGGGCAGCTGGCTATAGGCAAGCGCGGCCGGCGGTCGGTTCGAGTCCGCCAGCGCCGGGCCGACGGCGAGCAGCGCAAGAGGGAGGGCAAGGCGCCTCACTTCGCCGCCTCCAGCTTGCGCAGTATCTCGGGAATGTCATCGGCGCGGATATCGCCGATATGCTGGTCGATGATCTTGCCCTGGCCGTCGATCAGGAAGGTCTCCGGCACTCCCGACGAGCCGAGCGCGATCTGCGCCTTGCCGGTGGGATCGTCGCCGATCCGAGCATAGGGATCGCCGTTCCGCGCGAGGAACGCCAGTACGGCATCCGGCGTGTCGCGGATCGCGACGCCGTCGATCTCCACGCCCGCCTGCTTGAGCTTCAACAGCTGCGGCGCCTCGGCGATGCAGGGAATGCACCAGCTGGCGAAGACGTTGAGCAGCCGCGGCTTGCCGTGCGCGAAGTCGGCGCCGGCCAGGCCGGGCTTGCCGGGCACCAGCGGCTTCATCTCGAGCGAGGGCAGCTTCTTGCCGACCATCGCCGAGTGGACCATCCGGTCGGCCGGCTTGATCAGTCCGCCGGCGACCAGCGCGAAGACCAGGGCGAAGAGCGCCAGCGGCGCCCAGATGAGCAGCCGCCTCATTCCTCGTCCTCCGCCTCGCGCCGCGCGCGCCTCACCCGGCCTACAAGCGAGAGGAGCCCGCCCAGCGCGATCAGCGCACCCCCAAGCCAGATCAGCGTGACGAAGGGCTTCCACCACAGCCGCAGCTGCCAGCGCCCCTGCCCGTCGCCCTGGCCGATCACGGTGTAAAGCTGCCCGTCGACCTCGGTCGCGATCGCCGCCTCATTGGTGTTGGTCGGCGGATTGGCGAAGAAACGCTGCTGCGGGAACAGGTCGATCGGCTCGGCACCGGTGCGCGTCGCCTTGAGATGCGCCTCGAGCGCCGACCAGTTGGGGCCGATCGCCGGGCGCACTTCGAGCAACTCGACGCGGTACGGGCCGACGGTGACGTTTTGCCCGACCGAGATCGCCGCCAGCCGCTCGGACTTGAAGGCGCCGTCCGCGGCCATGCCGGCGATGCTCACCGCGATGCCGAGATGCGCGATCACCATGCCGTAGATGTTGAGCGGCGTTCGGCGCAGATTGCGGCGGACGAGCGGGACGACGCTGGCCACGGCGAGCCCGGCGGCGAGCGCCAGGGTCAGCACCGCCATCCAGTGCTCGGCGCCGGCCAGCGCGAAGACCAGCGCGAAGGTGCCGCCTGCCGCCGCGACGGGGACAAGCAGCTTGCCGAGCAGGGTGTCCCACTGGTCGCGCCGCCATTTGAGCAGCGGCCCGCAGGCGGTGGCGGCGACGAGCGCCAGACCGACGGGCACCGCCGCCTTCTCGAAGAAAGGCGCGCCGATCGAGAGCTGAACGCCGGCGGCCTGCGCCACCAGCGGATAGAGCGTGCCGATGAAGACCACGCCCAGGATCACGGTGAGCAGCAAATTGTTGAGCACCAGCGCGCCTTCGCGGCTGACCAGCTCGAAGGTCGAGCCCTGCTTCACCGTGCCGATCCGCGCGCCGAACAGTGCCAGCGCGCCGCCGATATAGAGGCCGAGCAAGGCAAGGATGAAGGTGCCGCGGGTCGGGTCGACGGCAAAGGCATGGACACTGACCAGGATGCCCGAGCGGACCAGGAAGGTGCCGATCATCGACATCGAGAAGGCGACCACCGCCAGCATCACCGTCCAGGCGCGCAGCCCGTCGCGGGTTGCGAGCACGCTCACCGAATGGAGCAAGGCGGTCGCCGCCAGCCAAGGCATCAGCGAGGCGTTCTCGACCGGGTCCCAGAACCACCAGCCGCCCCAGCCGAGCTCGTAATAGGCCCAGTAGCTGCCGGCTGTGATGCCGATGGTGAGGAAAATCCATGCCGCCAGCACCCAGGGCCGCATCGCCTTGGCGAAAGCAGGGCCGACATCGCGCATCAGCAACGCGCCTACGGCGAAGCTGAACGCGACGGAGAGGCCGACATAGCCGAGATAGAGCGTCGGCGGGTGGAAGGCGAGGCCGGGATCCTGGAGCAGCGGATTGAGCCCCTGCCCGTCTAGCGGTGCAGGGCTCACGCGGACGAAAGGGTTCGAAGCGAAGGCCAGGAAGGCGTAGAAGCCCAGTCCGATCGCCGCCTGCGCGCCCAAGGTCGCCGCCAGCGTCGCGGCGGCGAGGCGCTTTTCGAACAATGCCACCCCTGCCCCGGACACTGCCAGCACGGTGACCCAGAGCAGCATCGAGCCCTCATGGTTCCCCCAGGCGCCGGCGATCTTGTAGATCAGCGGCTTCATCGAATGACTGTTCTCGACGACGAGCTTCACGGACATGTCCGACTGCACGAACAACGTGATCAGCAGACCAAAGGCAGCGAGCGCGAGCAGACCCTGCAAGATCGTGACCCGGCGAAGCGCCTTCATCACCAATGGCCCGCCCGGCTTGTCCGCGCCGCGCGCCGCCCCCCAGGCTAGCATCACCTGGACGAGCGCAAAGCCCGTCGCCAGCCACAGGGCAGCGAGACCGGCTTCGGCGATCACTGCGAGCCACTCATTGCGCCAGCGTCTTCGTCTCGTGCATGTTGCCGGCGGCCTGGGGCGGCATGTAGCGCTCGTCATGCTTCGCCAGGATATTGTCGGCGACGAAGCTGCCGTCGGACTGGAACTTCCCCTCGGCAACCACGCCCGAGCCTTCCTTGAACAGGTCCGGCGTCACGCCGCGGAACGCGACCGGCACCATAGCCTGGCCATCGGTCACCACGAAGCGGATCGAGATGCCGTCAGCCGCCCGCTGGATCGAGCCTTTCTGCACCATCCCGCCCAGGCGGACATGCCGGTCGAGCGGCAGCGGCTTTCCCTTCACATCGCCCGGCGCATAGAAGAACGCCGCCTGGTCCTTGAGCGCCGACATCGCCAGCGCGGATGCGCCAAGGATCGCGCCGAGCGCAAGCAGGGCGAGTACGAGCCTCTGGTGCTTTGGCTTCATTCACGCCCCCGCAGCGCTGCAGCAGCGGCTTCGGCGCGGCGCATCGCGACATAGCTGAGCGCAGCCAGCCCAGCGGTGCCGAGCAGCACGACGAGATAGGCGGCAGTGATGAACGGCCAGTGGTTCATGCCGCCGCCATCCGCCGCAACCGCGCCTCGACCTTCTGCGCGGCGAGGATCGCGCGCATGCGCATCAGCACCACGCCGGCGAAGATCAGCGTGAAGCCTCCCAGCGTGAAGAACAGCGGCCAGAGCAGCGACGGCGCGATCTTGCCCGCCAGCACGCTCTCGCCCTGGTGGAGCGTGTTCCACCAGATCACCGAATAATGGACGATCGGCAGCAGCACGCTGCCCGCCACGCCGAACAGCGCCGGCACGCGCCCGTCGCCCGAACGCTCGGCATCGGCACGGTCGAGCGCGATCCAGGCGACATAGACGAAGAACAGCAGCAGCATCGACGTCAGCCGCCCGTCCCACTCCCACCAGGTGCCCCAGGTCGGGCGCCCCCAGATCGAGCCGGTGAGCAGGCACATCGCCGCGAAGGTCGCGCCCGCCGGCGCGATCGCCCGCGCCGCGATGCTCGCCAGCGGATGCCGCCACACGAGATAACTCAGGCACGCGATCGCCAGTCCGCTCCACCCGCCCATGCCCAGCCAGGCGCTGGGGACGTGGATGTAGAGGATGCGCGCGCTGTCCTTCTGCACCGCATCGGGCGGCGTGAGCGTCAGCCCCGCCCAGCAGCCGAACGCCCCCAGCGCCACCCCGATCCAGAACAGGATCGGCGTCAGCGGCCGCGCAATCTTGAGGAAGCGCGCGGGATTGGCAAAGGCATGCAAGGCAGGCACGCAGGATGACTAGCGGGGTTCGAGTGCGGAATCCATGATGATTGACGGGGTTGTCCGCATCCAAATGCGAGGCGCCGGCGACGGCACCGAACTTCTCGAAACTCGCGCGAAGAAGGAATAAAATCGGGTGTGAAGCTCGCCCGATTTGGCAAAACCACGACGCATCCCGCAACCTGCTTGCGCGGACGGGAGCCCATATTTCCAACAGGTCAAAGATCGGCCGAGCGCGCCCGGCCGGAGGAGGGAAACACGCAAAATCCTACATTGCAAGGCGTTGCAAATCGGCGCGCAGGCCCTCAGACGACATCCCCCACACGCCGCCCCCGCATCTCGCGCCGCTCCTGCCGACGATAGGCGAGCCAACGCCGCCGCTCGCCCTTCTCGAGGCTGGCCAGCTCGGTGCCGACGGCGCGCGCCATCCGTGGGCTCGACCAATATTCGCCATGTTCCAGCGCAGTGTGCACGGGGCGAATCTTCGCATCCCCCTTCCAGCCATGGAAGCCGAGCGCGCCACGATCCTTGGACAGCAGGCCGCGGGGACGGTCGCCCTCCCCCGCCTGGCCGGGGCGGAACGCCCCGGCAAGCGTCGTATCGAACCTCGACCAATAGACGCCGACACGGTCCGGCAAGGCGAGCCCGCGCTCCAGAGCGCCGCGCGGCTCGATCTTGTAGCAAGGCACCGCCGCCGCCATGAGCGCAAGCAGCTTGACCTGGACCGGATGCGGCGCGCCCCGCGGCAGCAGCACGAATCCGGCAGCCAGGCGTTCGAGCAACTCGAGCGCCACGCGGCACCCCATGGAATGCGCGACGATGCTCAGCTCGAGCGGCGCAGCAGCCCGCGGAAAAGCGGCTTGCCGGCGCTGCGCGACCACCTCGCCAATCATGTCCATCAGGTCGCGTGCACCCGCCATCACGCGCGGCGGCTGACGCGAATAGCCGATATATTTGGATAGCGGGATCCAATCCTTCCACGAACCGCGGAGATCCCAGGAATCGCCCGGCCAGAAAAGCCCCGCCGCCCTGGACAACCACGGCCTGCCCAGCCTGCACAGGAAGGTCCGATAACTTTCATAGGCACTGGGTTCATCGGTGGCGAAACCGTGGATCAGCAGCAGCAACTTGTCGTTCTCGACCAGCAGCTGCGCGGGAGAGACTTCAGGTACGGTCCGCCAGCCGCCCTTCTTCGGTGCCGTGCGTTGCGAGATGCGCGGAAAGGCGGAAAGCGGCCGGTTCCGCAAGTCACTCGCATCGCGCGCGAAGCCGGCGCGCTTCGTCACCGGCTGAAGCGGCCGACCAGGGCCGAGAAGCCGTCGGAGACCAGCGACGAAAGCAGCCCCCCGAACGCGCCGACCGCCGTGAACACCAGCCGCGCGATGTCGCCGAAGCCGAGCAGCATGGCTACGCCGAAGCCAAGGGCGGTGCCGATGCCCAGCGCGAAAACGCTATACCTCCAGATGCCGCCCGACATCAGACGAAGCTGCAGTTCGTCCAGCGCATTCTCAGCCGCCTGGGCCACTGCATGGTCGGCGCTCGCCATCGCGGCGGCAAAGCGCTCCTGCTTCTCCTTGGGCAATTTCCGATCGGAATCAGCCCTCTCTTCAGACGCTTCCGAAGCGGCGTGAGTCTCGTTCGAACCGCTTCCGGCGATGATATCGCCCGCGACCACGAGACTGCGCGCTTCGATCGGCGCATCGGCGCTGAGAAGCGCAAAGAAGGACGGATTGAGCGTCGGGTGCGCCAGCGCCATCCGCGCCTCGCTCTGCATCACATGCATGAAGAGATCGTCGGGCGCGGCGCCGCGATCCAGCGAAATGCCCGCGAATTCCTTGAGCTGCGTTACCGACCAGCCACCGGAATGGAGCGGCTCGGCCGGCATCAGCATCCTCTCGATCTCGCGCAGAAGATGCTTCGGATGGTCGCGCCAGCCAAATTCGCGAGCCGAAAACACGAACCAGTTCGGCAATTGCGCCATCGGCCGCACCGTCGCCAACCTGCCACGCGCCCAGTCGATGACGATGCGTCGGCGGGAAAGGACGACAAGGCCGGGCTTGAAGAAATGCATCAACGCCGCGGTGATCAGTGCGATGCAGAACGCCCCGGCGATCACGCAGCCCAGGAACAGGAGAAAAGCCTGCGCGGAATCGGCGAGCGCGGGCATTCGGTTCACATGCTCGGTCGATGCCGGCAAGGCATAGGTAGGGCTTGGCCGGGAGGGATAGGGCGAAGCAGCCGAAATGACGAAAAGCTCGACCATGCCAATCCCCCAAAGACGAAAGCTTGGGTCGGTGGAGAGACGAAGTAAAGACGAGGATTTACCCAAATCGGCTGCGATGCCTGGAAGCGACACGCCTGCCCGCCTAGGTCGCGAACCCATAAACGGTCGCTTTCACGACGAGGGCTGAACGACCGAGAGTGGGTGGGGAGCGGTCATAGTAATAGGGGATAGCCCTCGTCTTCCCTAGGGGTCTGTTCCGATCCCGTTTCCAGAGGTCAAGCTTAGTCTCGACAGGCCATTGCCTTGGAGCTTGCCATGACCGCCTTCCCGAACCAGTCGCAGCGCAATCCCTGGCTGACCGACAGCGTCTATCCAACTTCGCACTTCAATCCGGGGGCCACGGACTCCGTGCCATTTGCGGGCCCCGTCGAAGGCAAAACCCTGAAGAAGGGCGAGGATGCAAAATTCGTGCGCAACTTCATGGTATCAAACCCGGCGGTGAAGAAGATCGGCGCCGACACTGTTGCTTTCGCCAGCGGCATGTTCGGCCTGCGCAAGCTGCTGCTGACCGGCAAGGCGCTCGAATCGATCTCCTACTGGCCCTATCCCGGCTTCGAGAAGCAATCGGAGTCAGCGAGCGAAGCGGCGATGGATGAACTGCTCGCTAGATGGGACGCGGCCCGCCGCGCGGGCGACGATGACAAATTGTTCGAGGCCATCCAGGGTATCAAGGACGTAGGCTTTACCCACGCCGTCGGCATCAACGGCGTCTACAACCTGTTAGACCGCGACGGCTTCCATTACTGCGTGTTCGGCGGGACCAAGGTGCTGAAATCCACCGACGACAACGAGGCCCGGGCACCTGCGCGTATCGTGAAGCAGGCGGACGTCGCGGCCGCGATGCCGCCGGAAGTGGCGCAATCGGTCAGCCGCATTATTGCGCTCAGCATGACCTATGACGGCTTCCTGGTCGCAGCGGCGCCGGGCGCGGTGGTGATCCTCGACCGCGATCTCAACGTGAAGTCGTATGTCGCCTTCTCGGGCGAGGCGGTCGATAACGCGGTGCCGCTCGACGAGGATGGCGGCATCTATGTCGTCACCTCACGCCGGATGCTCAAAGTCGTGTGGGACGGCGAGACGCTGTCCGACAAGGAGGAGGACGGCGCATGGGAATCGGGCTATGAATGGATGCCCGATGAGAAGGCCTTCGCACTCGGCTCGATCTCGCGCGGCTCCGGCACCACGCCGACCTTAATGGGATTTGGCGACGATCCGGACAAGCTGGTGGTGATTGCCGATGGCGCCGAGGGTGGGACCAATCTCGTCGCCTTCTGGCGCGACGCGATACCCGAGGATTTCGAGCAGAAGCCCGGGACGAAGTCGCGCCGCATCGCCGATCAGGCGCCCATTAAGATCTCCAAGGCAACGATCGAGCCTTCACCCAATGTGCTCGGCTACGGCGTCGCAGTGGTCAACAGCACCTACCCCAAGCCGGTGCCCGAGCCCGGCTTCCACAATGGCTTCATGGCCGGCGTCACCCGCCCGGCGCCCAGGGGAATCCAGAAGTTCAACTGGAATCCGGAAACGCGCCGGTTGGAGGAGGACTGGCTCAATGAGGAGATCGACAATAGCGACATCATGGTGCCCGTCGTCTCCGCCGCTACCAGCCTGCTCTACGCTGCGAACAAGCGCGGGCTCACCTATGAATATGTCGGGATCGACTGGGAAAGCGGCGAGACTCGCGAACGCTGGGTGTTCCCGGACGACAGCGCGATGTGGAACGCCTTTGGCGGCATCACGACGATATTGGAAGACGGCGACCTGCTGATCGGCGGCGCGTTCGCGATCAAGCGCATCAATGCCTGATCGAAGGCTTAGCATAGCGCTGCCGTGAGACCGCCCTAAAACGGCGTTTGGGCAACGGGCCAAAAGCTCGCACACACCTATTTAGCGGCGATGTCCGCAAGCGGGTCGTTTGCCGCCAGTCCGCTTTTATGAGTCCACGACCTAGTGCATCGCGCCGAGATGCCCCAGCTTGTCGGGATTGCGCGTCACATAGATGCCGGCGATCTTCCCGTCCTCGATCGCCAGCGCGGTCGTCTGCAGCAGGCCGCCCGGCTCGATGCTGACGAAGCCCGGCAGCCCGTTGATCATCCCGTAGCGGACGATCCGCGACGGCTCCCTGGCGAAGAAGCGGGCGAGCGAGGTGTAGAGCTTGATCATGTCCTCCACACCATGGATCGGGCGCAGGCCGGCATGGACCTTGCCGCCGCCGTCCGACCAGGTCGAGACATCGTCCGCGAGCAGGCTGCGGAAGGCAGTCATGTCGCCGCTCCGGGAAGCGGCGAAGAAGGCGGCGGCGATCTCCAGCCCCTTTTCCTTCGGCAGGTCGTAGCGCGGGCGCGCGGCGCGGACATGGGTGCGGGCACGGCTTGCGAGCTGGCGGGTCGCGGCGGGATCGCGGCCGATCGTCTCGGCCACTTCGTCGAAGCCCACGCCGAACACGTCGTGGAGCAGGAAGGCGGCGCGCTCCAATGGCGAGAGGCGTTCGAGTGCCATCATCAGCGGCAGGGTGACGTCCTCCACTTCATCGTCCTCCTCGACGATCGGCTCGGGCAGCCAGGGGCCTATATAGGTCTCGCGCCGGGCACGGGCGGACTTGAGCTGGTCAAGGCAGAGCCGCGTCACCACCCGGCGCAAGAACGCCTCGGGCTCGCGGACCTGGTCGCGATCGGCATCGAGCCAGCGCAGGAACGCATCCTGCACGACATCCTCCGCATCCGCGACCGAGCCGAGCATGCGATAGGCGATGCGCGCCAGCCGCGGACGCAGCGGATCGAAGCTCGCCGCTGCGTCCGCGCCGGTCATGCCGCGGCCGCCGCGGGCTTGGCTTCGTAGAAGAGGTTGAACGCCACCGCGAGGCGGTTCCAGCCATTGATCTCGTTGATCTTGAGCGTGAGCTCCACCTGCTCCTCCTCGGTGAAATGCGCGGCGAGCTCGGCATGGAGCGCGTCGGGGGCACGCGCGGTGGATACCAGAGTGAGCGCATCGGTCCATGCCAGCGCGGCGCGCTCGCGCGGGGTATAGACGGGGGCTTCATGCCAGGCGCTGAGCAGATAGATGCGCTGCTCGGTCTCGCCGGCCTTGCGGGCATCGGCGGTGTGCATGTTGAGGCAATTGGCGCAGCCGTTGATCTGCGAGGCGCGGATCTTCACCAGCTCGAGCAGGCCGTGCTCGAGCGTCGGGGCGACCTTGAGCGACATTTCGTACCACGCCTTCATCGGGGCAGGGGCGGCGTGGAAGAGGTCGAGGCGGGGAGTCATCATGCATCTCCTTTGGGTTGGACGCAGACATGACGAGACAGCCGCGCCGGGTGTGACATGCGGCTTGCATTTTTTCGCAGAGTGGTGGGAAAATCGCCCCCGGTTGGGCATCGCCGGAGCCTCGTTGGGGGTGGAAGCAGCTTCCTTCCTTGCGTCACCCCGACGGAAGCCGGGCCCAGAGCCAAGCAGGACATCGCTTGTGACCCTGGGTCCCGGCGTTCGCCGGGACCAGGAGGGAAGATTGCTGCTCATCCCCTGTCCCTCCAACCGTCATCCCCACTTTCGCGGGGATGACGGAAATAGGGCGAGGCCTCCCGCTTACTTCTCCTTCGCGGGGCCCGCGAACGGATCGGTCACCCCCGGCTGGGTCGGGATCGGCAGGCGCGGGAGCGGGTCCCTGGCGTTGGCGGCATCAAGCAGGAACGCCGCCAGGATGATCGCGCCCTGGCGCATGTCGGCCGCCTTCAAATGGTCATAGGTGTCGAGCTGGGTGTGGTGCACCCGGCTCTCGTAATCGAGCGGATCCTGGATGAACTGGAAGGCCGGGATGCCGACCGCCTGCATGAACTGATGGTCGGTGCCCTCGGTCTTCTGGATCGCCACGGTCGACGCGCCCATCGAGGCGAAGGGGGCGAGCCACTCGCGGAAGATCGGCACCACCGCCGGATTGTTCTCGGCATAGACGCCGCGAATCTTCCCCGAGCCATTGTCGATGTTGAAATAGGCGGCGAGGTCCTTGTGGCCGGCGAGCGGCGTGATCGGGAAGCGCGTCGCCCAGCTGTAATAGAATTCGTCGGCACTGGGCACGTGATCCCAGGCCGGGCGCGTGGCCAGATGCTGCTCGATATACGCAATCGAGCCGTAAAGGCTCTGTTCCTCGCCGGCCCAGAGCGCGAACCGTATCGTGCGTTTCGGCTTGATGCCCGATGCCTTGATGATTCGCGCGGCCTCCATCACCATCGCGCTGCCCGCGCCATTGTCGGCGGCGCCGTCGCCCGCCACCCAGCTGTCGAGGTGCGCGCCGGCCATCACATAGCCGGCCTTGGGGTCACTGCCCTTGATATCGGCGATGATGTTGTAGGCCTTGGGGTCGCGGTCGTCGAAATGGACATTGCTGTCGATCTCGAGCGTCGGTGCCTTGCCGGTCCAGGCGAGGCGCACGAGGCGGCGATAATCCTCTGCCGCCATCTCGACGCCGGGGACCTTGGGCGTCTCGCCGACATGATGAAGATAGCCTTCGCCGTGGACAAGCTTGCCGTCGCTGCGCGAGCGCGAGACATAGGCGACTGCGCCTTCGTCGGCGAGGAACTTGGCGAGCGCGCGCTCGAAGCCGGCACGGGCCATCGCCCCTTCCTGCTTGGCGGGATCCCAGACCGGCTCTTCATAGACGTCGAGCTTGGCGAGGTCCTCGTCGCTCAGCCGCTGGAAATCCGGCTCCTTGGGCTCGGAACCGGTGCCGGGGGCCGAGACCAGTACGATCTTGCCGGCGAGCTTGCCCTTCCACTGGGCGAAATCGCCCGCGCTCTTCATTGGCGCGACGATCACCGGCGCGGTGACGGCGCCGTTGGTCGCCGGCGTCCAGGCGACCGGGATGGCAGTGAGCTGGACCGGGCGCGGCGCGACCATGCGCACGCTCGACTTCTCGATCCACCAGCCGCGGCCGAAGTCGAAGCCTTCCTTGTGGACGTCGGTGAGGCCCCAGCCCTTGAACTTGTCCTGCGTCCATTGCTCGGCTTCGCGCATCGCCGGCGAGTTGGTCATGCGCGGGCCGATGACGTCGGCGAGATATTCGGCGGTGGTCATCACCTCCGAATGGCTGGTGCCCTGATCGACCAGCACGGCGACGGTGGCGGGATCGACCGACTGGGCGGCGGCCGGCGCGGTCGTGGCGATCAGGGCGGCGGTGGCGAGAAGAAAGGTGCGCATGGGGCTCCGGGGGAACGAGGATGCCCGACGCTATTGGGGGTGCGGGGTTGGTGCAAGCCTGTGGGCTTCGCCCTTTTGCTCCCCTCCCTTGCAGGGAGGGGAATCGAAACTAATCACCCCCGCCCGATCAGCCTTTGCGCGATGCGATCGGCGACTTCGCTCTGGGGATCGCCGGTGCGGGCGCTTTCGTCCCACACTTCGATCAGCCGCTCGGGGATCTTCTCCACGCGCGCCATAACCTCGGCCATGTTGCCCTGGCCGAGATATTCGAGCCCGACATTGATGATCCCGCCCGCGTTGATCACGTAATCGGGCGCGTAGAGGATGCCGCGGTCATGGAGGCGCTGGCCGTCCGCGCGGGTGGCGAGCTGGTTGTTCGCGCCGCCGGCGACCACGGTGGTCTTGAGCGCGGCGATCGAGGCCTCGGTGAAGATCGCGCCCAGCGCGTTGGGGCTGAGCACATCGGTCTCGATGCCCAGGATCTCGGAGGCGTCGATCGCCTCGCCGCCCAGCTCGGCCGCGAGCGCCTTTGCGCGCTCGGCATTGACGTCGGCGAGGACCAGTCTGGCGCCGTCCTTGGCGAGCAGGCGGGCGACGCCGCCGCCGACCGAGCCGATGCCCTGGATCGCGACGCGCACGCCGGCCATCGAATCGGCGCCGAGGCCGCGCTTCGCCGCTGCCTTCACGCCCAGATAGACGCCGCGCGCCGTGATCGGGCCGGGATCCCCCCCTGCCCCGCCTTCGGCCACCGGCAGGCCCGAGACGTGCTTGGTCTGGGTGGCGACGATCTTCATCCGCTCTTCGGACATGCCGACATCCTCGGCGGTCACGTATTTGCCGTGGAGCGATTCGACTGCGCGGCCGAACGCTTCGAGCTGGGCGGTGGAGACGGTCGCGCCCGGCTCGCTCGCCAGGATCACGCCCTTGCCGCCGCCGAGCGGCAGGTTGGCCATCGCATTCTTGTAGCTCATGCCGCGCGACAGGCGCAGCGCGTCGGTGATCGCGGCGCGGTGGTCGACATAATGCCAGAAGCGCACGCCGCCGGCCGCCGGGCCGAGCTTGGTCGAATGGACTGCGATGATTGCGCTCAGCCCCGACTCGCGGTCGCTGAACAGGTGGACGCCCTCATGGTCGTCGAAATCGGGGAAGCCCCAGTCAGTGATCACGCGCTACATTCCTGCGGAAGTGCCGCACGTCTGTGTGCCGCGCGCGGTCACGAGGGGAAATGGGGCGGATGACGGGACTTGAACCCGCGACCCTCGGTACCACAAACCGATGCTCTAACCAACTGAGCTACAACCGCCGTGAAGAAGGCGCGCTTAGCGGGGGCCGATGCGAAGCGCAAGATAATTGCCGAGATATTTTGGCGCTTATCCGCGCGAAATTCGTACTGCCTCTTCGGGGGTAATCAGCCCCTCGCGGACCAGCGCGCGCGCCGCCGATCCCAGGTTGGGCGCGCGCAGGAAAGCGTGGCGGGCCAGGATCGCCTCGTCGCCGCCATCGTTGATCAGCCGGCGGATCGCGCCATCGGCGACGATTGCCTCGAACACGCCGGTGCGGCCCGCATAGCCGGTGCCCTCGCAGCTCTCGCAGCCGACCGCCTCGAAGACGATCGCACCCGAATCGAAGCCGAGCAGCGCCGAAACGGACCCTTGCGCCTGCACCGGGCGACGGCAATCGGGGCAGAGCCGGCAGACGAGCCGCTGGGCGAGCACCGCGGCGATATTGGCGGCGAGGCGGAAGGGCTCGACGCGCCAATCGCGCATCTGGCGGATCGCGGAAACGGCATCGGGCGCATCGATCGCGGCGAGGACGAGATGCCCCTGCTCCGCCGCTTCGGCCACGGCCGCGGCGGTTTCGCGTCCGTCGAGCTTGTCGAGCGCGATCACGTCCGGGTCCTGCTCCAGCGCGGCGCGGATCGCGGCGGCGCCGATGAGACCCTCTATCCTGGTCGCGCCTTTCACCGGCGGCGCGCCGATCGTCACGATATGGCGGGGCGAACCGGCGAAATGCCCGAGCACGGCGGCGATGGTGGTGCTGCGGCCCGACCCCGAGGGACCAGCCGCGAGCACCAGGCCGCCGCGGCGCAGCGCAGGCTGCAGCGCATCGACGAGGCTGCGGCGCATTCCGATCGCCTCGAGCGCATGCTCGCGCCGCTCGCCGGCATCGAGGCGCAGCACGATGCGCGCGCCACCTTCCTGCTCGAGCAGCGCGGCGCCAGGCACTGCGCGGAAGCTGTCGGCCAGCGCGGCATCGGCATGATGGTGGCGCGGTTCGGTGAGCTGGCCGGCAATGCGCATACGCACGACCAGCGCTTCGGCTGAGATCTCGACGTGAAGGTGCGACGCGCGGCGACGGCGCGCCTCGGCGATGAGCGCGTCGGCAGGCGATTCGGCATGGGGGCCGGAAAACAGCAAGGGCGGCGGCGGTTCCGCCACGGGCGCCAGCGCTTCGGCTTCCACGTTCATAGGATCCCCTTTGCGGAGCCCATGCGCTAGGCATGTCATGTGACGCCGCGCCTGCACTTTTATGACAGTTTCGCGTCGATCTGGCGCAGCGCCGAAGCTTTTGGCAGAACGCCGCCATGCAGAGTGCCGCTTCCACCGTCCCGAACCTCGGCTCGGGCTATCCTTCCGAGCCCATCGTCGATCACATCATGCAATGGCCGGGCGTGCAGCGCGTGCCGCACGCCAAGGTCCAGATGTTCATCGCCAAGAACTTCCTGGAGCCCGAGCTGTGCGAGCTGCTGCGGATCAAGATCGACGCCGAGCGCCGCCCGTCAACCGTGGCCGACGCCAATGACGATTATGCCTTCCGCACCAGCGAGACCTGCGACTTCAGTTCGCACGACGCGGTGGTGGCGGAGCTGAAGCGGCGGATGACGGCGCTCACCGGTATCGACCCCACGCACGGGGAGCCGATGCAGGGCCAACGCTACGAGGTGGGCCAGGAGTTCAAGGCGCACACCGATTATTTCGAGCCGCAGGGGCGCGATTACGAGAAATATTGCGGCGTCGCGGGGCAGCGCACCTGGACGGTGATGCTGTATCTGAACGACGTCGAGGCCGGCGGCGCGACGCGCTTCAAGGCGGTCGACAAGATCGTCCAGCCGGAGACGGGCAAGGTGCTCGCCTGGAACAACCTCCGTCCCGACGGCACGCCCAACCCGAGCACCATCCACCACGCGATGAAGGTGCGCGCCGGGCTGAAATACGTGGTCACGCAATGGTATCGCCAGAAGCCCTGGGGCTGGTGATCGGGCGCCGTGCCGGGCTTGCCATCGCACTCGCGGCAGCTTCGCTCGCTACCCCTGCCCTCGCCCAGTCGGCGGCGCCGGAAATCGCCAGTGGGGATTATGGCGGCGAGCTGCTGATCGGCTTCGACCCGGCTAAGCGGACCGTCAGCGGCTATTTCCAGTCATCGACCGGCGGCGGCAAGTTCAGCTGCATCTTCTACCTTGCCGGCAAGCTGCGGGATGGCACCGCGCCGGTACGGACCTTCTTCCCCGCGACGCCCGCCGAGGCGATCGACGGCACGCTGACACGCGAGGACCGCACCAACCTCCACATCGCGCTGCCGCAGGAGCATGGCGGATGCTGGAACGTCCAGCACTTCGCCGACAAGGACCAGCCGGCCGCGTTCGGGCTCCAGGCCGCCTATCCGTGGATCTCGATTGCGGTGGTGAAGAGCGACAAGGCCTATTTCTTCAACGTACCTGCCGCGCAGACGCATCGCCGCGGCTATCTGGTCAAGGGCGACGGCATCGGCGTGCGGGCGATCCGCGACGGATGGCTGCAGGTCGATTTCACCGGCGGCGCCAAGCCGGCCTCCGGCTGGATCCGCCAGGCCGATGTCTATCCGGCCCGCTAGCCGGTCCGCCTCAACCCCCAAAAAGAAAAGGGAGCCGCGCCGCGCATGCGGGCCGCTCCCTTTTCAGTCCGGCTGCCTCGATCAGAAGGTGGTCGAGAGCGAAAGGTTGACCGTAGTGCCGGGGGTGTAGCGGTTGTAGATTACCGTGTTCGTCCCGTTCGACTGGGTTTCCTTGTACTTGCGGTTGGTCAGGTTGCGGGCCTCGAACTTAACGTCGATCTGCTGGCCCGCCACCTTCACGCCCTGGCGCGCGACGAAGTCCAGGTTGAAGCCCGGATATTCGAACACGTCCGGCTGGCCCGAATTGGCCAGGCCGCGGCTGGTGACGCGCTTGCTGGCATAGGAGAGGATGAAGGTCTGCTGCGAGAGCGAGGCCTTGTCCTCCAGACCGAACTGGAAGTTCGCCAGATGGTCCGACTGGCCGGTGAGCGGCGCACCGTCCTGGAAGAAGTCGGTCGCGAGGTTCGATGACGAGCCGAACACCGATACGCCGTCGCTCGCATCCACCTTCAGCTTGGACTTGGTGAAGGTGTAGTTGGCGATCGCGATCAGGCTGCGCTCGCCGAACAGCTGCCACTTCTTGCTCAGCTCGACCTCGGCACCATAGAGATCGGCCTTAGGCGCATTGGCGAAGCTGGTGACGAAGGCGTCACCCGAGATGAACGATTCGATCGGGTTGTCGATGCGCTTGTAGAAGCCGGCAATCGTGAAGCGCTGCTCGGGCGCGATGTACCATTCGTAGCGCGCCTCGAGGTTCAGCAGCTGGCTGTCCTGAAGGAACGGGTTGCCGCGATACTGGCGGTTGGTGTCCGGGTCGAAATAGAACTGATAGATCAGCTCGCGGAACTGCGGGCGGGCGATCGTCTTCGACGCGTGCAGGCGGAACTGCATGCTCGGCTGGAACTGCCAGGTAAGCGTGCCGCTCGGCAGCCAATAGTCGTTGTCGAGATTGGTCGACGCGATGCTAGCGCCGGGCGTGGAGAACACCTGCAGTGGCGTCACCGTTTCCGTGGCGGTCTCGTAGCGGATGCCGGCATCGAGCGAGAGCTCGGGCGTGATCTGCCAGTTCTCGCGGAAATAGGCGGCATGGTTGTCGAGCTCGGCGCCGAAGGCGGGATTGCCTTCGTTCGTCTCGGCCAGGTTGATGTCGTAATAGTCGATGATCGCGGTGCCGAGCAGCAGGTCGGGCCGGAGCATCGCCACGCCGCCGGGCAGCGTGCTGGGCGCGCTGAACTGGAAGTCGCGGCGCGAGCTGGTGCGCTGGGTGTTGAGATAGGCATAGCCGACCGAGAGGCTCAGGTTCGGATCGAGCTTCCAGGTGAGATCCGCGCCACCCGACCAGAGATTCTCGTTGAGATGCGAGTAGCTGATTGTCGCGTCGCCGCCATTGCCGTTGTTCAGGCGGTTGACGAAATAGGCGCCATAGGGGTCCGCCGACGCATTGGTGCGGACATATTCGAGGGTAAGCTCGTTCGGCGCATCACGCTTGGTGTTGGCATAGCTGCCGCGCAGGTCGAGGCTGAACGCGGGGCTGAGCTTGAACTCGCCGACGACCTGGGTGTCGATGAGCTGACGCTCATACCAGGCCGTGTCCTGCTGCATGAAATCGGTGGTGGTGTTGCCATGCCGCTTGCCGATGCCGAGGCGGGCACGCTTCAGCGTGTCGTGGACACCGATGGTGGTCCAGCGGATCTTGTTGTCGCCGAATTCGACGCCGACGCCGAGCAGGCCGTTGGCGACCACGCGGTTATCTGTCGATACCCGCTCGAAGTTGGTCTCGAGGTCGGAGAGGTCGCTGTTGAGCGAAGCCTGCTGGACCGAACCGCGGGTCGTCCACTTGCTGCTGATGCCGGCGGTGGCGATCAGGCCGAGCCGGACGTCGCCGGCGTCATAGGTGGTGCCGCCGGTGAGGCTGGCCGACCAGTTCGGGCCGATGCTGCTCTGCTTCTGGACGAGCGCGTTGTTGGCGTTGATCAACTGGCCGGCGATCACCTGGCTGTCGACCGTCCCCGAGCTCAGGCGGGCGCCGCTGGCGAAGAACGCCGCGAGCGCCGGCGGCAGGTCGCGCGTGCCGTCGTCATAGCCGCTCCAGTCATAGCCGCCGCCCGAATAGACATAGCCCATATGGCCGGTCGTCACGAGATTGGCGCCCATGCCGCCGCTGACGGTGAGGAAGCTTTCCTTGGGCAGCGAATTGGTGGTGAGGTTGATCACGCCGCCGCCGAACTCGCCCGGATAATTGGCCGAGTAGCTCTTCTGGACGAGCGACGAGGAGACCACGTTGGTCGGGAAGATATCGAGCGGAACGACGCGCTTCAGCGGCTCGGGGCTGGGCAGCGGCGAGCCGTTGAGCATCGCGAGCGAATAGCGATCGCCAAGGCCGCGGACATAGACGAAGCCGTTGCCGACGACGCTGAGGCCGGTGACGCGGCTGAGCGCGCCGGCGATGTCGCCTTCGCCGGTGCGGGCGATGTCGGCGCTCGACAGCACCGAGACGACCTGCGGCATGTCGCGGGTGACGTTGGTGCGGCGGCCCGTGACGACGATCTCGCCGGGCACGGAGACGTCGGGCGCGGCTTCCTGGGCGTCCTGGGCAGCCGGGTCCTGGGGTTCAGCAGTGGTGCCGGCGGCAGGTGCCCCGGCCGTATCCGGCGAAGTCGTCTGCGCCCAGGCAATGGACGGCGAGGCGAGCGCGGTGGTGATGAGCAGCAGGCGGGCGAGCCCCATCGGCTTCGTCATGGTGAAACCCCCAAATTCAAATCCTGAGAGGGGCGGAGCGCCGCCGAATGGCCGCGCTCCGCCCCCAGTTCAGTCAGCCGGTATTAGTTGGTCGGCAGCGACAGGCAGCTACGACCCACGGCCGTCGTCGTGTCGAAGGCGGCGTAACCCGAGTTGCAGGTCCAGCCCTTGTACCAGCTGTCGTTCGCGTCCTTGACCGCGCCGATATAGGTCGTCGTGTCGAAGAAGGTATTGAACGTCTTCGGATCAACCGCGGTCACGGCCGTCTCGGTCGCGCCGTTGATGAACAGGCTGGTGAGCGAGGGCACGAAGGCGTCGTTGTTGCCGTTCGCACCCGTGCCGAATGCCGTCGCGACCTGGGCGGCGGTGTAGGAGCCGCTGCCGAGATACTTGGTGGCATTGCACTGCATCACCACGGCGCGGGCGAGCAGCGTGGCCGGGGTCGCACCCGAGCCGTTCATGCGGAGGCACTCGTTGTTCGGCGTCGCGATGATGCCGTTGATCAGCGTCGTGTCCGAATTGCCGCGCAGCAGGAGCGAGGCGAGGTCGTTCGCTTCGGTGTTGGCGCTGACGGCCGGCTGGAGCGCCGTGAAGTTGGCGATTGCGGTCTTCTGACGCGGCGTGTCGGTTTCAAAGCCGTTGCTGTCGATCTCCATCAGCGCGTCGCCCTGGCCCGAACGCTGCAGCAGCAGCAGGTACTGGAAGGCGCCCTGGAGGCCGGTATCGATGTCGAGGCTGTCGTCATCGGCGCCGGTGGCGATGTAGTGCTTGAAGTTGACGGTGCCGCCGAAGAACTCCGCGCCGTCGTCCGAGCTGTTGTGGCTCTGGAAATAGTCGAGCGTGGTGCCGCTGCCGGTACCCTCGGTGGTGAGCGACTGCAGCTCCTTGTCCGCGCCGAGCACATAGCCCGAATAGCGGATCTGGACGTACTTCATGCTGCCGGCATTGTAGGTGTCGTCGGTACCGCCGAACACGGCCGGATCGGCCGAGCCTTCGGTCTGGCGCTCGCAGGTGCCGGCGCCGGTCGAGCCGGTGGTGCAATCGGTGACCTTGGCGCGGCCCATCAGCACGACGCCGCCCCACTGACCGATGGTCTGGTCGTTGTTGAGGCCCAGGATGTTGTCGCGGCTGGTGAAGATGATCGGCGCGGTGGCGGTGCCGACGGCGTTGATCTTGTTGCCGCGGTTGACCGCGAGCCACGACACGCCGGTGCCGCCGTACACGATCACGCCCGGCTCGATCGTCAGCGTGACGTTCGTGTCGGCCGTCAGGTTGCCGCCGGTGAGCGTGATGCCGTTGGCGGCGGTGCAGGTCGCGGTGCTGCTGGCGCGCGGGGCGCCCGCGGTCGGCGCGGTGATGCCGCCGTCGCAACCAACATCGACGCGGCCGGCCATCTGATAGACCAGGCCCGAGACCTTCGGCAGGGTGATGCTGCGGGCGATCATCGCGGGCAGCGTGCAGACGCGCCACGTACCGGTCGGGCCGGTGATCGTGCCGCCATCGGTCAGGCCCTTGGGATCGGCGATGGTCGGGCAGCCGGTGGCCGGCGAGACGAGCGCCGTGGTCGGCGTCGGGGTCGGCGAGGGCGTCGGAGCCGGCGGATTGTTGATGATGACGTTGCCGCCGGTGCCCGGCGAGGCGATGTCGTTCGCGCCATCGCACGCGGCAAGCGCGCCGCACGCAATGGTAGTCATCATGAGAAGGCTGACGCGTTTGAAGCTGGCCATAGGATCTCCGTTCCGGCGGACGCCGGGATTGCATCGAATTACGGTGCGGGATCGACTCGGCTTATCCCCCGTCGGCCGCAAAAGGGGCGCTAGGCGGGGGTTGTTACGCGTTGGCGCGGATTCGGAGACGTTTCGAAGACAGTCAGATGACGCGATTGTTACAGCACCGGCATACGCGCCCGAAACGGTTCACGGCGCGGTGACGATGTTGCCCGATTGCATCACGAACCGGACATTCCCGAGCGCCGACATATCTTTGCGCGGATCGCCCGCGACTGCGATCAGATCGGCGATTCGGCCGGGCGCGATGCTGCCGATGCGGTCGGCCATGCCGAGGATCGCGGCGTTGCCGGCGGTCGCGGTCCACAATGCGTCGCCCGGCGCCATGCCCCAGGCCGCCATGAACTCGATCTCGCGGGCATTGGCGCCGTGCGCAAACACGCCGGTATCGCCGCCGACGCACATCGTCACGCCGGACTTGAGCGCCGCGGCATAGCTCGCCCGCTTCACGCGGATCGCCTCAGGCTCGGGCGCGGCGCCGTTCCAGCCGCCATAGCGGGTGATCGCATCGGTGGCGGCAAGCGTCGGGCAGAAGGCGACGTCATGCGCCTTCATCAGCGCGAAGAGCTCGGACGTCGCGTCATTGCCATGCTCGATCGTGTCGGCGCCAGCCAGGGTCGCGCGGCGGATCCCCTCCGGCGTGCTGGCATGGACCGCGACCTTGCGCCCGGCATCATGCGCGGCGGCGACGCCAGACCTGAGCTCGTCGAGGCTGAAGGTCGCGCGGCTCGGTTCGCCCGGCCCCCAGCGATAATCGGCGTAGAATTTCACCCAGTCCGCGCCATGCGCGATCTGGCGGCGGACCGCGGCGACCACGCCCTCCCCGCTCACTTCCTCGGCGCCCTGCGGCACGTCATAGGCATAGCCCTTGGGGCCATAGGCGCCGGTGGCGACGAGCGCGCGGCTGGCGATGAGCAGGCGCGGGCCGGGCACGATGCCCTGCTGGATCGCCTGTTTGAGCCCGGCGTCGGCATCCCCCGCCCCTTCGGTGCCGAGATCGCGCACGGTGGTGAAGCCAGCCAGCAAGGTGGCACGGGCATGCGCGACGGCACGCGCCGTCCGGAGCGCCAGCGGCTCCTTCATCACCTGATCGTTCCAGCTCGTCTCGTTATAGGGGTGCAGGAACAGGTGGACGTGGAGGTCGATCAGGCCGGGCATCAGCGTGGTGCCGGGCAGCGCCAGCGTCTCGGCCCCGGCGGGAGCGGTCACATCCGGCCCGGCCGCGACGATCTTGCCGTCGGCGACGAGCACCTTCCAGCCGTCATGCATCACCCGGTCGGCCGCGGTGAACACGCGGTCGGGGACAAGCAGCACCGGCGCCTTCTGCGCCGCAGCGATGCCGGGGACCAGCAACAGGAGAGCGGCGAACAGGCAGCGGAGCTTGGTCATGCCCGCCAGACTGGCAAAGCGCGGGGCAGCGCGCCAGTGCTAGTACATTGCCGTCATCGCCACGCCGCCAGTGATCAGCACCACGCCGAGAATCTGGTGCAGGCTCAGCTTCTCGCGGAACAGCCGGTGGCCGGCGGCGGCGGCGATCGGCATCTCGATCACGCCGAGCGCGCGTACCGCGGCGGCGGGCGCGAGGTTGAGCGCCAGGAACCAGCCCGACGAGGCGAGCGCGCCGAACAGTCCAGCTCCCAACGACTGGCGCCACCCCTTGATCACTGCGACCAGCGCGGCCCGGTCGCGCACGGCGAGGTAGAGACCCAGCCCGCCTGCCTGCACGGCCTGGACGATCGCGACACAGGCCATGGCCGAGAAGAAGGGATGATGCGGCTCGAGTCGCAGCCCGGCATGACGAAAGGCGTTGAGCGCGAAGCCGAAGAGCAGGCCGGAGAGCACGCCGTAGGTGACGCCGAGCACCGGATGGTGCGCGCCCTCGATCTTCTTGGGCCAGACCATCACGGCGAGGCCGACAGTGGTCACCGCCACGCCTGCCCAGCCGAGCGCCGAGAGATTGTCGCCGAACACGACCAGGCCGACGGTGGCGGCGAGCGGCACCGAGCTTTGCTGTAGCGCGGTGCCCACTGCGAAGCCGGCATGGTGCATGGCAAGGAGCAGCGCGGCGGTGGCGATGACCTGGGCCAACGCGCCGGTGAGCGCGGGCCACCAGAATTCCCAGCCGAACTGCGGATCGACGTGCGGCGTGACCGCGATCGCAATTGCGGTGAAGGCAAGCGAAAAAGGCAGGCCGAACAGGAAGCGCACGAGTGTCGCGCCCCAGGGACCGGTGTTCGACATCATCCCGCGCTGGAGCGCGTTGCGACCTACCTGAAATCCCGCCGCCGCGACGGTCGCCACTGCCCAGAGCAAAACTATCTCCGCTTTCGTTGATTCGTTGGGCCCATACCTCCTCTCGTCATCCCCGCGAAGGCGGGGTCCAGGGTTTCTCCGCCGCACCGCTTGTGACTCTGGATCCCCGCCTTCGCGGGGATGACGATGGTTGGGGAGCCCCTTGCGCGCATGAGCCATCAATCCTGCTAATGGCTCCTCCCAGAAATGGTGGTTTGTGCCGGGGCAGCCGAACGGGCCATCTCGCGGGGCAAGCAATCAGGAACACGCCAATGAAGCCGATCCACCTCGCCGCCTTCGCCATCCTCACCACAGCCGCCACCCACCAGCAGGACGACCCGCTCACTCGTCCGCTCGCGCCCGAGGCCGCCGCCAAGTGGATCGGCCCGCAAGCGCCGATCCGGGTGTACGGCAACAGTTACCTGGTCGGCTTCGAGGGCATGAACGTCGGCCTGATCGACACCGGCAAGGGGCTGATCCTGATCGACGGCGCCGTGCCGCAATCGGTCCGCGCGATTGAGGCCAACCTGCAGAAGCTCGGCTACCGCATCCAGGACGTGAAGCTGATCCTCAGCACCGAGCCGCATTTCGACCATGCCGGCGGGCTCGCGGCACTGGCGCGCGACAGCGGCGCGACGGTGCTGGCGGGCGCCTGGGCCGCAGCCTCGCTGAAGAAGGGCATCAGCAGCGCGGATGATCCGCAGGCAGCATGGCTGGTCGCCTTTCCCGCCGTCTCCCGGGTGCGGGCGGTGAAGGATGGCAAGGCGATCCGGCTGGGCAATGTCACCGTCACCGCCCGCGCCACGCCGGGCCATACGCCGGGTAGCATGAGCTGGACCTGGCGCAGCTGCGAAGGCCGCGCGTGCAAGACGATGGTCTTCGCTTCCAGTCTGAACCCCGTCGGCGCGGTCGGCTATCGCTTCACCCAGCACCCGGAAGTGCTGGCGAGCTTCCACGCCACCTACGCCAAAGTCCGCGTCATGCCCTGCGACATCATGTTCAGCGCGCATCCGGACAACTCGGGCGGCCCCGAGAAATATGCTCGCTTCGCCAAGGCACCGCGCCCCAACCCCTATGTCGATCCCGGCGCCTGCCGCGCCTATGTGGACAGATCGGCGACCGCGCTCGCCGAGCGGCTGGCCGACGAGAAGGCCGGCAAGGCGCGCTAGCCCCGACGCGCGGCGGCGCGGAACAGCCCGGCCGAGAGCAGCCAGGGCAAGGTGAAGGCGGCGATCAGCCCCGCGGTACGCGGCTCGTCGGTGAGTGCGGGGATCACGGTGGCGGCCTGCACCGCCGCGGTCGCCACCATCGTCCAGGCCATGCCGATCGGCTGGAACCGCGCGATGAAGCCGCCGAGGATCGCAACGGCAATCACCCCGCCGAAGATCAAATTGAGCGGATTGCCCTCTTCGCCGATTATCCCGACAGCCAGGTTGATCCAGATGGTGAGGAATGCCGTGAACAACGCAACCGCCGCGCCGGCACGATAGGCCCCGCTATCGCGCGCGCGGATCGCCAGTTCGAACACCAGGCCCGTCCCGCCGATCAGCGTCGCCGCGACAAGGAAGTCGGCCGGTCCCCAGCTGACTTCGCGGGTGAACTGCATCGCGATCGCCGGCAGCATCAGCAGGCCTATCGCAGCGCTCCAGACGGCGATGCGCAGCCGGTTGCCGATCCGGATGTCGTTGATCCTCTGCGCTGCCATGCCTGCCTCCGATGTTGGTGGCGCAGCTCTGCGCCGAAGCGCGGAAATGCGCCAACCGGCTTTCGGAGGAATTGCCGTGCAGAAGCTATGCAGGCGTCGCGGGCGCCGTCGAGAGCAGCCAGCAGCTATTCGGCCCCTCGCCTTCGAAAAGGCCGAGCTTGCCGGGAATGCAGGAGATGAAGGCCCCGTGTCCCCGCCCCACGACGGCGTTCAGCGCCTCGCGCAGCGGCATCTCGCGATCGTCCAGATCCTCGCGGGCGGAAAGGACATGGCAGAAGGCGGGCGCGCCATGCGCCTTGAGCAACGCTTCGATAGGGGTGGGAAAGGCGTCCGCCCCTTGCAGATGCTTCGCGTGGCGCGGATCGAGGGCAATTGGGTGATCGAGCAACGCGCGGAAATCCGTGCGCCCCTGGGGCCCGAGATCGAGCAATGTCTCGGTCCGCCGACGACCCGGCTCGACAAGAAACGTCAAAAAGCTGCGTTCATGCTGGTTCATTTGCGGAGCATTGCATGAAAAAGCCCGCCGGTCATGGCCGGCGGGCTTCATTCAACCAAAAGCGATCAAATCACCAGATCCGCACGCGGTCCGCCGGGGCCACATACTGCTTCTGGTCCGGCCCGATCTTCCATGCGGCGTACCAGGCATCGACGTTGCGCAGCGGGTTGATCGCGCGGATCTGGCCCGGCGAGTGGGGATCGCTGACGAGTTGCTGGCGCAGCGCCTCGGTGCGGAACAACGTACGCCACACCTGGCCCCAGCCGAGGAAGAAGCGCTGGTCGCCGGTATAGCCGTCGATCAGCTTGGCCTTCTTGCCGCCGAGCGACTGATGATAGGCGTCGAGCGAGATCAGCACGCCGCCGAGATCGCCGATATTCTCGCCCATCGACGCCTTGCCGTTGATGTGCACGCCCGGAAGGCCCTCGAAGGTGTACGCCTCGTACTGCGCGCCGAGCAGCGAGGCCTGCGCCTCGAACTTGGCGGCATCTTCCGCCGTCCACCAGTCGCGCAGCACGCCATTGCCGTCGGACTTGCGGCCCTGATCGTCGAAGCCGTGGCTGATCTCGTGCCCGATCACGCCGCCGATGCCGCCATAATTGACTGCGTCGTCGGCCTGCGGATCGAAGAAGGGCGGCTGCAGGATCGCGGCCGGGAAGACGATCTCGTTCTTCACCGAGTTATAGTATGCGTTCACCGTCTGCGGGGTCATGCCCCATTCGGCCTTGTCGACCGGCCCGCCCAGCCGGTTGCGACGATAGGCCCATTCGAAGCGCCCGGCGCGCTCGGCATTGCCGACCAGGTCGCCTGCCTTCACTTCGAGCGCCGAGTAATCGCGCCACTTGTCCGGATAGCCGATCTTGACGTTGAAGCCCTTGAGCTTGTCCTGGGCCTGCGCCTTGGTCGCCGGGCTCATCCAGGCGAGGCCGTTGATCCGGCCGGCGAGCGCGACGCGCAGGTTGGCGACCAGCGTATCCATCTTCGCCTTGGAAGCCGGCGGGAAATAGAGCGCGACGTAATCGCGGCCCACACCCTCGCCCACCGCGCGCTCGACGAACGCTACGCCGCGCTTCCAGCGATCGCGCTGCTGCGGCTGGCCATTGAGGAACTTGGAGCGGAACTCGAACTGCGCATCGACGAAGCGCTTCGAAAGCAAGGGCGCGACATCGTCGGTGGTGCGGAAGGCCTGCCAGGCCTTGAGCGTGTCGAGATCGGTGTCCGCGAAGATCTTGGCGAGCGCCGGGATCGTGGTGTTCTGCGCGACGATCACCCGGTCGGCCTTGGTGAGGCCCGCAGCCGCCCAGAAGCTGTCCCAGGCAAAGCCCGGCGCGCTGGCCTTCAGCTCGGCGACGCTGGTCGGATTATAGGTCTTGTCGCGGTCGCGGCTCTGCGCGCGGGTCCAGTGCGCCTTGGCGATCTGGGTCTCCATCGCGACGACCTTGGCAGCCGTAGCATCGGCGTCAGTCCAGCCGGCCATGCCGAGCAGCTGCGCGACATATTGCTGGTAGCGGCCGACCTGGGGCGCGAACTTGGGGTCTAGATACTGGTCGCGATCGCCCAGGCCCAGGCCGGACTGGCGCAGGTAGAGTGCATAGACGTCCGGGCTCTTGGCATCGTCGCTCACGCCGATGCCGAAGAAGCTGCCGCCAAAACCGCCGACCGAGGCGCCCATCAGCCTGGCGAGGTCGTCCTTGCTCGCAGCGGCCTTCACCCGGGCGAGGCGATCGACGAGCGGCTGGGCATCGAGCTTCTCGGCCTGCGCTTCGTCCATGAAGCCCGAATAGAGGATCGCTGCCTTCATGCGGTCTGGGTGCGCGGCATCGGTGGCGCTATAGCCCGAGATCAGGTTGCGCGTGCGCAGCTCGGACAAGTCGCGCAGCACCGCGAAGGCGCCGAAGGACGAGCGGTCGGCCGGGATCGTCGTGCGGTCCATCCAGGCGCCGTTGACGAAGCGATACCAGTCGTCGCCGGGCTTCACGCTCTTGTCCATGCCGGTCAGGTCGAAGCCCCAGCTACCATAGCGCGCAGCGCCGGCATCGGCGACGGCAACGGGCGCGGTCGATTGCTGGCCGAACCCGATCGCAGGCACGGCGAGTGCGGCCATGGCCGAGGCGAGCAGCAGGTATTTCTTCAATGGAGGTCCCCCGAAATTGCGACGTTAGACGCGTCTGGGAGGAGGTCTGTCACGCTGCCGGGACAGGCGCAATAGGTACCGCATCGCGGCGGCGGAGACACCCCGACGGAGAAATTTCACACCGGGCGCCGGCCCGCGCGCGCAATCCGGGCATCTTCCCTCCCAAGCAGAAAGTGAGCCACCCGATGACTCGGCGTGGACGCACAGCAAGAGGGGAATATCATGTTCGGAAAGATCCTTGGCATCGCCACGTTCGCCAGCCTCGCCTTCGGCGCCGTTCCGGTTTCCGCGCAGGAAAGCTACCAGACCGTCGCCATCGACAGAGCGATGGACACCATCATCGCGGCAGACTCCGCAAGCTGGCTTCCCTGGTACAAATATTCACGCGGCAGCGCCCAATCCTCGCGCATCCTCGCCGCCGCGCCCAATGGCGAGGCGGCCGTGATCCGGACCTATTTCATCTACGCGACCGGCGGCTCCGACTATGTGACGATGACGATCAGCACCGCCGACGGGATCACCTGCCTGCGCTACGAAAGCGTGTCGTCGCCCTGTTCGCTGGCGGCGACGCCCGACTACAAGATGATGAAGAACACCTTCCAGGCCGCGACCGAGCTATACTCTTTCTTGAATTCCCCGAGCGACAACTGACGGCGTCCGCGCGTGTCGTGGAAGCAAAAAGCCCGCCGGTCCCCCAGGACCGACGGGCTTTTGAAATGGTGGGCGCGGCAGGGATTGAACCTGCGACCCCACCCGTGTGAAGGGTGTGCTCTACCACTGAGCTACGCGCCCGCTGGCCAGGTCCTGAAACCTTTGGCGGCCGAAACGGAAGCGGGCCTTTAGGCGGAGCGCGGCGCGCTGTCCAGCCCCCAGGCCCGGTTTTGAAGCGGCTTAGTTTACCGCGTCCTTCAGGCCCTTGCCGGCCTTGAACTTAGGCTGGTTCGACGCCTTGATCGTCATCGGCTCACGCGTGCGCGGGTTACGGCCCGTCGAGGCCTTGCGCTTGCTGACCGAGAAGGTGCCAAAGCCGACCAGGCGGACCTCATCGCCCTTCTTGAGCGCGGCCTGGATGGCATCGAACACGGCCTCAACTGCCTTGCTCGCATCGCCCTTGCCCAGACCCGAGGTATCGGCGACCTGTCCGATCAGCTCTTGCTTGTTCATTTCGTGACTTTCCCCCTCATGAATTACGCACAAATACGCGAGTCGCGCCAGCAGGCCGAGCGATCAAGTCAGCACGCTGCCGCCACCGCTGTCAAAACGTTTCGGCCCGCTTTTCGCTCGAAATGACGAAAAGGTTACGGCGCCCCAACGGTTCGGGATTGCCCTCCATCAATGATGGAGGGGGTCTCCCAGACCCGCGGCACCGGCCGGCGGCTGCGCCGCCAGCTCGTCGGTCTCCGTCCAGTCGATCGGCGTGAGCGCCTCGGTGAGCGCCAGGCGAAGCACTTCATCGACATGCTTGACCGGCACGATGTCCAGCCCGTCGCGGATGTTCTGCGGGATCTCGGCGAGATCCTTGCGGTTCTCCTCCGGGATCAACACCGTTTTGATGCCGCCGCGCAGCGCCGCGAGGAGCTTCTCCTTGAGGCCGCCGATCGGCAGCACGCGGCCGCGCAGCGTCACTTCGCCGGTCATCGCGATGTCGCGGCGCACCGGAACGCCGGTCATCGTCGAGACAATCGCCGTCACCAGGCCGATACCCGCCGAGGGACCGTCCTTGGGCACCGCGCCTTCGGGCAGATGGACATGGATGTCCTTGCGCGCGAACAGGCTCGGCTTGATGCCATAGGCCGGGCTGCGCGCACGGACGAAGCTGAACGCGGCCTCGACCGATTCCTTCATCACGTCGCCCAGCTTGCCGGTCGTCTTGATCATGCCCTTGCCGGGCACGGTGACGCTCTCGATGGTCAGCAGCTCGCCGCCCACCTCGGTCCAGGCGAGGCCGGTGACCGCGCCGATCTGGTTCTCTTCCTCACCCAGCTCGTGGCGATATTTCTGCACGCCGGCGAACTCGTGGAGGTTCTCGGGCGTGATCGTCACGCTCTCGGCCTTGCCCTCCAGGATCTTGCGAAGCGCCTTGCGGGCGAGCTTGGCGATCTCGCGCTCGAGCGTACGAACGCCCGCCTCGCGCGTATATTCCTGGATCAGCTTGCGCAGGCCGCCATCGGTGAGGGTGAACTCGCCTTCCTTCAGCGCGTGCGCCTCGATCTGCTTGTCGAGCAGATGGCCCTTCGCGATCTCGACCTTCTCGTCCTCGGTATAGCCCTCGAGCCGGATGATCTCCATGCGGTCGAGCAGCGGCTGGGGAAGGTTCAGCGAGTTCGCGGTGGTGACGAACATCACGTCCGAAAGATCGATGTCGATTTCCAGATAGTGATCGTTGAACTTGTTGTTCTGCTCCGGATCCAGAACCTCGAGCAGCGCCGAGGCGGGATCGCCGCGGAAGTCCTGGCCAAGCTTGTCGATCTCGTCGAGCAGGAACAGCGGGTTGCTGGTCCCGGTCTTCTTGAGGTTCGACACGATCTTGCCCGGCAGCGAGCCGATATAAGTCCGGCGGTGGCCGCGAATTTCCGCTTCATCGCGCACACCACCGAGCGATTGGCGAACGAACTCGCGCCCGGTCGCCTTGGCGATGCTCTTGCCCAGCGAGGTCTTGCCGACGCCCGGCGGGCCGACGAGGCACAGGATAGGCCCCTTCAGCTTGTTGGTGCGCGCCTGGACCGCGAGATACTCGATGATCCGGTCCTTGACCTTCTCCAGCCCATAATGGTCCGCGTCGAGCACGGCTTCCGCCTCGACCAGGTCCTTCTTGAGCTTCGACTTCTTGCCCCATGGGAGCCCCAGCAGCACATCGAGATAGTTGCGCACCACCGTGGCCTCGGCGCTCATCGGCGCCATGGTCTTGAGCTTCTTGAGCTCGGACTGCGCCTTGGTGCGCGCTTCCTTGCTGAGCTTGAGCGTGGCGATCTTCTGGGTCAGCTCGGCGATCTCGTCGCCGTCGCCTTCCTCACCCTCGTTGCCGAGCTCGCGCTGGATCGCCTTCAACTGCTCGTTGAGGTAATATTCGCGCTGCGTCTTCTCCATCTGGCGCTTGACGCGGCTGCGGATCTTCTTCTCGACCTGCAGCACGCCCAGTTCGCCCTCCATGAAGGCGAACACCATCTCGAGACGCTTCATCGGATTGGTCTCGACGAGCAGCGACTGCTTGTCGGACACCTTCACCGCGATGTTGGCGGCAACCGCGTCGGCCAGGCGCGACGCATCTTCCAGCTCGGCGAGCTGGACCGCAGTCTCGGCCGGCAGCTTGCGGTTGAGCTTGGCGTAATTCTCGAACTGATCGACGACCGAGCGCATCAGCGCCTGTATCTCGGTGCCTTCGGCGGCATCGTCCTCGATCGGCGCGACGGTGGCGGTCAGGAAGGCGCCGCCCTCCTCCATCGTCACGAGCGAACCACGCTCCTTGCCGGCGACGAGCACGCGCACGGTGCCGTCCGGCAGCTTGAGCAGCTGCAGGACTTCGGCGGAGACGCCGGTATCATACAGGTCTTCGCGGCCGGGATCGTCCTCGGCCGGATCGAGCTGCGCGACGAGGAAAATCTCCTTGTCGTCGGCCATGGCTGCTTCCAGCGCGGCTACCGACTTGTCGCGGCCGACGAACAGCGGCACGATCATGTGCGGGAAGACGACAATGTCCCGAAGGGGAAGAACGGGGTAGGACTGCTTCATGGATACTCCTGAGCCCGTACAGGGCTCCTCACCACCATTATATGGGGGTCTCGGAGCCCGCATCAATCGTCGAACGCTCTTAGGTTGTGGAGTGTTGCTTCCCATTGCGGCACGGGCAAGCGGTTTTGCGGTCACTCCAGGCGTGAAAGCGCTCGAATGGACGGCATTGGGCGAGTTTCCGAATGAGCGGGGCATGAACAGGCTGGTGCTGCAGACTCGAGTCGAGCCGTTCGTGCGCGCCCGCACGACGAGTTGGTTCGAGGACAAAGGGCCGGAGTCTGCGCGCACGCTGATCGTCGAGCCCGAAGGCGCCTGGGTGGAGATCAAGGGCGCGCGCAAGCCGCTGCCCGATCGCCAGGCGGCGCATGAGCGCGCGCAATATGGGCTGTACGGCTATCTGCTGCGCCAGCAGCTTGGGGCGGGGAACGAGGACGCCAAGCGCAGCATGGCTCAGCGCGGCTTTCCGAGCATCGACATGTGGGTGGATGCGCAGCGCCGTCCGGTTCGCGCCGATTATGCCGTCCCCGACTATGCCGGCGACGGAACGCTCGATCAGCGCATCACATTCGACGGCGCCGTCGCCGATGGCGACGTGATCTTCCCCCATCGCATCACGATTTCGCTTGCCGGCGCTGGCCCCGAGCAGTTCAATTTCCGCATCACGATCGACGATTTCACCGTCATTCGCGCCTGAAGGAGGCTCCTATCCGCTCGCATCTGCTCCTCGCTGCCTCGGCCCTGGCGCTCGCCGCGCTCCCCGCCGCCGCGCAGAACATCAAACCCGGCGAGCCGCCGATCACGCCGACCACGCAGGAATCGGGCGGCCCGATCGCGCCGGAACGCGCGGCGCTGCACTTGGAACATGCCGATCTCGCGATCGAAGTCTTCCCGGCGACCCAGCGCATCGCCGGCGTGGCGACGCTGACGATCGCCAGCGCGATTCCGCAAAAGGTCCTGCAGATCGATCTCGATCGGAACCTGCCGGTCACCGCGGTCAGCGTCGACGGCAAGGCGCTGACGCCCAAGGACTGGTCCAACCCCGAAGGGCGGCTGATGGTCACCCTGCCCCGCCCGCTCAAGGCCGGCGGCAAGGCGGTGGTGCGGATCAGTTATGGCGGCACGCCGCACGTCGCGGTGCGCGCGCCCTGGGACGACGGCATGGTCTGGGCCAAGACGCCGGGGCCGGACCGCCAGCCCTGGATCGCCACGACGGCAGAGGGCTATGGCTGCGACCTGTTCTGGCCCTGCCTCGATTTCCCCAAGGGCGAGCCCGATACCGTCGACATGCACATCACGGTGCCCAAGGACCTGAAGGTTGCCGGCAACGGCAAGCTGCTCGGCACCGATACGCTGCCCGATGGCCGCACCACCTGGAACTGGCACACGCGCAGCCCCAATCCCTATTCGGTGACGCTGCAGATCGCGCCCTACAAGCTGCTCCGGGCGGACTATAAGAGCCGCTTCGGCAACAGCATCCCGATGGAATATTGGTATCTGCCGGGCCGCGACGAGAAGGCGAAGAAGCTGTTCGACGAGTTCGCGCCCTCGCTCGATTTCTACGAAAGCGTGATCGGTCCCTACCCGTGGAGCGACGAGAAGGTCGGCGTCGCCGAAACGCCGCATCTCGGCATGGAGCACCAGACGATCAACGCGTACGGCAACAACTACAAGCAATACCCCTCCGGCTTCGACGAAATCTTCCAGCACGAACTCGGCCATGAATGGTTCGGCAACCAGATGTCGGCGGGCAATTGGGACGATTACTGGCTGCACGAAGGCTTCGCGCAGTACATGCAGCCGCTCTATGGCCGCTGGCGCGAGGGCGAGGCGCGCTATGCGATCATGATGGAGGATTTCCGCCTCTCGATCACCAACCACGCGCCGATCGTCTCGGGCCAGATCCGCACCGAGGAGCAGGTCTATGAGGAGAAGAATGGCGGGCCGGGCCAGGACATCTACGTCAAGGGCGCCTGGATCCTCCACACGCTGCGCAACCTGATCGGCGACGACAAGTTCTTCGCTGCCACGCGCATGCTGGTCTATGGCCGCCCCGATCCCAAGCCGGGCAATTTCACCCCGCGCTTCGCCAGCACGCCGGACTTCATCACCTATGTGAACCAGGTGACCGGCAAGGACATGCAGTGGTTCTTCGACGTCTATCTCTACCAGGCGACGCTGCCCGAGCTGATCGAGGACCGCCAGGGCGACACGCTGACGCTCAAGTGGAAGGTCGAGAACACCAAGCCTTTCCCGTTGCCCGTGGAAGTCTCGGTCGACGGCAAGGTGAAGACGGTGGAGATGAGCGGCGGCACCGGTTCGCTCAAGGTGTCGGCGAACGCGCACGTGATCGTAGATCCGGACTCGCGCATCCTCAAATACTCGGCGGCCGTCGAGGCCTTCCAGCGCTACGCATATCGGAGGTGAACATGATCGCACTGGTCCATCCGGAGCCGACCAGCGTCTACGCTGTCGCTGCGCTGTTCTGCAGCCTGTTCGTTTGGGCCGCCGCATTGCTCATTGCCAGGGGCAGGCGCGGCCCGGTGGGGACCGAAGTGACCAGCACGCGCGATTCGGGCTCGATGCTCGGCGTGGCGATCCAGGCGCTCGGCTTCCTAGTGGTGGGATTCGGCCCGCTCGACCTGATCCTCGGCGCGCCGGACGCGTTGGCGATAGGGGAAGTCATCGCGGTGCTGGCGCTGGGCGCCGCGGTGATCGGCCTGTTCGCAGCGTCCGCGCGTGCGATGGGCGCAAATTGGGCGATCGTCGCGCGCACCCGGGACGATCACCAGCTCGTCACTTGGGGGCCCTTCGCGGTGGTCCGCAACCCGATCTACGTCGCGCTGTTCGTCTGGATCCTCGTGATGGCGCTGGCGCTCGGACATTGGCACGGGCTGGTCCTGGCCGTGCCGCTCTACTGGATCGGCACCTGGATGCGCGTTTCCCGCGAGGAAAAGCTCCTCCGCGCGCAGTTCGGCACCGCTTACGACGCCTATGCCGCCCGGGTGAAGCGCTTCGTGCCGAGGTTGATCTAGTTCTTCCACGTTACCCCGGCCTTGAGCCAGGGTCCCGCTGCCCGGTCCTCGAAAGAAGAAGCGGGATCCCGGCTCAGGGCCGGGATGACGAATGCCCTAGTCCTCCGGCATCCCGCCATCGGGCCGCAGCAGCTTGGCCAGCACATAGGCGAAGCCGATCTGCCAGGGCGTGTAGATCTTGAGCAGCTGCAGCCAGCTGGCCGGAAAGCTCTCATTGCCCGCGAGCGTCGTCATATAGAGATAGACGACCAGCGCCCCGATCCCGGCCAGCAACGCTGCGCCGAACACTGCGAAGATCGCCGTGGGCGTGCCCGGCCGGCCGAGTCCGGTGACCATCACCAGAAGCAGCGAGAGCGCCGCTCCCACCCCGCCGCCGACGAGGCCCGGCAGCATCGGATGGGTGATCGCATTGACTTGGCCGGCAAGCTGCGCCCCCAGCCAGTGCGCGGCGGTGAAGCCGACCAGCAGCACCGCGGCCTTCACCCATAGCCGGTGCCCCCGCCCCGCCCATACCAAAGGCAGCGCGAAGAGCGGCGTGATCCAGATCGCGCCATTCGCAACTCCGGAAAGTACGAGAACACATAATCCCGCGGCAAAGAACAGATGCCCCAGGACGAGCCAAAGGAACGCCGCACCAGCAGCGGAATCAAGCGCAAGATCGAACGGCGAGCGAAACTCGCGGGGATCTTCATCCGCGAGGATAGCAGCTTCAGACATAGGACGACTCCTTTATCCGGCTAATACAGTGAAGGTGCGCCTCATCTTGGACCTCGTCAACAAAAGCCGATCTTGCAGCGCAGCGAAGTTCGCGCGACACTTGGCCCCAGGGGGATCGCAAATGTCCGACGCAACACTCTGGAATCCGGACTTGGCGCCGACGGGGCCGGCGCAGCGCAACTGGGCCTGGTATCATTATGCGGCGCTGTGGATCGGGATGATCGTCGCGGTGCCGGCCTGGATGCTCGCCGCCGGGCTGGTCGAGCAGGGCATGTCCGCCGGCCAGGCCGCACTCACCGTGCTGCTCGGCAATCTGATCGTGCTCGTGCCGATGCTGCTGATCGGCCATGCCGGCGCGCGCCACGGCATTCCCTATGCGGTGCTGGTCCGCGCAAGTTTCGGCACGATCGGCGCCCGCCTGCCCGCCCTCGCCCGCGCCTTGGTCGCCTGTGGCTGGTACGGCATCCAGACCTGGATCGGCGGCGAGGCCTTGCTGACGCTGCTGGGCGTCGCCCTGAAGACCGACCTGCGCGGCACCCCGCACCCGATGCTCGGCATCGGCTCGGGCCAGCTGATCGCCTTCCTCGCCTTCTGGGCGATCCAGCTGTTCTTCGTGTGCAAGGGCCTGCTCACCATCCGCCGGCTCGAGACCTGGACCGCGCCGGTGAAGATCCTCGTCTGCATCGCCCTGGTCTGCTGGGCGGTGGACGCCGCGGGCGGGCTCGGCCCGATCTTCCACGCGCCTTCCGCCTTCGTGCCCGGCGGGGCGAAGGAAGGACAGTTCTGGACGGTGTTCTGGCCCGCACTCACCGCGATGATCGGCTATTGGGCGACGCTGGCGCTCAACATCCCCGACTTCACGCGCTTCGCCCGATCGCAGCGGGACCAGTTGATCGGCCAGTCGGTCGGCCTGCCGCCGATGATGGGCCTGATCGCGCTCGCCAGCGTGATCACCACCAGCGCCACCGTGGTCATCTACGGCGAGGCGATCTGGGATCCGGTCGCGCTGTCGGGCAAGTTCGCCGGCCCGCTGGTGCTGCTCGGGCTGGTGGTGATCAGCATCGACACGATCTCGTGCAACATCGCCGCGAACCTCGTTTCCTCGGCCTATGACTTCTCTTCGCTCTGGCCCGCGCGGATCAGCTACCGCACCGGCGGCATGATCACCGCCACGATCGGGGTCCTGATGATGCCGTGGAAGCTGCTCGCCTCCTCGGGCGGCTATATCTTCGTCTGGCTCGCCGGCTATTCGGCGCTGCTCGGCCCGATCGCCGGCATCCTCATCGCCGACTATTGGCTGATCCGCCGCACGCAATTGAAGGTCGAGGATCTCTACCGCGCCGATAGCATCTATACCTATCGCCGCGGCTGGAACCCAGCGGCGCTGGTCGCCTTCGCCGCCGGCGTGCTGCCCAACCTCCCCGGCTTCCTCGCCACTGCCGCGCCCAAGGCGTTCGTGGTCGGGCCGGTCTGGCTGGCGATCTACACCTGGGCCTGGTTCGTCGGGCTCGCCATCGCCACGATCGTCTATCTCGCGCTGATGCGGTTCAGCCCGCGGGTCGCCGACCCAGCCGCATGAGCCAGGCGAGGAAGAAGGCAAGGGCCGCCTGCCAGGGCAGATGGATGCACTCGAACCAGAAGACGAAGCGCGCCGATTTGAGCGGATAGTCGAGCGCGTTGGTGAATATCAGCCCCTGCGCCATGCCGAGCGCGCCCAGCAGCGTCAGCGCACCGATGCCCAGAAGGAGGATCGCGCGGCTGCCGGCGTTGAGCGGAGTCAGCCGCAGCGGCACCAGCAGCATCAGCGCCAGCGCGCCGCCGGCAAAGCCTCCGACCGCCCCGGTGCCGAGATCGCGTAGATAGGCCTGGGGATCGGGCTCGAGCGGGAAGCTCAGCATCGCGTGGCGCCAGGCGAGGTAATTGGCCGCGAGATGTGCGAGCGGCAGCGCCGCAGTGAGGTAGACGACCCGCGTGAACCAGCCACGCTGGCGGGCGCTGGCGAATAGATAGGGCAGCCCGAAGAGCGGGGTCAGATAGAGACTGGGCCCGATCACCGGCGCGAGTACGTCTTTGGGATCGGGATAGAGCAGGATCGCCAGCGCCAGGGCGACGGCATAGACGACCGCGCCGACGAGCAGCCAAATGAACGCATGGCGAAACCGGACATTGCGGCGCCGCGCCTGCTGGGCGGCGAGTTTGTCCGTTTTGTTCATCCCCCGCCGCATGGGGTCACCCTGACAGAGCCCCTAGCTCTCGTCATCCCCGCGCAGGCGGAGATCCAGAGTCACGAAGGACGCCGCTCTGTTACCCTGGATCCCCGCCTTCGCGGGGATGACGGTTGTGGGTCGCGCTCGAAAAGCAGAAGGCCCTCCCCGCTTCCGGGAAGGACCTTCCAAATTCAGCCGAAAAGCCCGAGCCTCAGCCCGCCTTTTCCTTCTTGGCATAGACGCGTACCGGGTCCTTCGACCCTGCGACCACGTCCTTGTCGACCACGACTTCGTCCACCCCGTCCATCGACGGCAGGTCGAACATCGTGTCGAGCAATATGCCCTCCAGGATCGAACGGAGGCCGCGCGCGCCGGTCTTGCGCTCGATCGCCTTCTTCGAGATCGCCACCAGGGCGTCGTCGTTGAAGCCGAGCTTGACCTGCTCCATGTCGAACAGCTTCTGATACTGCTTCACCAGCGCGTTCTTCGGCTCGGTTAGGATCTTCATCAGCGCATCGACGTCGAGATCCTCGAGCGTCGCGATCACCGGCAGGCGGCCGACAAATTCGGGGATCAGGCCGAACTTGAGGAGATCCTCCGGCTCGACCTGCTTCAGCGTCTCGCCCGTGCGGCGCTCGTCCGGAGCCGCCACATGTGCGCCGAAGCCGATCGACTTGCCCTGCAAGCGGTCGCCGATGATCTTCTCGAGGCCGCTGAACGCGCCGCCGCAAATGAACAGGATGTTGGTCGTGTCCACCTGCAGGAATTCCTGCTGCGGATGCTTGCGGCCGCCCTGCGGGGGAACGGACGCGGTGGTCCCTTCCATCAGCTTGAGCAGCGCCTGCTGCACGCCTTCGCCCGACACGTCGCGGGTGATCGACGGGTTCTCGGCCTTGCGGCTGATCTTGTCGATCTCGTCGATGTACACGATGCCGCGCTGCGCCCGCTCGACGTTGTAGTCAGAAGCCTGGAGCAGCTTGAGGATGATGTTCTCCACGTCCTCGCCGACATAGCCGGCTTCAGTGAGCGTGGTGGCATCGGCCATCGTGAACGGCACGTCGAGGATGCGCGCCAGCGTCTGGGCGAGTAACGTCTTGCCGCAGCCGGTCGGGCCGACGAGCAGGATATTCGACTTGCTGAGCTCGACATCGGCACCCTTGGCGCCGTGGTTCAGCCGCTTGTAGTGGTTGTGCACCGCCACCGAGAGCACGCGCTTGGCGCGCTTCTGGCCGATGACGTAATCGTCGAGGACGTCGCAGATTTCCTGCGGCGTCGGCACCCCGCCGTCCTTCTTCGAAACGAGTGCGGACTTGGTCTCTTCACGAATGATGTCGTTGCAGAGCTCCACGCACTCGTCGCAGATGAACACGGTCGGGCCCGCGATGAGCTTGCGCACTTCGTGCTGCGACTTGCCGCAGAACGAGCAATAGAGCGTGCTCTTCGAGTCACCGCCGCTGAGCTTGGTCATTCAATCCATCCTTGGTGCGCCGTGCGCACATTACGCCACCCGCCATCCTACACGCGGGTGAAACTCCGGCAAAGTCGGAATCTGGCTTTTACGCCAGACTCCTTAAGCACCTACTGACGATCAGGCTGCCGGAGCCTCGCCGTCGGTCGGCATCGGCCGCTTCTCGTACACTTCGTCGACCACGCCGAAAGCCTTGGCCTCGTCCGCCTCGAAGAAGCTGTCGCGGTCCATGACCTGCTCGATCCGCTCGAGCGGCTGGCCGGTGTACTTCGCGTAGAGCGCGTTCATCCGCGCACGGATGCGCAGGATTTCCTTCGCCTGGATCTCGATATCCGAAGCCATGCCCTGTGCGCCGCCCGAGGGCTGGTGCAGCATGATGCGGGCATTGGTGAGCGCCACGCGCAGGCCCGGCTCACCCGAGGCGAGCAGGAACGAGCCCATCGACGCTGCCTGGCCGATGCAGACCGTGCCGACACGCGGACGGATATACTGCATGGTGTCGTGGATCGCCATGCCGGCGGTCACCACGCCACCCGGCGAGTTGATGTACATCCAGATGTCCTTCTTCGGGTTCTCGGACTCGAGGAAGAGCAGCTGGGCAGTGATCAGCGAGGCCATGTGATCCTCGACCGGGCCGGTCACGAACACGATGCGCTCGCGCAGCAGGCGCGAATAAATGTCGAAGCTGCGCTCGCCGCGGCTCGACTGTTCGATGACGATGGGAACGAGGCCGCCGGTGACGGGATCAATGGTCATCTGACCAGAAAGCGGATGCATGGATGATTTTCTCGTTATGTGTGTTTGGCTGGACCAACATCGGCGCTTGACGTGCGGAGTTCAAGCCTTGGTTATGGTTACGTCGCTACAAGCGGATCTGGGGGGGAGACGCGCCATTACCGGAGAGCACGCGAAGAACGCGCTGAGCGCGACGCGCCGAGCTGCGCTGTGGCTGGTGGTCGCGGGGCTCGGGCTACGGCTGATCTGGCTGGAGTTGGTCCGTGCGCTGGCCAACCCGCTCGATCTTGGCGAAGCGAGCGCGGCGGCCGGTGCGCTGGCCCGTACCGGCACGCTCGCCGACGCCTTCGCACTGGGTAGCGGACCCACCGCGCACCTGATGCCGAGCAGCATCGTGCTGGCCGGCACGGTGCAGCACATATTCGGCGATTCGGGCGCGCTGCTCCTCGCCCTGTGGACGCTCGCCCAGCTCGCGCTGATCTGGCTGGTCGCCCGCGCGCTGTTCGCCGAGGCCGGATGGCGCCCCCAGGCGCTGATCGGCGGCCTGGCCCTGCTCTGCCTGCTGCCCGGCCATATCGTGCAGGAGGCGGCGGACTTCCGCGTCTGGGAAGGCGGGCTCGCCACCTTGCTCGCGCTCGCCGATCTCTGGCTGATCGTCATGCTCGATCGGCGCGAGGCGATCCCGTCGCAACCCCTTCTCCTCGGCGCCGCGCTGTCCGCCTTCACCTTCTTCGTCAGCCCTACCACCGGGCTGGCGGTCGATGCCTGCTGGGCCTGGCTCGTGCTGCGCCGCTTGCCCCTGCGCCAGGCCCTCGGCTTCGCCGGCATCGCCGCGGCGGCGCTGGCGCTGGTTCTCGCGCCCTGGGTGCTGCGCAACGCGCAGGTGATGGGCAGCCCGGTGCTGCTACGCGACAATTTCGGGCTGGAGATCGCGATGGCCAATTATGACGGCGCGCTCGATCCCATCGATCCGCGTGCCGAGACGCTGGCCCGGGCCCGCGCGATCCACCCCTATCGGAACCCGCCTGTGCTCGCCCGGCTGCGCGCAGCCGGCGGCGAAGTCGCCTATTCCCGCATGCTCGGCCGCGAGGCCTGGACCTGGATCGCCGCGCACCCGCTCGACTTCGCCCGCCTCGCGCTGCGCCATTACCGCCAATTCTATATCCCCGATCGCTGGCAGGGCGCGCTGACCAACTGGAGCGCCTTCCCCAACCTCAGGATCGAGATGATCCGCCTGGTCGCCGCCTTCGGGCTGGTCGGACTGGCGGTGGGGCTGTTCCGGCGCCGCCGCTTCTACACCCTGTTCGCGCTCTACCTTGCGCTGGCCGGCCTGCCCTATGCGCTGGTGATGCCGATCCCGCGCTATGCCTATGTGATCTGGCCGCTGCTCGCCTTTCTCGCTGCACGGCTCGCCATGGACGCCTTCACTGCCTTGCAGCTGCGCAGCGCCAGGCCCATGATCGCGCGATGACGACACACACGGTCCTGGTCACGGGCGGCTCCGGTTTCGTGGGCAGCCATGTCATCCTCCAGCTGCTCGCCGCGGGGCATAAGGTCCGCACTACCGTCCGCAGCCTGTCGCGCGAGGCCGAGGTGCGCGCGACACTGAAGGCCGCCGGCGCCGAAACCGGCAACCTCAGCTTCGCGGCCGCCGACCTGGAAAAGGACGAAGGCTGGGCCGAGGCGGTGGCCGGCTGCACCCATGTCCAGCACGTCGCCTCCCCCTTCCCCCAGAGCCAGCCCGAAGACGAGCAGGAGCTGATCCGCCCCGCAGTGGACGGCACGCTGCGCGTCCTGCGCGCTGCCCATGCCGCCGGCGTGAAACGCGTCGTGCTCACCTCCAGCTTCGCCGCGATCGGCTATGGCCATGGCCAGCGCGCGACCGACTATACCGAGGCCGACTGGACCGATGTCGATGGCCCCGCAGTCCAGCCCTACATGAAGTCCAAGACGCTCGCCGAGCGCGCCGCCTGGGACTTCGTTGCAGCGGAGGGCCATGGGATGGAACTGGCGGTGGTCAATCCCGTCGGTATCTTCGGCCCGGCGCTAAACGATGATCTCTCGACCTCGATCTGGCTGGTCAAGTCGATGCTCGAGGGCAAGATGCCCGGCCTGCCCGACCTGTGGTTCGGCGTGGTGGATGTCCGCGACGTCGCCTGGCTCCAGGTCGAGGCGATGACCCATCCCGATGCCGCCGGCGAGCGCGTCCTGGCGGTGGCGGGCAAGGCGATGTCTATTCCGCAAATGGCCGATGTGCTGCGCAAATGCCTGGGCCCGGCAGGCGCGAGGATCACGCGCCGTCGCGTGCCCAGCTGGCTCGTCCGGATCATGGCGCTGTTCAACCCGATGGCCCGCGAGGCCGCCCCGCGGCTCGGCATCCAGTCCAACGCCAGCAATGCCAAGGCGCGGCGCCTGCTCGGCTGGCAACCGCGCTCGAACGACGAGGCGATCCTCGCAACGGCGAAGAGCCTGATCGAATTGAGGCTGGTTGGCCCGGCCACCACATAACCGTCATCCCCGCGAAGGCGGGAATCCGGGGTTACTCCGCACGCCAGGCCTGCTTGGCTCTGGATCCCCACCTCCGCAGGGATGACGAGGCAAGGGCCGACCGCTATTTCAGCGGCCCCGGCTGCGCGAGATAGGCCAGCCGCCGCATCTCGCGCCGGCCACGCACCACGGTGTCGAGGATCAGCCCGGTGAACAGGTTGAGGAAGGCGAGGATCATCAGGCCGGTCGCCAGGATCGCAGTCGGGAAGCGCGGCACCAGCCCGGTCTCGAACCAGGTCCAGAGCAGCGGGATGCTCAGTCCCACGGCGATCGCGGCGAACACCGTCGCGATCCAGCCGAAGAACAGCATCGGCCGCTCGATCCGGTAAAGCACTGCGATCGTCTTCAGGATGCGCCAGCCGTCGCGATAGGTGCTGAGCTTGGACTCCGATCCCTCAGGCCGCGCGAAATAGCGCGTCTCGACCTCGCCCACCGGCATCTTGAGCTCGAGCGCATGCACGCTGATCTCGGTCTCGATCTCGAATCCGGCGGAGAGCACCGGGAAGCTCTTCACGAAGCGGCGCGAGAAGACGCGGTAGCCCGAGAAGATATCGGTGAAGCTGCGCCCGAACAGCTTGGCGAGGATGCCGGTCATCAGCCGGTTGCCGAGCACATGCCCGCGGCGATAGGCCTCCGCCGCTTCATGGACGCGGGTGCCGACGATCATGTCGAGCCCCTCCTCCGCCACGCGCGCCACCATCGCGGGCGCGGCAGCGGGGTCATAGGTCGCGTCACCGTCCGCCATCACATAGATGTCGGCCTCGACATCGGCGAACATTCGGCGGACGACATTGCCCTTGCCCTGCATCCGCTCGGTGCGGACCACGGCCCCGGCGGCCCGGGCAACCTCGGTCGTCCGGTCGCGGCTGTTGTTGTCATAGACGTAGATGGTCGCGTCCGGCAGCAATTTGCGGAACCCCTCGATCGTCTGCGCGATCGCGGCTTCTTCATTGTAGCAGGGCAGGATCACGGCGACGGTCGGCTTGTTCATATGCATGCCATAAGGCCGAAACGGTTACGGTTCGACAATTTTTCCTTTGCCTCGAACGCGGGACGAAGCATCTTCGCCGGCAGGGGGAGAAACCGCGTGAAGGTGCGTGATCTCAGGCCATTGGCGCTGATCGTTGTCATTCTGGTGGCCATCAACACCGCGATCCTGCCGCTCGCCCTTGTTTCGGACATGTTGTTCGAGTCGAGCTATCCGAACTGGCCGATCACGGCGATAGTCGCGACCGTCGCGCGGTGCAGCTGGCTCGCCATGGTGGTCGCCTTCGGCATCTGGATCTTTCGTGCGGGAAGAAATCTGGTCGCCGCCGGCTTCGAGGACCTGCAATTCAGCCCCGCATCGCGGATCTGGTGGTTTGCGATCCTCATCGCCTCGTTGTTCAAGCCTTATGATGGGATGCGGGAGTTGTGGAACGCCAGCCATGGCAACCGGGCTTATGCCGATAACTCTGGGCCGCTGATACTCTGGTGGACGTTGTGGCTTGTCTCCGGCACCATTGCCCTCATGGTCGGCTTTGGAATGGCCCGCGGATTTCTCAACGCCAATGGCGTGTGGATCATGAGCGCCGCGAACCTCGCCAGCGCGACCACCGGTATCCTGATCGTCCGCGGTATCAGCGAAGCGCAGGCCGGGCTCACCGCCGCCGCCCTCGCGGAAGTCTTCGCCTGACCCCAAAAGCAAAGGCCCCCGCTCCGGCTGGAGCGAGGGCCTTCGAATTTCTCGCCTGAGAAGAAGCCTTAGTCGGCCTTCTTCTTCGCCGGCGCCTTCTTGGCGGGCTTGGCCGGAGCCTCTTCCGCGGTCTCGGCTTCGGCCTTCTTGACCGGGGCCTTCTTCGCGGCGGCCTTCTTCACCGGCTCGGCCTCGGCTTCGGCGGCGGGCTCTTCAGCCTTGTCGGCCTTCTTCGCCTTGGCGGCCGGCTTCTTCTCGGCCTTGGCCTCTTCACCCTCGGCCTTCGCCTTCTTGGCGCGCGGCTTGTGGTTGTCATGGTCGTGGGTGTGCGTGCCGGTGTCGAAGCCCTCGTCGGACTCGATCGCGGCTTCCAGCTCGTCGCGGGTCACTTCGCGGTCGCTGATCTCGGCCTTGTCGAACAGATAGTCGACCACCTTGTCCTCGAACAGCGGCGCGCGCAGCTGGGCGGCGGCCATCGGCTCGTTGCGGACATACTGGTAGAAGCGCTCGCGGTCGTTCGGCGAATATTGCGCCGCCGCCTGGGCGATGAGCTGGTTCATCTCCTGCGAGCTGACCTCGACGCCATTGGCGGTGCCGATCTCCGAGAGGAGCAGGCCCAGGCGCACGCGGCGCTCGGCAATCTTCACATAGTCGGCGCGCTCGGCCTCGAGCTCGGCCTTGGCCGCCTCGGGATCCGACTCGTGCTCGGCTTCGTGCTGGAGCTGATGCCAGATCTGGTCGAACTCGGCGTCGACCATCGAAGGCGGAACCTCGAAGTCATGGCCGGCGGCCAACTGGTCGAGCAGCTTGCGCTTCATATAGGTGCGGGTCAGGCCGTTCAGCTGCTGCTCGAGCTGGCCCTTCAGCAGGCCGGTGAGCTGCTCGAGGCTCTGCAGGCCCAGCGTCTTGGCGAAATCGTCATCGATCACGGTCTCGCCCGCGGTCTTCACCGCAGTGACCTTGAGCGCGAACTGCGCCGGCTGGCCGGCCAGGTCGGGCACGCCGTAATCGGCGGGGAAGGTGACGTCGATCGTCTTTTCGTCGCCCGCCTTCACACCGACGAGCTGGTCTTCGAAGCCCGGGATCAGGCGGCCGGTGCCGATCTCGACCTGCATGCCCTCGCCGGTGCCGCCGTCAAAGGCGACGCCGTCGACGGTGCCGACAAAGTCCATGGTTACCTGGTCGCCCTCGGCGGCCTTGTGCTTGGCGGGGGCGTCGGTGAAGGCCTTCTGCTGGCCGGCGAGCTGCTTGAGCTGCTCGTTCACTTCATCGTCGCTCACCGGAACGGTCAGGCGCTCGAGCTTCAGCGCGTCGATCGACGGCGTCGGCACATCGGGCAGCACTTCCAGCTCGACCTTGACCTCGGCATCCTTGCCGGGCGCATATTCGCCTTCCAAGCTGACCGACGGCGACACGGCCGGGCGCAGCTTGTGGTCGGCGATCAGCTTCTGCACGCCTTCCTGGATCGAATTGTTCAGCGCGTCCTGCGCGATCGCCTCGCCGTGCATCTTGCGGACCAGGTTGGCCGGCACCTTGCCCGGGCGGAAGCCCGGCATGCGCACCTGCGGGGCGACCCGCTTGACCTCGGCATCGACCTTCTTGTCGATATCCTTGGCAGTGATCTTGAGCGTGTAGGCGCGCTTCAGGCCCTCGTTCAACGTCTCGACAGTCTGCATTTTTCTCAGGCTTCCAAAATCAGAAAAAGAGTCGCGGCGTCCGGTGACGCGGGAAACGAGCGGCGATGCTGGTGCGGGCGAAGGGACTCGAACCCCCACACCTTTCGATACCAGAACCTAAATCTGGCGCGTCTACCAGTTCCGCCACGCCCGCAGAGGCACCGCCGGTCGGCGGGCTCTATAGCAGTCAGGGGTCGCATCGCAAGGGTCGAGGCAACTTCATCGCGATACGAGGCGTTGTCTTTCCGAAACAAGGAGACTGAACGTGCCCGTTGAACCCCCTGTCCAGCCGACCGTGCCGCCTGCCGAGCAGCCCCCGGCGCCGCAGCCTGGCCAGCCGACGAGCCCGCCGCCGGAGATCGAGACGCCGGCGCCCGACATCGACGTTCCCGCGCCCCAGCCGGCCACCCCCGCGGTGCCCAGCCCGGGCCAGCCCATAGCCTGATCAGGAGACAGAGGATGCCCGACCAGAATCGCGATGATCCGCGCTCGGACCTCGAACAGGTCGTCGAAGCGCGTGCCGATGCCGTGAAGCGCGGCGAAGGCGGCAGCGGCAAGTCGCCGCTTGATGACCCCGGCGCTTCGGACGGAGTCGGCGGCACCGCCGGCGATGTGAAGAACCAGGACGCCGACGCGCAGTAACGCGCGGCCGCCCATGATAGAGAAACACTTACAGAAGCTCCGGCTGCGCTGCGAAATCGGCGTGTCGGAGGAAGAGGCCATTCGTGCCGCCCTACTGGGCCCGTTCGACTACGGCGCCGAGCAGGTCGTCGTGCGCCGCGGGGAGCCGCTCACCAGCTCGATCCTGCTGCTCGACGGCCTTTTGGCGCGCTACAAGGATTTGGCCAACGGCCAGCGCCAGGTCACGCACCTGCATGTCCCCGGTGATTTCGCCGATCTGCACGGCTATACGCTCAAATATCTCGACCATAACCTGATCACGCTCACGCCCTGCCGCATCGCCCGTATGCCGCACGCGAAGCTGGACATGATCACCGATCGGTTCCCTCATCTCACGCGAACCTTCTGGTTCTCGACCAACCTCGACGCGAGCATCCACCGCGAATGGGAAGTCTCGCTCGGCCGCCGCAACGCGATCGAGCGCGCCGCACACCTGCTGTGCGAGCTGCATGCGCGGCTGCTGGTGGTCGGATCGGCCGAGGCGAATCGCTTCCGCCTGCCGATCACGCAGACCCAGTTCGCCGAATGCCTGGGCCTGACCGGCGTGCACGTGAACCGCGTGCTGCGCGAGCTGCGCGAAGCCGGTCTCGCCGATTTCCGTAGCGGCATGGTGACGGTGCACGACCGCGCCGGGCTGGAGGCGCTGGCCGAGTTCGACCCGCTCTATCTCTATCTGGGCCGGACCTAGGGCTTCACCCGGCGCGCAGTGAGGATCTTCACCGGCACGGCGGGAATCTCGCCCTTGAAATAGCCGCCCAGGCTCGCAGTCTTCGAATTGGGCGCGTCGAAGATCTTCACCACCACGTCCTGCCCCTCGACGACATGCGCGAAGGCAGCATAGCCGAGATTGTCGCCGGGCCTGCTCGGATCGGCATCGAACGAGGGCTGGTCGCCCAGCACGATCGTGAAGTCCCCCCGCGCGGTGCCGGGCGCACGGCGCGGCGTCGAGAGCGTGAAATCGGTGTGCTTGATGCCGGTGAGCGTGGTCGGCTCATGCTTGATCGGCGGCAGCACCCTGGCCGGGGCGCCGTTCACGCCGAACTGCACGAAGCCGAAATGGTCCTGGACATGCGAGACGCGGTAGAAGGTCGTGCCGTCCAGCCGCTTCTGATCGACATAGCGCAGGAAGTTGTTGCCGCTGATCGGCGCGCGGGCGGTGTCCACCTCGACCAGGATCGTACCCGCGCTGGTGGTGAGCGCGACGCGCGGGAGCGGCTTGGCGGCGGGCGCAGGCGCGGGCGAAGTCTGCGCCAGCGCAGGCACTGCGAACACAGTCAGCAGAAAAGCGGCAAACCAGCGCATCAACAATCTCCATCGTCCCCTTGGCGGGGAGAACGATAGAGGATGCGGCCGCGCTCCGCCAAGCCCTAGCCCGCCAGCGCCTTCTTCAGCAGCTCGTTGACCACCGCCGGATTGGCCTTGCCGGCCATCGCCTTCATCGTCTGGCCGACGAAGAAGCCGAACAGGGCCTCCTTGCCGCCGCGATACTGCTCCAGCTGGCCCGGGTTCTTCGCGAGGATCTCGGCGATCACCGCCTCGATCGCGCCGGTATCGCTGGTCTGCTTGAGCCCGCGCTCCTCGACGATCTTGCCCGCCGCATCGCCGGTCTCAAGCATGATCTCGAATACCTGCTTGGCGAGCGGGCCCGACAGCGTGCCGTCGGCGGCAAGCGCGAGCAGCTCGGCGCCGCCCTCGGGGCTCACCGGGCTCTCGTCCAGGTCCTTGCCCAGGCGGTTGAGCGCGCCGTACAGGTCCGACAGCAGCCAGTTCGCCGCTGCCCGCGCCACTTCATTCTCGCCCTTCTTCTGCACCCGCGCGCTCTCGGCGAGCAGCGCCTCGAACCAGCGCGCCGTGTCCGCATCCGCCGTCAGCGTAGCGGCATTGTACGCGCTAAGACCCAGATCGGTCTCGTAGCGGCGGCGCTTGGCGTCGGGCAGCTCGGGCAGGCTGGCGCGGCATGCCTCGAGGAACGCGTCGTCCAGTTCGAGCGGCAGCAGGTCGGGGTCGGGGAAGTAGCGATAGTCGTGCGCATCTTCCTTCGAGCGCATCGAGCGGGTCTCGCCGCGATCGGGATCGAACAGGCGCGTCTCCTGGACGATCCGTCCGCCGGCCTCGAGCACCTCGACCTGGCGCCGCGCCTCGATCTCTACCGTCTGCATGACGAAGCGGACCGAGTTGACGTTCTTGGTCTCGGTGCGCGTGCCGAACTCCGCACCCGGCTTGCGGACCGACACGTTCACGTCGGCGCGCATCGAGCCCTGGTCCATGTTGCCGTCGCATGAGCCGACATAGCGCAGGATCGCGCGCAGCTTGCTGAGATACGCGCCAGCTTCCTGCGGCGAGCGCATGTCGGGCTTGGACACGATCTCCATCAGCGCCACGCCGGCGCGGTTGAGATCGACGTAACTGCGCGACGGATGCTGGTCGTGCATCAGCTTGCCGGCGTCCTGCTCGACATGGATGCGCTCGATGCCGATCGTCTTGACGTTGGCCTCGGGATCCTTGTCGTCCAGGCTGATGTCGATCTGCCCCTCGCCCACCAGCGGGTGGAAGAGCTGACTGATCTGATAGCCCTGCGGCAGATCGGCGTAGAAGTAGTTCTTGCGGTCGAAGCGCGACCATTTGTTGATCACCGCGCCGATCGCCATGCCGGTGCGCACCGCCTGGCGGATGCACTCGCGGTTCGGCGTGGGCAGCATGCCCGGCATCGCCGCATCGATCAGGCTCACCTGGCTGTTCGGCTCCGCGCCGAATTCGGTAGCGGCGCCCGAGAAGAGCTTGGCGTTCGACGTCACCTGCGCGTGCACTTCGAGGCCGATCACGACCTCCCACTCGCCGGTTTCGCCCTGGATGCGGTAAGATGCGGTTGCGTCAGCCATTCTCGGTCTCTGGTGTCATCAGGATCAGTTCGGGGAAATATCGCCGATAGGGCTTCGGATCGCGCGTGGCGAGCGGAAGATTGCAGGTAACGGCGTGCGCGCCGATCAAAAAATCGCCGAGCAGTTTCTCACGCCTGCCACCGCCAGCGCGATAAGTTTCCTGGGCGGCACCAGCCCGCAACGCCGCCGCGGCCCCGAAATCCTCAACCCCAACACCAAGATTGTGGAGAAAATCTTCGATATCGTCGCGCGCATCCATCTTGGCGGCAAGCTCTGCGACCACGATCGCGCTCACACTGAGAGCTTCATGCGGCGCGGCAATTATCTCCGAAGCCCAGCCGAACCAAGGGGAACGTGGGTCCAACAGATAGATAACTATGTTCGTGTCGAGCATCACAGCAGTGCTGGATCCTCTCCTCCACGAAGCTCCCGTATAATCTCCACCGCATCGCCCTCGAGTCGCAAATGCGCGAACCGGGCCGCAGTCTCGCGTATCCGCTGAACCCGCTTCGCCCGCTCTTCCTCGAGATTTGCGACCGGCTTGCGGATCACCGCCTCCCCCGCCGCATTCCAGTCGAACTCGACCGGTTCGCCGGGCTTGAGACCGAGCGCATCGCGCACGTCCTTGGGGATCGTCACTTGCCCCTTGACCGTGAGGTTGCTCTGCTTGCTCATGCTAGAAGTATTACTTGCGACGGTAATACCTGTCTACCACCATTGCTCCGGCCGAGCGACGAACCCGGCGCGCTGCTCGATCGCCAGTCCTGCGTTGAGCACCCCCTGCTCGTCCAGCGGCCGCCCGATGATCTGCAAGCCCAGCGGCAGCCCGCCCGCGTCCAGCCCGGCCGGCACGCTCATCGCCGGCAGGCCGGCAAGGCTCGACGGCACGGTGAACACGTCGTTCAGATACATCGCCAGCGGATCGGCCGACTTCTCGCCCAGCGCGAACGCCGACGAAGGCGCCGTCGGCGTCAGCAGCAGGTCGCAGACGGTGAAGGCGTTCTCGAAATCGCGCGCGATCAGCGCCCGCACCTTCGATGCCTGGGTGAAATAGGCGTCGTAGAAGCCCGCCGACAGCACATAGGTGCCGATCAGGATGCGGCGCTTCACTTCGTCGCCGAACCCGGCCGCACGCGTCGCCGCGTACATGTCCTGCAGATTCTGGCCCTCGGCCAGTTCGCGCAGCCCGTAGCGCACGCCGTCATAGCGGGCGAGGTTCGACGACGCCTCGGCCGGCGCAATGATGTAATAGGCCGGCAGCGCGTACTTGGTGTGCGGCAGGCTGACCTCGACGATCTCCGCGCCGGCATCCTTCAGCCACTCGATGCCGGTTTCCCAGAGCTTGACGATCTCCTGCGGCGTGCCGTCGATCAGATACTCTGCCGGGATGCCGATCTTCTTGCCGTGCAGGTCGCCCGAAAGCGCCGCTTCCCAATTGGGCACCGGCAGGTTCAGCGAAGTCGAATCCTTGGGGTCGAAGCCCGCCATGTTCTCGAGCAGGATCGCGCAGTCCTTGACGTCGCGCGCCATCGGCCCGGCCTGGTCGAGGCTCGAGGCGAAGGCGACCACGCCCCAGCGCGAGCAGCGGCCATAGGTCGGCTTGATGCCGCTGATGCCGGTGAAAGCCGCGGGCTGGCGGATTGAGCCGCCGGTATCGGTGCCGGTCGCACCGGGCACCAATCGCGCGGAGATCGCCGACGAGCTGCCACCCGACGAGCCGCCGGGGGCCAGCGGAGCATTGTCGCCGCCGCCGCGCCGCCAGGGCGAGATAACATTGCCGAAATAGCTGGTCTCGTTCGACGAGCCCATCGCGAACTGGTCGAGATTGAGCTTGCCGAGCATGCCGGCGCCCGCATCCCACAGCTTCTGCGAGACGGTCGATTCATAGACCGGCTTGAAGCCTTCGAGGATGTGGCTGGCCGCCGTGGTCTGCACGCCCTTGGTGCAGAACAGGTCCTTCATGCCCAGCGGCACGCCGGACAAAGGCTTGAGCGGCTCGCCCGCAGCAATCGCCTCGTCGGCGACCCGCGCGGCGGCAAGCGCATGCTCGGGCGTCTCGACGATGAACGCATTGAGCGCCTTGCCCTTGCTCACCTTGACGATGAACGCGTCGGCCACTTCGCGCGCCGAGAACTTGCCCCCGCGCACACCGTCGCGCAGCCCAGCTACGCCCAGATCGGTGATCTCGTTCATTCGACCACCTTCGGCACGGTGAAGAACCCGTGCTCGCCCTGCGGCGCGTTCTGCAGCACGGCGTCGCGCTGGTTACCCTCGGTCACCACGTCTTCGCGCAAGCGCAGCGTGTTGGGGATCACGGCGGTCATCGGCTCGACCGACGAGGTATCGACCTCGCCGAGCTGCTCGATCCAGCCCAGGATGTTGTTGAGCTCGGGCGCGAGGCGCTCGGCTTCGGCATCGCTGATCGCGATGCGAGCGAGGCTCGCCACCTTCTTCACGGTTGCGGTATCGACGGACATGGGAGGCGCCTAACAGGGGCGCCTCCCGCCTTCAAGCACCCGCTTATTCGAACGGCTCGCCAACGGCCACGTTGCCGACAAAGACTTGCCGCCGCGGAACCGTGCGTATTTCGACCTTGCCGTCACGGTAGCCGTCCTCCAGCGCCGCGCCCGAAGGCGTAGCGATCGTGTGTGCCGTGACTTGGGTCCACTTGCCATCCTGCAGCAGATACCGATCGGCCGGCAGGCAATAGGCGCCCCGCCGCAGCTTATCGCCGTCCTTCTCACCCGGCTTGGCCTTGAGGTCGCCATAGCAATCGTCATCGAGCTTAAGCACTTCCACCGGGCTCGCCATCACCAGGGTACAGCGACTGGTCGGGCGGCACTCGCTCTCCTTGTCGAGCAGGTCGATCAGCCCTTGCGGCGCCGTCGCACCCGCTGGGAGCAGCCGCGCATTGGCAAGCACCGCATCCTCCGGGCGAGGCCGCGAATTCACTTCCTCGCGCAGGTCCCACCGACTCTCCGCCTTGGCCGCTTCTTCCGCCTTGGCACGGATCGCGGTACTGCCCGATGTGCGCAGCTTCGCAAGCGCATCGCGTCCCGGCTTGCCGAAGTCGAACGCCAGCGCCCGCCAGTCGAACTTGTCCGGCTTGGTCTTGCCCGATTCGAGCCGCGAGACCTGATCGCGGGTGGAAATCGCGTTGAAGCTGATCAGCGGCGTCGCCAGCACGAAGCCGAGCACGCAGACCAAAGCCGCCAGCACCAGATTCGCCGGGCGCACGCGCCGCGTCCACTGCATCCGCCCGCGCACCAGCGCCACCAGATAGGCCGCGCCCCACAGGCAGGCGATGCCGACGAACACCACGGCCCATAGTCGTTCGGGCGTATAGCCATATTGCTGGATGCGGAGACTCGTCGCCACTGCCGCCAGCGCGCCGAGCGGCAGGATCACCGCCGCCAGCACCATCGCGGCGTGGCGCAGCAGCGGATTGCGCCGCTCGTCCGCCTCATGCGCGCCGATCACGTCGTTGCAGAAGACCAGCGCGCCCGCGGCGCAGGCGAGCAGCAGCGGTGTCGTCGCCGAGGTCGCGTCCCAAAGCGCCTGCACCCCGGTGAAGGGCAAGGCGAGCAGGAACAGCGCAAGCCCGATCGCCAGCACCGGCGCCAGCACTGCGAGCAAGGTCGTGACCACGCGCTGGAGCGTCTGCACCACGGCGTCATGCTCGCGCAGCACCCCCAGCGCCGAACCGAAGGCCAGTCCGATCAGCACGCGGCAGAACCAGTTCTTCATCAGCAGATCGTGGAGCAGGTCGATCTTGATCAGCTGGAACAAGCCGGAAAGCAGCACCGTCATCAGGAAGACGAGCCCCACGAATGCCCAGCTGGCGAACCACAGCACCACATTCGCCCAGAGATGATCATGGACCGCGGGATAGGAGGGCCGCCAACTCCCCTCGCCGCGCGCGGCCTGGAACAGCGGCGCGGCGATTGCCACCGCCAGGAACAGGCTCATCGTCCGCCAGACCTCGCCTTGGCTCCAGCTCCCGGGCGCGCCGTTCCACCAGCTGACGAAGCCGGCGGCGATGCCCAGCGCGACGCCGAACAGCAGCGCCGCCAGCCAGTCCCGTCGTTCGATCGTGAAGCCGATCAGCACCGCGCCAACCGTCACGCCGGTCACCAGCGCGCCCTGGAGCGCCGTGAAGGCGAAATCGCCGAGGTTGCGCTCCCCCAGGATCAGGTGCGCGACGATCCCGGCCGCCAGCCCCAGCGCGGCAAGCAGCAAGGGCCGCGCCGTCCAGCGCTCCGGCATCTCCTCCACGATTTCGTCCATGAACATCACTCCCTTTGCGCGGGATGCTCTCGCAACGAGATCGGGGGGTAAAGTGGATTTCCCGTGCAGAATCGCTGCACCCCGCATCCACGCTTGCGTCGCCGACAATCGTGCCCCACGGGAATGCGATTGCAACGAAACGGCTTTATGCTGCATTGCACAATGGAGAGTGGGTCTTGGCCCGGAAGTTCCTCTATCTGATCGTAGGTCTGATCGTGCTCGCACTCGCCGCCACCTTCGCCTATCGATTCTGGGGCGCCGAGCTGCTCCGCCAGGCGATGGTGCCGAGCGTGGACGTCGCCCAGCTCTCCGCGCCGGGCGACTATGGCAAGCCCGATCTCTGGATCGCCCGCCCCGACAAGCCCGGCAACCCGGCACTATGGACGCCGCAGGGCTTCCAGCCGGCGGAAAACCCTTCGGCCGCGGTGTTCTTCATCCACCCGACTTCGTTCCTCGACCGCTCGAAATGGAACGCCCCGCTCGACGATGCCGCCGCCAATGGCCGGGCCGAGCTGTTCCTGCGCGGCCAGGCGAGTGCGTTCAACGGCGCCGGCCTGGTCTGGGCGCCGCGCTACCGCCAGGCGACCTTCGGCGCGTTCCTCACGTCCAAGGCCCAGGCGCAGAAGGCGCTCGACTTAGCCTATCGCGACGTCGTGGCGGCGTTCGACCAGTTCCTGAAGGAAGCCGGCGATCGCCCGATCATCCTGGCGGGGCATAGCCAGGGCGCGCTCCACCTCACGCGGCTGCTCGCCGAGCGCGTCGCAGGCAAGCCGCTCGCGAAACGGATCGTCGCAGCCTATGTGATCGGCTGGCCCGTCTCGGTCACCGCCGACCTGCCCAAGCTCGGCCTGCCCGCCTGTTCGGGTCCGGACGAGACCGGCTGCATCCTCTCCTGGCAGAGCTTCTCCGAGCCTGCCGACCCTTCGCTGATCCTCGACAATTTCGATCAGACCAACGGCTTCACCGGCCAGCCGCGCAAGGGCACGGCGATGGTCTGCACCAATCCGCTCACCGGCAAGCCCAACGACAGCGCGCCTGCCGAAGCCAATCTCGGCGGCCTGCTGCCGAGCCGCGACTTGAGCAGCGCGGTGCTCCAGAAGAACCTCGTCCCCGCACGCTGCGAGGGCCGCGGCTTCCTGATGATCGGCACCACCCCGCCCGACCTCGGCCCCTATGTGCTGCCGGGCAACAACTATCACGTGTTCGACTACAGCCTGTTCTGGGCAAATGTCCGCGCCGATGCCGAGCGTCGGTTGGGGGCGTACAAGCCCTGACCTCTTACACCGTCATCCCCGCGAAGGCGGGAATCCAGGGTCAAAAGCGATGCGCGAAGCAACCCTGGATCCGCGCCTTCGCGGGGATGACGATCTTAGCTAGAACGGCCCGATGATCACCACCGCCCCCGCCGATTTCCGCGCACTCCTTCCCGCCGGCGGCCGCCTGATCGGCCTCGATGTCGGCACCAAGACGATCGGCACAGCCCTTTGCGACGCCGGCTGGAGCTTTGCGAGCCCGGCCGAACTGGTCCGCCGCAGCAAATTCTCCAAGGACAAGGCCGCGCTCCAGGCGCTGATCGCCGCGCAGCAGGTCAAGGGGCTGGTCATCGGCCTGCCCCTCAACCTCGACGGCACCGACAGCCCGCGCACCCAGTCCACCCGCGCCTTTGCCCGCAACATGGACGATCTGGGAATGCCGATCCTGCTCTGGGACGAGCGCTGGTCCACCGTCGCGGTCGAACGCACGCTGATCGAGCAGGACTTCAGCCGCGCCCGCCGGGCCGAGATGATCGACAACATGGCCGCCGCGTATATCCTCCAGGCGGCGATCGACGCGCTGGTCAACGTCTAGACCGGCCTTGCGCGCCCGCCCCGCGGGGTCTAGGCGACGGCTTTAATGCAAGCCTCAGATCATCGCCCCGCGGCCCAGATAGCTGGCCGCGCCGTCTTCCCGCACCGGCACCTCACCGGCATTGCGGGGCTCCAGCCGCACGAGATCATGTTCCTGCTCGACGAGTCCGAGCAATGGATCGAAGCGAACCGCACCCGCGCGCGCAACGATCGCCGGCTCGACGGCATCACCCAGATCAACGCCTTCTTCGAGAATTCCACCCGCACGCTCCTCTCCTTCGAGATCGCGGGCAAAAGGCTGGGCGCCGATGTCGTCAACATGCACGCCGCGCAAAGCTCGGTGAAGAAGGGCGAGACGCTGATCGACACCGCGGTCACGCTCAACGCGATGCGCGCCGATGTGATCGTCATCCGCCACATGAGCTCGGGCGCAGTGCAGTTGATCGCCGACAAGGTCGATTGCCCGGTGCTCAACGCCGGCGACGGCTGGCACGAGCACCCCACCCAGGCACTGCTCGACGCGCTCACCATCCGCCGCCGCCGCGGCAGTGTCGCCGGCCAGCGCGTGGTGATCTGCGGCGATCTGCTCCACAGCCGCGTCGCCCGCTCGAACATGCTGGCGCTGACCGCCTTGGGCGCCGAGGTCCGCGTCGTCGCGCCCTCCACGCTGATGCCCCCCGCGATCGAGGGGCTCTACGTCACCCCCTTCACCGATTTCGACGCCGCGCTCGAAGGCGCCGACGTCGTGATGATGCTCCGTGTCCAGAACGAGCGGATGGCCGGCGGCTTCATTCCCTCGACCCGCGAATTCCACGCCCGCTACGGCCTCACGCTCGAACGGCTGGCGCGCGCGCAACCGGATGCGCTGGTCATGCACCCGGGGCCGATGAACCGCGGCGTCGAGATCGACTCCTCGGTCGCCGACCATCCCGAACGCAGCGCGATCACCGAGCAGGTCGAGATGGGCGTGGCGGTCCGCATGGCCTGCCTCGACGTGCTGACCAGAGCCGAACGCGGCGTGGAGGGCTGGGCATGAGCCAGATCTTCACCAATGTCCGCGTCCTCGGCGGCGCCACCCGCTTCGCCTTCGACACCGACACGATCGTCGCCGACGCCGCGGGCGCCGAGAGCATCGACGGCAAGGGCCTGACCCTCGCCCCCGGAATCATCGACCTGGGCGTGTTCGCGGTCGATCGCGCCGCCTGCCGCGCCGGCGGCATCACCCGCGTCGGGCTGATGCCCGACCAGTCGCCGATCCTCGACGATCCCGGCATCATCCGCCGCGCCGCGCTGATGGGGAAGCCCGACCTGTGGGTCCACCCCCTCGCCGCCGCCACGCGCGGCCTGGCCGGCACCGACCTGGCCGAGATGGCGATCAACGCCAGCGCCGGCGCCAGGGCCGTCGCCACTGGCCGCCGCTGGATCGCCGATACCGGGGTGATGCGCAAGGTGCTCGCCTATGCGCGCGATTGCGGGCTGACCGTCATCGCCCATGCCGAGGACGGTAACCTGGCCGGCGACGCCGTCGCCACCGAAGGCCTCACCGCCACTTTGCTCGGCCTCGCCGCCGCTCCCGCCATCGCCGAGGCACTGGCGATCGCCCGCGACACGATGCTCGCCGAGGATACCGGCGCGACGCTGCATTTCCGCCAGGTCACCACCGCCGCCGGACTCGACCTGGTCCGCCAGGCCAAGCGCCGCGGGGTCAAGGTCACTTGCGGCGTCACCCCCGCGCACTGGCTGCTGTCGGACATCGATATCAGCGACTACCGCACCTATGCCCGCCTCTCGCCGCCGCTGCGCAGCGACAGCGACCGCCAGGCCGTGCGCGCAGCGCTCGCCGACGGCACGATCGACGTCATCGCCTCGGGCCATGACCCGCGCGGCCCCGAAGGCAAGCGCCTGCCCTTCGCGGATGCCGAAGAAGGCATGTCGGGCGCCGAGACGCTGCTCGCGCTGTCGCTCGGCCTGGTCCGCGAGGGCCTGGTGACGATCGAGCGCCTGTTCGAGCTGCTCGCCGCCAATCCGGCGCGCATCCTCGGCCTCGACGCTGGCACGCTCGCCCCCGGCAAGCCCGCCGACTTCATCCTCTTCGCCCCCGACACGCCCTGGGCGATCGATGCGACCAAGCTGAAGGCCCGCGCCGGCAACACCCCGTTCGACGGGCTGCCGGTCCAGGGCAAGGTCCACCGCGTGTTCAAGGGTGGGCGGGAGATCGAGTAGGAAGTCCTCACTCTTCCCTAAACCGTCATCCCTGCCTTCGCGAGGTTGACGAGCAGGAGTTATTTCCCCCGTGCTGGCTTGGCCAGATTCGCCGCCACCGCCTCCAGGACCAGCGCCTTCAGCGCCGCCGCGTCGATCGCCTCGCCTTCGTGGATATCGATCGCGCGCCGCACATTCCCGTCCAGGCTCGAATTGAACAGCCCGCTCGGATCGGCCAGCGCCGCACCCTTGGCAAAGGTCAGCTTCACCGCCGTCTTGTAGGTCTCGCCGGTGCAGATAATCCCGGCATGCTCCCACACCGGCACGCCGCGCCACTTCCACGTCTCCTCGACCTCCGGATCGGCCTCGTGGATGATCGCGCGCACTCGTGCGAGTGTTTCGCCACGCCAGTCATCCAGCGCCGCGATCCGGGCGTCGATCTGCTCGGCGGCAGTCTTGTCCTCGCTCATGCGTTCCTCGCGAAATAGGGCCGCGCGAACATGTACAATCCCGTCGGCAGCAGGACCAGCAGAGGAACCACCGCGACCAGCCCGAGCCACTGCGCGTTGCTCTTCAATATGACCGCGACGATGTTCACGATCGCGGCGATGCTGAACACGAAACCGCTCCAGCGGTGGATCTGGCGGACCATATGCGCTCCTCTCAAATAACCGTTTGGCTATACATTCTCATAACCAAACGGTTATCAGTGAGTCAACCCCGCCCCAGATGACGCTCGGCCATATAGCGCCCAGGCGAGGTACCCAGCACCTTGCGGAACATCGTCACGAAGCTCGGTACGCTCTCATATCCCAGGTCCGCGGCCACCTGCTGGATCGAGGCGCCGCCGGCCAGCCACTTCACCGCCAGCATCACGCCCAGCTGCTGTCGCCACCGCCCGAAGCTCATCCCCGTCTCGCGCAGGATCGCCCGCGCCAGCGTCCGCTCGCTCAGCCCTGCGCGCTTCGCCCACACATCCAGCGTGCCCCGCTCCGCAGGTGCCGCGAGCATCGCCTCCGCCATCCGACGCAGCCGCGAATCGCTCGGCATCGGCAAATGCAGGTCCTCGACCTGCGCCCGCGCCAGTTCATCGAGCAGCACCGCCACCATCCGCCCGTTGGCGTCGCTCTCCTCATAGAGCACCGGCAAATGCGCACAGCGGACCAGCAATTCGCGCAGCAGCGGCGTCACCGAGATCGCGCAGCAGGTCGTGGGCAGATTGGCGGCGACCTCGGGCTCGACGAACGCATTATAGCCTTCGAGCATGCCCGTTCCCCGGATGCTGTGCAGCGCGCCGCCGGGGATCCACACCGCACTGCGCGGCGGCACGATCCACAATCCGCCCTCCACTTCGCAGCTCAGCGCCCCGCTATGGACGAGCAGCACCTGGCCCTTGCGGTGCCGGTGCGGCTCCAGCTCGAACGCACCAACATCCGCCATCGCAGCGCCGAAAGTGACGACGGCGCGCGGCACTTCGTCCGGATCGAGCCAGCCGCCCTCGTCATGCCTGCCGGTCAGGATCGGCATGCCCACACCCTTCCTGCCCAATTGACCGTTTTGAATAACATTCTGACCAACCTTCGGAATGACGCCGTTGTTGCGAGCCATTATCACTTAGCCGACACGCGGTCGAGACGGCCGTACGAAAGGGAAGAATGTGACGACACTCACCGACGGGCCCGTCGCCCGCCTCCTCGAAGCGCTGCACGGAGAAGCGACCGCCACCGACGAAGCGCATTTCCGCGCGATGATGGACAAGGTCGAGGCGCAGGACGGCAATATCGATGCGCTGGTCGCCAATATCCTGGCCGAGGAGCGCACAGACCTGCCCGCGGTCTACCGCGCCTATGCCGGCAATTTCCTCGCCGTCTCGCCGGTCTTCGGCCGCTTCCTTTATGCGATGGCCCGCGCCCGGAATGCCACGCGCATCGTCGAGTTCGGCACCTCGATGGGCGTCTCGGCGATCTACCTGGCCGCGGGGCTGCGCGACAATGGCGGCGGCACGCTGATCGGCAGCGAGATCGAGCCCGCCAAGGCCGCCCGCGCCCGCACCCATCTCGAAGCCGCCGGTCTTGCCGACCTGGTCGAGATCCGAGAAGGCAATGCGCTGGAAACGCTGGCCGATCCCGGCGGCCCGGTCGACCTGCTGCTCGTCGACGGTGCCTTCTCGCTCTACCTTCCGGTGCTCAAGCTGGTCGAGCCGCACCTCAAGCCCGGCGCGGTGATCCTCGGCGAGAACGCCTTCGACCCCGCCTATCTCGACTATGTCCGCAACCCCGCCAATGGCTATGTCTCGCAACCGCTTCCGGTGGACGAGGGCCGCGGCAATGAATTCACCGTGAGGATCGCCTGATGCTGGCTCCCGACTCCCCCGAACGCCCCGCCGCCAAGGCTCCCGGCCGGATCGACCAGGCGCTGCGCCGCCTGCTGATGCGGCCCGCCTCGGTCATCGCCAATGAGGAACTGAGCGATCGCTTCCGGCTGATCACGATCGAGGGACCTTCGCTCGCTGGGGTCGCCTGGATGCCGGGACAGAAAGTCCAGGTGGCGATGGGTTCGGCCTTCCAGACACGCACCTACACGCCGATCGAGTGGAACCCCGTCGCCGGCCGCACCTGCATCCTCGGCTATGCGCACGGGGACGGCCCCGGCAGCGCCTGGGTACGGGGTGCCCGGCCCGGCGACGCCTGCGACCTGTTCGGCCCGCGCGGCTCGCTCGATGCCAGCCGCCTGACCGGATCGCTGGCGGTGTTCGGCGACGAGACCGCGATCGGCCTCGCCTATGCGCTGGCCCGGCAGAACGGGAGCGTCGCCAGTCATTTCGAAGTGGAGGATGCCGAGAGCTGCTGCCAGGTCGCCGAGCAGCTCGGCTTCGATCATGTCGCGCTGTACCCGCGCAGCGCGGGCGACACCCATCTCGCCCGGATGGAGGCCGCCCTCCCTGCACTGATCGCTGCCGGCGCCTCGTTCGTGCTCGCCGGAAAGGCCGGCACGATCCAGCGCCTGCGCCAGAGCCTCAAGATCCTTGGCGTCCCTTCGGCGCGGGTGATCGCCAAGGCCTATTGGGCGCCGGGCAAGACGGGGTTGGACTGACAGGAAAAAGGCCGGAGCGTCGCCGCCCCGGCCTTTCCTTCTTTCCGATGGGAGTCGGAAAACTCTTAGCGCGAGGCCAGGCGCGTGCCCGCCTTGCCCCAGCCGGCCAGCGCATCGCCGGCGCCGGTGCGCACGAAGCAGGTCTGGCCGCTCGACTTGACCTGGCGGCACAGCGCGTCGGCGCCGCTGCGGTCATAGCCGCCCACAGACAGGCGATAGAAATTGCCGGCCTTGGTCGAAACCTTGGCACCATAGGGCGTCTGCCCCGAAAGCGCGGGCACGCGGTTGCCGAAGCGGCCCCATGCATCGCGCGCCACGGCCGGGCTCACATAGGCGCCGAGCTGGACATAGAAGTTGCCCCGCGCCGGCTTGGCGGTCACGGCGCTCTTCTCGAATATCCTGGGCGCGCGGGCGCTCACCGAAGCAGTGGCGGCCGGCGCTGCGATCGCACGGGCCGGAACCGACTGGACGACCTCGGCGCGCGGGCCGAACACGACACCGGCATTGGTGCCGGCAACCGGCGCGATCTCGGCAACCGAAGCGACTTCGCTCGTGGTCGCTGCGACCGCGACGGCGCCGCCGGCCTCGACGGCAACCGCCTGGGCGTTGGCGGGCACGCCCGGCATGTAGGTATCGACCGGATCCTGCGCCGGCACGGTCTGCACCGGCTGGGTCGCGGCGGCGGCGAGCATCACGTTCTGCTGCGCGAGCGCCAGGCGCTCGGGCTGGCCGCCGTCGCGCACCGCCGTCACGCCGAGCAGCGACGCGACCTGGTCATAGGCGTTGGCCGGACGGGCGAAGTCGATCCACTGCATCATCCGCGCGTTGACCTGGTCAGGCGCCACATCGACCGAGGCGACCTGCTTGGCGTCGGCCCAGCGGCCCGACAGCGCGAGTGCAAGGGCGAAGTTCTGGCGGGTCTTGGCGTTGGCATCCTCGGCGCGTGCGGCCGGCTCGAGGATCTGCACCGCGGTCACCGGATCGCCGGCCAGCGCAAAGGCCAGCCCGCGGTCGCTTGCGGGGATCGTGTCCTGGTGCGTCTTCAGCATCTCGCGCGCACCCGCCCAGTCGCCGCCGGCGATCTTGGCGAGGACGAGGTTGAGTGCCACGCTGCCATTGCCCGGATTGAGCGTCAGCGCGTCGCTGAGCGCCTGGTTCGCCGAGGCGAAGCGCCCGGAAAGCAGATAGGCCTGGCCCAGCAGCGCGCGGTAATCGCCGTTCTGCGGATCGTTCGCCACCGCCAGCTCGGCATGGGCGACTGCTTCACCGCCCTTGCGCTTGGCGATCGCCTTGCGCGCGGCCGCCGCTTCCTGCACCGCCCTCTTCGCATTGGGCGCGTCGCTCGCAAAGGCCGAGAGCGCAAAGCCCTGGGTCGCGATGCCGGCCGCCAGCGTGCTCCCGGCGCAGAGCGCCGAAAGGCCGATCAGGAGCTTGCTACGGGTCTTCATCTGTTCAGTCCTTAGCGGTTCCCGACGGGGCCGACCTGGCGCGCAAGCGCCTCGACCTCACCGAGCGATTCGAGAAAGGCGTCGAGCGCCTCGGTCACGAGCAGCTGCGCCGAACGGTTGGTCACGGCCGATGCGAGACGCAGTCGCAGATGCCGGTCATTGTCGAGGCGGAGCGTGAACGCCGCCTTGGATTTCCTGGCCACTTCGCGGACGACGCGCTCGACCGCGGCCGGCGGGAGGGCCTGGCGCTTCGCCACGGGCGCGGGTGCGACCACGGGCTCGGCCTGGACCTCGGCCACGGCGGCCGGCTGGTCCTCGACCACCGGCTGCGGGGCCGGCTCGGGCTGGTTCAGCCGCTCGTCGAGCGCTTCGATCTGGCGCAGCACCTGCGGCTTGGCAGCCGGCTCGGGTGCATATTGCGCGGCTTCCTCGCCCATGTCGTTCCAGCCGAGATCGTCCTGCGCGGTCGCCGGGTTCATCCCGACAAACCCCTGGGGACGCATCGCCGGGCGCGCCTGACCCTTGCGGGCGAGCAGGCTGGACGAAAGCGAAGCGGCGGGCTTGGGAGTGCCGAGCATCAGCTCACCACCCGGCGGCCAAAGCCGCCCGCCGAGCGCGAAGCGCCAAAATGAGAAGCCGCGGCAGGCGGCGCGAACACGGTGCGGCGGAAGTTCTTCTCCAGCCGGTCGTTGATATAGGTCCACAGCGCCTCGACCTCGGCGGCCGAACGGCCCTTCGGGTCGGTTTCCATCACGGTGCGCCCATCGATCATCGACGCGGCGAAATCGGTGCGGTGATGCAGCGTGATCGGCGCGACGGTTCCGTGCTGCGAAAGAGCGACCGCGGCCTCGCTGGTGATCCGCGCCTTGGGCGTCGCGCCGTTGACCACGAAGATCAGCGGCTTGCCCGCGCGCTCGCACAGGTCGACCGTGGCGCCCACGGCGCGCAGGTCGTGCGGGCTCGGGCGGGTCGGGACGACGATCAGCTCGGCCACCGCGATCACGCTCTGGATCGCCATGGTGATCGCCGGCGGGGTATCGATCACCGCCAGCTTGAAGCCCTGCTGTCGCAGGATCTCGAGGTCCGAGGCCAGCCGCGCGACCGTGGTCTGGGCGAAGGCGGGAAGATCCGTCTCGCGCTCGTTCCACCAGTCCGCGAGCGACCCCTGGGGATCGATGTCGATCAGCACGACCGGGCCGCAGCCCGCCCGTTCCGCCTGCACGGCCAGATGGCCTGACAAGGTAGTCTTGCCAGATCCGCCCTTCTGCGATGCCAACGCTAGAACGCGCATGAACCCCCTCGAGATACTATTTACCCGAAGGTTGGATGCCATGCCGGCGTCTAAGAATGCGTTAACAGCGTTCCGCCCCGGGATTCTCCTGAACGCATCCGCGTAAGGATTTCTTTCCCCGACGATGGTAAATGGGCATTTATCCAATCTTGCGGGGGCAGGAGTCGGGGTCGCATGAAGTTCGTTCGTTTCGTCTGTGCCGTCGGTATCGCGCTCGTCGCAGCGCCGGCGTGCGCCCAGGAAAATCCGGTCAAGGCCGGAGTCGAGGCGTGGGAACGCGCCGATTACAAGGCCGCCGTCGATCGCTGGCGCGGGCCCGCGAGCCGCGGCGACGCCGATGCGCAGTTCAACCTCGGCCAGGCCTACAAGCTCGGCCGCGGCGTCCCCGCCGATCTCGCCCAGGCCGAATTCTGGTACGGCAAGGCTGCCGCCCAGGGCCATGAACAGGCCGAGGCGAGCTATGCCCTCTCGCTATTCGCCAATGGCAAGCGCGATGCCGCCGCGCCCTGGCTCCAGCGCGCCGCCGGCCGCGGCGATCCGCGCGCCCAGTATGTACTCGGCACGATGTACTTCAACGGCGATGTCGTCGCGAAGGACTGGGTGCGCGCCTATGCCCTGGTCACCCGCTCCTCGCAGTCGGGCCTGGCCGAAGCATCGAGCGCATTGTCGCAGATGGACAAATATATGAGCGTGCAGGACCGTCAGGCGGGCCTCACCCTCGCGCGCAAATATGAGGAAGAGGCGAACCGCGCCCCGCTGCCGGGCGCCAGCCGGCCGCCGGTCGAAATCGCGAGCGCCACGCCGCCGGTCCGCATCCCGTCCGCCCGCACGCCGCCGCGCGCCACCCCCACGCCCGCCCCGGTAAAGGTCGCCGCGACTCCGCCGCCTCCGGTCGCCACCGCGGTCCGCGACGGCGGCTGGCGCCTGCAGCTCGGCGCGTTCGGCGATCCCGCCAATGCCCGCAAGCTGTGGAGCCAGCTCGGCAGCCGCTTCCCCGGCCGCCAGGTCGCCTATGTGAAATCGGGCAGCCTCACCAAGGTGCTGGTCGGCCCCTATGCCAGCCGGATCGAGGCGGCCGGCGCCTGCCGCGGAGTCAGCCCTTGCGTGCCGGTCAGCCAATAGCTGTTCCATTTGTATCGTGGGTGCAACAAATCGAAACGCGCCGCGTTGCAGCATCATGATCCGTAAACTCGCGCCCCTGCTCGCCGCTGCCCCGCTGCTGGCTCTCGCCCTCCCCGCCCACGCCCAGGATGACGAGGAGAAGGCGCCCAGGCGCTACCGCGTCGCCATCGGCCCCCAGGTCACGCCGCGCTTTCCCGGCGCCGACAGCGTGGTGTTCAGTCCCTATTTCGATCTCGGCGTCACGCGCGGCGACAAGCCGTTCGCCTTCGAAGCCGCGGACGAGAGCTTCTCGGTCCCGATCATCGACGACAGCGGCTTCTCGATGGGCCCGGTCGCCAATTTCGAAGGCGCCCGCCGCCGCAAGAATGTCGATGCCGCGATCGACGAGGTCGGCAATACGGTGGAACTGGGCGGCTATGCCCAGGGGTGGATCGCCAATGGCTTCCGCGTTCACGGCGAAGTCCGCCAGGGCATCAACGGCCATCGCGGCCTGGTCGGCTATGCCGGCGTCGACTTCGTCGCGCGCCAGGGCGACAAATGGCTGTTCGCACTCGGCCCGCGCGTCACCTTCTCCAACGAGAAATATCGCCGCGCCTATTTCGAAGTGACCCCCGCAGTCGCCGCCCGCACCGGCCTGCCGGTCTACCATGCCGATGGCAGCCCGATCCACGCGCTCGGCGCCACCATCACCACCAGTTACCAGTTCACCCCGCGCTGGGGCGTGGCAGGCTATGCGAAGTACGACCGCCTGACCGGCGACGGCGCCGATTCCCCGATCACCAGGACGATCGGCAGCCCGAACCAGTTCTCCGGCGGCCTGGCACTCAGCTTCACCTTCGGCAAGGGCGTGCGCTAAGCACCCAGAGTGCTCCTTCTAGCCCTCTCCCGCTTTCGCGGGAGAGGTTCTTATTCCCCTCCCTGAAAGGGAGGGGTTAGGGGTGGGTTGGCGAGCGAAGCGAAGCCGGGCTACGCTTGCCCAATGTTCCGCCGCATCGATCCCATACTGACCGCTCGGGCCAGGGAACTGCGCAACAATCCGACCGAAACTGAACTTGCCGTCTGGCACCTGATCTCACGCTACCGGCCAGCTTTCACGCGCCAGCATATTGTCGAGCCGTTCATCATTGATCTGGCTTGCCGGCAGGCACGGTTAGGTATTGAGTTCGACGGCAGCCAGCACATCGTTGAAGCCCAACGAGATGAACGGCGGTCAGCCTATCTCCGAACAAAGGGATGGCGCGTCATCCGCCTCTGGAATTCCGAGGTGCTCTCAAATCCCGAAGGCGCCGTCCAATTCATTCTGGCGCAAGCCACCGAGTGCCTCGGCGGCACCCACCCCCAGCCCCTCGCTTCCAAAGAAGGTAGAGGGAGAAAACCTCGCTGGAGCTGACCAGAGCTCGTGCCCTGCCAACTCCGCTCCCTGAAAGGGGAAGGGTCGGGGGTGGGTTCGATCGCGGCGAAGGCCGGGGGAGCCCAGAGGATCGGCAGGTGAAACAGAAAAGGCCGGGCATCGAGCCCGACCTTTTCTAACCCACCCCTAGCCCCTCCCTTGCAGGGAGGGGAAATTGAAGGTCGCGGCCTACCCCGCCACCCAATCCTTCTTCGCAATCCCCTGTGCATAAAGCAGCGCGGTCAGGTCCCCATGGTCCACCCGTACCCCCGCCGCCGCGGCCACGATCGGCTTGGCATGATACGCGACCCCCAGCCCGGCCTCGCGGATCATCGCCAGGTCGTTGGCGCCATCGCCTACCGCCAGCGTGTCCACCGCCGACAGGCCCAGCTCGCCGCGCACCGCCAGCAGCGTCTCCAGCTTCGTCGCGCTATCGACGATCGGCCGCTCGACCGTCCCGTCCAGCGCGCCGTCCGCGATGACCAGCCGATTGGCGATCACGGTATCAAACCCGATCTCCGCCCCTACCGGCTCGGCAAAGCGCGTGAACCCGCCCGAGACCAGCACGCAGGTCGCGCCCCGCGCCCGCATCGTCTGCACCAGCGCCTTCGCCCCCGGCATCAGCCGCACCCGCTCCGCCAGGCATTGTTCGATCGCACTCTCGGAAAGCCCCTTGAGCAGCGCCACCCGCGCATCCAGCGCCGCGCCGAAATTCAGCTCGCCCCGCATCGCCCGCTCGGTGACCTCGGCGATCCTGCTCTTGATCCCGGCATAGTCCGCCAGCTCGTCGATGCACTCGACGGTGATCATCGTGGAGTCCATGTCGGCGACGAGCAGCTTCTTCGCCCGTCCCACGGCCGGCTGCACCGCCACGTCAGTCTTCGGGAATGCCCCCTCCAGCGCGCCGCGCGCCGCATCGGGATGCATCGCAAATTCCAGGTCCGCCGCGACGCCCTCGTCGATCCAGCGCCAGCTTCCCGGGGCGCAATGCACCGAAGCCAGCCGGTCGGTGCCTTCCGAAAGCTGCCCAGCGGTCAAGCCATCTGCTATGAGCGTCGCAATGAACATCGGATCCCCTGATCTGCCAATGGTGGCGCTCATCGCAGGGCCGACCGCGAGCGGCAAGTCCGCGCTCGCGCTCGCGCTCGCCGAAAAGCACGGCGGCACCGTGATCAACGCGGACTCGATGCAAGTATACGCCGATCTCCGCGTCCTCACCGCCCGCCCCACCGTGGAGGAGGAAAAGCGCGCCCCACACCGGCTGTTCGGCCATGTCGACGGCGCCGATGCCTATTCCGCCGCGCGTTGGGCCGCCGAGGCCCGTGCCGCGATCACCGAAGCCCATGAAGCCGGACGCCTCCCGATCCTGGTCGGCGGCACCGGCATGTATCTGCGCACCCTGATCGAAGGCATCGCCCCGGTCCCCGAGATCGATCCCGATATCCGCGCGGCCGTCCGCGCGCTCCCCGTCGCCGATGCCCAGGCCGAACTCGCCCGCCTCGACCCGGAGACCGCCGCGCGTCTCGGCCCGATCGACAGCGTCCGCATCGCCCGCGCGCTCGAGGTCGTCCGCTCCACCGGCAAGACGCTCGCCCATTGGCAGGCCGAACGGCATGGCGGGATCGAGGGCGAGGTCCGCATCGCCGCGACGATCCTCCTGCCCGACCGAACCTGGCTCTCCGACCGGATCGACCGCCGCTTCCGCCACATGGTCCGGGTCGCGCAGGGCGAAGTCGAGGCGCTGCTCGCCCGCACCGACGTGCCCGGCGACGCGCCCGTGCTCCGCGCGATCGGCGTGCGCGAGGTCGGGCTGGCGCTGGCGGGCGAAAGCAACCTCGACGAGGCGCATTTCGCCGGTTCGCTGGCGACCCGGCAATACGCCAAGCGGCAATATACCTGGTTCCGCCGCCAGCCTCCCCCAGGGTGGGAGCGCACGGACGAGACAGAAACGAACAGACTCGTTGATCAATTCGACATAAAGTTGCTATAAAGCTGCTTGACGCGAAGTTTTCGTGCGGGTAGCAGCGCCCTTCCAGCGGTGCCCCGCACCGCAGCATAGGAGGCCGATGTGACCGAGAAGAGTGGAGCAGACATCCTGATCGAGACGCTGGGCGATCTCGGCGTGGAAGTCGTGTTCGGCTATCCCGGCGGTGCCGTGCTTCCGATCTACGATGCCATCTTCAAGCAGGATCGCATCAAACATATTCTTGTCCGCCATGAGCAGGCGGCGACGCACGCGGCGGAGGGCTATGCCCGCGCCACCGGCAAGCCGGGCGTCGTTCTCGTCACTTCGGGCCCGGGTGCGACCAATGCGGTCACCGGCATCACCGATGCGCTGATGGATTCGATCCCGATGGTCGTCATCACCGGCCAGGTCCCGACCGCGCTGATCGGCACCGACGCGTTCCAGGAAGCCGACACCGTCGGCATCACGCGCCACTGCTCGAAGCACAACTATCTGGTGAAGGACCCGGCCCGGCTCGAGCCGACGATCCGCGAGGCCTTCTACATCGCCACGTCGGGCCGCCCCGGTCCGGTCGTGATCGACATCCCCAAGGACGTCCAGGTCGCGACGGCGAAGCGCGGCGATGCCGGCCCGATCCAGCACAAGACCTATCGCCCGCAGACCGAGCCCGATGCGGCGCTGATCGAAAAGGCGGTCGACATGCTCGCCGCGGCCGAGCGCCCGATCTTCTACACCGGCGGCGGGATCATAAACTCCGGTCCCGAAGCTTCGCGCCTGCTGCGCGAGCTCGTCGCTGTAACGGGCGCGCCTGTTACATCCACGCTGATGGGCCTCGGCGCCTTCCCCGCTTCGGACGACAAGTGGCTGGGAATGCTGGGGATGCACGGCACCTACGAAGCCAATCTGGCGATGAACCAGGCCGACCTGATCATCGCCTTGGGTTCGCGTTTCGACGACCGCGTGACGGGCCGGCTCGATGCCTTTGCGCCGAACAGTGCAAAGATCCACGTCGACATAGACCGTTCGAGCATCAACAAGAACGTCCGCGTCGACCTGCCCATCGTGGCGGACGTCGGTCTGGCGATCCGGGCGATGATCGACACGTACAAACTTCGCCAGCACCCCCGTCCGGACCTGTCCGAATGGTGGAGCCGCATCAACGGCTGGCGCCAGGTCGGCTGCCTCGAGTTCCAGGAGAGCGATCCCCAGGTCATCATGCCCCAGCGCGCCATCCGCGCGCTGTGGGAGGCGACGAAGGACAAGGCGCCGATCATCACCACCGAGGTCGGCCAGCACCAGATGTGGGCGGCCCAGCACTTCCACTTCGAGGATCCCAACAAGTGGCTGACCTCGGGCGGGCTCGGCACGATGGGCTATGGCCTGCCGGCCGCGATCGGCGCGCAGATGGGCAACCCCGATGCCCTGGTCATCGACATCGCCGGCGAGGCCTCGATCCAGATGAACATCCAGGAGCTGGCGACGGCGACCCAGTACCGGCTGCCGGTCAAGATCTTCATCTTGAACAACGAATATATGGGCATGGTCCGCCAGTGGCAGGAGCTGACCTACCAGTCGCGCTATTCGGAGAGCTACAGCGACGCCCTGCCCGACTTCGTCAAGCTGGGCGAGGCCTATGGCTGGAAGGGCATCCGCATCGACACCCGCGACCAGCTCGACGCCGGCATCGCAGAGATGCTCGCCTATGACGGGCCGGTGATCGTCGATTGCCGCGTCGCCAAGCTCGCCAATTGCTTCCCGATGATCCCCTCGGGTGCCGCCCATACCGAAATGCTGCTCCAGGCCGCCGAAGTCTCCGGCGAAATGGACGACGAAGCCAAGGCGCTGGTCTGATCCCATGCATATCAAGGAAGAAGCAGCCGAGCGGCACACGCTCGCCGTCATCGTCGACAACGAGCCGGGCATCCTCGCCCGGATCGCCGGGCTTTTCACGGCGCGGGGCTACAACATCTCCTCGCTCACCGTGTCGGAGATCAGCGACGACGACCTGATCAGCCGGATCACCATCGTCACCCACGCCTCGGCGCCGGTGATGGAGCAGATCATCGCCCAGCTCGAGCGGCTGGTGCCGGTGCACAAGGTGACCGACCTCACCGCCTTCGGCCCCCACGTCGAGCGCGAGCTGGCGCTGGTGAAGGTGGCCGGCACCGGCGAGCACCGGATCGAGGCGCTGCGCCTCGCCGAAGTCTATCGGGCTCGCGTCGTTGATGCGACCACCTCCAGCTTCGTCTTCGAAGTGACCGGCGGCGTGGAGAAGCTGGACAAGTTCGTCGAGCTGATGCGCGATCTCGGCCTGGTCGAGGTGGCGCGCACCGGCATCGTCGCGATTGCGAGAGGGGCCGAGGCGGCCTGACATTTTATCCGTCATCCCCGCGAAGGCGGGGATCCAGGGTCACAAGCGACACCGTCCTTGGCTCTGGATTCCCGCCTCCGCGGGGGTGACGATCACAAAGGGAAGAGAAGAGAAATGCGTGTCTATTACGATCGCGACGCCGACCTGAACCTGATCTCGAACAAGAAGATCGCCATCCTCGGCTATGGTTCGCAGGGCCATGCCCATGCGCAGAACCTGCGCGACAGCGGCGTCAAGGACGTCGCGATCGCGCTGCGTCCCGGCTCTGCCTCGGCCGCCAAGGCCGAAGGCGCCGGCTTCAAGGTGCTGCCGAACAAGGAAGCGGCCGCCTGGGCCGACATCCTGATGATCCTGGCCCCCGACGAGCATCAGGCGGCGATCTGGGATGCCGACATCAAGGGCAACCTCCGCCCCGGTGCCGCGCTCGCCTTCGCGCACGGCCTGAACATCCATTTCGGCCTGATCGAAGTGCCGTCGGACATCGACGTGATCATGATCGCGCCCAAGGGCCCCGGCCACACGGTGCGCAGCGAATATGCGCGCGGCGGCGGCGTGCCCTGCCTGATCGCAATCCACCAGGACGCCTCGGGCAACGCGCATGACCTCGCGCTGGCCTATGCCTCGGGCGTCGGCGGCGGCCGTTCGGGCATCATCGAGACCAATTTCCGCGAGGAATGCGAGACCGACCTGTTCGGCGAGCAGGCCGTGCTCTGCGGCGGCGCGACCGCGCTGGTCCAGGCCGGTTTCGAGACGCTGGTCGAGGCCGGCTATGCGCCGGAAATGGCCTATTTCGAGTGCCTCCACGAATTGAAGCTCATCGTCGACCTGATGTACGAAGGCGGCATCGCCAACATGCGCTACTCGATCTCGAACACCGCCGAGTACGGCGACATCAAGACCGGCCCGCGCATCATCACCGAAGAGACCAAGAAGGAAATGAAGCGCGTCCTCGCCGACATCCAGTCGGGCCGCTTCGTGAAGGACTTCGTCCTCGACAACCGCGCCGGCCAGCCCGAGCTCAAGGCCAGCCGCATCGCCGCCAAGCGCCACCCGATCGAGCAGGTCGGCAGCGAACTGCGCGCGATGATGCCGTGGATCGGTGCGAACAAGCTGGTCGATCAGACCAAGAACTGATCGCAGGCACGGGGCCGGCGGGGAAGCCCGTCGGCCTCAGCCGCACTCGCTCTCGAACCGCGCCCGTACCGGATCATAATCCGGATCCGCCCGAACGACCACAGGTCGGAAGGCAGGCGCTCGCTGGCCATCACGCGGGCGCCGACGAAAACTGAACAAACGCAGGAAACGCATGAGCGGCATCCGGACCAACCATTGTCCGATAAAGCTCTCATGGCGCGCGCTCCGGCCATTCAGGGCGGCTCCGATAGGGAGTGGTACCTAGGGCACCAAGCCCCTTGCAAAACCCTGGGTTGCCGCCTTCGGATTTCCCCGCCCCTTCCCCTCGCGCGCGATCCCGGCAAGAAGGCTTGGCAAACATACGCGGGGGAATATCCGAATGAGCGACACCGACGAAGGCCGTGGCGGCGTCACCCGAGTGGAGGCATTCTCCGACGGCGTGATCGCGATCATCATCACGATCATGGTGCTCGAGATGAAGGCACCCGAGGAACACGGCCTTTCGCACCTCTGGTCGCTCTGGCCGGTCTTCACTGCCTATGTGCTCAGCTACGCCTATGTCGCGATCTACTGGGTGAACCACCACCGCATGTTCGCCCATGCCACGCGCATCACCAACGCGCTGCTCTGGTCGAACATCGCGCTGCTCTTCACCCTGTCGCTGGTGCCCTTCGCCACCGCCTATCTCGGCGAGCAGCATTTCAGCCACGATGCCGCGTTCGTCTATATGTGCGTAATGATGCTGCCGAGCTTCGCTTATGTGTGGCTCCAGTCGGTCATCCGCCGCACCGGCCGCCAGGATGCAGCCGCCCAGGCCTATCACCACCAGACCCTGCGCAAGGGCATGGTCGCCGCGGCGATCTATGCCAGCGGCATCGCCCTCACCTTCGTCTCCCCCTGGGCAGGCCTGGCCTGCGCGGCGCTGGTCGCAGTGCTGTGGTTCCTGCCGAGGAGCCCGATCGACGCGCTGTTCGGGGAGTGAGGGCCGCGCCGCGCTTTTCCCCGGCGAAGGCCGGGGCCCAGACTTGAATTCCAGGGCCTGGCAATGAGGTCGTACAGATCAACCCAATCCGGGTTCATGGTCTCGATCTCACGCAGCTTCCAAAGCCGCTTCCACCCCTTCATTTGTCTCTCGCGAAGTCGGGCCGTCTCAAGGCTTTCAAAGGCCTGATACCAAACCAATAGCTTGCAACCATATTTCTTGGTGAAGCCCTCGACGACGCCATTTCGATGTTCCCAAGCCCGCTTGGCGAGATCGCTGGTCGCGCCGACGTAAAGCGTGCCATTGCGCCCGCTCGCCATGATGTAGACATAGCCTCTCAGCTCCATGCTCAGATTCCAAGTCTGGGCCCGGCCTTCGCCGGGGAAAAAGCTATGCATTCTCTCTCCAAAGAGAAAAAGGCGCCCCGGTCTCCCGGAGCGCCCCTTTTCCTCGCCCGAAGGCGCAGCCTCAGAACCCGAAGCGCAGCCGCGCGCCATAGAAGCGCGGATAGCCCGGATAGCCGTTATAATTGCCCGTCTGCTCGGGCACCGCGAAGCCGGTGATGAAGTAATAGGTGTTGGTCAGGTTCTCGACGAACACTTCGCCGCGGATCTTGCCGTTGTTCGACTGCAGGCCGATCGCGCCGTTGACCAGCGCATAGCCTTCGTTGCGGATCGCCGTGTGGCCGGTCACCGGATCGGGGTTGCTCGACGGGATGTCGACTTCGCTGTTGTAGCGGAAGTCGAGATGGATCAGCCCCTTGAGCCCGCTCGAAACCTGCGGCTCGAAGGTCACCGCGCCGGTCACCGTGTGCTTGGGCTGGTTGTTGAACTGCTTGCCTTCCTGGCCCTGGAGCGGTGTGCCGGCGAAATTGTTCGAATCGGCGTACTTGGCGTCGATATAGCTGTAGCCAAGCTGGAAGGTCAGGTTCTTCGACGGCCGGATCGTCGATTCGATTTCGACGCCCTTCGAGATGCTCTTGTTGACGTTCTGGACGACGAAATTGTTGCCCGAGAACACCAGCGACTGCAGGCCGTAGAAGTTCATGTAGAAGCCCGCGACGTTCAGCGAGAAGGCGCGGTTCGGGCTCCACTTGGTGCCGATCTCGAAGGCGTCGTTGGTCTCGGCGCCGAAGCGCAGGTCCGAACCCTGCGCGCCGTTGCCGCCGAGCAGCACCGAATCGAAGGTTGCCTGGTCGAGATTGTAGCCGCCCGACTTGTAGCCATGGTCGTAGCTCGCATAGGCAAGCAGCTTGCTCGACACCTTGTAGGCCAGTTTCACGGTGCCGGTGATCTCGTCATCGGTGAAGCTGTCGGTGTAGTTGCCGTTGAACTCGGTGTTCACAGCCGGGTTGCAGCTCAGCAGGTACAGGTTGTTGAAGATGCCGAGCTGGCGCAGCAGGTTGGCATAGGCCGTCGCCGCGGGCTGGCCGGCACGCACCTGGTTGAAGAAGGTGCAGCTGCCGGTGTTGTTGTTGATCGAGGCGTTGAGCGCCTTGCGCTCATGGTTCCAGCGCGCACCCAGCGTCACCGAGAAATTGTCGCTGACATTGATGATGTTGTGGGTGAACAGCGCGATGGCATCGGTCTTCACGCCGAAATTGTCGTTGTTGTTGCCCTGGCCGGCAGTGGCACCTGGCAGCGGCGAGGCGGCCAGTGCGGCGAGGCCGGGGATCGGCGTCGCGGGGAAGCCCGGGATCACGCACAGGCCGGCCGGCGCCGTGCCCGCCTGGGCGCGGAAGCAGCCGACCAGCGGGGCGAGCGTCGCGCCATAGACGGCGTTCAGCGCCGCCAATGAGTTCGGCACTGCGGGGTTGAGGAACACCGCACCCGGCGTAGGCACCGTGGGGCCGAGCGAACCGTAGAACTGCACCGATCCGCCGAACGACGGGCCGGCCAGCGCATTGAAGGTCGCATCGACGAAGCGGTTGGCGTCATTGCCCAGCCGCACCGTGTCGGTCAGGTTGTTCTGCTCGTGCAGGTAGAAGCCGCCGACCAGCCAGTCGAGCGCGCCGTTGAACGCCGATCCCTGGAAGCGCACTTCCTGGGTGAAGTCCTTCAGCTCGGTGCGATAGCCGCTGCGATAGGCGCGATCGATGCCCGAGAAGTCGATGTCCTGGTTACGCAGCGCCCGCCAGTCGCGATAGCCGGTGATCGACGTCATCTTGATGTCGCCCAGGTCCCAGTTGACCTCGCTCGAGAAGCCCCAGTCCTTCACCTTCTCGCCATAGTCGCGATTGGGCGAAAAGGCCTGGATGCGGTCGCTCGGCGCGCCGGTATAGATGCCCGTGCGGCCCGATGCGGCGGCAAGGCCGTTGATCACGTTGGAAATGGCGCCACGCACGGTCGAGACGGTGCCGCAGCACTGCTCGTCGGTTTCGTAATAGTCGCCGATCAGGCGGAAGGTCACGTCACCGGCGTCGATCAGCGCCTGGCCGCGCACGTTCCAGCGGTCGATATCGTTGATGCGGCGGTCGCTGTTCGCATCCTTCATGAAGCCGTCGCGCTTCCGGTAGCTGCCGTCCAGGCGCAGGGCGATCTGCTCGCTGACAGGCCCGGTGATCCCGCCCTTTATGCCATACGCGTTGTAGTTGCCGTAGGTGCCCTCGACATAACCCTGCGTCTCGAACTGCGGCGCCGCGGTGTAGATGCTCAGCGCGCCGGCCGAGGTGTTGCGGCCGAACAGCGTGCCCTGCGGGCCGCGCAGCACTTCGACGCGCTCCAGTTCGGGAAGCTCGGAGATGGCGACGCCGGCACGGGCGCGGAACACGCCGTCGATGAACACGCCGACCGCGGGCTCGAAGCCGGGATTGTCGCCGCCGGTCGTGATGCCGCGGATATAGATGGTGGTGCCGGTCGCCGAGGACTGGCCGGTCGAGCTCTGCACCGAGGGGGCGAGCTGTTCGAGGTCGCGGATATTGTCCACGCCGGCGTTCTTGAGCTCTTCGGCACCGATGGCGGTGATCGCGATCGGCACGTCCTGCACCGTCTCGTTACGGCGGGTCGCGGTGACGACGATCTCGTTGGCGGACTGATATTCCTGGCTGTCATCGGCAGGTGCCGGCGCCGGGTTGGTCTGCTGGGCGAAGGCAGGCGTCGCAAGGAACAGCGTGACCGCGGTTGCCGCGAGCAGGTCGAACTTCTTCATCGGGTGGATCCCCTCCTCTGGGCGCCGACGCCGGCTTGTACCGGTCGCGGCGTTGCTTTTATCGCCAGCGAAACTAACGCTGCATTTTTCAGCCCGTCAACGGGGATAAGGGGCGGAACTCCGCAGTTTCCGGCCGTTTTTCCCGGGTAGATACAATAGAGTCACACCCGGCTTCTGCCAGAATCGCAGTTGCCGTAGCGTAAAGCCCGGAATGGCCAAGGAAGAGACGAAAATGGTGCATCACCACGACGACCCCGAAGACGGCGATATCGTCGCGTCGCCGCCCAAGATTCCGGTGCCCGAAAATGTCGCCGATGCGATCCGCACGCTGATCCGCTGGGCCGGCGACGATCCCGAGCGCGAGGGGCTGCTCGACACGCCCCAACGCGTCGCCCGCGCCTGGAAGGAATATTGCCAGGGCTATGCCGAGGATCCCGCGCATCACCTGAACCGGGTGTTCGAGGAGGTCGGCGGCTATGACAATATCGTGCTGCTCAACGGCATTCCGTTCCAGTCGCATTGCGAGCACCACATGGCGCCGATCACCGGCAAGGCGTCGATCGCCTATCTGCCCAGGGACCGCGTCGTCGGCATCTCCAAGCTCGCCCGCGTGCTCCACGGCTTTGCCAGCCGGCTCCAGGTGCAGGAGCGGCTGACCGCGCAGGTCGCCGATTGCATCTGGGAGCGGCTCCAGCCCGAGGGTGTCGCCGTGGTGATCGAGGCGACGCATGGCTGCATGACCGCGCGCGGCGTGCGCACCCCCGGCGTCGGCATGGTCACCAGCCGCATGCTGGGCGTGTTCCGCGAGGACGAGCGCAGCCGCCAGGAAGTGCTCAAGCTAATGGGCTATTGATGCGAATATTGGTGACGGGCGGCGCAAGACGCATCGGCGCGGCGATCGCCCGCCGCCTCGCGCTACGCGGCCACCAGGTGGCGATCCATCACCACCACGCGCCCGACGAAGCCGAGGGCCTGCGCGCGCAGATCGCGGCGGAGGGCGGCACTGCCTGCGTGGTGACCGGCGAACTGGCCGAGGCGGCCACCGCGCCTGCGCTGATCGAAGCCGCCCGCGAAGGTCTTGGCGGCCCGATCCAGGGCCTGGTCAACAATGCCTCGCAATTCGCCTGGGACGCCCTGCCCCTCACCGACTTCGCGTTGCTCGACCAGCATATGCGGGTCAATTGCGGCGCCCCCATCGCCCTTGCCTCGGCGCTGGCGGCACAGGAGGACCTGGACCAGGGCGCGGTGGTCAATCTGCTCGACCAGAAGCTCGCCAACCTGAACCCGGATTTCCTCACTTACACGCTGAGCAAAGCCGCGCTCGCCACCGCGACCGAGCTGCTCGCCCGCGCGCTGGCCCCGCGCATTCGGGTCAACGCCGTCTCCCCCGGCCTCACCCTCCCCAGCCTCGACCAGAGCGCCGGGGAGTTCGCCGAGCATGCCCGCCAGAACCTGCTCCAGCGCCCGGTCGCGCTGACGGACATCGCCGCGACGGTCGAGCATCTGCTCACCACCCAGAGCATCACCGGGCAGAACATCTTCGTCGATTGCGGCCAGCGCTTCCTGCCACGCGACGGCGATGTGATGTTCGAAGGCCGGGAGCGCCCGCGTGGCTGAGTACACCATCCTGCTCGACGGGCTCGAAGTCGCGATGGGCCTGGGCATCCACCCCGAGGAACGCGCCGCGCCCCAACGCGTGACGCTCCACGTCGCGATGACCTGCCGCTATACCGCGCCGCCCGAGGACCGGATCGACGCCGTGGTCGATTACGACTTCCTGCGAACCGGCATCCGCAAGCTGGTGGAATCGCGCCATTTCGAGCTGCAGGAAACGCTCTGCGACCAAGTTGCCGCACTGGCTTTCGAGGACGCACGGGTGGTCAAGGTAACCGTCCGCTCGATGAAGCTCGACATCTATCCCGACGCCCGCATCGGCTGCGAGATCGTCCGGACGCGCTAGGCAGCGGCGGCCCGCGGCGGGGCCTGCACCACCGGCATCATGTCCCAGGCATGGAAGGTGGCGACGCGGTTCCGACCGTCACCCTTGGCGCGGTACAGCGCGACATCGGCGCGGATCAGCGCCTCCGCCGGCGACTCTCCCGCGGCATAGTCCGCCACGCCGAAGCTGGCGCTCAGCCGGTGGTCGGGCGCCAGCGCCGGGTGGCTGCTGCCATGGAAATGCATGCGCAGCACCTCGGCCAGTCCGGCGGAGTCGATGGCGCTGTTGCCGGGCAGGAACACCGCGAATTCCTCGCCGCCCAGCCGCCCGACCCGGAAGCCGGTTCCGGCCAGGATATCGGCGAGCAACCGGATCACCTCGTCGCCGACATGATGGCCATAGCGGTCGTTGATCCGCTTGAAATGGTCGATATCGCAGTAGATCACTGCGCCGCCGCGCAGCGGCTCGGCCCGCACCGCCTGCTCGAAGGCCTGGCGGTTGAGCACCCCGGTCAGATGATCGCGCTCGGAGCGCATGCGGTAGTCGGCGATCACCTCGGCAATGATCCTGGCGATCAGCAGGAAGACGCAGGGCGGCGTGAGCAGCGCCGAGGCGAGCAATAGGCTCCGCTCGAACCCCGTCGTCATGATCCCGGGATAATCGACGCCGAACCCGAACAATGCGGGATAGAGTGGAATGCGCAGCACGAAGAGCCCGGCGAGCACCGCCAGGCAGCCGATAAGCGCGTGGTCGACCACGCCCCTCGGCCGCCGCCGCAGATGCGCGATCCCGTCGCCCAGCGCCAGCGCGCAAGCCAGCTGGAACGGCGCGGTCATGATCACGAACGGCGCGCCGAGCACGAGCAGCGCCAGCGCGCAGGCCACCAGGGCGATGGTGGTGCCGATGATCCGCCAATGCTGCTTGCCGCCGGCAGAGATGCGCACCGCCTGGCTGAAGCAGAGATAGGCCGGAGGCACGAGCAGGGTCGCCGCGAGCAACTCGGCCTCGCCATGCCGCGCGAGCGACAGGACGAGCATCTCGGTGGTGCCGCACAGCAAGGCTGCGACGATCCACGACAGCGCCGATTCATTGCGCATCCCGATCCGGATCGCGCCCACGAGCAACGCCAGCGTCGCGAAGACGCATGCATGCACTGCTGTCAGGCTGATGAGCACTCGACCTACCCCCGAAGTCGCCATACTCGCCTCCAAGGGGTTAATTTCACCCTTACCGCGTGCGGATTCCCCCGCACGGCGCTTGCCGCTGGACGCCGCGCGGAAGCGCGATATCTAGGTCGGCCAACAAAGGAGAGTTGCAATGGCGGACCCACTGACCGGCCTCGAGCTGCGGTCGACGGTATCGAGCGGCGGCCAGCTCATGCTCGCGCTGGAGCCGGTGACCTTGTCCGCCCCCGGCCCCGACGAAATCATCGTCCGGGTCGAGGCATCGCCGATCAACCCGTCCGATCTCGGCCTGCTGCTCGGCCCCGCCGACCTGGCGACTCTCGCCGCCGGCGGCACCGCCGATCGCCCGACCTTGACCGCCGACATCCCCGCGGCCCGGATGGGCGCGATGAAGCCGCGGCTCGATCAGTCGATGGCGGTCGGCAACGAAGGCGCCGGCACCGTCGTGCAGGCCGGCGCGAACGTCGCCGCGCTGCTCGGCAAGAAGGTCGGCATGCTCGGCGGGTCGATGTACGCCCAGTATCGCAAGCTCAATGCCCGCGACTGCATCCCGCTGCCCGAAGGCGCCACCGCCGCCGATGGCGCCTCGATGTTCGTCAATCCGCTGACTGCCCTGTCGATGGTCGAGACGCTGCGGATGGAGGGGCACAAGGCGCTGGTCCACACCGCAGCCGCCTCCAACCTCGGCCAGATGCTCAACCGCGTCTGCATCGCCGACGGCGTACCCCTGGTGAACATCGTGCGCAGCGAGGCCCAGGCCGCGATCCTGCGCGAGATCGGCGCCAAGTACATCGTCGACAGCAGCGCACCCGATTTCCGCGAGGCGCTGACCGATGCGATCGCCGAGACCGGCGCCACCCTCGCCTTCGACGCGATCGGTGGCGGGAAGATCGTCAACACGATCCTCCACGCGATGGAAGCGGCCGCCAACCGCACCGCCACCGCGTACAGCCGCTACGGCTCCTCGACCTGGAAGCAGGTCTATGTCTACGGCATGCTCGACACGTCGCCGATGGAGCTCGACCGCGGCTATGGCCTGGCCTGGGGCGTCAGCGGCTTCCTGGTCACGCCATTCCTGATGAAGCTCGGCATGGAAGGCACGCTGCGCCTGCGCGCCCGCGTCGCCGCCGAGCTTACCACGACATTCGCCAGCAGCTACACCGCGACGATCTCGCTCGCCGAAGCGCTCGATCCCATGGTGGTCGCTGCCTATGCGAAGCGCGCGACCGGCGAGAAATACCTGATCGACCCGAGCCGCTAAGCGCCGGCCGCGCGTGACCGGTTGCGGGATCGCGCGGCCAAGGGAATAAGGCGGCGGGGCCAGCTTCGGGGGAATGAATGCGGATCATCGGTTTTGCCTCGTCGCTTGCGGCGTCGCTCCTGGCGCCCTCGGCACATGCCGCCTGGCTCGAGGCCCGCACCGATCATTTCGTCCTGACCATCGATGCCAGCGAAGACGATGCGCGCGCCTTCGCCCTCCGGCTCGAGCGGTTCGATCATGCACTTCAGCTCCTCTACGGCGTCACCGACACACCCGATCGGCACGCGCGGCCGCTTCAGGTCTATGCCTTGTCGCCCGATCTGTTCGCCCGGACCTGCCGCTGCGGCAACGTCGTCGCCTATTACAGTCCCCGGGCGGCCGGATCGTTCATCCTCACCCAATATGTGCCCAAGGTAGACCAGAAGGCACTGGTCGGCGGGTGGAGCACGCAGATGCTACTGCGCCACGAGTACGGCCACCATTTCATGTACTCGAATTTCCCGATCGCCTATCCGTTCTGGTATTCGGAAGGCTTCGCCGAATTCAACGCCAATGCCTCGTTTGAGGAGGATGGCTCGCTGATCATCGGCTATCCGGCCAATTACCGTGCCGAAGGGCTGCGCAACGGCAGCGTCGGGATGAAGCAGCTCTTCGAGCCCGAAACCTATGGCTATCCCGACGATATCGACCGCCTCTATGGCCGCGGCTGGCTGCTCACCAGCTATCTGATGCTGACCCCGCAGCGCAGCGGCCAGCTCGCCACCTATCTCGCCGCCATGAACAAGGGCACGCGCAGCTATGCCGCCGCGCAGAAGGCGTTCGGCGACATGAACAAGCTCGAAGACGAGCTGGAGGCCTATCGCAAGGGCACACTCGCACCGCCGCTGCGCATGCCGCCGCCCAAGGCGTCGCTAAACGTCACCCTCACCAGATACTCGCCCGGCCAGGCGGAAATGCTTCCCGTCTATCTTCTCTTCAAGGACGGCATCGCCAAGAACTACCGGCTGGGCCAGGCGATGAGCGCGGCCAGGATCGCCGGCCGCTATCCCGACGATCCCGTCGTCCAGGCCGAGCTGGCGGAGATCGAGCAGCTCGCCGATCGCCTCGATCGTGCCGATGCCGCGGCCGATCGCGCGCTGGCGCTTCAGCCGGCCATGATCGATGCACTGGTGCGCAAGGGCCAGGTCGCGGCTCAGCGCGCGATAGAGGCCAAGCCCGCCGACCCCAAGCTATGGGGCGCGGCGCGCGCCTGGTATCTCAAGGCCAATCGCGCCGCCCCCAATGCCGTGATGCCGCTCTACCTCTATTATGCGAGCTTCGTCGCGGCGAAGGAGAAGCCCAGCGCCGGCGCGATCAATGCCCTGATGCGCGCCGTGGTGCTCGCGCCGGAAACCCGCGACGTCCGCTATGCGGCGGCACGCCAGAAGCTGCTGGAGCGTGACGCCGTCACTGCCCGGGACTTGCTCCAGCCGATCGCCTTCACGCCGCACCGCCGCCGCGACCGCAACATCCCGCGGGAAGTCATCGCCCTGATCGACACGGGCAACATCGACGGCGCGATCGCGCTGATCACCCGCGACGAGGACAAGGACGACGATTGAGAATGCCCAGGCGCGGTCCGCCGCGCCCGGCACTCAGGCCCGGTTGGCCGCGCTCAGCACCGCGCGCACCGAAGCGGTCGCGATGTCCGCATCGATGCCCACGCCGAACACGGTGCGCCCGTCGGGGGTACGGCATTCGACATAGGCGGCGGCCTGCGCATCGGCGCCGTGGCCGATCGCATGCTCGCTGTAATCGACCACGTCGAGGCTCGGCCCGGTCGTGCCGGCAAGCGCATCGATCACGCCCGAGATCAGGCCGTTTCCGCGCCCGGAGATCGAGCGCGTCTCGCCGTCCACTGCGATCCGGCCCACGAAAAGCCGCTGCCCGGCGCTGCCGGTCTCCTCGTAATCGACCAGCGCGAACCGGTCCTTGTCGCCCGGCAGGTAGGTCTGCTCGAACCGGCCCCAGATGTCCGCGGCATTGAGTTCGCGGCTGGTTTCGTCAGCCAGCGCCTGGACGTGGCGCGAGAAGTCTGCCTGCATCCGCTTGGGCAGCTTGAGGCCCTTGTCCTGCTCGAGCACCCAGGCGACACCGCCCTTGCCCGACTGCGAGTTCACCCGGATCACCGCCTCGTAATCGCGGCCGAGATCCTTGGGATCGATCGGCAGGTACGGTACGTCCCACATCTCGTCGTTGCGCGCTTCCTGCGCCGCAAAGCCCTTCTTGATCGCGTCCTGGTGGCTGCCCGAGAAGGCGGTGAAAACCAGCTCGCCGGCATAGGGATGGCGCGGATGGACGGGGAGCTGGTTGCAATATTCGACCGTCTGGATGACTTCGTCGATGTTCGAGAAATCCAGCCCCGGATCAACGCCTTGCGTGTACATGTTGAGCGCCAGCGTGACGAGGTCGACATTGCCGGTCCGCTCGCCATTGCCGAACAGGCAGCCTTCGACACGGTCTGCGCCGGCCAGCAGGCCGAGCTCGGACGCAGCGACGCCGGTGCCGCGGTCGTTATGCGTGTGGAGGCTGATCACCACCGTGTCGCGGCTGCGGATGTTGCGGCAGAACCATTCGATCTGGTCGGCATAGATATTGGGCGTCGCGGCCTCCACCGTCGCCGGCAGGTTGAGGATCAGCGGGCGCTCCGTGGTCGGGCGCAGGATATCCATCACCGCCTCGCAGACCTCGACCGAGAAATCGAGCTCGGCAGTCGAAAACGTCTCGGGGCTATACTCGAAATGCCAGTCGGTATCGGGCTGCTTGGCGGCCTCGTCGCGCAACACCTTGGCGCCGGCCACCGCGATCGCTTTGATCTCCTCCCGGCTCATCCCGAACACGATCCGGCGCCAGGCGGGCGACACCGCATTGTAGAGATGGACGATCGCCGTCTTCGCGCCCTTGAGGCTCTGGAAGCTGGTCTCGATCAGGTCCTGGCGCGACTGGGTGAGCACTTGGACGATCACGTCGTCGGGGATCCTGTCGTTCTGGACGAGGCCCGAGATGAAGTCGAACTCGGTGGCGCCGGCGCTCGGGAAGCCGACTTCGATCTCCTTCACGCCCACCTTGCAGAGCAGCTCGAAGAAGCGCGTCTTCTTCTCGGCGTCCATCGGATCGATCAGCGCCTGGTTGCCGTCGCGCATGTCGGTCGATAGCCAGCGCGGCGCCTTGGTGATCGTGCGGCTCGGCCATTGGCGGCCGGGCAGGTTCACCTGGGGGAAGGGACGGTATTTGGAACTCGGATCGCGCAACATGACAGCTCTCTCTCGGCTGGAGACTTGGTTTTGAACGTGTGAGATGCCCTTAGGGGCGTGCGCGTGCGCGTCCGGCCCCTAAGGGCGGATAAGTCGCAGACCAAGAAGCGCGTGGTTCGTCATGTTGGCGCGGACCATGGCCAAGCCGGCCGATTTTGTCCACCTTCCGTAGATGCTTTTTCTTAAATCTTTGACCCTAGGCGAATTTTCGCGAGGGGGTTCGGAGATCGATCGATGTTGCAACTAGTCTATGTGAGCACCGCGCGCGCGAATGACGCCGATTGCGCCGCAATCCTGGCGGCGTCGCGCGCGAACAACGACCGCGACGGCATCACCGGCCTGCTCTACTCGGACGGCAAGCGCTTCCTGCAGGCGCTCGAAGGCCCCGAGGACCGCGTCGAGGCCGCCCTGGCGCGGATCGAGGCCGATCCCCGCCACCGCGCGATCGTGCTGCTCTCGCGCCGCACCATCGATCAACGCGATTTCGGCGACTGGGCGATGGCGCACCGCTTGCCGGGCGCCGATGCCGACACGTTCATTGCGCGTGTCGCGCAGCTGGTCGCCCAGGCCTCGCCGGATGTGCGTGCCACGTTCGAGGGTTTTGCCGAGGCGCGCCGCGCGGCCTGACCCGCCTCAGTTCGCGTTGTCGGGTGCCGCAGCGGCGCTATTCGTGTCCGCCTCGGCCGTCGGGTTCGGGGTCGGCGTGATCTCTTCGGCCGGCGTCTCGGTCGCCTTGGGACTGGGCGTGGCGACGATCTCGGCCATGGGCGGCGGGTCGGAATAGTTGGTGCCGGTCGTCCCGCCACCCCCGCAGCCGGCCAGAATCAGCAACCCACCGAGCACCAGAACGCGCATCCCGCTCTCCCCAATTTCCGTCTTTCGCCGTGATAGCATGGCCTTTTCCGCTCTCCTACCGGCGGTTTAACCCCACTTATCCCCAAAATGTCGCTCTAAGAGCCCGTCTCGGCGCATCTGCTCTCTAGACAGACGCGTTTTGGCACGATCAAAGGGTTGTCAGGTGAGGAGTAACGTCCTCATCACGGTACATCGTAGGCGCGGAAAGCGGCTGAGGGTTCGCACAAGCCGCTAGCGTCCACGAAGGCATAGCCCGTCCAGGGGCAGGAACAGGAGAAGAATTATGGCCGAGACCAAAGCACGCGGCGGTATCGCCAAGCCGGTGACCCCTTCGCCCGAGCTGGCCAAGATCACGGGCACCGATCCGCTGCCGCGCAGCGAGATCGTTTCGAAGATGTGGGACTACATCAAGAAGAACAATCTCCAGAACCCGGAGAACAAGCGCGAGATCCTCGCCGACGCGACGCTCAAGCCGATCTTCGGCGCCGACAAGGTGACGATGTTCGAGATGAACAAGCACATCGCGAAGCACGTCAAGTAAGCCGGCTCGGGGCTTCCAGCCCCGCCGCTGAAAACGCGAAGGGCGGGTTCCCCATGGGGCCCGCCCTTTTGCTTTAGGAGATCCATGATGGCCGAGAAGTTCGAACGCCACCGCCAGCCCTGGCGCACCGACGAGCTCCAGAAGCTCCACACGCTGGCGAAGAAGGGCATGCCGCTGCGCGCCATCGCCAAGGCGCTCACCCGCAGCGAGGAATCGGTCAAGGAGCGCGCCAAGCTCGACGGGCTGAACATCGCCAAGCTGCACTGATGCCCGCCCCCGCCGCTGCATATGACGCCATCGTCCTGGGCGCCGGCGCCGCGGGGCTGATGTGCGCGCTCACCGCAGGCCAGCGGGGCAAGCGCGTGCTGCTCGTCGATCATGCGGAGGCCCCGGGCAAGAAGATCCTGATCTCGGGCGGCGGGCGCTGCAACTTCACCAATATCGGCACTGCGCCCGATCGCTACCTCTCCCAGAACCCGCATTTCATGAAGTCGGCGCTCGGCCGCTACACTGCGCAGGATTTCCTCGACCTGGTCGAGCGCCACCATATCGCCTGGCACGAGAAGACGCTCGGCCAGCTCTTCTGCGATGGCTCGGCCCGCCAGATCGTCGATATGCTGCTCGACGAATGTGCCCGGGGGCAGGTCGAGATCCGGCTCGGCGACGCGCCCAGGGTCGAGCATGCCGACGCCCGCTTCCGCATCACCTGCGGCACCCGCATTGCCGAGGCGCCGGCCCTGGTCCTCGCCACCGGCGGGCCTTCCATTCCCAAGATGGGTGCGACCAGCTTCGCCTATGATCTCGCCCGTCATTTCGGCCTCAAGATCGTCGAGCCCCGCCCTGCCTTGGTCCCGCTTACCCTGAGCGGCGAGGAGACGCTGTTCCGCGAGCTTTCCGGCGTCTCGACCGACGTCACCGCGCGCGCCGGCAAGGCGGCGTTCCGCGAAGCCGCGCTGTTCACGCACCGCGGCCTGTCCGGCCCGGCGATCCTCCAGGTATCGAGCTATTGGCGCCACGGCGAGAGCATCGGCATCGACTTCCTGCCCCAGGCCGAACCCGGCTGGCTGCTCGCCGCCAAGCGCGCCCGCCCGCGCGCGACGCTGCGCAAGCTGCTCGGCGAAGCCCTGCCCGCCCGCCTTGCCGACGCGCTTGCCGAGAAGCTCGCTTTGCCCACCGAACTCGCCAACACGGCAGACCGCAAGCTCGAGGACGCCGCCCGCCACCTCGCCGACTGGCGCTTCAGCCCGAACGGCACCGAAGGCTATGCCAAGGCCGAAGTCACGGTCGGCGGGATCAGCACCGCCGAGCTCAGCTCGCAGACGATGGAAGCACGCAAGCTCCCTGGCTTCCATGCGATTGGCGAGGCCGTGGACGTCACCGGCTGGCTGGGCGGCTATAATTTCCAATGGGCCTGGGCCAGCGGCCGCGCGGCGGGCCTGGCGCTCTGAACAGCGTTAATCCGCCGTTTGCCACGCCATTCGCTGCCTTCCGTAACGTCACTTCGCCATCCTTGGCACCTTACGTAAACGTTACAGGGAATTCACCTATTGAATTTCAGCGAAACGCGAATGTTTCTGCCAGGTGTCGCCTACAAATAGGGCAAGTTCGGACGTGCCAGGGACGGCCGAGCGAGAAAGCGTCCCAAGGCCGCATGCCGCGGGGCGCCTATCCTCAGGAGTGTTCCCTAATGCATTGGTTCCAGGCCACCGCGCCCATCCGCCTCAAGCTTCGCGTCGCGTTCAGCTCGCTGATCGGGTGCATGATCGCCGTCGCGCTCGTCGGGATGTTCGTCCCCTCCCTCTTCGCCCTGCCGCTGCTCGCGCTGGTGATCGGCGGCGCCGCGATCCAGTGCACCCGCTACCGCGCCGCCATCGCCGACCCTTATGTCGCCACCGTGGTCCGCATGGAGGCGCTCGCCGCCGGCGACCTCTCCAGCGCGATCAACTTCACCGAGTAAAAGGATTGCGTGGGCCGCATGACCCAGGCGATGCTCACCTTCCGCGACAACGCGGTCGAGCAGATCCGCCTGTCGGAAGAGCAGTCGGTCGCCGTCACCCAGCTCGGCACCAGCCTCGCGCGGCTCACCCGCGGCGACCTCACCGCAGAGATCGGCGCGGACTTCCCCGCCAGCTACGGCACGCTGCGCACCGACTTCAACGCCGCGCTCGCCTCGCTGCGCGACCTGATCGGCTCGGTGATGGAGAGCACCGACGCGATCCAGAGCGGCTCGGTCGAGATCGCCCACGCCTCGGAGGACCTCGCCCGCCGCACCGAAGCCAATGCTTCCAGCCTCGAACAGACCACCGCCGCCGTCACCCAGATGGACCAGCGCCTGAAGCTCACCGCCGCCTCGGCCGGGCGCACCGTCGAGCGCGCGGACGGCGCCATCGCCACCGTCGCCGGCGGCCGCGCGATCACCGACGAAGCCGTCCAGGCGATGACCCGCGTCGCCGACAGCGCCAAGGGCATCGACAGCGTCATCGAAGGCCTCGACAAGATCGCCTTCCAGACCCGCGTCCTCGCGATGAACGCCGCGGTCGAAGCCGGCCGCGCAGGCGAGGCGGGCCGCGGTTTCGCCGTCGTCGCCGACCTGGTCTCCGCCCTGGCGATGCGCGCCGAGGAGGAAGCCGGCCGTGCCCGCGACCAGCTCACCACCACCCAGACCGACATCGTCGCCGCGGTGGAGATGGTGCAGAAGGTCGATGGCGCGCTCGCCGATATCTCGGGCGATGTCGGCGAGGTCCACGCCCTGCTCGGCCAGATGGCGAGCGACAATGCCGCCCAGGCGACGGCGATCGGCGAGATCAGCACCGCGATCGGCACGATGGACAATTCGACCCAGCAGAACGCCGCGATGGTCGAGGAAACCTCCGCCGCCGCACGCAACCTCGCAGGCGAAGTCGCCGCGCTCAGCGAACAGGCCGGCAAGTTCGATGTCGGCGCCGCTGCCGCGCCCCGCACCAGCGTGCCCGCGCGCCCGCGCGCCCGCAAAAGCCGCGCGGCTATGTCTCCCCGGTCAAGCCGCTCGCCATGCCGGCGCCGGTCGGCGCCGCAGCCGGGGAATGGGCCAGCTTCTGAACCGCTGACACAGGATCGTAGCAAAAGCTGCCTAGGACCGACCGACATTCGAGACAGCCGGTCGGTTTCGTCCCCTGCTCGTCATCCCGGCCTTGTGCCGGGGTCCACCGTGAGGCGAGCGCTGAACTAGAGGCTCCTGCGACACGCTTGAGGCTCAGTGGACCCCGGCACGAGGCCGGGTGACGAAAGGGAGGCAGGTGCCTATCGGCTCCAAGCCGAAGCTATTCGGCACAGGGGCAACATGAACGACAGCACGCACGGCTACGACACCAGCGTCGGATACACCTACGGCTTCTACCGCGAGATGGCGCCCGCCTGGCTCGATCTCGCCGCCCGCGTCGCGGGTCACGCCGCCCCCCGCAGCGCCCCCAACGCCCCCTTCCGCTATCTCGAGCTCGGCGCCGGCCAGGGCTTCGGCCTCTGCCTGCTCGCCGCCGCCAATCCGCAGGGCGAATTCCTCGGCATCGACTTCCATCCCGAACATGCCGCGCACGCCCAGCGCCTCGCCGCCGAAGCGGGCCTGACCAATCTCCGCTTCGTCCAGGCCGATTTCCTCGACCTCGCCGCCGCTTGGCCCGCGGACTTCGGCCAGTTCGACTATGTCGCGCTGCACGGCATCTATAGCTGGGTGCCGCCGCAGGTGCGCGAGGCCGTCATCGCCTGCATCGATCACGCGGCCTGCGACGGCGCGCTGGTCTATGCCAGCTTCAACGCCCAGCCCGGCTGGCTCGCCACCATGCCCTTCCAGCACATCAGCCAGCTGATCAAGGAGACCAGCGGCAAGGCCGGCGACGCCATATTCGCGGAATCGATCGCGCTGTTCGACCGGCTGCGCACCGGCGGCGCGGCGACCTTCCGCATCCTGCCCGGCCTCGCCGCGCGACTCGACGCCGTGAAGCAGCGTAGTACCGGCTATCTCGTCCAGGAATATCTCCACGACCATTGGCAGCCCTTCTGGCACAGCGAAGTCGCAAAGGAGTTGGCCGGCATCGGCCTGGCCCATGCCGGCACCGCGACGCTCGCCGAGACGATGCTCCCCGCCATCCTGCCCCCGCCGCTGCGCGACACGATCACGGCCCAGGCTGATCCCCGGCTGCGCCAGGACGTGCAGGACTTCACGATCAACCAGAGCTTCCGCCGCGACCTGTTCCACCGCGGCAGCGATGCCCCCGCGCCCCAGCCGCTCGGCCAGACGCGCCTCCGGCTGCTCGCCCCGCCGGCGCCGGGCGGCACGGTGAAGGTCGAAGCTGCATTCGGCGAGATCGCGCTACAATATCCGGCGTTCGCCGGCATCCTCGAGGCGCTGGCTTCGGGGCCGCAATCGATCGATGCGATCGCCGCCCTGCCGGGCTTGCGCGAACAGGGCATGGCCAATGTCCGCCAACTGCTCCTGCTGCTGCTCCATAGCGGCGTGCTGGGACTGTCGGCGGAGACGAGCGACAATGCGGCCGCGCGCCGCCTCAACGCGGTGATCGCTCGCGAGGCGGCGGCCGGCCTGCCCTATCGTTACCTCGCCGCGCCGGCACTCGGTTCGGCGATCCCGGTGAGCGAGGCGGCGTTGAAGGCGTTCCACGGCGGTACCCCAGCCGCGCATTGGCAGGCTTTGGGCGCAATCTAGCTCTCACCGTCATCCCCGCCTTCGCGGGGATGACGGAATAGAGGAGCGGCCCTGTCACTTCGCCGCCAGCCGCCCCGCGCGCACCTCGCCGATCGCCGGCATGCTCGCCTCGATCCAGTCCGCCAGGCCCCGCACATGTGCCGCCGCCTCGCGCCCCATCGGCGTCAGGCTGTATTCCACCTTCGGCGGCACCACCGGATAGGCGACACGCTCGACCAGCCCGTCGCCTTCCAGCCATTGCAGCGTCTGGGCGAGCATCCGCTCGCTCACCCCGCCCACCTTGCGGCGCAACGCGCTGAAGCGGTGCGTGCCGCTTTCCAGCACGATCAGGATCAGCACGCCCCATTGGCTGGTGATGTGCTTCAGCACGTCGCGCGAAGGGCAGTCGGGCGCCATCAGGTCGCCGCGCCGGACGCGGGTCGAAAAGGCTTCGGAAGGATTTTCCATACTTACCCGAATGTATGTACTTACGATTAGTAAGCAAGGGCAATATCTGGATGTCCGTCACCACACAAGGAACGGACCAGAAATGACCATCGCTATCACCGGAGCCACCGGCCAGCTAGGCCGCCTCATCGTCGCCAGGCTCCAGGAGAAGCTCTCCGCCAGCCAGATCGTCGCGCTCGCCCGCAGCCCGGAAAAGGCGTCCGACCTCGGCGTCGAGGCGCGCGTCTTCGACTATGACCGCCCCGAGACGCTCGCCCCCGCGCTCGCCGGCATCGACACGCTGCTGCTGATCTCGGGCAACGAAGTCGGCAAGCGCGGCCCCCAGCACGCCGCCGTGATCGCCGCCGCCAGGCAGGCCGGCGTCGGCCGCATCGTCTACACCAGCCTGCTGCGCGCCGACACGACGCCGATCAGCCTTGGCACCGAGCACCGCGAAACAGAACAGGTAATCCGCGCCTCGGGCATCCCCCACACGATCCTGCGCAACGGCTGGTACATCGAGAATTACGCTGCCGGCGTGCAAGGCGCGCTCGCGCACGGCGCACTGATCGGTGCCGCGGGGGAAGGCCGCATCGCCGCCGCCACCCGCGCCGACTATGCCGATGCCGCCGTCGCGGTGTTGACCGGCGCCGGCCATGACGGCAAGACCTATGAACTGGCCGGCGACACCAGCTTCACGCTCGCCGACCTCGCGGCCGAACTCTCGCGCCAGGCAGGCCGCGACATTCCCTTCCAGAACCTCCCGGCTGCCGATTACGCCGCCGCGCTGGCAGGCGCCGGCGTTCCCGCCCCCTTCGCCGAGATGCTCGCCGGCTGGGATGGCGACACCGCGAACGGCGCGCTGTTCGATGACGGCAGGCAGCTCTCCAAGCTGATCGGCCACCCGACCACCAGCCTCGCCGACGGCGTGAAGGCACTGATCGGCTAGCCGAGCTTTTCCCCGGCGAAGGCCGGGGCCCAGACTAAGCGTTGCAACATCAAGTCTGGGCCCCGGCCTTTGCCGGGGAAAGAAGGACTGGCAATGTAGGATTTCGTTTGTTCTACCCTTGTAGATGCAGCGCCAGCCCGAGTCCCTTGCCCCGCATACGCGTAAGCGATTCAAGGGAATCAACATTTCTGCTGTAAAGAATTACAAGCCCCAACCGAAAACCGCGCAAATCCGCCATTTAATTGCTCAACCACTCGGTTGAACGACACAAAGCCACGTCCGCGGCAATCAACCTTCTTTTCGCTTGCCGTAATGCCTTCGCATCCCCATGTGCGGTGCCTCATGTCATTTGCTGAACTCCCTGCGCTTCTCGCCGAAGCGCTCGCATCGCGTGGCTATGCCGCGCCCACGGCCGTCCAGGCCGCTGTCATCGAACCCGAAGCCGCAGGCCGCGACCTCGTCGTCTCGGCCCAGACCGGCTCCGGCAAGACCGTGGCCTTTGGCCTGGCCATGCATCCCGAGTTGCTCGGCGAGGATGGCCGCGTCGTGCCGACCCGCGAGCCGCATGCGCTGATCATCGCCCCGACCCGCGAGCTCGCGCTGCAGGTCAGCCGCGAGCTGATCTGGCTCTATGGCCCCACCGGTGCGCGCATCGCCACCTGCGTTGGCGGCATGGACGCGTCGAAGGAGCGCCGCCAGCTCAACCTCGGCGCACACATCGTCGTCGGCACCCCGGGACGTCTGCGCGACCATCTCGAGCGCGGCGCGCTCGACCTGTCCTCGCTGCGCGCCATCGTCCTCGACGAGGCCGACGAGATGCTCGACATGGGCTTCCGCGACGATCTCGAGGAGATCCTCAACGGCACGCCGAACACGCGCCGCACCCTGCTCTTCTCGGCGACGATGCCCAAGCCGATCGTCTCGCTCGCCAAGCGCTACCAGAAGGATGCGCTGCGCATCTCGACCGTCGGCGAGGATCGCGGCCATGGCGACATCAGCTACCAGGCCGTCGCGGTCAGCCCGTCGGACATCGAGCATGCGGTGATCAACCTGCTCCGCTTCCACGAGGCCGAGACGGCGATCCTGTTCTGCGCGACGCGCGACAATGTCCGCCACCTCCACGCCACGCTGATCGAGCGCGGCTTCTCCGCCGTGGCGCTGTCGGGCGAGCATAGCCAGTCCGAGCGCAACAACGCGCTCCAGGCGCTGCGTGATCGCCGCGCCCGGGTCTGCGTCGCCACCGACGTGGCCGCCCGCGGCATCGACCTTCCCTCGCTCAGCCTCGTCGTTCATGTCGAGCTGCCGCGCGATGCCGAGGCGCTCCAGCACCGTTCGGGCCGTACCGGCCGCGCCGGCAAGAAGGGCACCGCCGTCCTCATCGTCCCCTATCCGCGCCGTCGCCGGGTGGAATCGATGCTGCGCGGCGCCCGCATCAACGCCGAGTGGATCGACGTGCCGTCGCCCGAAGCGATCCGTGCACAGGACCGCGAGCGCCTGCTCGCCGCCTTGCTCGCTCCGGTCGAGGTCGATGAGGAGGATACGGCGATCGCCGAGCGCCTGCTCGCCGAGCGCACCCCGGCCGAGATCGCCGCCGCCCTCGTCCGCGCCCACCGCGCCGCCCTCCCCGCTCCGGAGGAGATGATGGAGCGCAGCGCCCAACGCGAGGAGCGCCAGCCGGGCGCGCACCGCGAGGGCTTTGACGATGTGGTCTGGTTCCGCATGGATATCGGCCGTCGCCAGAACGCCGATCCGCGCTGGGTGCTCCCGCTGATCTGCCGCCGCGGCAATATCACCAAGAACGAAGTCGGCGCGATCCGCATCGGTCCGAACGAGACGGCGTTCCAGATCCCGCGCGGCATGGCCAACAAGTTCATGGCCGCCGTCGCCCGCACTGCCGAGAGCGAAGAGGACGTGCGTTTCGAGCCGTCCGACGGCCCTGTCGAGGGTGGCCGCCCGCCGCAGCAGCGCAACGGGCCGAACCGTCCGTCCGGCCCGCGTGGTCCTGGCGGCCCCGGCGCGCCGCGGCACCAGGCCAAGCCCTATCGCAAGGCGCCGCCGGCCCGGGGTCCCTCGCACCGGTGAGGGTCCTCGTCGACGCCGACGCCTGCCCGGTGAAGGACGAGGTCTACAAGGTCGCCTGGCGGCACGAAGTGCCCGTGGTGATCGTGAGCAACTCCTGGTTGCGCGTGCCCCAGCATCCGCTGGTCAGCCGCCAGGTGGTCAGCGACGGCTTCGACGCCGCCGATGACTGGATCGCCGAGCAGGCCGGCGCGGACTGTGTGGTGATCACCGCCGACATCCTGCTCGCGGACCGCGCCCTCAAGGCCGGCGCGAAGGTGCTTTCCCCGACGGGCAAGCCCTTCACCACCAGCTCGATAGGCTCGGCGATAGCGACGCGGGCGATCATGGCCGACCTGCGCGCCGGCGGCGACCAGATCGGTGGCCCCAGGCCCTTCTCGGCGACGGATCGCTCGGCCTTCCTCCAGGCGCTCGACCGCGAACTGGTGGCCTTGAAGCGACTTACCTAATCTTAGGAGACGTGCAGCTAACCTGCCCCGGCTATTGAGTGGGACTGCCGGGGACATGCACAAATTACCGCTGATCGCGCCGCAACCGCCGCGGCTGAGCGAGATGACCGAGGCTCTGCAGGCCATCGAGGCCCGCGGCGTCTACAGCAATGGCGGGCCCGTCGTCCGCGAGTTCGAGACGCGGGTCGTGGCCGAGCTGTTCGGCGGAGTGGGCGCGGCGCTGGCGGTCAACAACGCCACGATCGGCCTGATCCTGGCGATCCGCCAGGCCGCCATGGGCCGCAAGGGCAAGTATGCGCTGGTCCCCAGCTTCACCTTCGCCGCCACCGCCCATGCCGCGATCTGGGCTAGCCTGACCCCGATCCTCGTGGATAGCGACCCCGCCAACTGGGCCGCCAGCGCCGAGGCCGAGGAAGCCGCCCTGGCCCGCCACGCCGGCGAAGTGGCGGTGCTCGTCCCCTACGACACCTTCGGCACCTGCATCGACCTGGCCCGCTATGCCCGGCTCTCCGAACAGCACGGCGTGGGCGTGGTGGTCGATGCCGCCGCCTCCTTGGGCAGCCTGGATACCGGCGGCCGCGGCTTCGGCACCGGCGCAAGCTTCGCCAGCGTCTTCTCAATGCACGCCACCAAGACCTTCGCCACGGCCGAGGGCGGCCTGATCTACAGCGCAGATCCCGAGCAAGTCGAAGCGCTGCGGCGCATGCACAATTTCGGCTTCGGCATGCCCCGCTCGGCGACCGAGCCCGGCACCAACGCCAAGCTGCCCGAAGTCCTCGGCCTGCTCGCCCTCGCCAAGCTCGATAGGATCGACGCCGTGGCCGAGCACCGCGCCGCGCTCGACCGGGCCTATCGCTCCGGCCTGGACGGCGAAGTCGCCTTCCAGACGACCAGCGCCACCCGCCAGGTCGCCCAGTTCATGCCGATGCTCCTGCCCGCCGGCACCGACCGCGCCGCGGTGATGGCGGAGCTCGCCGACCAAGGCATCGGCTCGGGCCATTATTTCGCTCCGCACCTTGCCCAGCAGCCCTATTTCCAGCGCGCGTCCATCCTGAACCCGACTCCGGTAGCCGACGACATCGCCGCCCGCATGCTCTCGCTGCCGGTCACCGACGCGATGACCGAGGCGGATGTCGCCACCGTCTGCGGCGCGCTCCACGCCGCGCTGCGCAAGCCGCGGGTCGTGGTGCCCGCCCCGCAGCCCAAGATCCTTTCCACCGTCCTGATCGGTGGTGGCCCTGCCGGTGTCGCTTTCCTCATCTCGGCCAGCAAGAAGGGCAAGCTTCGCGCGCTTGGCTCCAGCCTCGCAGTGGTCGAGCGCGGGCCGAGCCTCGGCGCGGGCGAGCTGCCGGGCTATGCCATCACCTCGGACAGCACCGCCGAGACCTTCCTCAGCGCCGTGAAGGACAATCCCGAACCGGGCATCGCTGCCCTTATGGACCATCCGGCGTCCAGGGAGATCGCCCAATATATCGGCAAGCTCGGCGTACCGCTCCATCGCACCGGTTCCTTCCTCGAAGCGATGGGCCAGCGCGTCGGCGCGGTCGTTACCGAGGCCGGGGGCAGCGTGCTGACCCGCCATGAAGTGATCGACAGCCGCCGCACCGCCGCGGGCCTGTGGCAGACCCGCATCCGCGACCTCGGCACCGGCGAAGAGCGCGACCTGCTCTCGCAGAACATCGTCATCGCCACCGGCGGCTATCAGTCGGGCAGCGGCATCGCCGCCACGCCCGTCGCCGGCACCCCGCTCGGCGAGCAGGTCGGCGAACGGCTGATGCTGTGCGACGACATGCTGCGCACCGGCGGCATGGACCGCCTGCGCGCGCGCATCGCTCACACCCACGCGCCCAGGATCGCGATCGTCGGCGCCTCCACTTCCGCCATCGCCTCCGCCGTCCTGCTGCTCAAGTCCGACATCCCGTTCGGCGCCGAGAGCCTGAGCCTGCTCCACCGCGAGGAACTGCGCCCCTGGTACCCCTCGGCGGAAGCCGCGCATGCCGATGGCTTCACCGATTTCGGACCCGACGACATCTGTTCGCTGTCGGGCTTCGTCTATCGCCTGGCCGGCTTCAGGCTCGAAGCGCGCGAGCTCGTGCTGCGCATGCTTCGCATCGGCTGCCGCACTCCCGATCCGCGCGTCCGGCTCCACCAGTTGGGCGACGCCGACCCGGAAGCGGTGAGGATCCTCGCGGAGGCCGATGTCGTCGTCGCCGCGCTCGGCTATCGCCCGCACGCCCTGCCGCTGCTCGACGCATCCGGCCAGCGCATCGCGCTCGCCGCGCATGCCCCCGGCCGCCCGCGCCTGGCCGACCAGCTTTGCCGGGTCACCGATGCCGAGGGGCAGCCGCTTCCCGGCGCCTATGGCATCGGCCTTGCGGCGGGCTTCGTCCCCGAAGGGCGGCTCGGCGGCGAGAAGAGCTTCAAGGGCAAGGCCAATGGCCTGTGGCAATGGCAGAACGACGTCGGTCAGCTCATCGTCGACCAGCTGCTCGGCCACGCCGTGAGCCTCGCTGCATGAACGCGCCCATGGTCTCCGTCATCATGCCGGCCTATAATGGCGCGGCGTGGATCGGCGCGACGATCGACAGCGTCCTCGCCCAGGACTTCACGGACTGGGAACTGGTGGTCGTCGACGATTGCTCGACCGACGACACGCGCGAACTGCTCGCCACGCTCACCGACCCACGCATCACCGTGATCCATGCCACGGAGAATGGCGGCCCGGTCGTCGCCCGCAACACCGGCTTCGCCGCGGCGCGCGGGCGCTATATCGCCGGGCTCGACCAGGACGACCTCTGCAAGCCCGGCCGCTTCGCCGCGCAGGTGGCGTATCTCGACGCCAATCCCGGCACCGTGCTGGTCGCGACCGCCGCCGAGCTGCTCGAGGAAGGCCGCGTCACCCCCTGGCCCGGCGACCACCCGCTCACGCCCGCGGTGATCGACTGGCTGATCCTGACCCAGAACCCGCTGGTCTGGTCCACCGTCATGTTCCGCGCCGAGGCCGCCCGGCTGCTCGATCCGTTCGAGCGCCCGCAGGTCCGCTATGCCGAGGATTTCGACCTCTACCACCGGCTCGGCCGTTTCGGGCAGATCGCCCGGCTCGACGAAGCCCAGCTGCTCTATCGCTGCCACCCCGGCGGCGCGTCGAAGCGCTTCGCCGAGATGATGGCCGCCAGCGCCGCGCGCGTGCTGGCCGAGCGCTATCTGCCGGTGTTCGGCGCCGACGAGGCCCAGGCAAACGCCGAACTGGTGGTGCGCTATTTCATGGCGCGCGATCCGGTGCCAGACCTGATCACCCTCGGCCGGCTCTCGCGCATCCTCGCCGCGCTCCACGCCGACCATATCGCCCGCACCCCGCTGACCCCGCGGGAACGGATCGAAGTGGATGGCGAGCATGCGCGCCTGTGGTGGCTGGTTGCGCGGCCGGCCCTGCGCCAGGGCGCGGTGACCCTGCGCCAGGCGATGGGCGTGCTGCCCGAGAGCGTCCACCTGCCCAGCGGCGACCCGGACCGCCTGATCTCGCCGCTGATCGGCCGGGTGCGGGCGATCGGGCGCGGACTCGGGGTGGCGCTTTAGGCGAAGTACACGAAGTACGCCAAAAGCGGTTTTACGGCGGGCTGCGCAGTAGGATTTCTGCATGAGTCGCGGCGCTGGACAGAAATCCGCATTAATCTATTGATTCTATATAATAAAAACCCAAAAAATGCGCCGATCGGGCGCGCCGGAAAGCAGTAAGAGTCGCGACATGCAAGGCGCAGAGGGCCATGCCTTTTCGTGTAGGAGATCACGAGGTCAAGAGCGGCGGAGCTGGGCTCCGGCAGATCGAGCTGGGCAGGTGAGTACGTGCGAGATGAACGAAGTCGCGTTCTGCGAGGCGAACGAGCGCTTGCGACAAAGAGTGAAAGCAGGCGACACCAATCACGCCCCGGCGCTATCGCCACCTCCCCGCAGGGAGGTGGCGAGCAACGTATCAGAGCAGGTTCGTTGCGGTGGAATTTCCGCCCACCGTCCAGGTCGGCAAGACTGAGCATTCGCTGGCAGCAACCATCCCGACCCAATGATTGGAATCCGCAGTGTTCACACCATTTCCTTCCTCAAACCCATATGTCATGCGCGGCGAAGGACGATCGTCGCGGGCGACGCAATTGATGAACTGGTTGTTGGCGCCACCAAACACGGCGAACGCGGCTTCAACTTTCCTCGTCCCCGGATTGATGACGTATGCATTGCTGATCAGATTATGATGTCCATATACGCCGGGCTCTGTTCCCTCGGTCCCCTGGTCCGTAATCGCGATGCCGGCTTCATCCGGAGATTCAATGTGGATGTTGGTCAATGCGCAGCCAGCACTTGCATAGCATAGCGAAATACCATGACCGCCGCAGCTGATCGCGCGAAGATTACTTCCGGTGATGTAGGCGCAGCCCCCGTTGATCGCCATTCCGTCAAATCCAGTCGCGCCGAGACCGGATTCACCCCTGCCGCCGCCTATCACGGTAACATCGGTGAAGGTGCAGTAGGCGCTGTCTTGAAAATAGACCACTTCGCCCACGATGGGATTATTCAGTTTGATATTGTGAATTGAGCAATAATTACAGAATGTAAGCGCGACAAACCGGCCGGTCGTGCTATCGCCGATAACGTTGCGAATGGTGTTGCGCGTGCTCGGCTCGCCGAAGCCGTGCGTGACATTGATGATGTGAATGTCGTGCTGCACGCCGGTGTTCCGGATCTCGATGCCGTCTAGCGTGCAATCGGAACATCCCTCCATTCCGATCGCATGCCCCATTACGCCGATGATCTTGATATTCTCGAGACGACAGAATGAACTCTGCCTGCAATAAATTCCGAACACCCCGTTCGCATCGCCGGGAAGAGCCAGGCTCTCACCGTCCACCGTGAAATTGCTGATCGAAGCATGGCTGGTGCCAAAGAGTGCCAGCGGGCGTCGAACGGTTGCCCCGGCCTTCAGTTTGATGATCGTCGCATCGGGACCTTCTCCGTAAAGCGTGCGGTTGCTCGGTATCGTGATATCCTCCAGGCGATAGGTTCCCGCTGGCAGGAAGACGCGTCGTCCGGCGGCCAGCGCCTGATACAAAGCGGCACCGTCATCCGTCGAAGTGCCCGACTGCACCGCAGCGATTTGGGCGGTCGACATGAAATCGAACACCGAAACCTGCTCGAGCAGCTTCGTCTGCACCGTTCGGGACGAGGAACCCGCTCCGCCCTGCCGGAATCCGACCATGTTGGCTCCTTGGCCGATCCCGGTCGCGATGAGGTCTGCGGTATCAACGTAAGCCATTTTTGCTCTCCTCAGTTGAGAACATATGACGAACAAACAAAATCCTACATTGCAAGGCCGAATATATTCCGGCCGCTGCCATGCGCGCGAATGAATGCGGTGCTGGGGGAATTGAGCGCGGAGCCACGACCGCGCTCTCAAAATGGTGCCCCCGAGTGGATTCGAACCACCGGCCTGCGGTTTAGGAAACCGTCGCTCTATCCTGCTGAGCTACGGGGGCACGCGGCAAGCCCTAAGGGATGGGCGGGCCGGCGGTCAATCGCCTCGCGGGCTCAGTTGCACGCCTCGGGCGGAACCACCGGCAGCGGGAGGGCCGCAACGGGGACGCCTTCCTCGATCAGCGCCACGGCTTCGGCGGCGCTGGTCTGGCCGTGGATCGGCGCGTGGGGCGTCTCGCCCAGGTGCATGGCGCGGGCCTTGTCGGCGAAGCCGGTGCCGACCCATTGCGAGCCTTCCAGCGCCTTCGCCTGGATCGCGGCGAGCGCGGTGATGGCGGCCTTGATCGTCTCGGGCGGGATCACGGGTACGTCAGGCTGCGGGGCCGGCGCTGCCGCCGCCACCGCCTGATTGCCCTTGGCGCTCACATTAGGCGCCATCACGGCCTTCTCGACCTCCGCCCCGCCGCAGATCGGGCAGGCGACGAGCCCAGCGGCGCGCTGGCTTTCCCAAGCGCCGCTCGATCCGAACCACGCCTCGAAGACATGGCCCGTCCCGCATTTCAGGTCGAAGACGATCACGCCCCTGCCCTGGTCAGGCAGCGAGCAGCGGATCGAGCCCACCGCGCGCATCGAGCGCGGCGAGGTCATCGGACCCGCCGATATGCTTGCCGTCGATGAAGACCTGGGGAACGGTGGTGCGGCCCTGCGAACGCTCGAGCATCTCGGCGCGGCGCGGGCCGCCCATCGAGATGTCGATCTCCTCATATTCCGCCTGCTTGCTGTCGAGCAGCATCTTGGCGCGGGTACAATAAGGGCAGAAAGCCTTGGTGAAGATTTCGATCTTTGGCATTGTCCTGAAACCTGTGGTTGCGACGAGCGCTTGTCAATGTGCGCCCTCTTCTCCTTCGAGAACGCGCGCCCAGCACAGAAGGATCACTTTTGCCGCCCCGCCACGCTTGAGCAGCCGCGCACAGGCGTTCGCGGTAGCCCCGCTGGTGTGGACATCGTCGACCAGCACGACCGTCCTGCCGGCGAGCCGCGCGCGCGCATCGGGCGCAAGCGCGAAGGCGCCGGCGACGGCCTTTGCCCGGGCACGCACGCCGAGGCCGCGCAGCACCGGCGTGGCCTTCACGCGGCGCAGCAGATCGGGGGCGAGCGGAACGGCGTGCGCGCGGGAAAGCGATGCACCGATCAGCCCCGCCTGGTTATATCCCCGCGACCACAGCCGCCAGCGATGGAGCGGCACGGGGACGAGCAGATCGGCCTCCCCCGGCATCAGCCGCGCCATCGCCCGCGCCATGGTCGCCGCGCAGGCGAGCCGGCCGGAATATTTGAGCTTGAGCGCGACGCCGCTGGCGACCTCGCCATAGGCCACCGCGGCGCGGATGCCGTCATGCGGGGGCGGATCGGCGAGGCATGCGGCGCAGCACGCCCCCTCCCCCTGTCGAAATCGAAGGGGATATGGCAAGCGGCGCACCAGGGCGGCCCCAGGAAGCGCAGGCTTGTCCAGCAGGTGGGGCAGAAACGGTGGTCGGCGGGCGTGATCGCGCTGCAACCCGGGCAGCGTGGCGGGAGCGCGAAATCGGCGATCCGCGCAAGCGGACGCGTGAAGGGCGCGAGATAGGTTTGCAGCTGGGCCACGCCCGTCTTGTCCCCGGCGGCGCGGCGGCGCACAAGCGCGCCATGCCCCAAAATGGTCCCAGCGATTCCGAGATCTTCGACCGTGCGCTCCGCCGCAAGCGCCGCGACCGCGCCGCGCGGATGTCCGCCGAAGAGAGTTTCCTGCGCCAGCACATGCTCGAGGGCGTGGAGGCGCGGCTGGGCGCCGTGAAGCGCGAGTTCCGCGATGTGCTCGACCTGGGCAGCTTCCGGGGCGGCTTCGTGCTGCCCGGCGCCGACTTCACTCGGATCGAGCCGGGCGCGCTCTATGCCCAGGGCGCCGAGGCGATCCATGCCGATGAGGACCGCCACCCCGTGGCCGAGGCAAGCTTCGACCTGGTGGTGAGCATCGGCGTGCTCGACCAGGTCAACGACGTGCCGGGGATGCTCGCCCTCGCCCGCCGTGCGCTGAGGCCCGACGGGCTGTTCCTCGGCGCGTTCCTCGGTGCAGGCACGCTGTCGACCCTGCGCGCGAGCTTCCGCCAGGCCGAGGGCGACCGCCCGGTGGCGCGCTTCCACCCCCAGATCGACGTGCGCGCGGCCGGCGACCTGCTCGTGCGCGCCGGCTTCGCGCTGCCGGTGTCCGATGTCGAGACGCTGACGGTGCGCTATGGCAGCATCCTCAGCCTGTTCCGCGACCTGCGCGAGATGGCGGGCACCAACCTGCTCCCCGGCACCCCGCCCCTGACCCGCGGCGTAGTGGCACGCGCGGCGCAAGCCTTTGCCGAGCGCGCCGACCCGGACGGAAGGACGCCCGAGCGCTTCGAGCTCGTCTTCCTGACCGGCTGGGCCCCGGACGAGTCGCAGCCCAAGCCGGCACGGCGGGGGAGCGCTACGGCGAGTCTGGCGGAGGCGTTGAAGGGGAAGAAGTAGGCCAATGGATTATCTGGCTAGAATCCCTGCGCCGAAGGCCGTTCAGCAAGATCGCTTGAGGACCAGTTCGGATCCCTAGCGCGAGTCCTCGCGAGTTGGCCTGCTGAGATCGCTTAATGGGGAAGAAGATAATGGTCCGGAACATTCCGCTTGACATATATAACCAAATAGGTTATACGTCCCGCCGTTCTTCGTACCAGGCCAGTACGAAGATGCGGAAGGCCGGTGTCGCAACAGCGTCGCCGGAGGATCGGCGCGGAGTCG
>NZ_JBXAQL010000004.1:325787-508638 GCF_058807215.1 Sphingomonas sp. GW821-FHT12D09 | reverse complement strand
ACACCGCGCCGCCAACCATGACCCGGCAATCCAGCCCGATCGGAAAGTCTTTATTGCCCGCCATAGCCGCGCCGGCGCGATCGGTGGCTTGTTTCGGGATCGACTGCGGCAGTATCGCATTCCTCTATCGATGACCGCCGCACCTGAGTCCCCTTTCCGCCTGAAGCTGTACCGGGCCATCTGGATCGCCAGCCTGTGCTCCAATTTCGGCAGCCTGATCCAGTCGGTCGGCGCATCCTGGATGATGGCCGGGCTCGGCGCCTCGGCACAGATGGTCGCGCTGGTTCAGGCGTCGACCAGCCTGCCGATCATGCTGCTCTCGCTATGGGCGGGCGCGATCGCCGACAATCTCGACCGTAGACGCGTGCTGCTCGCCGCGCAGAGCTTCATGCTGCTGGTCTCCGCGGTCCTGGCGATCGCGACCTGGCTGGGCCTGGTGACGCCGTGGCTGCTGCTCGGCTTCACCTTCCTGATCGGCTGCGGCACTGCGATCAACGGCCCCGCCTGGCAAGCCTCGGTGGGTGACATGGTGCCGCGCGCGCTGCTGCCGAGCGCGGTGTCCTATAACAGCATGGGCTTCAACATCGCGCGCAGCGTCGGCCCCGCATTGGGCGGCGCGATCGTCGCGGCTGCGGGCGCGGCTTCCGCTTTTTCGATCAACGCGCTGAGCTATGTCGGGTTGATCGTGGTGCTCAAGCGCTGGCAGCCCGGCCTGCCGCCGCGCAAGCTGCCGCGCGAGCGCCTCGGCGTCGCGATGGCGGCGGGCGTCCGCTATGTCCGCTTGTCGCCGCAGATCCGCACGGTGCTCGCCCGCGCGATCCTGTTCGGGCTGGCGGCGAGCGCGCTGCAGGCGCTGATGCCGCTGGTGGCGCGTGACCTGATCGGCGGCGGTCCGGTGATCTACGGCACGCTGCTTGGCGCGTTCGGGCTGGGTGCGGTCGGCGGCGCGCTGCTCAGCCGACCCTTGCGTAACCATCTCTCGACCGAGAACATCGTCCGCAGCGCGTCGCTCGCCCTGGCGGCAGGCGCGGCAGTTACTGCGACCGGGGTGTTGCCGCTCGCGCTGCTCGGGCTGGGGGTGGCTGGTGCCGGCTGGGTGCTGGCGCTCTCGACCCTCAATGTCAGCGTGCAGATGGCCTCGCCGCGCTGGGTCGTCGCGCGCGCGATCGCGCTTTACCAGATGGCCGCGTTCGGCGGCATGGCCGGCGGCAGCTGGCTGTTCGGCGCGCTGGCGAGCGAACATGGCGTAGCGACCGCTCTGCTGGCCGCGGCGGCTCTCCAATTGCTGAGCGCGGTTGCCGGCTTCGTGCTGCCGCTGCCCGCGATCAGCGATCTCAACATGGATCCGCGCGACACCTGGGTCGAGCCGCACACCGCGGTGCCGGTGGAGGCGCGCAGCGGTCCTATCGTGATCACCGTCGAGCATCGCATCGACGAGCGCGACATAGCAGCCTTCCTCACCGTCATGCACGAGCGCCGCCGCATCCGCCGCCGCGATGGCGCGCGCGACTGGGCGCTGACCCGCGACCTTGCCGAGCCGACGCTGTGGATCGAACGCTTCGATTTCGCGACCTGGCTCGACTATGTCCGCCACAATGAGCGCCGCACGCATGCGGATACCGCCAATAGCGAGGCGCTGCACGCGCTCTGGATTCCCGGAACGGATGCAGTGGTCCATCGCCGCATCGAGCGGCAGACGAGCTCGCTGCCGTTCAACCGCGCGCCCGATCCGCACGAACTCGATCCCATGACCGATGCGACTCGATCGAGCTGACCGGGCGGCCCCTGCGGATGTGCAGCCGCGAAGGCCCCGGGATACCATGTCGCGCTTGCCTCCCCGCGCGCCGCGCGGCATGGGGAGCGTTCCGCCGGCAGGCAGGTTTCTAGCTCCAGGACCAAGAGCATGAAGGACAAACTCATAGTGCTGATCGGCGGCGGCGGTTTCGTCGGCCGCTATGTCGCACAGGAACTCCTCGCTAGCGGCGCGCGCGTGCGCATCGCCCAGCGCCGGCCGCGCGACGCCTGGTTCCTCAAGACGCTGGGCGGCCTTGGCCAGACCCAGTTCGTCGCCGCCGACGTGACCCAGCCCGAGACGATCGCCGCCGCGCTCGCCGGTGCCGATGCCGTGGTCAACCTGGCCGGCGTGCTCAAGGGGGATTTCGACGGCGTCAACGCCGCGGGCGCGCGCAATGTCGCCGCTGCTGCCCGGGTCGCAGGCGTCGAGTCGCTCGTCCACTTCTCCGCACTCGGTGCCGAGGGGGATTCGGCTTCCGCCTATGGCCGCTCCAAGGCCGAGGGCGAGGCCGCGGTCCGCCAGGCTTTCCCCGCGGCAACGATCCTGTGCCCCTCCTTCGTCTTCGGGCGCGAGGACCAGTTCACCAATCGCTTCGCCGCGATGGTCGGCGTTGGCCCGGTCGTGCCGGTGCTGCGCGCGGAGGTACGCTTCCAGCCGGTCTATGTCGTCGATGTCGCCAGGGCAGTCGTCGCCGCGCTTGCCGACCCGGAGGCGCATGCCGGCAAGCGCTATGCGCTGGGCGGCCCCGACACGCTGACCATGGCCGGCCTGCTGCAGTGGCTGGCCGGAGCGACCGGGCATAAGCCGGCTTTCGCCGCGTTGCCCGATCGGATCGGTGCGCTGATCGCGGCGCTGCCCGGCACGCCGATCAGCCGCGACCAGTGGCGCATGCTCCAGGCCGACAACGTCGTGGGCGATGTGCCGGGCCTTGCCGCGCTGGGGATTGTACCGACGCCGCTGGCGAGCGTCGCGCCGACCTGGCTGGTACGCTATCGCCGCAACGGCCGCTTCGGCAAGTTGGCCGCCTGAACCTTTCCGCGCCCTCCCGGCGCATCGGAGCCTAGCACCGCATGAGCGAAACCTTGGTCGCGATCCTCCTCGGCATCGTCGAGGGGATCACCGAGTTCCTGCCGGTCTCCTCGACCGGGCACCTGATCCTCGCCTCCGAGCTGCTCGGCTATGATTCCGCGACTTGGGCGATGTTCAACGTCGTCATCCAATTGGGCGCGATCCTGGCGGTGGTGGTGCTCTATTGGCGCACCTTCTGGGCCGTCGCGATGGGCCTGATCCAGCGCAACCCGGTTTCGTGGCGCTTCCTGCGCAACCTCGTGGTCGCCTTCATCCCCGCCGCCGTGATCGGCCTGGCGCTCCACAAGCATATCGAGGCCTTGCTCGGTGAGCCGATGGTGGTCGCCTGGGCGCTGGTGATCGGCGGCATCGCGATCCTGGTGATCGAGCGGCTGGTGAAATCGGCCACGATCCACGGTATCGCCGAAATCCCGCTGGTCCGGGTGATCGGCATCGGATTCATCCAGTGCATCTCGATGATCCCGGGCGTCAGCCGCTCGGGTGCGACGATCATGGGCGCGCTCAGCCTGGGCGTCGAACGGCGCACCGCTGCCGAATTCAGCTTCTTCCTCGCCATCCCGACGATGCTGGGCGCGACCGTGCTCGAGCTCGCCAAGAACCATGACGCGGTCATATCCGCCCGGGTCGGCTGGAGCGAGATCGGCATTGGCTTCGGCACCGCCTTCCTTGTCGCGATCGTCGTGATCAAGCTGTTTGTCGGCATCGTCTCGAAGCATGGGTTTGCGCCCTTCGCCTGGTACCGAATCATCGCCGGCGTCAGTGCGATCGCATGGCTTTCGCTAAGGTAGGGCCGAACCGGCCGTTAAATTGCGTAATATTCTTTCAAAAACATACGCTTTGAGCTGAAAAAGATAATAAAGGTCAGTATTGCTGCCTTTTATCGACTCGCTTCCGGCGTTAGCGCGGCCGCATGGCTGAAACGATGCTCAAATTCGTGGGAACGGCGCAGGCTTATCCAAGCAAGCGCGAAGCGGAACTGCGCGCGGAGGACTTTCGCGAGATCGCGGATCGCTATGCCGTGCCTACGGCCGAGGAACAGGCGAGCCGCTGCTCGCAATGCGGCGTACCCTATTGCTCGGTGCACTGTCCGCTGCACAATCACATCCCGGACTGGCTGCGCCTCACCGCCGAAGGGCGGCTGCGCGAAGCCTACCAGCTGTCGAACAGCACCTCGACCATGCCAGAGATCTGCGGCCGCATCTGCCCGCAGGACCGGCTGTGCGAAGGCAATTGCGTCATCGAATTCTCCGGCCACGGCGCCGTCACGATCGGCTCGGTCGAGAAGTTCATCACCGACACCGCCTGGGCCGAAGGGTGGGTCGAGCCGGTCGCGGTCGGTCCGTCGCGCGGCCAGTCGGTCGGCATCATCGGTGCGGGCCCGGCGGGCCTCGCCGCCGCCGAATATCTGCGAGAATATGGCTATGACGTGCATGTCTATGACCGGCATGACCGCGCCGGCGGGCTGCTGACCTATGGCATCCCGGGCTTCAAGCTCGAGAAGGAGATCGTCATGCGCCGCGTCGAGCGGCTCGATCAGGGCGGGATCGTCTTCCACCAGGGTTTCGAAGTCGGCCGCGAGGCCACGCTCGACGACCTGCGCAAGCGCCATGACGGGATCCTGATCGCCACCGGCGTCTACAAGGCGCGCGGCATCCAGGCGCCGGGCGTGGGTGCGGAAGGCGTGGTCGAGGCGCTCGACTATCTGACTGCGTCGAACCGCAAGGGCTTTGGCGATGCCGTCCCCGCGTTCGACGACGGCAGCCTCGATGCGAACGGCAAGCATGTCGTCGTGATCGGCGGCGGCGATACCGCGATGGACTGCGTGCGCACCGCGGTGCGCCAGGGCGCGACGTCGGTGAAGTGCCTCTATCGCCGCGACCGCGCCAACATGCCGGGATCGCAGCGCGAGACTGCCAATGCCGAGGAAGAGGGCGTCGAGTTCGTCTGGCTCTCTGCCCCTGAGGCTTTCGATGGCGGCGACAAGGTCACCGGCGTGCGCGCCACGCGGATGCGTCTCGGCGCGCCCGACGCCACCGGCCGCCGCGCACCTGAGCTCGATCCGGGCGGTGCCTTCCAGCTTCCCGCTGATCTGGTGATCAAGGCGCTCGGCTTCGAGCCCGAGGACCTGCCCCGCCTGTTCGGCGCCGCGGAGCTGGGCGTTACCCGCTGGGGTACGCTGCGCACCGATGGCCGCACGATGATGACCAGCCTCGACGGCGTGTTCGCCGCCGGTGATATTGTCCGCGGCGCGAGTCTGGTGGTCTGGGCGATTCGCGACGGCCGCGACGTGGCGGCGCACATGCATGCCTGGATGCGCGCCCGCGCCGCTGCCGCGCGGGCTGCTTGAGAAGGTTGCCGATCCCGATGAAATCGATCCTTGCTGCCTCTGCCCTGGTCCTGGCGCTTGGCGCCGCATCGCTGTCTCCGGTCCAGGCGCGTCCGGCGGTGCCGGCTGCTGCGCCCGTCGCCGAAACCGATGTGCAGAAGCTCGTCGCGCTGATGGCGCCCGACGATTCGATCACTCGCCTTGCCGGCAACGCCTTCGACGCGGGCATGGCGCAGCAGGTCGCGTCGGATGCCAAGATGAAGGCGGTGTTCGACGCCAATCCGGGTTTGCGCGATCAGGTCGCGACTCAGCTGCGCGCCCAGTTCACCACGATCCTGGTCGCGGCACTGCCGTCGCTGCGCGCCGATCTGACCGGCATCCTGCAAACCGAGCTGACTCCGGCGGAGGTCGCCGACACGCTCACTTTCTTCTCCAGCCCGACCGGGCAGAAAGTGCGTGCATCGGTGTATGAATCGATGAGCGCTGCGCCGGGCCAGTCGCCCCAGGAGATGCAGCAGGCGGCGATCGCCGAAGTGATGGGCAAGATGACTGCGGAGGATTATCCCGCGCTCATGGCGTTCGGCGGCAGTAGCGCCGCGCAGAAGATGAACACGCTCAACCCCAGGATTTCGGCGGCGAGCCAGGCCTGGGCGGAGAAGCTGATCACCGCCAACAAGGCGCAGATGGTCGCGCTCGCGATGAAGCTGACTGCGGATTATCTTGCCAGGAAGAAGGCCGGCAAGTGATGCGTCTCTCGCTCGCCACCGTCGCAGCGCTGCTGCTTGCCGGGATCGGCTCTGCCCAGGCGCAGACCGCGCCGGTCTCGTCGGTGCCCAAGCCGGTGCCAGTCGATCCCGCGCGCTTCGCGGCGGCGAAGGACCTGCTCGCGGTGATGATGCCGCCCGAACAGCGCAGTCGGCTCATGGAGAACATGATCCGCCCGACCATGGCGAATATTCGCCAGTCGCTCGAGCAGATGCCGCAGTTCGCCGATGCAATCGACAAGGATCCCGGGGTCGCCGCGAGATTCCAGCAGTTCCTGAAGACGCAGGAAGACCGCATGGTCGAATCGCTGAGCGCCGGCATGCCGGGCATGATGGACGCGATGGCGCGCGCCTATGCCCGCCGCTTCGACGTTGCTCAGCTCGCAGAGATACGCACCTTCTTCGAGACGCCGACCGGCAAGGTCTACATGGCCGCGTCCTACTCGATCATGAGCGATCCCGACATTCTCGCCTGGCAGCGTGACCTGATGTCGCGCTCGATGGCCCATATGCAGGAAGATATCGGCAAGCTCGTCGCCGATCTGTCCGACAACGCTCCGGAACCCCCGAAATGACCAAGATGCAATCCGAACGCGAACGCCTTGCCCTGGAGGGCATGTACCGTCCCGAGTTCGAGGGCGATGCCTGCGGCGTCGGCATGGTCGCCGCGACCGACGGCCAGCCTTCGCGCCGCGTCGTCCAGTCGGCGATCGATGCGCTGAAGGCCGTATGGCACCGCGGCGCGGTCGATGCGGACGGCAAGACCGGCGACGGTGCCGGCCTGCACGTCGACCTGCCGGTGCGCTTCTTCGACGATGCGATTGCCGCCGGGGGCCACCGCGTCATGCCGAACCGCCTGGCGGTCGGCATGATCTTCCTGCCGCGCACCGACCTGGGCGCGCAGGAAGCCTGCCGCACGATCGTCGAATCCGAGATCATCGAGGCCGGATATACCATCTATGGCTGGCGCCAGGTGCCGGTCGATGTCTCGGTCATCGGCATGAAGGCGCAGGCGACGCGCCCCGAGATCGAGCAGATCATGATCGCTGGCCCGCTGCCGGGCACGATGGACGCCGCCGAGTTCGAGAAGGAGCTCTATCTCGTCCGCCGCCGGATCGAGAAGGCCGTGATCGCCGCGCAGATCAACGGCTTTTACATCTGCTCGCTCTCGACGCGCTCGATCATCTACAAGGGCCTGTTCCTCGCCGAGAGCCTGTCGGATTTCTATCCCGACCTGCGCGACGAGCGCTTCACCAGCCGGGTCGCGATCTTCCACCAGCGCTATTCGACCAACACCTTCCCGCAATGGTGGCTGGCCCAGCCGTTCCGGTGCCTGGCGCACAATGGCGAGATCAACACGATCCGCGGCAACAAGAACTGGATGCGCAGCCACGAGATCAAGATGGCGAGCATCGCGTTCGGCGAACGCTCGGAGGACATCAAGCCGGTGATTCCGGCCGGCGCGTCGGACACGGCCGCGCTCGACGCGGTGTTCGAGGCGATCTGCCGCTCGGGCCGCGACGCGCCCACCGCCAAGCTGATGCTCGTCCCCGAGGCATGGGACGAGGCGACGCCTTCCAACCACCTCTCGATGTACAAATATCTGGCGAGCGTGATGGAGCCGTGGGACGGCCCCGCCGCGCTGGCGATGACCGACGGCCGCTGGGCGGTTGCCGGCGTCGACCGCAACGCGCTGCGCCCGTTGCGCTACACCCAGACCTCGGACGGCCTGCTCATCGTCGGCTCCGAGACCGGCATGGTCCAGATTCCTGAATCGACCGTCATCGCCAAGGGCCGGATGGGCCCGGGCCAGATGATCGCCGTCGATCTCGATCAGGGCGTGCTGCTCTGTGACCGCGAGATCAAGGACCAGATCGCCGGCGAGCATGACTATGCCGGCATGATCGGCGAGTTCATCACTATCGAGAACCTGCCCGAGCCGGACCTGGAGCCGCTCCGCTTCGAGCGCGCCGAGCTCACGCGCCGCCAGGTTGCGGCCGGCCAGACGCTAGAGGACATGGAGCTGATCCTTGCCCCGATGGTCGAGACCGCCAAGGAAGCGATCGGCTCGATGGGCGACGACACGCCGCTCGCGGTGATCTCGGACAAGCCGCGCCTGATCAGCCAGTTCTTCCGCCAGAATTTCAGCCAGGTCACCAACCCGCCGATCGACTCCCTGCGCGAACGCCAGGTGATGACGCTCAAGACGCGTTTCGGGAACCTCGCCAACATCCTCGACGCCGATGGCGGCGGGTCGAAGGTGCTGGTGCTCGACAGCCCGGTGCTGACCAATGGCGATTGGGCGCGGTTGCGCGCCTATTTCGGCGGCCAGTGCGCCGAGATCGACTGCACCTTTCCGGTCAGCGACAATCCCGAGGATCTGCGCGAGGCGATCAAGCGCATTCGCTATGAGGCCGAGCAGGCGGTCCGCGCCGGCTGCACCGAGCTGTTCCTCACCGACGAGCATGTCTCGGCCGAGCGTGCCGCCATCGCCGGCGTGCTCGCCGCGGCCGCGGTCCACACCCATCTCGTCCGCCGGGGCCTCCGCTCCTACGCCTCGGTCAACGTCCGCAGCGCCGAGTGCCTCGACACGCATTACTATGCCGTGCTGATCGGCGTCGGCGCGACCACGGTGAACGCTTATCTCACCGAAGCCTCGATCGCCGACCGCCACGCTCGCGGCCTGTTCGGCGACATCACGATAGACGAGTGCCTCTATCGCCACCGCAAGGCGATCGACGAAGGCCTGCTCAAGATCATGTCGAAGATGGGGATCGCCGTGATCTCCTCCTATCGCGGCGGCTACAACTTCGAAGCGGTCGGTCTCAGTCGCGCGCTGGTCAACGACCTGTTCCCCGGCATGCCCGCCAAGATCTCGGGCGAAGGCTATGCCTCGCTCCACCTCTCGGCGATGATGCGCCACAGCTCCGCCTATGATCGCGGCGTCGCGACGCTGCCGATCGGCGGCTTCTATCGCCAGCGCCATGGTGGTGAGACCCATGCCTATTCCGCGCAGCTGATGCACCTGTTGCAGACGGCGGTGTCGACCGACAGCTACTCGTCCTACATGGCCTTCTCGCGCGGCGTGCGCGACATGCCGCCGGTCTATCTGCGCGACCTGCTCGAGTTCAACTTCCCCGACCAGGGCATCCAGATCGACCAGGTCGAGGCGATCACCGAGATCCGCAAGCGCTTCGTCACTCCCGGCATGTCGCTCGGCGCGCTGTCGCCGGAGGCGCATGAGACGCTGGCGATCGCGATGAACCGCATCGGCGCCAAGGCCGTGTCGGGCGAGGGCGGCGAGGACAAGCTGCGCTACACGCCCTATGAGAATGGCGACAACGCCAACTCGACGATCAAGCAGATCGCCTCGGGTCGGTTCGGTGTCACTGCCGAATATCTCAACGCCTGCGACGAGATCGAGATCAAGGTCGCGCAAGGGGCAAAGCCCGGCGAGGGCGGCCAGCTGCCCGGCTTCAAGGTCACCGAGTTCATCGCCAAGCTGCGCCACGCGACGCCGGGCGTCACGCTGATCTCGCCGCCGCCGCACCACGACATCTATTCGATCGAGGACCTGGCGCAGCTCATCTACGATCTCAAGATGATCAACCCGCGCGCGCGGGTGTGCGTGAAGCTGGTCAGCTCGGCCGGCATCGGCACCGTGGCGGCAGGCGTCGCCAAGGCGCATGCCGACGTCATCCTGGTCGCCGGCCATGTCGGCGGCACCGGCGCCTCGCCGCAGACTTCGGTCAAATATGCCGGCACGCCCTGGGAAATGGGCCTGACCGAAGTCAACCAGACGCTCACGCTCAACGGCCTGCGCGGCCGAGTGAAGCTGCGCACCGATGGCGGCCTCAAGACCGGGCGCGACATCGTCATCGCTGCGATCCTTGGCGCCGAGGAGTTCGGCATCGGCACGCTCAGCCTCGTCGCGATGGGCTGCATCATGGTCCGCCAGTGCCATTCGAACACCTGCCCGGTCGGCGTCTGCACCCAGGACGAGAAGCTCCGCCAGAAGTTCGTCGGCACGCCGGAGAAGGTCATCAACCTGATGACCTTCATCGCCGAGGAGGTTCGCGAGATCCTTGCGCGCCTCGGCTTCAAGACGCTCGACGAAGTCATCGGCCGCACCGAGCTGCTCCGCCAGGTCAGCCGCGGCGCCGAGCATCTCGACGATCTCGATCTCAACCCGATTCTCGCCAAGGTCGATGCCGACGATGCCGAGCGCCGCTTCAGCCTGTCGACCTTCCGCAACGAAGTGCCCGACAGCCTCGATGCGCAGATGATCAAGGATGCCGCCCCGGTCTTCGCGCGCCGCGAGAAGATGCAGCTCACCTACAACGTCCGGAACACGCACCGCGCGGTGGGCACCCGGCTCTCCTCGGAGATCACCCGGCTCTACGGCATGTCGACGCTCGCCGACGGCCATGTCCATGTCCGCCTGCGCGGCTCGGCCGGGCAATCCCTCGGTGCCTTCCTGTGCAAGGGCATCACGCTCGAAGTGTTCGGCGACAGCAACGACTATGTCGGCAAGGGCCTGTCGGGCGGCATCATCGTCGTCCGCCCGCTGGTCAGCTCGCCGGTGGAGAGCTGGAAGAACACGATCATCGGCAACACCGTGCTTTACGGCGCGACGTCGGGCCGCGTCTTCGCCGCCGGCCAGGCGGGCGAGCGCTTCGCGGTGCGCAACTCGGGCGCCGAAGTGGTGGTCGAAGGCTGCGGCGCCAATGGCTGCGAGTACATGACCGGCGGCACCGCGGTGCTGCTCGGCCAGGTCGGCAGCAACTTCGGCGCGGGCATGACCGGCGGCATGGCCTTCGTCTATGACGAAGACGGCAGCTTCTCCGATCGCGCCAATCCGGAGAGCATCGTCTGGCAGCGCCTCGCCTCCGCCCATTGGGAAGCCAAGCTGCGCGCGCTGGTCGAAGCGCATGTCGCCGCGACCGACAGCAAATGGGCCGCCGGCCTGCTCGAGGACTGGAACCGCGCGCTCGGCCATTTCTGGCAGGTCGTGCCGAAGGAAATGCTGACGCGTTTGCCCATGCCGCTCGATGATTCGCCGGAGGCGGTGGCAGCGGAGTAGTCGCTTTCCTTCTTCTTTCTCCGGCGAAGGCCGGGGCCCAGACTCAGCGTTGCAACGTTCAAGTCGGGGCCCGGCCTTCGCCGGGGAGAAGCTACGGTTCGTCGCAACCAACGCTGCTCTAGCCAAGTGCCTGTGATATAAGGCTGGACCGACTCCGGAGTCCGCCATGCGCCTGATCCTCACTGCCGCCCTGCTCTGCGCCGCCGCCACGCCCGCGCTCGCCCAGCAGCAGCCGACCACTCGCGACAAGGTCGAGGCGCTCGCCAAGGCGCTCGATAACCCGTTGGTCCAGGAAGGCGCCGCCGCGATGCTGACCAACCTCGCCGGCATCGTGCTCGACACGCGTGTCGGCCCGGCCGCGCAGTATCTCGATCCCACTTTCGGGGAGCAGGACACGCTGCGCGACATCCAGCGCCGCACCGATCCGGACTTCGACAAGCGCTTCCACGATCAGGCCCGCCGCGCCGTCGCCGCCGCCGGCAAGCTCACCCGGGACGGGCTGGCGATGCAGGAGTCGCTCGACCAGACCGCTGCCCGCTTGCGCGCCGCGCTGGCGCCGCTGCGTGGGGTGCTTACGACCAAATAGCCGGGGCGACGCGCCAGGCGCTTTACGCGGGCGCATCCCGAGTCCTAAAGCGGGCCGATGTGGCAGCTCTATCAATTCCCCCTATGTCCCTTCTCGCGCAAGGTCCGGCTGCTGCTGGGCGAGAAAGGCGTCGGCTATGAGCCGGTGCGCGAGTCGCCCTGGCTGCGGCGCGACGAGTTCCTCGATCTGAACCCCACCGGCCAAGTGCCCGTGATGGCCGATACCGAGCGCGGCGTGACGCTGATCGATTCCACGGTGATCTGCGAGTTCTTCGAGGAGACGGTGAACAAGGCGCCGATGCTCAATGGCACCGCCACCGATCGCGCCGAGATCCGTCGCCTGGCGATCTGGTTCGACACCAATTTCTATGCCGAGATCACGGCGCCCCTGCTCCACGAGCGGATGCTCAAGCGCATCGTCTACAAGCAGTCGCCCGATGGCCAGGCGCTGCGCACCGCGATGAAGGCGGCGGTCAACCATCTCGATTACATCGATTATCTGCTCGATCACCGCACCTGGCTGGCCGGTCCGACGATGAGCCTGGCCGATCTCGCCGCGGCGGCGCAGATCTCGATTGCCGATTATCTGGGCGGCATCGACTGGAAGAGCCATGAGCAGGCCAAGGGCTGGTACATCCGAATGAAGAGCCGCCCCAGCTTCCGCCCGCTGCTCAGCGAGCGAATGGAAGGCATCCCGCCGCCCGCCGATTACGAGAAGCTCGACCTCTAGCACTGGCGGCAGGGAGCCTCGCGCCTTCTCGTCGGTTCAAGCCAGGCAGGAGAACGCGATGCTCGAAAATCTACCCCATTGGCTCGGCAAGGCGCTGAGCGCACTACGTGCCGGCGCGGACAAGCTGGCAATCGTCCGCCCCGAGCTGGCCGGCGAAGGCGTGATCCATCTCGCCAGCCCGGCTTTCGCGAACGGGGGACGCCTGCCCGATCGCTTCACCGCGGACGGCGAGGGCGTCTCGCCGCCCTTGTTCTGGACCGGCGTGCCCGAAGGCACAGCACGGCTGGTGCTGCTGGTCGAGGATCCCGACGCGCCGACGCCGCAGCCGATGGTGCATGCGATCGTCTGGGGGCTGCCGCTGGGTGGCGACCTCAAGGAAGGCGAGATCGCGCCCGATGGCGAGGGCGATGCGAATGGAGAGGATGTCGGCCGCAACAGCCGCTTCGCCGAGGGCTGGCTGCCGCCCGATCCGCCCAACGGGCACGGCGAGCATAATTACGCCTTCCAGATCTTCGCGTTGAGCGAAGGCCCGGAGCCGGGCGACAATCCCGGCCGCGGCGAGTTGCTCCGGGTGATGGAAGGCCGGGTGATTGCCGCCGGGCTGCTCACCGGCACCTATTCCCGTGGCGATGCGGCGCCGGTCGGTCCGGTGGGCGCAGGGGCCGTGGCCTGAACTGTCGTTCGTCACTCCGGCCTGGGGGCGGAGTGACGACAAGGGACAGGCTTGCAATGTAGGATTTCGGCTGCTCCACACTGGTGGATGCAAGCGGCCTTTCTTTCCTGCGATGATCGCACCCGCGTCGAGGCCACGCGCGAGAAGGAAAAACGGGGGCCCCGTAGCCTCAACTTCGTAAACTTCCGCGGCCCGCGCGGGCTTCGCGACTCAGCCGTTCACGATAGTCCCGCCATTCGGATGCAGGACCTGGCCGGACATGTAGCTGGCATCCTCGCAGGCGAGGAACAGGAAGGCCGGCGCCACTTCATTCGGCTGGCCCGGCCGGCCCATCGGGGTGTCCTCGCCGAAATGCTCGAGCTTCTCCGGCGACGCACCGCCCGAGGGATTGAGCGGCGTCCAGATCGGCCCCGGCGCCACTGCGTTCACGCGGATGCCTTCGCCGACCAGGTTTTCGGACAGGCTGCGGGTAAAGGCCGTGATCGCGCCCTTGGTGCTCGAATAGTCGAGCAGCTCCTTCGAGCCCTGGTACATGGTGATCGAGGTGCAGTTGACAATCGCCGCGCCCTTTTTCAGGTGCGGGCGCGCGGCCTGGGTCAGGAAGAACATTCCGAAGATGTTGGTCTGGAAGGTGCGGCGCAGCTGCTCTTCGGTGATGTCGGTGATGTCCTTGTCGGGATGCTGCTCGCCGGCATTGTTCACCAGCACGTCGAGCTTGCCGAATTTCTCGATCACCTGCGCGACGGCCTGGTCGCAAAAATCCTTGTCGCCGATATCGCCGGCGATGGTCAGCGCCTCGCGGCCTTCGCCACGGACGATCTCGGCGGTCTTCTCGGCATCGTCATGTTCGCACAGATAGAGGATCGCCACATCGGCGCCCTCGCGCGCATAGAGCGCGGCGACTGCGCGGCCGATGCCGCTGTCGGCGCCGGTGATCATCGCGACCTTGCCCTCCAGGCGGCCGGAGCCGGCATAGCGCGGCTCCCATTCGGGCTTGGGCTCGAGCGCGCTCTCGTGACCGGGCAGCGCGTCTTCGTGGATCATCTTTTCGGTTTCGCTCACGTGCATCCTCCTGGAATGCGTTGCGAAACCGGTGATGGAGGCGGGTGGTTCCGTCCTCCGGCCGCCGTTGGGACGGCCTTGCATCTAGCCGCTGCCGGGGCGGCTCTGCAGGGTCAGCCGAGGAGGCTGGAACCCTGCATGCCGCTGGCGGCGATCATCATTGCGGTGAGTGCGAAGGACGCTACACCGACCATCAGGCTTCGTGCCATGTCTATCCTCTCCCTTCCGTCCGGTCCGCCGCGGATCACGCGAACGGAACCGTAGGGGCCGAGAAGAGGACGATGGCATAGGTGAAGAGGACGGCGCCGACGATGGCGACACTGTGCTGAAGCGAGCTGATGCGGATGGACATTTGATTTACTCCCTGTGTCGGCTGCCGGACCATTCCAACGTTGCCGATGCCAGATGGATTGCAGGGAGCGTGCCAGTTTTATAAGTGTTTGATTTTGCTGGGGGCGAGTTAGAAAGTTACGCGGGGTTGGGAAATTTCACGCCAAGCTGTGGTGGTTTTTCCCAATCATAAGCGGACAGTCGCTGTCCGATTCCGGTCAGTCGATGCGGATGCAGTTCCGGCCGCTATTCTTGGCGGCGTAGCAAAGCTGGTCGGCGCGGTGGAACACGGTGCCGAACACCTCGCCCTGCACAGCGGGGCTGAGCCCGGCGGAGAAGGTGATCTCGCCGAGCGGTGCGTCTGTCTCGCGCAGTCGGTAGCGCTTGGCGGACACGCCGATACGGGCGCGCTCGAGGATCTCGCGCGCGGCCTTGATGTCGAGTCCGGTGAACAGGACGACGAACTCCTCGCCGCCATAGCGCGCGACGAGATGGCCCTTGCAGGTGTCCGACAGCGACTCGGCGAGTGCCTTGAGCACTCGATCGCCGACGACGTGGCCGAACCGGTCGTTGACAGACTTGAAGAAATCGACGTCGCACACCGCCATGCAAAGCTTCGCGCCTTTCGCTGCCGCGTCGGCATAGGCCTCCTCGAAGGCGCGGCGGTTGGCGAGGCCGGTGAGCGGGTCCTTGCGGGCGTTGTCGCGCGCTTCCTCGAGCTTGGTGCGAAGGTCGCTCGCCTCGCGGTTCGCAGTCTCCAGCCGTTCCTCGGCACTGCGGACGCGTTCGAGCATCGTCGCGGTGAGCCGGGTGATCTCGGGATTGTCACTGCCCGAGCTGCGCATCGCCTGGGCGCTGGCGGCAAGGTCGCGGCCGAAGTCCTGTGTCTCGGCGCGCATCGCGGTGACGATGTCCTGGAAGCCTTCGACCTGCATCTGCGTCTGGGCAACCAGGCCCTGGGCCTTTTCGATCGTCGCGGTCGGCGTGCCGGCGACGGGGCCATCGCAGCCGAGCGTCTCGATGTCGCGCCGCGTCAGGCGGACTCCGCCGTCGGTGAGCATGTGCACCGCGCGGGCCAGCGGGCCGTCGGGATTGGCGAGCAGCTGATAGGCAAAGGCATAGTTCGCGGGATCAGGGTCGAGCCGCTGATCCACCAGAAACTCACCGATTCGGTCGTACAGGTTCTGCGCGGCCTGGGAACCGCTTGCTACCCGGACGGCCTTCGCCGCGGCCATGTTCCTCAATGCCTCACCAGAAGTTGTTCCAGACGGCGCCCTCACACCGTCCTGGCGCACAGACTAGTGCCCAACTGCTAACATCCGGTGAGCAAAAGCTGCGCAGCCGCGAAAATGTCAGCGCTTATGCGCGGCCTTGTACTTCTGCACCGCGTCCAGCGTAAGCCGGATGTGATCGGCGGGGCTCATGTTCGCATGGGAGAAGATGACCTTGCCGCTCGGCGCGATCACATAGGAAGTGCGGCTGGTGATCTTGGTGACAGTGCCGTCGGGCTTGGTAAGCCGCACGTCATAGTCCTTGATGATTTGGTCGCTGGCGGCGGCGACGGCGAACTTGCCTGCGCATTTCTCTGCCGAGAACGCCTCGAGCTTTTCGATATTGCCTGCCGTCATGCCGATCACGCTGGCACCGGCCTTCTGGAAATCGGGCAGCGCCTCGGCAAAGGCATGCGCTTCGGCATTGCAGCCATCGGTGAAGGCGGCGGGGAAGAAATAGAGGACGACCGGGCCCTTCTTCAGCGCGGCCTTGAGGTTCACGGTGAAGGGCTTGCCCGCCATCGCGCCGGGCGCGGTGAAGTTGGGGGCGACCTGGCCGTCCTTGAGCGCGGCAGTGGCCGGCACGGCGAGTGCCAGAATGGCGGCGGCAGCGATCAGAAACTTGCGCATGGCGATCCTCTCGAGATGTCTGTCCGGTCAGCGCGTCAGCGCGATGCCGATCCGGGCATGGGTGTCGTTCTTGCGATAGTCGTCCAGTGCCTCGCCATAGCCGGTAAAGGCCTGGCCGAAGATATAGAAGCCCACGCCCTTGGCAATGCGTGCCAGCGGATAGGAGACGAACAATTCGGCCGCGCCCTTGCGCGTGTTGAAATTGCCGCGGCCGGTGAGCGAGAGCTTCAGCCCATCCTGCTGGCCGATCGCCGCGGTTAGGCTGGTATAGCCGAAATAGTCCTTCACGTCGGGCGCGGTGCCGAGCTGCCCGACATAGAACCAGGCCTGGGGCGCGACATCGAGATGCCAGTCGTCGCCCAGGTCGAAGCGCTTCTCGGCGCGCAGGAACACGCGGTTGAGATCGACCGAATCGAGCGCGCCGCGCCCGTTCGAATCGTGCCGATAGCCAAGCGCCACCCGGGTGGTGTCGTCGAACGGGATGTCGGCATAGATTTCGGGGCTGTAATTGGTCGAGCGGAACGGCCCCGACGGCGCGTTCAGTGCCCAGAACATCGTCTGGGTATAGCCGAAGCGGAGGTTGCCGAGCTTGAGCGGTGCATCCTCGGCAAAGGGGCGGAAGGCGAAGCTGACCTGCAGCTTGCCACCCGAATCCTTGAGCCCGAAGGCGCCATAGATCGGCTCGTGCGGCTCGAACCGGTCGACGAACGCCGCCGAGCTGCCGGTCGCGCTCTGCACCACCGTCTCGCCCTCGGGGATTTCGGCGGCGGCGTGCTGATCGATCGGCGGCACGGCGCGGCCGGCGACGCTCACCGGCACATAGCGCGCCTTGGCGAAGCCGTGCGGGGCGACCGTCGGCAGCGGACCGGGCGCACGCTCAAGGATGAGGCGGGTGCCGTCGATCGCAGTGATCTCGATCTGGCGCGGGCCGGCATCGGTGACTGCGACATCGCCTTCGTTGATCAGGAACACCTCGACGCCGCGCAGCGCCTCGGTTTCGGAGGCAGGCTGGGCAGGAACGGCGCGCAGGCTCTGCGCCGCGGCGGGCATGGCTGCGAGCAGCGCGGCAGAGATCAGCAGGCGGCGGATGGGCATGGGCGGGTGGAGTGACAAAGGTTTGTGACCTTGGCGAGTCAAAATCGGAACGCTAGGGCAGGGTCATGCCAGTGACCTCCGCCGATATCGCCCTTGCCGAACGCCTTGCCGATGCGGCGGGCGCGGCGATCCTGCCCTATTTCCGCGGTGCCCACGGCATGGAGGCCAAGGAGGACCAGTCCCCGGTCACCCTCGCCGACCGCGCCGCCGAAGAGGCGATGCGCAAGCTGATCATCGCCGAGCGGCCGATGGACGGCATCCAGGGCGAGGAGTTCGGGGTGCGCGAAGGGACGAGCGGACGTGTCTGGGTGCTCGACCCTATCGACGGCACCCGCGCCTTCATCGCCGGCCGTCCGATCTTCGGCACGCTGATCGCGCTGATCGAGCAGGGCTGGCCGCTGCTCGGCGTGATCGACCAGCCGGTGACGAAGGAGCGTTGGCTGGGAGTGATGGGCCGGCCCACGCTGTTCAACGGCAAGCCCGCCGAGACGCGCCGCTGCCGCGACCTCAAGGACGCGATCCTCGCCACCACCAGCCCGGCCTTGTTCGGCGACGACCAGCTCCACGCCTTCGAGCACCTCGACGCGTCGGTGATGAGCGTGGTGCTGGGCGGCGACTGCTACAATTATGGCTGCGTCGCGAGCGGCTGGATGGACGTGGTGGTAGAGGCGGGTCTCAAGCTGCACGATTTTGCAGCCCTGGTGCCGATCGTCGAGGGCGCGGGCGGGCGGATGTGCGACTGGCAAGGCGATCCCCTGCACGCCGGCAGCAACGGCGAAGTGATCGCCGCGGGCGATCCTGCGCGGATCGACGACATCCTCGAGGCGCTGGCCTGCCGCGGCGGGCATGATCACGGGCACCACGGCGGCTGAGTCGGGGCGCGGAAGTTTACGAAGTTGATGCTACGGGGGCCCCGGTTCCCCCTCTCGCAAAGCCCTTCGAGGGTGCGTTCGAAGGGCGAGAAGAAGAAAACTGCCTGCATCCACCAGTATGGAGCAGGCGAAATCCTACATTGCAAGCGCCGCCGGTTCTCCCGGCCTCAATCCTTCTTGCGGAAGACCTTGCGCTGGTCGTGGCGCTCGTCCTTCGAGCGCTTGCCGCTTTCCGACTTGGCGGTTGTGCCCTTGCCGACATCGTCGCGCGGCTTGCCCTTGGTGGTGCGCTGGGCAGTGGCGCGAGCACCTTCGAGGACCGGGCCGCAGGCGGCCGCCTTGGCATCGCCGACATCGACGAACGCGATGATCGCCGCAAACGGGCTGGCGAAGATGCCGAGGCCGAGGCCGACGCCGGCGCGCGCGACCAGCTCAGGCGAGATCACGCTCAGGCCCGGCCGGGCGAAATAGCCGTTCAGGCCGACCGGCGACTGGGCGGAGAACAGGCTGAACTTCTTGCTGTCGGCGCGCACCGCCAGGTCGATGCTCTCGTTGCGGAAGCTGAATCCGCCGCGGCCGAGGATGACGTTCTTCTGCGTGTCGATCAGGATCGGATCCGCCGCGGCGACACCCCGGCGCACGGTGAAGCCGATCAGCCCGCAATTGATCTGCACCGGCTCCTTCAACTTCTTCTCGAACATCTTCTGGACGAAGGTGCCGATGTCGAGCTCGGACAGCTGGACGTTGCGCGTCCACAGGCTCCCGCGGGGCATGATGATCGCGATGCGGCCGTTCGAATTGGCGAGCGATTCGCGTACGCTGTCGCCGGCGCCGGTCATCTGCACGCGTGCCTTGACCGTGCCGCTGGTGCCGCTCTGCTCGACGCCGAAGCCCGCCAGCAGCGTGCCCATCGGGGTGGGCGAGAGGCGGATGTCATAATCGGTGAAGACCGGCTGCTTGCGCGCGTTGATCGTGATGTCCGAGCTGACCGTGCCGCGCGCCATGCTGAAGTTGAGCGGGCTCAGCTTGAGCAGCATGTTGTCGAGGTCGAGGCCCAGTTCGATGTTAGACACCGGGAAGCTCGGCGCGCGCACGTCCCGGACGGTCCAGTGCACCTTGGCGTCGAAGTTGCGCAGCGCATCGACGCGCAGCTTGGCATCGGGGAGGATGCGCGGCGTCCCGGCGACCTGGGTCACCGCGCCGGCCGCGCCCTTGGCCGCCAGCGTATTGGGATTATAGCCGATGAACGGACCGGCATCGACGATGTCGAGCGTGTCGGTGGCGAGCTGCGCGGTAAGCAGCAGGCGTGGCCGGGTCATCTTCACGGTCATCTTGCCGGCGATGTCCGAATCGCCGAACCGGCCCTTCAGCCCCGTGAAGCGCCACTCGTCGCCTGCCTTGGTGAGCGCCGAGCGGATCCGGTAGGTGCGCGTATCGGGCACGGCGATGCCGGCGAGCATGAAGATGTCCGCCAGGTTCTGGCCGCGCACGTCCATGTGCAGGTCGGCGCCTTCGATCTCGGTGGCGCCGGGGAGGGTGCCCGTCACGTCCACTTGGGTGCGCACGCCCTCTGCGTGGAGCTGGAGCTGGTTCTTGCCACCCGACACCGTGGCATTGGGGGTGAGTAGCGCGCCGTTCAGCGTGAAGCGGGTGCCGCGCGCGGTGCCGCCGCCGTCGAAGCGGATCGCCGAGGCGAACTGAGTGTCCTTGGCCTCGACGGTGTGGATGCGGATGCCGGCCTCGATCTGCATCCGCGGATCGACGTAGCGGATCATCGTGCCCTGGAGGAGCGCGCGGCGGATGACCGGCAGGTCGAGCGGCTCGCCCTTTTCCTCGCTGAAGGTCCAGGTGTTGCGCTTGCCGGCCTTGTCCCATTGCAGGTCGACATGGCCGTCCTCGAGGCTCAGCCAGTTTATCCGGCGATTGCCGGTGATCAGGCCCCAGGTAGAGATACGCGAATCGATGCGCCGCGCTTCGAAGAACTTGCCCTTGCCAGCCCATTCGGGGTTGGCGATGTGGATCTTCTCGGCGACGAACTTGACGTTGATCGGATTGAAATAGAGTTGGAAATCGCCCTCGACCTTCACTTCGCGGTGAGTCTGGCCGGCGACGACGCGCTCGAAGGTGTGGCGCAGGAAGCGGCCCTTGGTGACGAACAATATCGTCCAGGCGAGCACCAGCAGGCCGAGGATCGTGGCCACCACAGCGATGACGCTGGCGAGCGGCGTGCCGAGCGCGCGCAGGGGCCTGGCGGGAGCGTCGCCCGGCGGGGGCGCCGTGTCGGCGGCGGAAATGGGTACCTCGCGATCGGCCATCGAGTAGAAAAAGCCTCGCGGACGGAATGAGTTCCGTCCCTGAGCAGACTCCGGTTGCACCGCACCACGCTTTGGGTTAGGGGCCCCGCTTTCCGCGATCGAGGAATACGCCGGCTGTATGGGCTGCCGCGCGCATTCGCAATCGTCGAACCATAAGGAGACGAAAATGCCCAAGCTCAAGACGAAGAGCGGCGTCAAGAAGCGCTTCAAGCTCACCGCCACTGGCAAGGTGAAGCACGGAGTCGCCGGCAAGCGCCACCGCCTGATTTCGCATAACGCGAAGTACATCCGCCAGAACCGCGGCACCTCCGTGCTCGCCGACGCCGATACCGCCCGCGTTATCGCGTGGGCGCCGTACGGCCTGAAGTAAGGAGGGCCTGGAAAAATGGCACGAGTTAAGCGTGGTGTAACCACCAAGGCCAAGCACAAGAATATTCTTGAGCAGGCAAAGGGCTATCGCGGCCGCCGCAAGAACACGATCCGCATCGCGCGTCAGGCCGTCGAAAAGGCCGGCCAGTATGCGTATCGCGACCGCAAGGTTAAGAAGCGGACCTTCCGTGGTCTGTGGATCCAGCGCATCAACGCCGGTGTCCGCGCCGAGGGCCTGACCTATTCGCAGTTCATGCACGGGCTGAAGCTCGCCGGCATCGAGCTGGACCGCAAGGTCCTGGCCGATATCGCGATGCATGAAGGCGAAGCCTTTACCGCCATCATCGCTCAGGCGAAGGCGGCTCTGCCTCAGGCCGCCTGAGCGACCTGACGCGTAGAAGAAAATGGGGCGTCGGTGGCAACACCGGCGCCCTTTTTCTTTCCGGCCTCCCCGGCTAGAGGCTCCCTCGACGAAATGAGGATTTGATGACGACCGATCTGGACCAGCTCCGCACCGACCTGCTCGGCGCGATCGACGCGGCGGCGGGGCTCGATGCCGTCGAAGCGGTACGCGTGCACGCGCTCGGCAAGCAGGGGGCCGTCACCAGCCTCTTGAAGACGCTCGGGAGCATGAGCCCCGAAGCGCGCCAGGTCGAAGGGCCGCGCATCCATAGCCTGCGCGAGGCGGTGACCGAGGCGCTGGGCGCGCGCAAGGCATCGCTGGAGAAGTCGGCGCTCGACGCGCGGCTGGCGAGCGAGACGCTCGACATGACGCTGCCGGTCGACGGCGTGGCGGCGGGCAGCGTCCATCCGGTGAGCCAGGTGATGGACGAGCTGGCGGAGATCTTCGCGGATCTGGGCTTCGCGGTCGCCACCGGTCCCGAGATCGAGGACGACTGGCACAATTTCACCGCGCTCAACATCCCCGAGACGCATCCGGCGCGGGCGATGCACGATACCTTCTATTTCCCGCCGGAGGCGGATGGCAGCCAGAAATACCTGCTGCGCACCCACACCTCGCCGGTACAGATCCGCACGATGATGCAGGGCAAGCCGCCGATCCGGATCATCGCGCCGGGCCGCGTCTACCGCTCGGACAGCGACGCGACGCACACGCCGATGTTCCACCAGATCGAAGGGCTGGTGATCGACAAGGGGATCACGCTCGGCCACCTGAAATGGACGCTGGAGACCTTCCTCAAGGCGTTCTTCGAGCGCGACGACATCGTGCTGCGGCTGCGCCCGAGCTATTTCCCGTTCACCGAGCCGGGTGCCGAAGTCGATGTCGGCTTCACCTGGCAGAACGGCAAGCGCGTGATCGGCGGCGATCCGCGCAAGAGCGACAATGGCGGCTGGATGGAAGTGCTCGGCTCCGGGATGGTCCACCGCAAGGTGATCGAGGCGGCCGGGCTCGATCCGAACGAATGGCAGGGCTTCGCCTTCGGCACCGGCGTCGACCGGCTGGCGATGCTCAAATATGGGATGGATGATCTGCGCGCGTTCTTCGACGGCGATCTGCGCTGGCTCAAGCATTACGGCTTCTCGGCGCTCGACGTGCCCACGCTGAGCGGGGGAGTGGGCGCATGAAGTTCACCCTGAGCTGGCTCAAGCAGCATCTCGATACGACTGCCTCGCTCACTGACGTCGAGGAGGCGCTGACTCGCGTCGGCCTCGAAGTCGAGGGCGTGGAGAATCCCGGCGAGAAGCTGAACGGCTTCCGCGTCGCCAAGGTGCTCACCGCCGAGCGCCACCCCCAGGCGGACAAGCTGCAGGTGCTGACCGTCGATACCGGCGAGCAGGTGCTGACCGTGGTCTGCGGCGCGCCCAATGCGCGCGCGGGGCTGGTCGGCGTGCTGGGTACGCCCGGTGCGGTGGTGCCGGCCAATGGCATGCAGCTGAAGGTCGCCGCGGTGCGCGGAGTCGAATCGAACGGCATGATGTGCTCGACGCGTGAGCTTGAGCTGGGCGACGATCATGACGGCATCATCGAGCTGCCGGCGGATGCGCCGGTCGGCACGGCGTTCGCCGATTATGCCGATCTGAACGACCCGGTGTTCGACGTCTCGATCACCCCGAACCGCCAGGACTGCATGGGCGTGCGCGGCATCGCACGCGATCTTGCCGCGGCCGGGCTCGGCACCCTCAAGCCGCTCGCTGCCGATCCGGTGGCCGGCGAAGGCGCCGGGCCCGAAGTGAAGATCGAAGCGCCCGAGGGTTGCCCGGCTTATTACGGGCAGACCGTCAGCGGCGTGGCCAACGGCGCCTCGCCCGAATGGATGCAGCGCCGGTTGAAGGCGATCGGGCAGCGGCCGATCTCGGCTTTGGTCGACATCACCAACTATGTGATGATCGATCTCGGTCGCCCGCTGCACGTGTACGACAAGGCCAAGCTGTCGGGCGTGCTGACGGTGCGCAAGGCGAAGGCCGGCGAGCAGGTGCTGGCGCTCAACGAGAAGACCTACACGCTCGACGAGACGATCACCGTGATCGCCGACGCGAATGGCGTGCATGATATCGGCGGGATCATGGGCGGCGAGGACACCGGCGTGTCCGACACGACCACCGACGTGGTGATCGAATGCGCTTATTTCGAGCCGGACCACATCGCCCGGGCCGGGCAGAAGCTGAACCTGACCAGCGACGCGCGCACGCGCTTCGAGCGCGGCGTCGATCCGGCGTTCCTCGAGGACGGCATCGCGATCGCGGCGCGGCTGGTGCTCGAGCTGTGCGGCGGCAAGGCGAGCGAAGTGACGCGTGTGGGCACGCTGCCGCAGGTTGGCGCCACTGTCGGCTATGATCCGAAGCTCGCCGAGACGCTTGGCGGCCTTGCGGTGCCGGCGGCGCGGCAGAAGGAGATCCTGGAGAGCCTGGGCTTCGCCGTCGAGCCGCTCGACGGCAATGGCGACCCGACAGGGGTGGATAGCTTCGAGGCGTTCCGCGTCACTGCGCCGAGCTGGCGCCGCGATGTCGACGGACCGGCCGACCTGGTCGAGGAAGTGATCCGCATCGAGGGCGTCGACAATGTCCCCTCGACCCCGTTGTCGCGCGAGCCGGGCGTTGCCCGCCCGACCGCGACGCCCGAGCAGAAGCTCGAGCGCAAGCTGCGGCGCACCGCCGCGGCACGAGGCCTCAACGAGGCAGTGACCTGGAGCTTCGTCTCCGAGGCCGATGCCGCGCCATTTGGTGGCGGCGCCTGGACGCTGGCCAATCCGATCAGCGAGGACATGAAGGTCATGCGGCCGTCGCTGCTGCCGGGCCTGATCGCCGCCGCGGAACGCAACCTCAAGCGCGGCGCGACTTCGGTGCGGCTGTTCGAACTCGGCCGTCGTTACCTCGCCGAGGCCGAGCGGCCGACGCTCGGCGTGCTGCTTGCAGGCTCGCGCACGCCGCGCGGCTGGCAGGGTGGCAAGGCGCAGTCCTTCACTGCCTATGACGCCAAGGCCGAGGCACTCGCGCTGCTCGAGGCTGCTGGCGCACCGGTCGCGAACCTGCAGGTGATGGGTGAGGCAGGCGACGTCTGGCACCCCGGCCAGTCCGCGACGCTGCGGCTCGGGCCCAAGACAGTGCTCGCGGCCTTCGGCATGGTGCATCCGAGCGTACTCAAGGCGTTCGACCTCGACGGCGATGTCGCCGCGGTCGAGCTCTATCTCGACGCGCTGCCCGCCAAGCGTGGCGGGTCCGGCTTCATGCGCACGGCCTATACCCCGTCGGCGCTGCAGGCGGTGACGCGCGACTTCGCCTTCCTGGTACCGGCCGAGCTGGCAGCAGGGGACTTGGTCCGTACCGTGAAGGGCGCGGACAAGGCGGCGATCGTCGATGCGCGGCTGTTCGACGTCTTCACCGGCACCGGCGTGCCGGAGGGGCAGAAGAGCCTCGCCATCGAAGTCACGCTCCAGCCGGGCGAGAAGAGCTTCACCGATGAGGCGCTGAAGGCCGTGGCCGACAAGGTGGTCGCCGCGGCGGCGAGGCTCGGCGCGGTGTTGCGGGGATGAGCCTGGTCGCCCGGTTCGTCGAGGGTTCAATGCCCTGCATGCGTATCCGGGCGACATCGCCACGCCGATCCTGATCCCGGGCGATCTCGATCCGCACGAACGCCACGACCGCGTCACGCTCTACATCGATGCGAGCTTCGCATGACGGGGATCGCGCGGGCGGCGGCTGGCAGGTCCGCGACTATGACGAGCGCGAGGACCGCTGGGACGGCGCGGCGGGGCATTTCGGCGAGGCGCGCTCGGTCGATGAGGACGATGCCGAGCCCTGGCGGGGCAAGCGCTAGCTCTATTTCGTCATCCCGGCCTTGTGCCAGGGTCGACCGGGAGGCAGAGGCAAGGCAGCGCGAGCGCCGGAAGGCCATCGCCTGCGGCACAGTGGATCCCGGAACAAGTCCGGGATGACGGACTTGGAGGATCGACATGCCCACCGCACTCATCACCGGCGCAACCGCGGGGATCGGCGAGGCCTGTGTGCATGCCTTTGCCGATGCGGGGTGGAACGTCGTCGCCACCGGACGGCGCGAGGATCGGCTGGCTGGGCTCAAGCGCGACAATGTCCACACGCTCGCCTTCGACGTGCGCGATGAGGCGGCGCGCGATGCGGCGCTCGATTCGCTGCCCGCGGATTTCCGCGACATCGACCTGCTGGTGAACAATGCGGGTCTGGCACTCGGCCTGGAGCCGGCGCAGCAGGCGTCGCTGTCCAACTGGAAGACGATGATCGACACCAACATCACCGCCTTGGTCTCGATCACCCACAAGCTGTTGCCCCAGCTGATCGAACGCAAGGGCGCGATCATCAACCTGTCCTCGGTCGCGGCGACCTATCCCTATCCGGGCGGCAATGTGTATGCGGCGACCAAGGCGTTCGTCCGCCAGCTGAGCCTGGACCTGCGCGCCGACCTGCACGGCACCGGCGTGCGCGTCACTTCGATCGAGCCGGGCATGGTCGAGACCGAGTTCACGCTGGTGCGCACCGGCAGCCAGGAAGCGTCGGACAAGCTCTATGGCGGCGTGAACCCGATGACCGGCGAGGATATCGCCGAGACGATCCTGTGGGTGGCGACGCTGCCGCCGCACCTCAACATCAACACGATCGAACTGATGCCGGTGAACCAGAGCTGGCAGGGCTTCGCGGTGCACCGCGAAAGCTGACCCTCAGTCTTTCCGCGGCGGGAGCAGGCGCTTGTCGATCCGCGCGGCGACGCCGACGCTGCGCCCGGCGAGGTTGGGCACGCTGTAGCGCATCGCCGTGCCGATCACCTGCGCGGCTTCGGATAGCGTCAGGCCATAGTCGCGCTGCAGCCAGGCGATCAGCCCGGCGCTTGCCGCCTTGAGCGCTTCGTCGAGCGAGCCGGCCTGGCCGAGCACCATCAGCTCGGTCGGCGATTCGATGCGGGGGCTGCCGATCGGGCGGCGCTTGATCAGCTCGACGCGGAATTCGACGTCCATCGACGTCTCCAGCGCATATTGCGAGGTCTCGCCGTCGCCCTGCAGCGCGTGCGCGTCGCCGAGATAGAGCAGTGCACCGGGCTGTTGGACGGGGAGATAGACGATGTTGCCGGCGATCACTTCGGGGAAGTCCATATTGCCGCCGGTGCGCGCGGTGTCGCCGCTCGACAGCGGGGCGGCGCCGAAGCCGGGCGCTACGCCCAGCCCGCCGAGCATCGGACGCAGCGGCACCTTGTAGTCCTTGAGCGCACCCGTTGCATTTGCTGGCCGTGCGATGCCTGCCGCGCGGTCCAGCGTCCAGCGGACCGGCTTTCCGAGATCGCCGGCCTGGGCGACGAAAGGGCCGCCCAGCGCGCGGCCGACGATAGTGTCGAGGCTGTCCGCCCAGTCGCGGTTGGGCGTCAGGCGGACGATATGGACCGCCAGCGTGTCGCCCGGCTCGGCGCCTGCGATGAAGAAGGGGCCGGTCTGCGGATTGCCGAACAGCGCGCGGGTGACGTCCTTCGCATCGACGCCGCCCGAATCGATCGTGCTGGTGCGCACGCTGTCGCCCGGCCAGATCGTCAGCACCGGCGCGCGATCCGCGGTGAACAGGTTGGAGAAGCTGGTGGGCGCATGGTCCCAGGTCTTCGCGCCGCCGGCCGGGCGTTCGGGCAGGCGACGGGCGGTGAAGCGGTGCGCGATGCGGATGCTCTTGTGGTTCGAGTCCGGCATGTCGGCATCGCCGGACATCGTCGCGCCAGCCAGCGTGCCGGTGTAGGTGTAGGCGGTGCCCTTGCTGTCCGTGGCGGTGAAGCGGATCGCCTTGCCGCGCGCCGTGCCGGTGAGCGGGTCGCCGTCGAGCGTGCCGCTGAGCGTGTCGCCGGTGCGGACCAGGTCGAGCGTCGACCAGGCATTGCTACCCCACATATCGGTCGCGACGATCCAGTGCTGTGGCGTGGCCTCCTGCGCGATAGCGGGCATGGCGAGCAGCAAGGCGAGCAGGCTGAGCAGGCGCATTCTTTCCCCTTTTTTCGACGCTACATTTGTAGCCTTGATTGTCCGGCAAGATCAACGTCGCATTGCCGCCCGGCGCGCCGCGGTTTAGATTGGCGAGCATGATCGAGATCGCATCCGGGCAGCTCCGCGCCGCCATCAACCCGTTCGGAGCCGAACTTTCGTCGCTCAAGGACGGCGACGGCCGCGAGCTTATGACCGATGCGGATCCTGCCTTCTGGACCGGACGGGCGCCGCTGCTCTTCCCGATCGTCGGCAAGCTGAGCGGCGACGAATATAGGCTCGACGGGCAGAGCTATTCCCTGCCCCAGCATGGCTTTGCCCGGAAGCACATGTTCCTGCTCACCGAGAGGCTGGCGGACCGCGCGCGCTTCCTGCTGACCGACAATGACGAGACGCGCGCCGTCTATCCCTTCGCCTTCGCGCTCGAGGCGGAATTCGTGCTGGAGGGCGCGACCTTGGTGACGACGATCACCGTCACCAATCGCGATTCGCATGCCATGCCGGCGAGTTTCGGCTTCCACCCCGCCTTTGCCTGGCCGCTGCCTTATGGGGCGCCGCGCGCCGATCACCGGATAGAATTCGCGCATGACGAGCCCGCGCCGCTCGCCGCGATCATCCCCGGCGGCACGATTGCCGAGGCGCGTTGGCCGAGCCCGCTCGACGGGCGGACGCTCCATCTCGACGATGCCTTGTTCGAGCGCGACGCGCTGGTGTGGGACGAGCTGGTCAGCCAGTCGCTGGTCTATGGGCCGGAACAGGGCGCGCAATTGCTCGTCGAGTTTCCCGACACGCCGATGCTCGGCATCTGGACCAAGCCGGGCGCACGCTTTCTCTGCATCGAGCCCTGGCACGGCATCGCCGATCCGCACGGCTTCACCGGCACGATATGGGACAAGCCCGGCATGCTCCGCTTCGAGCCCGGCGAAGCGCGCAGCTTCGCGATGCGAGTGACATTGCGGCGCTGAACCGCTAGGGGGCCGCGATGTCCACCCCCAGTGACCGCCGTACCTTCGCCATCATCTCGCACCCGGACGCGGGCAAGACCACGCTGACCGAAAAGCTGCTGCTGTTCGGCGGCGCGATCCATCTTGCCGGCGAAGTGAAGGCGCGGGGCCAGGCGCGGCGGGCGCGATCGGACTGGATGAAGATCGAGCAGCAGCGCGGCATCTCGGTGACCAGCTCGGTGATGACCTTCGAGCGGAACGGGATCACCTTCAACCTGCTCGATACGCCGGGCCACGAAGACTTCAGCGAGGATACCTATCGCACGCTGACCGCAGTCGATTCTGCAGTGATGGTGATCGACGTCGCCAAGGGCATCGAGAGCCAGACGCGCAAGCTGTTCGAAGTCTGCCGGCTGCGCAACGTGCCGATCATCACCTTCGTCAACAAGGTCGACCGCGAAGGCCGGCATGTGTTCGAGACGCTCGACGAGATCGCCGATCTGCTCGCGCTCGACGTGTGCCCGATGACCTGGCCGGTGGGCATGGGCGGCACCTTCGAGGGGATCTTCGACCTCGCCACCAACCGCCTGCTGCTGCCAGAGGGCGACAGCCGCGAATTCCATGGCAAGGTGATCCAGACCTCGGGAATCGACGATCCGCAGCTCGCCGACATCATCAGTCCGGAGAACCTCGCCAAGCTGCGCGAGGATGTCGAGCTGGCCCAGGTCGGCTATCCCGCGTTCGATGGCGAGGCGTATCGCAACGGCGACCTGACCCCGGTCTATTTCGGATCGGCGCTCAAGGAATTCGGCGTCGATTCGCTGATCGAGGCGATCGCGACGCACGCGCCGCCGCCGCACGCGCTGCCCGCCGAGCCGGCGCCGGTCTCGCCCGACAACCCGCAGGTCACCGGCTTCGTGTTCAAGGTCCAGGCGAACATGGACCCCAATCACCGCGACCGCATCGCGTTTATGCGGCTGGTCTCGGGCACCTTCAAGCGCGGCATGAAGCTGACGCCGACCGGGCATGGCAAGCCGATCGCGATCCACTCGCCGATCCTGTTCTTCGCGCGCGAACGCGAGCTGGCGGACGAGGCGTTCCCGGGCGACATCATCGGCATCCCGAACCACGGCGTGCTGCGCGTCGGCGATACGCTGAGCGAGAAGGCCGATGTCCGCTTCACTGGCCTGCCCAATTTCGCGCCGGAAATCCTGCGCCGCGTGGTGCTCAAGGACCCGACCAAGACCAAGCAACTGCGCAAGGCCTTGGACGATATGGCCGAGGAAGGCGTGACCCAGGTCTTCTATCCGGAGATCGGGTCGAACTGGGTGATCGGCGTGGTCGGGCAGCTGCAGCTCGACGTGCTGCTTTCGCGGCTCGATGCCGAGTACAAGGTCGCGGCGGGCCTGGAGATGGCGCCGTTCGAGACCGCACGCTGGATCTCCGCCGACAATCCCAAGGACCTGGAAGAGTTCGTTTCGCTCAACCGCGGCGCGATGGCCAAGGACCGGGACGGCAACCCGGTGTTCATGGCCAAGTCGAACTGGGAAGTCGGCTATATCGCCGACCGCTATTCCAAGGTGAAGTTCGCCGCGACGCGCGAGCGTTAGGAGGCGGCGGTGCGCGCCGCATGGGCGCGGCCGGCGCGCAGGCGCAGGGTCGCGTATTGCCCGGCGAACAGGGCGAGCTTGGACGCAACCGCCCAGATCGCGAAGCATAGCGCGGCGCGCTTCGGATCGAGCGTGGCGACCAGCGCAAGGTTGAGCAAGGCGGTCCCGAGGGTCAGCGCCGCCCACCCCCGTCCGACCCGGTCGAAAGTCGATTGCGGAAGCAGCTCGCGGGCGATCTCGGGCACATAGCGGGTCACCCAGCCGCGCGGCAGCATCGTGGCGCCGATACAGGCATAGACGATGCTCGGCTTGAGCAGGATGAAGCGCGCGTCATGGGTGAAGAAGGTCATCGTGCCGAGCAGCGCGGTGAGCGCGACGCCCATCATCAGCAGCATCGGGATCGGTCGCCGGCGCAGCGCGTGCGCGGCGATCTGGAGGGCGCCGATCGCCAGCCGACGGCGGCGGCGAGCTGCGCCGATCCGGTGACCAGGTAGAGGATATAGAAGGCCAGCGTGCCGGCCAGATCCTCGAGGATGGGCCGTGCCGATGCCAGGAGATATCGCATGCGCCGGCCCCTTTTCACCGACCTTATGCCACGGCGGGCGTGCGCCGGAAATGGAAGAGGCCGGGCGTCTCCGCCCGGCCCCCGATACCCGCAGGAGAATCCCCTCGGAACCCTTATCTAATCGCGCAAATCCGGCCGGCGCGCGATTCAGGAGAGCGCCGAGTCGGCAAATTACCTAGTCGATCCAGCCCTTGCGCACGTGCCGCGCGGCGAGCAGCGCGAGGATGCCGGCGAGCACATAGAAGCCCAGACAGAACACTGCGCCATAGCGTAGCGCATCGATGCCATGGCTGGCCTTGAGCTGCACCGAGAGGAAGCCGATCAGATAGGGGCCTACGCCCAGCCCGATAAGGTTGTTGATCAGCAGGAAGCTGGCGGATGCCGTGGCGCGCATATGCGGCGGCACCATGTGCTGCACGGCGGTGGTCACCGGTCCGAGCCAGAGGATGTTGAGGCCGTTGGGGATGAGCAGCAGCGCCCAAGCCATGCGAGGATCGGAACTGAGCAGGCCGAGTGCGAAGAGCGGCGCCGTGATAAACCAGGCGATCGCCGGCAGCCGCGCATACCAGGCACGATCGCCCTTGCCGAGCCGATCCGCGAACCAGCCGCCGGCGAAAACACCGGCGGTGCCGCCGATCAGCAGCAGCGAGGCCATGAAATTGGCCATGGTTACGAGATCGAAGCCGAAGCTGCGGATCAGCACCGTCGGCACCCAGGCGGCCAGGCCATAGCCGCACAGCGAACTGCACCCGGCACCGAAGGCCATCAGCCAGAAGCCCGGCTTGCGCGCGAGAAGCGGGAACACGGCCGAGAGCGGTGCCCGCGTCCGCGTGGTCTGCGCGGGCCGCGGCGCATCGCGCACGACGAGCTTGAACACTGGCGCGAGGAGGATGCCGGCGACGCCGATGACGACGAAGGCCATCCGCCAATCGATCCAGGCGGCGATATAGGCGCCGATCAGCGTGCCGCCGGCGAGCCCGATGGGGATGCCGAGCGAATAGATGGCGAGCGCGCGGGCGCGGCGCTCGGGCGGGAAGTAATCGGAGATCAGCGCATAGGAAGGCGCGACGCCTCCCGCCTCGCCGACACCGACGCCGACGCGGTAGACGAACAGCTGGCCGAAGCCCGACACCGTGCCGCACAATGCGGTGAAACCGCTCCACACCGCCAGCGACGCGGCGATCACCGCGCTGCGGCTGGTGCGGTCGGCCAGCAGCGCGAGCGGCACGCCGAGCACCGAATAGAGCAGCGCGAACGCCGGGCCGGCCAGCAAGCCGAACTGGGCATCGCTGAGCTTCAGCTCTTCCATGATCGGCTTCGCCAGGATGCCCAGGATCTGCCGGTCGAGGAAGTTGAACGTGTAGACCAGCAGCAGCATGGCCAGCACAATGCCAGGGTAGCCGGGGCGGCTCGCGGGGGATGCAGCGGGAGCGTTCATGGCCATACCTCGACATCAAAAGAGCCGGACGTCAAGGGACGCCCGGCTCCGGGAGTTAGGTGCAGTGCAGCGTACTCAGAATTTGAGACTGAACGACGCGAAGATCTGGCGCGGGTTGCCGTAAAAGGCAGTTGCGACGCCTTCCTTGCCCAGTGTGGGCACATAGCCGGTACCGTTGGTGATCGGCACATTGGCCGCGGTGAGCGGCGTGCCGGCGATGTCCGTCTTGATATACTGGTAGCCGGCGGTCTTGTACTGCTCGTTGGTCAGGTTCTTGCCGTGGACGCCGATCGAGTAACGCCCGTCGCCAAAGGTGTAGACAAGGTGGGCATCGAGCAGCGTGTAGCTGGGCTGGTCGAGGAACGGGCTGGCCGTCTCGAACTGGTGGGTCAGGCCGCGATACGACAGCGTCGTCGAAGCGGTCAGGTCGCCACCGGCCAGCGGCAGCGCGCCGCCGAGCGTGCCCGCCAGCGTCCAGTCGGGCGTGTTCTGGAACACGCGAACGGCCGAGACATCGACGCCGGTCGGCCCGATGAAGCGCTTGTACTTGGCGTCGATATAGCCGAGCGCGCCCTGGAAGTAGAAAGTCGAGCCCGGGCCTGCGAAGCCGCGTGCCAGCGTGGCGGTTGTCTCGAGCTCGACGCCCTTGATATCCGCCTTGGCCGCGTTGGTCGTGATGCCGCAGAAGCTCTGCACATTGCCGATCAGGCAGCCGACCGAGCCCGGGATCTGGACGTTGGAATAGTCCGAATAGAAGCCGTCGAGCGCCCAGGTCAGGCGGCGGTCGAACGCGGCGCCCTTCCAGCCGATCTCATAGCTCTTCACCGTCTCCGGATCGAAGGAGAGGTAATTGTAGATGTCCTGATAGCCGATGCCCGGCACGCCATCGGTGTTCGGCGCCGACGTGCCCGAGCCGCGCGGATCGAAGCCGCCGCCCTTGAAGCCTTCCGAATAGGACGCATAGACCATGTGGTCCGCGCTCGGCTTGAAGCTGAGCGTTGCGCGCGGCGTGAAGCGCTTGAAATTGGCGGTGCCGCGGAAATTGGTTGAAGGCGCGCCGACCGGGATCGGCGTGCCGCCGAAATCCGGGGTCAGGCCGAGATAGCTGGCCTTGAAGACATAGCTCTTGCGCTGATCCCAGGTGTAGCGGCCGCCGAGCGTCAGGCTGAGCTGCGGCGTGAAATCATAAGTGAAGTCGCCATAGACCGAGCTGGTCTCGGTGCGCACATCGCCAGCGGTGTAGGCGTTGAAGCCGGCGAGCGTGGTCGACAACAGCACGCCGAAGCCGGTGGTCGCCTTGGCGCCCAGATAATAATAGCCGATGATGCCGTTCAGCTTGTCGCTGTGGATCAGCGCCTGGAATTCCTGGCTGGTCTGGTTGTTCTTGTAATAGGCCGGCACATCGACATCGACCGAAGGCGTCGCATCGAAATCGATCGGTGTGTAGGAGGTGTCCTCGCGATACGCGCTGATGCTGCGCAGCGTGATCAGGTCGCTGACCTCGGCGTTGATCGTCATCGAGATGCCGCCCGCCTCGACATCGTTCTTCGGGCTGTTGAGCCCGGCATTGGTGTCATAGACATTGGACAGCACCGGCGAGCCGGTGAGCAGGCCGGGGATCAGGCGGTGGCCGTTTCGCGCGTTCGACTTGTCGTGCGTATAGTCGCCGGTGATGCGCACCGACATCTTCTCGTCGGGCGTCTCGAACTCCAGCGTCGCGCGGCCGGCCCAGACATTCTTGTTGTAGTTCTCGAGGCCGAGATTCTTGTTCTCGCCGAAGCCGTCGCGCGTCAGGCGCGCGCCCGAGATGCCGAACTTGAACATCGAGCCGATCGGCGTGGAGGCGCTGACGATCACATCGGCCTGGTTGTACGAACCGTAATTGCCCTTCACCGACAGGGTCGGCTGATCCCCGAGCTTCTTGGTGACGTACTTGACCGCGCCGCCGATCGTGTTGCGGCCGTAGAGCGTGCCCTGCGGACCGCGCAGCACTTCGATCCGCTCGACATCATAGATATCGAGCACCGAAGCCTGGGGACGGTTCAGATAGACGTCGTCGAGATAGATGCCGATGCCCGCTTCGAAGCCTGGGACCGGGTCTTGCTGGCCGACGCCGCGGATGAAGGCGGCAAGCGTCGAATTGGTGCCGCGCGCGTCCTTGAGCGTGGTGTTGGGCGAGGCGATCTGGATATCGGTCAGGTCGACCGCGCCCGCCTGGTCGAGCTGGGCGGAGGTGAGCGCGGTGACGGCGGTCGGCACGTCGAGCAGCTTTTCCTCGCGGCGGCGCGCCGTGACGACGATCTCGCCATTGTCCCCGGCCGAAGCGGCCTGGGTATCCGGAGCGGCGGCATCCTGCGCAAGGGCGGGTGCGGCGGTGAGTGCGGCAAAGGCGGCGCCGGCGAACAGGATCGCGCGGGCAGAATTCAGGCGTGACATTCAGGACTCCCCTCTCATCGAACCCGTCTTTGATCGCGGGTTGCACGTCGTTGCCCGACGCTATACTGAAACATGAACCAAGTTTCAACTTGGATCGACAGGGGGAGATGCAATGGCTAGGGTCCGTGGCATGAACGCCACAGCATCGGACCTGCAGGGCAGCGAAGCGGCCAGCGCGGGCAAGGAGCCGCGCACGGCCCGCGGCCGGCGGACGCTGCGCCTGATCCTGGATGCGGCGGCCGAGGAATTCGGCGCCAAGGGTTTCCATGAGGGTTCGATCAGCGGGATCACCAGGCGGGCCGGCGTCGCGCTGGGCAGCTTCTATACCTATTTCGATTCGAAGGACGACGTGTTCCGCGCGCTGGTGCGCGACATGAGCGAGCAGGTGCGCGAGCATGTCGCCCCGGCGATCAAGGGCGCCACCGGCGGCCAGATCGCGGCGGAGCAGGCGGCGCTGCTCGCCTTCATCCGCTTCGCCCGCTCGCACAAGGAGATCTACCGGATCATCGACGAGGCAGAGTTCGTCGATCCCGAGAGCTTCCGCATGCATTATGCGACCACCGCGGAGCGCATCACCAGGCGCCTGCAGGCGGCGGCCGAGCGGGGCGAGGTGCGCGACGACGTGAACGAGATCCACGCCTGGGCGATCATGGGGATGAACGTGTTCCTGGGGCTGCGCTACAGCGTGTGGCAGGAAGATGTGGACCCCGAGACGATCGCCGAGACAGTCGCCGCGATGCTGGCGCGCGGGATCGGGACGGGCAAATAGCGCCCGCCATTGCGGCGGAGCGCATGCAGCCCCATCAAGGGATCATGGATTTCAGTGACTGGCATGCGGCGCGGGCAAGGGCGCTGTTCACGGTGCTTGCCGAGCGCCACGGCCTGCGGGTGCGTGGCGCCGACGCCGGGCCCGATTACCTGGAGGCGGAGCTGCCGGTGCAATATGGCCTGCGCATCGCGCTGAAGCTGGTCTGGTCGCGCGACCTGCTGCTGATCCGCAACGAATGGTTCACCGCGGAATTCCATCTCGATGCCGATGCCGAGGCGGAGAGCAAGTTCATCGACACGCTGGATGGACTGGTCGACGGGACGGTGCGGCTGCACCTGTTCTACTGGCCGCGCGCCAGGCGCCCCTACAAGACCCTGCTCCAGCGCCCGGCGGGCGAGGAATGGCGCACGATCTACACCTGGTTCCGCTGGCTGCCCTGGTCGCCGATCGCGCGCGAGGAAGTGTTCGTGAACAGCCGCGCGCCGCACCTGCAGGTGGTGGGGCACGCCTGAGGCGCTTGCCTCAGCCCTTGCCGAGCTTGTCCCTCAGTCCCGCCAAGCCACCGAACGGGCCGCTTTCCTCGGCCAGGCGCTTGGCCTCCTCTTCGCTGATCACCCCGGCATCCTTGAGCGCGGCCTCGGCGCGGGGGCTGCGCGGATAGGGATCGAGCGCCAATGCGAGCGATTCCGCCGCGGCCTCGCCCAGATCGATCGCGCTGCCCGAATAGAAGACGATGTCGCATTCGTCCTCGCTCAACTCGGTCTCGTCGTCGCCGCCATCGCCTTCGCTATCGGGGAGGAAGCGGATCGCGAAATCCTCTTCGATCACCGCCGGAACCGGATCGTCGGTGATCACGCAGGCCTGAATGACCTTGGCCGAGAGATGTCCGGTGGCGATGATGCTGCGCGTGTCGCGGCGGATCGCGTAATTGGCCTTGAGCGTGTCGATCGCCTTGAGCCCGAAGCGCAAGGCGAGGGCGGTGCGCTCGTTCGGCTCGGCCTCGATATGGATGTTGTTGTCCCCGGCGCCGATCGAGTCGAGCCGCTGGGGGCGGGAGAATTCGACCTGGATCATGCGAGCGTCCCCCCGACCAGCGTGGCGATGGGTGTCGTGGCCAGGCCGGCATGGAGCTTGCGCAGCTCGCCCTCGACATGGGCCAGCGCCTCCGGTGCGGGCGGGGCGCCGCGGTAGAGGTTGCGGACCAGCGCCTCGCCGAGCTTGTCCGTGGCCAGCCCCTCGCGATAGGCGCCCAGCCGGCCGCCGAGCATCCCCATCATCTTGCCGACATGCTTGCCGACGACGATGTCGCCGATGCCGATCTGGCGCAGCTGCCCGTCCATGTCGTCGATGAACACTTCGGTGAGCTGGGTGCTGAACGGGATCGCATCCGGCTCTTGTTCGAGGCGGAGCAGGACCAGGCTGATCACCGCGGCGATCATGTCGAACCGCCCGTCGATCGTGTCGGGCACGGCGCCCGCCTCATACCAGTGCGGCTCCCGCCCGCGCGCGACGATCGCGGCGTAGAGGAGCGGCGCGGTGCCGCGGTCGGGAGCCTTAAAGAAACGCTGAAGCAAGCGCATGTGCCGGTTCGGTCCTGCAATCTGGGGGCGCGACCTTGTTTGGCCGCATTTTGCCGCATATTGAGGCGAACGGCCCGCGATGCAATGCGCGGGACCGGTATGCGTTTGCCTGGAGATCCTAATGCCGATTCCCGCCCGCGCGCTTGGCGCCGCCCTGCTGGCAGCCGCGCTTGGCACCACTGCCTGCGTGCCCGTGCGCACGCACCAGGGCTATATCGTCGACAAGGAACTGGTCGATTCGGTGCAGCCCGGCATCGATACGCGCGAATCGGTGCTGCAGACGCTGGGCCGCCCGACCTTCACCAGCCAATTCAACGAAGGCGAGTGGTATTATATCTCGCGCCAGAGCTCGAACCTTGGCTATCAGGGGCTCAAGCCCAAGGACCAGACCACGCTGCGCGTCCGCTTCGACGCGACCGGCAACGTCGTCGCGGTCGATCGGATGGGCAAGGAGCTGATCGCTTCGGTCGATCCCTATGGCAAGACGACGCCGACGCTGGGCCACAAGCGCAGCTTCTTCGAGGACCTGTTTGGCAATATCGGCACCGTGGGTGCGCCGGGCGCGAGCCCGGGCGGCGCTGGCGGCAACGGCCCCTAGTCGCGGCCTGAGGGCTTTTTCATCGAGAGTGTAAGGGCTTCGGCCGCGCTGTTCTGAGGCAGCGCGGCCGGTGCCGTTTGGCACGGTCCCGAAAGGGGTAGAAGGGACCGTGTGAACAACGCGTGACGTAGCGTTTCGGTCCCTCAACATTCACCTATTTTGCAGCTATCTTATGGTGAACAGCACCTGGTCGATGACCTTGCCGTCGAGATCGACCAAGGCGAGGCGATGCTTGCCCGGCGGGGCGAGGATCAAGGGCCGCGAATCGGGAGTGCCGAGGTCGCGCTTGTCGAGGATCAGCCGGTGGCCGAGCGTGCGGCCGGACACCGAAATGGCGAGGCGCTGATTGTCCACCGGGATGTCCGGATCGAGCGCATAGACGCTGCCGCCGACGGGATTGAGGATGCGCGGGCGGCGCGATTCGGCGGGGGCGAAGGTGACGTTGTCGAAACCGGTGCCTTTCAGGAAATATTCGCGGCGCGGCTGCTCCATGCCGGCGGCGAAGCGAATCCGGCGCTCCTCCACGCCTTCGGGACGCGGCGGTGCCTTGCCGGGATTGGCCTCGCCCAGCGCGAGCATCACGTCGCGCCACACCGGCGCTGCACCGCTGGTGCCCGATACCGCGCGCATCGGATCGCCCTCGAGATTGCCGACCCACACGCCCACGGTGAAGCGATCGGTGAACCCGACGCACCAATTGTCGCGCATCGCCTTGGACGTGCCGGTCTTCACTGCGGCCCAGAAGGGCAGGCGCAGCGCCGAATCGACGCCAAAGGTGCCGGCGCGGGCGTTGGGATCGGCCAGCATGTCGGCGACGATCCAGGCGGCCTGAGGACTGGCGGTTCGGCGCGGGGCATCGGCCTTCGCGTCCACCGTCACGCGCAGCGGCGACCAGCGCCCCTCCAGCGCCAGGCTGCGATAGGCGGCGACCTGCTCCATCAGCGTCACTTCGGCCGAGCCGAGCGCGAGCGAATAGCCATAATATTGGCCGTCCTCGACCAGCCCGCGATAGCCGGTGTCCCATAGCCGGTCGCGGAACGCGTCGACGCCGGTGAGCAGCAAGGTGCGCACCGCCGGCACGTTGAGCGAGCCGGCCAGCGCGATGCGTGCGGAGACCGGACCCTTGAACGCCTTGTCGTAATTCTGCGGCACATAGAGGCCCGAGGCGGTGTCGAGCTGGACGGGCGAATCGTCGAGGATCGAGGCGGCGGTGAGATAGCCCTTTTCGATGCCCATCGCGTAGAGGAAGGGCTTCAGCGTCGATCCCGCCTGGCGATAGGCAGAGGCGCCGTCGACCGCAGGCGCAGTGCTCTCGCCGCCGATCCCGCCGACATAGGCGAGTACGTCGCCGCTTTCATTGTCCACCACCACCACGGCCCCGTCGCGGGCGCGGCTACCGCCCAGCCCCTGGAGCTGGCGCTTGAGCGCGGTGATCGCGACGCGCTGGATGCTCGCATCGAGCGTGGTGGCGATCTTCGCACCGGGCTTGGTGAGCAGCGCGGCAGAGAGATGCGGCGCCAGACCGGGATCGAGCGCGAGGCTGCGGGCGGGGCCAAGCATCGAGGCGGCCGCGCCGGCGAAGCGGGTGCAGTCCTGCTCACGGGCAAGCGCACAGGCACGGCGCGCGACTTCGAAACTATTGGCTTGCGGATTGGGCAGCAGCGCGGCGAGCAGCAGCGCATCGTCGCGGGTCAGCGTCGCGGGGGTCTTGCCGAACAGGCCGAGCGCGGCGGCACCGATCCCCTGCGCCTCGCCGCGGAAACCGGCGAGGTTGAGATAGGCTTCGAGGATCTGGTCCTTGCTCCAGCGCGCCTCCAGGCCCCAGGCGGCGCGCATCTGGCGCAGCTTGTCGCGGAACCCGCGGCTGCCCGGCGCGGAGAGATCGGGCGCGAGATAGGCGGCGACCTGCATCGACAGCGTCGAGGCGCCGCGTCCGCGCTTGCCCTCGAACCGGTCGCGCGCAGCACCGGTCAGCGCCATCCAGTCGACGCCCCCATGGTCGCGGAAGCGCCGGTCCTCGGCGGCGACCAATATGTCGCGCGCGACCGGGGACACGTCCTCGAGCTTCGTCCAGGCGAGGCGGCGCGCCTGGTAATCGACGCGGCTGGAATCGATCAGCACGCCGTGGCGGTCGTAGAGCCAAGCCTCGGATGGATGCCAGCCGGCGCGGACCGACGCGTAATCCGGCAGCGCCGGCGGACGCGTCACCCACCAGAAGCTGGCCGTGAAGGCAAACGCAAGGGTGAGGATCGTGCCGGCCATCCGCGCCGGCGTGATAACGCCGCGCCAGCCCTTCTCCCGCCATTTCGCACGCTCGCCCCCTGCCCAGGTACGCACCGCGTCGGGCGCATCGTCGATGCGCTTCGTCCAGCGGCGGGCGAAGGCGAGGAAGCTTGTAAGCGCCTCCTTCGCCGTCACCGCTGCGCCACGGTCATCACGGCATTGGGCAGCTGCGCGCGGATCTCGGGCGAGTACATGGCCTCGACTCGCGTCGCCGGCAGGTTGAACTTGCCCGCCGCATCGAGCCGCATCACGTAGGATATGGTGAAGCTGCCGCGCGGCACCCAGCCATAGAACGCGCGCCAGCTGTCATTGCCGCGCTCGATATAGCTGGGGGTAACGCCTTCGCTGCTGTCCGCCTTGGCAGCGAGCATTTCGGACTGGCCGCCGAGATTGCCGACGATCGTCGCGCCCGCGGGCACCGGATCGTTGACCACCACCCAGTTGCGCTCGGCCGAAGCCTCGACGCTGATCGTCACCTTGACGACGTCGCCGCGCGACCAGCTGCCGGGCACGGCCTGCTTGACCGCCTCGACCTTCTTGGTTGCCTTGTAGCCGGCCATCAGCGGCTGGGTGAGCGGCACCGCCGCCTTGACCCGCACGAACGCCCAAGGCCCGGCACCGCCTGCCTGGCTCATCACCAGCGGCGTGGTCTGTGCCGGCAGCGGGAAGCTGAACTGGCGCTGCGGCTCGGCGAGCGGCCAGTTGAGGCTCAGCGGGCTGGCGCTGCCGAAGCTGGCGGTGGTCACCCCCGCGATCGCCTCGGCCGGATAGAGGCTGGTGAAGCGCCGCGCGAGGATCGAGCCCCAGGCATTGGCCGTGGTCGTGTCCCAATGGCCGCGCTGCTGGCGCGACGCGATGCCGACCATCAGCTTGGCCGAGTCATTCTCCCAGCCGGGCCGCCCGAGCGTGGCGAGCAGCGCCTTGATCGCGGCTTCGTCATCCGACGACATCAGCCACCAGGCCATGCTGCCCTTGTCCGACAGATCGACGCGGGTGCCTTCATAGACCAGGCGAGTGCGCAGTACCTTCTCGGCATCGATGCGCAGCTGCGCGCCATTGGCGAGTCCCTGCACCTTGCCCAGCGCGATCGCATAGTCGGAGAGGGTCGCGGTGGGCATCTCGGCCGGAGTCATGCCGATCTGGCCGAGCATCGCCGAATTCGCCGCGCCCTGCCGCGCCAGCGCAGTGAAGGCGGCGACGCGCTGCAGGCGGACATCGCCATAATCCTCGTGGCGCAGGCGGCCGTCGAGCACGGCCTTCATCGCATCGAGCATCTTGGCCTTGGGGCCCTCCGGCAGCGGAAGCCCGGCTTCCGCACTGGCCGAGAGGATATAGGCCGTCAGCGCTTCCGAGCCGGGCCAGTCGCCCGGCCAGTAGCGCAGCAGGCCCTCGCCATCCTGATAGGCGGGGATGTCGCTGGCGATCAGGTTCCACATCCCCGTGTCACCCAGCGCGATCGCGCGCGAGGTGCGCTGTTCGAGGCAGTTATACGGATAGGCGGACATGTAATCGCGTACGCCGGAAAGCGGCGGGGCGAGGCTGTCGGTCAGGCTCACTTCGACTGCGCCGAAGCCGGGCAGCGCGCCTGCCGGCGGAGCGATCGCGAACTGCGTGCCGGTACCGACCCGGCCGAGCGTCGCCGCCCAGGTCTCGACCGGCACGGCGGGGATGACCGACTGGGCGACGGTGACCTTGTCCACCGACTTGCCGTCGGCGGTCTTGGCGCTGACCGTCCAGCTCAGGCGTCCGTCACGCGGCGGGGCAGTGAGGTTCCACACCACCGGCGCGGCGCCGCCCGCCGGGATGTCAACGGTGAGCGGCTTGCCGGTGGCGTAGGCCGGGCTCAGCGTGACGGTCGCCGTCACCTTCATCGGCTTGTTCGAGCCGTTCCTGAGCGTGAACATCGCGCCATATTGGTCGCCGGTGCGCACCAGCTGCGGCACGCCCGCATAGATGGTCAGGTCCTGCGACGAGCGGATGCTCGCCATGCCGGTGCCGAACAGCTGCGGGCCCGACGTGGCGACCGCGACGAGCTTGAACGAAGTCAGCGCGTCGTTGAGCGGCACCTGCACTTTCGCGTGCCCGTTCGCATCGAGTGCGACCTTGCCCTTCCACAGCAGCACCGGCTGGAAATTCTCGCGATTGAGCCCGGAGAGATCCCCGCCGCCGCCACCGCCGCCGGCCTCGACGGCCTTCTTGCCGTAGTGGCGCTTGCCGACCACTTGGGTCTGCGCGGTCGAAGTGAGCACCGAGATCGGGCGGTCGCCCATCATCGCGGTGAGCAGGTCCCAGCTCTCGTTCGGGGCAAGCTGGAGCAGCGCCTCGTCCACCGCGACGAAGGCGACGTCGGCGCTGGCCGCCGGCTTGCCGTCGGGCGTCTTCACCGTGACATCGACATTCGCATTGTCGCGCGCGGCATAGCTCGCCTTGTCGGCCTTCACCGCCACGTCGAGCTTATGGCCTTCCCAGCCGACCTTCACCTTGGCGATGCCCAGGCGATAGGCGGGCTTGGCGAGATCGACGGTCGCGGTAGGCTCGCCGCCGTCCTTCGACCAGGGCGCACCCCAGTCGCGCGCCATGTTCGATCGCCAGTTCTGCCAGCCCGACACGCGTCCGCGTACCGCCATCACCGATACGAACACGTCCGGCGCGTAATCGGCGGGCATCGGCACTTCGATCACCGGATCCTTGCCGCTCAGGCCGACGACGAAGCTCGAGAGCACGCCTTCGCGCTCGACGGTGACCAGCGCGGTCGCGTCGCGGAAGGGCATGCGGACCTGGAACTTGGCGGTTTCGCCCGCCTTGTATTCCATCTTCTCGGGGATGACGTCCATGCGGTCGCCATTGTCGCCGCCGAACCACCAGTCGTCATCGCCGACCAGCCAGACCGACTTGGTCGCGCGCGCGACATTGCCGTTGGCGTCCTTGGTCGTCGCCACCGCATAGACTTCGCCCGACACGCCCGGGTTCAGCTGGCAGCTCGCCATGCCCTGGGCATCGGTGGTCGCCGAGCAGGTCGCGCCTAGCTTGGTCGTCTTCATCTGGTTGTCATAGGCGTAGAAGCCGCCGATCAGCCGCCGCCGCGCCGTCAGGATCTCGCGGCTGTAGAGCTCGACCGAGACCGCCTGGTTGGCGAGCGGCTTGCCCGCGGTGTCGAGCGCGACGAAGCGCAGGCGCAGATCGTCCTGCTTCATCAGCCAGCCGTCGCTCTTGATGCCGAGCTGCACCGCGGAGGTGTAGATCGGGATGCGCCGCGACGAAGTCAGGATCTGGCCGTTGGCGTCCTGATAGTCCATCTCGACCAGCATCGTCGTGTTCTGCTCGAGCGTCTGCGGCACTTCGGCGTTGAGCCGGGTGGTGCCGTCCGCGCCGAGATTGGCGGGGAGCGTCTGGGTCGGCGGCAGGTCGACCTTCTCGTCCTCGCCCTCGCCGTCCATCGGCTTGGTGCCTTCGGTCATCGCCTTGCCGCCGAAGCTGTAGCCGTCATAGCCGTCGGGCGTCGGGAAGTCGCCGAAATAGCCGATGCGCGTCTCGACCGGCAGGTTCGCGGCGCCACCGCCCGAGAGATAGCCGACGAACAGGTCGAGCGGCAGCGCGCTCGGGCGCACCGCTGCGTCCTTGGGCCCGGCGACCGATGCCTTCATCGTCGGCAGCTTGTACTCGTCGACCTTGAACGACTGGCCGGTCCAGATCGTCTTGTCCTTGCCCTCGGCATCCTTGGCGAGGACGGTCAGGTCGTAGTCGCCCATCTTGGCGCCCTGCGGCGCGGTCCATTCGGTTTCGCCGACACCATTGGCGTCGATCGCGAGCGGCAGGTCATATTGCGTGTCCGAGCCGCGATGGCTGAGGCGCAGCGTGCCGTTGAAGGCCGGCGACGCGCCGAAGCCGGTCGCCACCGGCGTACGCACGATGTGCTTCATGTGGATCGTCTCGCCCTGGCGGACGAGCGAGCGGTCGAACACGGTGTGGAATTTCTGCTCCGGCGCCGACCAGCCATAGTTCAAGTCGAAGTCGTACGGACGGATGCCCTCGCCCCATTGGGTGAGCGTGAAGCTGAAGTCGTCGGCCTTGCGTGCCGAGATCATCAGCGGGCTCGAATCATTGTCGCAGCTCGTATAGGTCTCGGGCGCGGGAAGGCCGGCGGGGACGCCGAGGCGGCCTGAGGCGTCGGTCTTGCCCTTGGCGAGCAACTGGCCGGTGCAGCTGTCGGTGACGCGCACTTCGGCATCGCCCACGCCCTGGCCGCTGTCGAGCGCCGTCACCCAGACCAGCGACTGGTCGCGGCCCCATTTGAAATGGACGCTCATGTTGGTGACGAGCGCGCCGGTGGCGACATAGCGCGGCGCCTTGCGGCCAAGCAGCGCCTCGCCGAGCCGCGGGCTGGCGAGCTCGACGATGTAGAAGCCGGGCTGGCTGAGCGGGATGCCGACCACCTCGAAATCCTTGCCCTTGCCGGAGAGGCCGACCTTGAACGGCTTGCCGGTGGCGGGGGTGAGCAAGGGCTTGGCGCCGGTCTGGTTGATCCGCACGGTTTCCTTGCCGCGCGTCACTTCGTCGGACTTGTCCTCGGCCGCGTCGGCGAGCGCGCGGAACCATTTGGCGATCTCGCCGTCACCGCCCTCGACCTTCAGGCTCTGGCCGTTCACCGCCATCTGGCTGCCCTGGAGATCGGGTTCGACATTGCGGACCGAGACCGGAAGGACGCCGCCTTCCTTGGCTTCGAGAATGCCGAAATTGCCGGCGAACTTCACCAGCGGCGGGGGCGCGTCGAACTTCACGTCGAGCGGGAAGTGCGTGGCATTGGAAAGTGCGCGGCCGCTCTCGTCCTTCACATCGGCGGGGAAGACGACCTTGGCGGTGGTCTCGGCCGGGAGCGGCGCCTTGAACTTCAGGTCGGATACGGTCGCCTTGTTCTTGTCGTCGTCGCCGAAGATCGGCGCCAGTTCCTTGCCGTCCGCCGTCTTGATGCGCACGGCCTGGGCCTGGGCCTTGGGGATCGGTGCCGAGAAGCGCACCCAGGCGTCCTGAACGGGGCTGCAGCCCGCCGTCGGATTGACGCGCGAGCATTCGAAGCGGGCGGTGAATTCCTTGCGGACGGTGAAGTCGAAGCGCTGGTCGGTGCCGGCGGCGCGGCCCGAGGCGCTCTTGATGTCCTTGCCCCACACCAAAGCCATGTCGCGCCCGGCGGGCAGCGGACGGCGGCACTTCACCGCGACGACGCTGGCGAGCGACTTGGCGCGATCCTCGGGCTTGGCGGGCAGCGCCTGGGGGAGCCCGGCCTCGGTGAGGAAGCTCTGCACTTCCCAGCGATCGGTGCCGAGATCGGCGAGCAGCTTGGGCGCGGTGTCGGCCGGCAGCACATCGACCGGGATCTTCTCGCCCAGGCCATCGACTGCGCAATAGGCATTGGCGCCGACCGAGGCGGGATCGGGCGCGAGGTTCGCCGCGACGACGAAGACCTGGTCCTCCTCGATCTCGCTGCCATAGCGGTTGGGAAGCACGGCGCGGGCGATCGGCCCGCCCGAATCGACGCTGAATTCCTTCTGGCCCTGCAGCGCATAGCCCGACAGGCTCTTCAGCCCGTCGCGCAGCACGAACTTGCAGGTGACGCCGCCGGGGAGCGGGCTGGCGAATTCATGGACGAAGGTCTGTTGGTCGACCCAGCGGCCCTGGCCGCCGACCGGGCATTCGACCTTGAACGGCGATTCGGCGCGCGGATCGCCCAGCGGGACCATCGCCACGTTGAAGCGGGCAGTGAAGCGCTCGATTGCGCCGTCCCCGACGCCGGGCGTCGCCATCTCGACCTGAGGACTATTGTCGCCGAATGCCGTGACTGCCCCGATGGGCGCCAGGACGAGAGCCAAAACGCCTAGCCGTGCAACGAGCTTCATTGAGCAACCTCCCCTGGGCAGCGGCGCGCACGATAGCTGGGGCCCGGTAGGAGTGCCAGCGACGAATTAACCGCCTCCGTTTCGGAGCGAAATGCACGATCCTGCTTGATCGTTCCGTCGGCGGCACGGCTTAATTGCCTGTCCGAATCGGAGGGAATGCGGTGCCGGCAGGGGAGGCGCTGATCGCCGCGCTCGACGCGGTTGCGCGCGAGGCGACGCTGTTCGCCGCGCTCTGGTTCGTCGTCGGCGGGCTCGACGACCTGCTGGTGGACCTGATCTACATCGTGCGGCGGATGGGTGGGCGTCGTGCGCCCATGCCTGCGCTGGGGGGGGCGGTGCCACCGGGGCGGATCGCGGTGTTCGTGCCGGCCTGGGATGAGTCGGCGGTGATCGGCCCGATGCTGCGCGCTGCGCTCGCCCGCTTCGATCATCCCGATTACCGTATCTATGTCGGCACCTATCCCAATGATCCCGCGACGATCGAGGCAGTGGCCGATGTGGCGCTGGAGGATGGCCGGGTGCGGCTGGTGGTCGGCCCGCGCGGCATTATGTAGCAAATGCACCAAGCCGATGGCGGATGTAATCGTAGGCGATACTCTTTGCCACCATTTCAGATGCCGCGATGTCAGAGCAGTTGGCGATGGCTTAGCGCCCGTTAGAACGCTGGCCACACGTCTTGAGCGTCTTTGAGGCGCTCTGCGGTTCTTTGATCGTTTGCGAGCAAGCGGTTAATCTCTTCGGCTATCTGGTCAGCGTTTCGCCGAAGGCGAGGCAGTGCCTGATGTTTCCCGATGAACCCTGTTGGGTCTTCCCCGTATTTGAACGAGATGATTTTTACGCCTCTACCAAGGGCGAAGCCGATTTCTTGTTGGGTCCAGAAAGAGGCGGAGAACCCTTTGGTGTGCACTGCAACCATGGCGCCCATGGTGTAGAGCGCGCGCTCAATCTCGTCTTGCCACGCCAGCGTTGGGTGAATGTCTTCGTGCGCGACGAATCCCGCGATCTCGTGCGGGGCAAGCGCTTCCTTCAGCCGAGTGGCGATGGCCTTGTCCACGCTGATATGGGAGATGAAGAGCCGGAATGCCTTCGTGTCCTTCCAGTTCGCTGGGGGATCATTGGTGCGCAGGACTGCACCGTTGCTGACAAGCTCTAATTCAGCGGCAATCTTTAGGATTTCGGCTTCTGACCGGTGCTTTAGCACATCGACGGCATAAATCCGCTTGCTACTGCCGTGTTCGTAATCGGCGGTGCTAATTCCCACTGCGGCGAAGAACGCGTCAAGTTCAGCGAAGGTGTAGCGGCTCTGAAGCTCGCTTCCAATTTGCTGAAGTAGATTTAGCCTCTCTGTAGCCTTCATGTTCCCCCCCTTTCTGATTTGGGTAACAGGGACGAGGGAATGGGAGCAATGGCGGTTGTCAGGCGGCGTGGCCGCCTTCAAATTTCTCAAGGCCCAGATCATCGCCTTGGATCGCGAGATTCGCATGGTGGAAGAGATATCGTTTGAACTCGTTGGGATACCCGACGTGAATCAGGTAATATCCAACGGTAGTGCGTGGTTCGGGGGTTATCCCGCTGGTTTGATAATGGATCGTGATCATCACGCCAATTTGTGCCGCTCCCGTTGAGGAAAGCGATGAGTTATTGAATTCGCTGATTGGACATGCGCCACTGTTGTCTTGGGAATGCTCCTCGCCGGGGAGCAGGGTGTAGCCTCGAAGCTCGGTTGGTCTCAGGGCGTGAAAACCATCAAGGGCTATTGGCTGATTGCCCTGACCATCTGGAATGAAGAGTCCGCATCTAATGCGGATATTGGTGGCCGGGCTTTTTCCGATGTTTCGCATGGTGACTGAGAGCCCGAGTTGGACCTCACTATTAATGCAGCGTAGCCACTTAGGTTTGGCAGTGACGGCTATCCATGCCCGCTGGTCCGCGATCAGAGCCTTTCGCGCAATCCGATTGGATTGAATGGTCAGCCAAAGGGCGAAGCCCACGGCGCATAGACTTAGAAAGCTCAGGAAGGTCGCGACAATCGACCAGTTCGTCGCGCGTCGAGCTTCATGGGCCGCACTCTCTCCCGCGATTGCGGCGCGCCATTGCGCGCAAAGGTCGGCAACATCGTGATCCTTGGCCTTGTAGCAGGCATCAGCGGAGTAGCCGGAGAATGCCGTAAACGTCGCTGTCGGCGTTGGCGGAGGTGTGGGAGGCTGCGCAGGTGACTGAGCGCCGCAGAACAGGAGCCAACAAATCGCGAAGAGGCCGAAATTTCGCATAGGCATGAGCCAGTTTCCCGGACTAACGTGGAAGATTCCGGTCCCATAAAGATCAGACTGTTGGTGTCGGCAAAATCCCTACCACGATTAGCCTCTTAACCTCTCTTGCCTGATCCCTCACGTAATAGGTTTGCAAATAAACTAAATCCTTTTTCATCTGGTCAATCAGGTTTTGCTTCATTGACGACAGCTTGTCGTATGGGATGCTGAAGCTAAGTATTTTGGTTCCTTCTTCGATCTTGACCTTACCCCATCCATTATCCTTGTTGAACTGAATCACATCTCCCAAGAGTGGAGTGATCTCTTCGTCTACCACAGCAGTCTCGATCTCGTGGGCCATTTTGCGGTCAAGAAAGAGAATGGATTTGGTGGCCCCATCAGAGGATGAGCTAATTTCAAATGTGTCAGCGCTTCGGCGAAGGGCGGTCATGGCCATTTCGCTCAGCAACGGCGCAGCCATCGCGATGAGCCTCTGGCCGCTTTCCGAGTCGATTTTAGCTATCGTAGCCTGATTTTCGACCATCACCCTTTCGCGCTGTGCCTCAGCAACACGACGTTTGACCAGTTCCTTAGTCTCCTGATCCAAGGACGCGAGGAGGTCGCTTCCGTCGAGGTATTCGCTGATAGCCTCGTCGATATCTTCAACACTCTCATCGAAGTCTGACGAGGAGTGCAGAATTCCGGCTTCAGCCAGAGCTTCCCCAATTACGTCAGTATCAAGCTTCTCAATGATGCGCTCCGAGACGTAAGCGATCAGGTCGGAGATAGGAATTTTGACAAAATCTTTATCATTTGGCTGATCTGCGTCCTCGATGTTGATGTTGAACGACCCATCTGCCTGACTGACAAGCTGAACATTAACGTTTGATCGTGTCGAAATTTTCTTAACGAATTTGCCACTTCTGCGAAATTGAGCAAGCTTAACCATTAAGCGCGCAGCAGCATATTGAAATCTAGCCGACTCGTAGAAGTTCATCTTATGCTCGTCGGCGAGCGCGCCCTCGAAGTGAAATGTCAGCCTCTCCGCCATACTTGATTGTCGCCCCCGTTTAACGCGCTGATCGCCTTGATAAGTTTGCTCCTACATTGCATCATAACGGGATCGTTCCAAGCCCGTAGGGCAGGGCTTGGCGAAAGGGAGCCCGCACGGGCGAGAATGCGGGCTTCAGTATGAACGATATCAGCATTGGCGCTGTCGGCGCGGCAATCATCGCGGGCCTCGTTTCGCTCTTGGGCTTAATAATTGGCAAAGAGCAAAAGGTATCCGAGTTCCGACAAGCTTGGATCGATGAGCTTCGCAAGTGTCTAATATCGTATCTTGTCAGTATAAATGCGATCACCGATGCGGTTCGCGTCGCAACTGCGAAAAAGACTGCGATCGTAGATTTATCAGGTGAATACAAGAGCCTGAACCAAGCAAATCATGGCATAATTCTTCGGGTAAATAGCAAAGAGAAGCCGTCAAAAGCTCTTATATCAGCCATGGAAGAGTTTGAAGAAGTGGCTTCAAAGAATTCCACGTTAACCGTGGATAATATTCGGGCGGCGGAGAATAAATTCCTATTAGCTTCTAAGGAGCTTCTCAAGTTTGAATGGAAGCGCGTGAAGCGAGGTGAGAAGACATACTATATAACAAAGTATATTGTGATTGCCTTGATTGCAGTGATGGCTATCATATTTGCTGTCCTTTGGAGGCAAAGGGCAGAACAAAAGGCTGTTGAGACCGCCTCTGCTCAAACAGCCGCTGGGCCGACCAACCAGATGGTTTGCCAGATAAACGCTCCATCTGAAGTCGCCGAGGGAAGGCGGGCGGTGTCTAGGCGATCTACAGATCAGTCTCAGCGGCGTCATGTTTCGTCGAAACAAGCGGAGGCTGTCTGCAATGGTAGTCAGAAGGTGCTGACCGAGGTCAAATGAGCGCGCTGCGCATCGCAGTTTTAGAAGACATCGAGCGTCAATTCCTTGGAGCCGCCGCCGACATCATCATCCCAATCGACACGGATTGTGGTTCTGCGGGGTGATTGCATGTGCACGGCAAGCAGGAGGCTGAAGGACTGGTGAGTATCGAGCGCCGGGTAGGGGAGCTTTCGCGCCATGTCGCCAGTGCGGAAGAGTTCTTCGCCTTCGAGGACATCGATGCGGATGTTGCGGGCGGTGCCTTTGCCCCGGTTATAGACCTTCAGTTGATATGAGTTTTTGCTCGGGTGCGTGACCGATGCGGACACGTCGGCGCGCTTGGTCGATATGGCTTCACCCTCCTCTTTTTCGATGAGGAGGGTGTTGAGCCATTCGACCTGTGTGTTGAGCTTGCGCTGTCGCCAGAACGTGAAAATTGAGAAGCCGAGAGCGGCGGCTCCGGCGGCATCGCCGAGGCTCACTTCCATTTTTTGAACGCCTTGGCGAAGTCGGCTTTGATGTCTTTGAAGACTTGTTTTTTCACGTCTTCGAGTTCGGCTTCGATGCGGGCACCGTTGGCTTCGCGGAGATCGTCTTTGGTGAGTTCGCGTCCGCAGGTGGTGCATTTGACGATGGGGGAATCGTCTTGTTCGAAGTCGGTGCTGCCGCAGGTGGGGCATTCCATTGCGATCGATCGATCATATTTGCCATCGGGCATGACAGTCATCCTCTTCCAAAGCGTAGCGGACGGTTGCCACTACGGTAATGTAATTTTGGAGGAGAGGAATATCGAACCGCAATGGACGCGCTGGGGTTGGCAAATGTGCCATCCGTGACCTACGCTGTTCAACGTTTCAGGAGGTAGATGTGTTTGAATTCGATCAAACTTTCATAGGGTATGAACCATCCGAGCAAGGTTGGCGGTATGATTTTTCCTTCAAATTTAGCGAGCGCGTTTGGTCAGTGCCGGTAATCGTGCCGGATACCGTTCCGGCGATCGATCGGGACGATGTTGCCAAGGAGAATTTCAAGGCTTGGGTCGGCCAACTTGCGGCGGATATTGCCACCTTCTAAAGCCAATAGAATCGTAAAATCGACGAAGCCGCGATTTGATAGGCGGGATGCCATAATAGTGCCAACCGCGCAGGTCTTCGGGCAGATGCCCGCCTAAGCTCTCAAGCCAATCTAAAACTTTCATCCACTATTTAGCGAACTAAAGTCTTGTTACGGTAGCGTGATAAATATGGACGATGCCCGACCAGAACGATCTGCCTAAACGCCGCAAGGCCCTCGAACCAATAACGGCCATAGATACTGAAGATTCAGTCCACGGCCTATCCGAACCTATAGCTCCGCTAAAAATGCCACAAAAGCGGGGCGTTCGAAGGGTGATAAAACCGCGAAGCTAAATAGCTTCATGGAACAGAAAATCCCCCGCGTATCGCCCGGCTCATTGCCTACCAGCACGCCAAAGCTCCCACGGCCACATCAGCCGCTACCGTCGATGACTCCGGTCCCGCCGAAGCGCATCCACCGATGATGCGTGGGGACGAGAGCTAAATCTCGACCGTAGCTGGAAGCGTCGCAACCACCTTCGCGAACAGGTGGACGGGATCGACCTTCAACGCGCGGGCTATCGCGTAGAATTCGATGACATCGACCCGCCTTTGCCCGCGCTCGATATTGCTGATGAAGCTCTGATCCTTGCCGATGATTTTGGCGAGATCGGCTTGGTGAATACCCGCGTCGCGGCGTGCGTCGGCCAGCGCCGAAATCAGCAACTGGTGCGCATCGCTGAACGCCGATTTCGACATGTAAGTTGAACTACATGCAGAAATCTCATATGCAGTTTTCGCATATGAGCGCACGTGGCGCGGCGGGGAGGTGTCGAGCAATGGACTACATGGAACGTATGCGCATCCAATATGAGGAGCGCCTTCGCGCCAAGGCCCGCGACGACTACGCCAACGATCAAGAGCGAGCCCGGCGCAACCATCGCGCGTCGATTGAAGACCGAGAGCGTTACGTCGCAGCCCATGGCCGAGACGGCGCGTTCCGCAGGACACTCCGGAAATGGAGCATTGCCGGTGCCGCTCTGGCCGTCTTCGGCTTTGCCGGATCAGTCGGGGAGAATGGCTTCTCGAAGGCCCTTGAGCCCGCGCTTTACGTTTTCATATTCTTCGGCGGCATCGGCATCTGGCGCGCCTTCAGCATCGTCAATTCGGTTCGCTGATGCGCGCGATCCTCGCAGTGATTGCGCTCGCCGCCATTACGGGATGCACCCAAGCCCCCGCCAACAATCATGCCGAGCGCCCGGCCAATAGAGCGCCACGGCACGTCACCGCAGCGCTTTCATGCACCGTGCACGGCACCCCCATCGGCGTATCTGGATGTCTGATTGGCGGGGGCCAGACCACAGCCGGGAGTCTCAAAACTTCCAGCGCCGGAAGTGTGAAGCAGTATACCGACTATGATCTCGCGCGCGAAAATTCGAACACGCTAGAGCTTTCCCTCAAGGCACCATTTCGCATCACCGCACAGGCGAATAGCGAAGCCGGATATGTTCTCCGCATGGCGGTCGTCGAGGGCTCCAAGAACGTCTTCGAGGATGAGGCCACCGAGTTTGGCGTCATCGATTTCGATGATAGCAGCTTGCCGGAATAATCGGCCTTAATCGTCCGACAGGCGCAGCGATGACGCGCCAATGGCGTCCATGCACTGAAGCAGGAAGACGGCGGTGAACTTCCCCCGGCTGATCTTGTTACGGATGTTGGGCTCGTTCTCCTTCACGCCAATCGCCGCCAGCTTCTCGGCCAACTCCGCGTAGGTCACGCCGCGCCGCGCGAGTTCGCCCTTGAGCAGGAGCTTTACCCGATTTTCCCAATCCCTATCCGCAGGCATTCATCGCTCCAATAATGCGAAATGCCATCATATGCGATACTAAAGCCATTGACAACGATGACCCAATGTCATCATATGCGATGCATTAGAACTCGAAATGATGGCAATGCAACACTTCCTACTCTCCGCTCAGGCCCGTTCGCTCAGTCTAAAGACCGTCTTCCGAATGTCGGAAGACGATGCCTACCAGCACTTCTGCCAGCTTCGTTGGCCGGAAACCGATGGTGAAGCGGTTTGCCCGAAATGCGGATGTGCAGAGACCTACAACATCACCTCTCGCCGACGCTTCAAATGCGTCGCTTGCCACCACCAGTTCAGCGTCACCAGCGGCACCATTTTCGCTAGCCGCAAGCTCTCGTTCGTCGATCTGCTCGCCGCTATCGTGATCTTCGTGAACGGCGCAAAGGGCGTCTCGGCACTACAGGTTAGCCGCGATCTGGACGTGCAATACAAGACCGCGTTCGTCCTCTCCCACAAGCTGCGCGAAGCCATGGCGCTGGAACAGCAGAACCGACGCCTCGATGGCGTGGTGGAGATCGATGGCGCGTATTTCGGTGGGCACGTTAAACCCGCCAACGTCAAAGCGGAGCGCAAGGACCGTCGCCTAGCCGAGAACCGGAATGGCAAGCGGCAATGCGTGGTGGTCATGCGCGAGCGCGGCGGCAAGTCGCTCCCGTTCGTTGTCCGCAACGAGGGTGAAGCGGTGCCGATCGCGCGCGAGCGTGTCAGCGCCGACGCCACAATCCATGCCGATGAGGGCACGGGCTGGGATGTCATGCACGGCATCTGGGACACCAAGCGAATCAATCACTCGGTTCGCTATTCCAGCGATATCGCTTGCACCAACCAAGCCGAGAGCTTCTTCTCGCGCCTTCGCCGCATGGAAGTTGGCACACACCATCACATCGCCGGTCTGTATCTCCATGCCTATGCTGGCGAGGCCTCGTGGCGCGAAGACAACCGGCGCATCTCCAACGGATCGCAGGCCATGCTGGTCGGTGAAAGCGCGATGGCCTCGGCAGTGTCACGGCAATGGGCGGGATATTGGCAGCGGAGGGCTGCATAATGGCCCGGTTCAAATTCTTCCTGATCGGCTCTACGGATGCGCCCGTGCTTGATGTCGAAGCAGTCGATCTGGCCGAGCTTCACGGGCATATGTCACGGGATCGCTTCATTGCGGGCCATATGGCTGAAGCTGACGCCGATGGGATATTCCCCGGCGTTCTGGTCCCCATTTCGCGGGTGCAGTTTGTGATGGAAGCTTAGGTGCATGACCGGCCCATCAATCGATGGGCCGGTCTGGGCACAGCTTACTTCGGCTTCTTGCTGCCATAGGGGCTCTGGTTCGTCGGCTTCAGCGAGACACCAAGATCGCTAGCGTGGCCAGCAACAGAACCGGGAGTGCGGCCCATCTTGAGACCAATCACGCGCGTCGGCGTGTTGCCCGCAGCAAGCTCCTTCAACTGCTTATCGGCCGCAGCCGTCCACGGCTTCCCGTGGTTCGTGGGCTTCTTCATAGTCACCTCCAATTACCAAGAGATCGTGCGATTCACGTTCGCGAACACGAAGCTCATATCGATGCTTTGCAGGAACGGGTGCCACGGCTTCGGACCAATGAAGTTGGTCCGCCCGCCATTGTTCCAGAGAACGACCGCCGTGCCTGCCAGCCCGGCGTTACTGGCCCGAGCCTGAAGTTCCGCCCGAGCGGAATTTTGCTCGTCGGAAGTCTTGTAGTGGAAGCTGCTGTCCAGCGGGAAAAGGAGCATGTTCTGGCCCTGCTCCTGAATATGGGCCACATCAAAAGACGGCATGATATACCTCATAAAGTAGAAGGGGCGCAGACTCGCTGCACCCCTTCGGGACTCAGATCACGGGCACTCGGGCAGACTCAGCAAGTTGTCCGGAGTGTCCTGATCAGCGGTCGTCTTGAGATACTTGCGGCCATTGCGGGTCGCGACGATCACGTCCCGGCGATGCCCGTTAACGAGCGTGTAGAAACTCCACTCGCTACGTTCGATCTTACCGATCGCGTCGTCCAGCGTGAGCTTCCACTGACGGTCTGTGTAACCGCCAACGTGCGTGATCGCATGGTGGCGATCCTCGCGCGGGTTCTTGTTGATGCATTTGATCTGCGCTGACTGCGCCATGTTCGTGTTCCTCGATCAAGCGGCCTAAAGACCGCCGTCAAGCGATGCGAAATCGACATGACTCGCATCACTCAGATTGATTCGATCGGAGGAACGTGCGATTCTCATTTTGCAGATGGAGATGGTTCGCACGTTCCAACGTCGGACTTTCACCCGAAGGGCCGGGCCGAAAGGTTCGGCCCTTTTGCGTTTTCTCAGGGCAAGACGAGCTTGCCCCCCAACGGTCGATAACCTTCCTCCCAGCCGCTGTAGGCGACTCAGCAAATGAACATCGAACTGTCGTCCTAACACACGAGCAACCAAATTTCATCTAATAGTGAGTGCTGACGAGCCTCGCTATTGTGGAAAATGGGCATAGAATGCTCGAAAAGTCTCGGAGTCGCAGCCCATGCCAGCCCCAACTTCCGACGAAATTTACGATAACGCATTGAAAAGGCGGGATGAGTTGCTTCTTGAGCTTGAGGCACTCGACGGGTTTATCCAGACTTACAGCAAGCTTATTTCCAGACGCCAAACGGCTGAGTCGGCGCGAACCGACGAACCACGCCTTTTCCAGCCACCGTCCCCCCGAGCCGCCCATGCTGAGCGGATTGCCGAAATGATCGACACAGCACGGCGAGTCATTATTTCGGCAAACCGCCCTATGCGGCGTGGTGAACTTCGGGAGCGCGTCGAAGCCATGGGATTTCCGACGATAGGAAAAGACCCCAACAAGGTCTTTGGGACGAACCTTTGGCGTTCTGGAAAATTCCGAATGATCGAAGGCCAAGGGTATTGGCCCATAGATGTGGAATTGCCCGGCGAGTCCTCTCGCTAGTCACGATCCCTGACTAGACGCATTCCGCCAACGATATTCGATTTCCGCGTCCGCAGACGCAATCCACCACGACATCATGCCCCCTGAGACATGCCGTTCCGACTTGACGTGCCCCTTCTCGCGCAGGCGCGCCAAGGAATGGCCCGTCCTAGCCGTGATCGTCTTAAAGAGTATCTTGTCGGCTACGTTCAGCCGCCGAGCATCCATAACTGCCTCACCAAGCTCCTTGGTCGTAAGCGGACGCTTCGCTTTCCTTAGATACTCCAAAAGGAAGCGCGCCAACTCGCCACGAAAGGCGACATGCGGCGGCGGAACCCGACGCATTGGCAAATCCTCAAAGTCGATGTCGGGTTTGAAAATGCGGATCGCTGCATCGAGGTTATCCAAGTCAGCCATCATCTCCGATAGCCGATCCCTCAAAGCGTCAATCTCACCCGCAACCTGCGCTCGCTTGCGGATCAAGCCGCTCAACGTCAAATCATAGCCATCCGTCATACGATTACATTAGGCATCACATGCGATGATGTCTGCAATCGCCTTGGTGCATCTGCTACATAATGCCGGGCCCGCGCCCGGGCGGGACCACCAAGGCGGACTGCCTCAACACCTTGTGGCGGGCGCTGTTGCGCGACGAGGCGGTGGAGGGTTTCACCGCCAGTGCGGTGGCGCTGCACGATGCCGAGGACGTGGTCCACCCCCTCGAATTGCGAGTCTATGCGCATGGGCTGGTCGCGCATGCCGCTGTGCAGCTGCCGGTGTTGCCGCTGCGCCACGATCATTCGCGCTTCCTTGCCGGGCATTATCTGGATGAGTTTGCCGAAGCCCATGCGCGCTCGCTGGTCGTGCGCCAGGCAGTGGGCGCCGGCCTACCGTTCGCCGGGGTCGGTTGCGCGATTCGGCGCGAGGTGCTGGGCCGACTGGCGACGCTGCGCGACGGTGCGCCGTTCGACGCCGACAGCCTGACCGAGGATTATGAGCTGGGGCTCGCGATCGCGGCGATGGACGCCCCCGCGCGGCTGCTGCGCATCGCGGAGGCCCCGGGCGGCGCTCCGATCGCGGTGCGAGCCTATTTCCCCGATACGCTCGATGCGGCGGTGACGCAGAAGGCGCGCTGGATGATCGGCATCGCGCTGGCCGGCTGGGATCGCACCGGCTGGCGTGGGTGGCGGCAGCTCGGCGACAACTGGATGCGGATGCGCGACAGGCGGGCGACGCTGGAGATCCCGGTGCTCGCGCTCGCCTATCTTTCGATCCTGTTCTGGGGCCTTTCGTTCGCCACGCATTTCCTCGCAGGGAGCCGCGTGCCCGAACAATCCGCACTGATGCAGGCGGTGCTCCGGGCCAATTTCGCATTGCTCGCCTGGCGGCTTGCGGTGCGGGCGGCATTCGTCGGGCGCGCCTATGGCTGGCGCGAGGCGCTTTGGTCTGTGCCGCGGGTGGTTTCGAGCAACGTGGTCGCGCTGCTCGCCGCCCGGCGTGCCTTGTTCCGCTATGTCCGGATGCTCGCCGGGGCGCCGACGCAATGGGACAAGACCGCGCACCGCTTCCCCGACCTGGCGACCGAAAGCGGATGACCGGTCGCGGGCGGCCGCTGCGTTTCTTCGCGATGGTCGTCCTCGCCTGGGTCGGCGTGCGCGTGGCGATGCTCTGGCCCAGAACCGGTTCGTTGCCCGCCGCGATCGAGGCGGTGCTGCCGCTGGCCCGCGCCGAACCGCGGATGCCGGCGGCAGTGCGCCATGAAGTGGCTGCGGCGCCCAGACGGGTACTGCCGACGCGGGTAGCTTTGCCCGTCTACCGCGCGCCGCTGGGGGATGAGGATCCGCGCGTCCAGCTCGCGCTGATGGGACTGGTTCAATATGGCGAGCCTGGCTGGAAATCCTTGCCGGCCGCACCGCGCGCTCCCTTGCCGGCACGTGCAGCGCCGCTGCCCGAACGGCTCGATCCGCTGCCCGATCGCTGGTCGCTGAGTACATGGGTGGTTGCGCGCGGGAGCGGTGGGGCGGCGGCGGCGCCCGGCGGGCAGATCGGCGGGGGCCAGGCCGGCGTGCGCGCCGCATGGCTGCTCGCGCCGCATCAGCGCGTCGTCGCCTATGGGCGCCTTGCCGCACCGCTCCAAGGCCGTGGACGCGAGGTGGCGTTCGGGCTCGAATGGCAGCCGACGCGCGCACCGGTGCGCGTGATCGCCGAACGCCGCTTCGGGCTGGACGGCACGCCGGACGGTACCGGGCTTGGCGTGATCGCCGGACTCGACACCGAATGGCGCGGCTTCCGGCTCGAAGCTTATGGCCAAGCCGGCGTGGTGTTGCGGCAGCGTGCCGACCCCTATGCCGATGGTGCGGCGCGTGGCGTGCGGGTGGTGGAGGTGCGCGGCCCGGTGCTGCTGGGCGTTGGTGCCGGCGCCTGGGGCGCGGCGCAGCGTGAGGCGCAACGGCTGGACATCGGCCCGTCGGCGACGCTGGCGGTGCGCAATCTGCGCATCGCGCTCGACTGGCGCCAGCGCGTGGCGGGCGCGGCGAGGCCCGGCTCGGGCCCCGCGCTCACTCTTGGTGCCGATTTCTGATCATTTGCCCCGCGCGCGTTGGCGTGCAGATCATTTGCCCCGCGCGCGTTCGCGCGCAGATCATTTACCTTGTGCGCGCCAGCGCTTGATCGTGCGCTCGAGGATTTGCTCCTCGCCGCCGGTGTCGCGCCACAGTACCGAGAAGAGCGGATCGTCGGATGCCGGGCGCTTATTGTCCTCGAGGCTGTCGAACAGCAGGCGGATCGGCGTGGCGACGCCTTCGCCCACTGCGATGCATTCCCGATTCCGCAGCGCCGGGATCGAATCGAGGAAGCCGCGCGCGCCCTCGGGCATTGCCGCCTTCACGAATGCCTGGTCGCGCTCGTTATTGAGGCGCATCGACAGGATGGTGCCGCACTGGGAAAGCACGCCTTCGGCCAGATCGGACGGGCGCTGCGTGATCAGGCCGAGCGACACGCCGTATTTACGGCCTTCCTTGGCGATCCGGCTGAGGATCCGACCGACCGACGAATTATCGGCATTGCGCTCGTTGGGCACATAGCGGTGCGCTTCTTCGCAGACGAGCAGGATCGGCCGCTTGCTCTCGCCGCGCGACCAGATCGCGAAGTCGAATACCATGCGGCTGAGCACCGCGACCACCACCGAAGTGATTTCGCTGGGCACGCCCGACACGTCGATGATCGAGATCGGCTTGCCGTCGCCCGGCAGGCGGAAGACGCGCGACAGGAAGCCCGCCATCGTGTCCGCCACCAGCATGCCCGAGAACATGAACGCGTAGCGCGGATCCGACTTGATCTCGTCGATCTTGGAGCGGAGCCGCAGGTAAGGCGCCGTGTCGGTCGCCTTGTCCATCTTGCCCATTTCGAGCTGCAGGATCTGGGTCAGGTCCGAAAGCAGATAGGGGACGGGCGCATCGACGGTGAGCTTGCCGATCTCCTGCGCCAGCCGGTTCTTGCCCTTGGCGAGCAGGATGCACTTGGCGAGGATGTCCGCATCCACCTGCCGGTCCGAGCCGGAAGTGGTGAGGAACACTTCGCAATGCTCCTCGAAGTTCATCAGCCAGTACGGCATCTGCAGATTGGAGACGTCGTACAGCGCGCCGATCGTCTTGAACGCGCTGGCATATTCGCCGTGCGGATCGATCATCACGACATGGCCCTGCGGCGCCAGTTCGCAGATCCGGTGGAGGATCAGCGCGGCCGCGGTCGACTTGCCGGTGCCGGTCGAGCCGAGCAGCGCGAAATGCTTGCCGAGCATCGCGTCGACATAGAGCGCGGCGCGGATATCCTTGGTCGGATAGACATTGCCGATCTCGATATGCGCGCGGTCCTCGGCGGCGTAGATCTGCTTGAGGTCCGCGGTCGACACCGGGAACACCGGCGCGCCCGGGGTCGGATAGCGCGTCACGCCGCGCCGGAACTTGTAGAGCTTGCCGGTCAGCCGCTCCTCATCGCCTTCGCCCAGGAAGTCGATATAGGCGGCGATATGTTCGCCCTGGAGCTTCAGCGAGCGCACATTGGCGATCAGCCAGGTCGCGCCGACGCGCACCTTCACCTGGCTGCCGACCTGGCCGGCATTGGCGACGGTGGGATCGGCGCTGCCGGCGAGTGCGTGCAGTGCCGCCGGATCGATCAGCACCTGGCTCGTCGAGCCGGCGATCTCCAGCACCGCGCCAATCGGTTCGACCGCCGCGCGTGAGGGCAGGCCCTCGGAAGATGAAACTGACGGTGCTGCGCCTTCAAACCCGCGCGCACCAAATTGGCCGTCCATCGGCTGCTCCCCGTTAACGCTCCCAATTTGCCGATGGGAGGTAAATATTGGGTGAGTTTCGGTGCCTTTAGAACCGTTTCCAGATGAATCCGGCGCCCCAGCCGAACAGAATCGAGAGGGCGACGGCAAGGATACCGTAGATCACCGAATAGTGTTCGGCCGAGTGGGCGACGAAGCGCTCGAAGCCCGATTTGCGGATTTCGATGGTGCGGACCGCGGCGGCAAGCACCCGGCCGTCGCGAATCAGGAAGGTTTCCGCAGTGAAGCGGCCGATCGGCACGCGCGCCGGAATGGCGAGCCGGGCGCGATAGAGCACGCCATCGGTGATCTCCACGGCGCCCGGCGCTTCGTAATAGAGGCCGGCGCGGGCGCGCAAATCCTCCATCCCCTTGTCGAAGCGCGTCTGCACTTCGGGGGCGGCGCTGGACGCCGGCGAAAGCTGGAGGCTTTCCACGCCTAGTTCGTAGATGGCGCGGGTGCGCTCATCGACGATCTTCTCGATCGGGCGCGACGACGCGATCGCATAGAAGCTGGGCGCCGAGCGATAGCGCATCTTCTCGGCATTCACCCAGATGCCGGCGACCTTCTCCTTCTCGCGCACTTGCACCGATTGGGTCGGCCCCTTGACCACCACCACGATATCGGTCGGCTTCTCGCCCTGCTCGGGGGTGCGGCCACCGGGATAGATGATCGCGCCGAACAGCAGGAGCTCGGCGCCGGTGAACGAATAGGCGATCTCGATGTCGCGCTGCGAGACGTCGGGAACGAGCGTCGGCTTGGCCTGGCCCATCAGCAGAGGCGCCAGCAGGATGAGCAGAGCGTTTCTGCTTGCGGTGCCGGTGCCGCCCTTCCGCGCAGCGGAAGCCCAAAGAATCAGCCGCTTCACAGCAATTCGACCGAATAGATCTCGTCTGGCTGCCAGGCGAGGCCGAGCAGCATGCGGACGGCGACGAGCAGCACGATCACCGCCAGGATCAGCCGCAGATATTCCGCCTTCACCTTCATCGCGAAGCGCGCGCCCATCTGCGCGCCGACGACCGAGCCCAACAGCAGCAGCGCGGCCAGGACGATGTCGACGGCCTTAGTGGTAGTGGCGTGGACCATCGTCGCCGCGGCGGTGACGAACAGGATCTGGAACAGCGACGTGCCCACGACCACCTGCGTGCCCATGCCGAGCAGGTAGAGCATCGCCGGCACCAGGATGAACCCGCCGCCGACGCCGAGCAGCACGGTCAGGATGCCGGTGAACACGCCGAGCAGCAAAGGCGCGAGCGGCGAGATGTAGAGCCCTGAGGAATAGAAGCGCCACCTGAGCGGCAGCATCGCGACCAGCGGATGGTGGCGGCGCTTGCGCGGGCGCGGCGGCCTGGCACCGCGGGTCACCCGGATCGCCTGCACCGATTCGTGCAGCATCAGTCCGCCGATCGATCCGAGCATCAGCACATAGAGCACGCCGATCACTACGTCGATCTGGCCGCTCTTCTGGAGCAGCGTGAACAACACTGCGCCGATCAGGCTGCCGATGATGCCGCCAAAGACGAGCACCACGCCCATATGGATGTCGACTCCGCCGCGGCGGAAATGGGCGAGCACGCCCGAGACGCTGGCACCGGTCACCTGGCTGGCGGCCGATGCGGCGGCGACGGTCGGCGGGATGCCGTAGAAGATCAGGAGCGGCGTGGTGAGGAAGCCGCCGCCGACGCCGAACATGCCGGAAAGCAGCCCGACACCGAAGCCCAGGGCGACGATGACGAGCGCGTTGACGGACAAATTGGCGATCGGGAGGTAGAGATCCATCTTGCTGCAGCGATACCGCGTTTGCGGTGCAGTGCAAAAGCCGATCTCCGCCCGCGAGGCTCCGCCCGCTTGCAATGTAGGATTTCGCCTGCTTGGCTCACTTCGCCGGACTTCTGGTCCGGCCGCTCTTTGCCTTGTTGGAAAGATAGGAGATCTCGCGCGCAAGGAAGTTGCGAGATGCGCCGCGTCAGCGGGAATTGTGTCAATTCAAGCGCGTCGAAAAACCGCTTTGGGCATGTACTTCGTGAACTTTGGCGAGTCGCTCGGCGAAGCGCCGTAGGACGGGGGTTGGTGGCCGGCATTCGCGGAATGCCGACCGTCTCAGTCCTCGGCGTCCTTCACTGCGCCGTGCCCGACCGGCACCGAGAGCAGCCGGTTGACCTGCGCCTTGAACTCGCCAAGGTCGCCGCCGGTCAGCTGTTGGGTGCTGGTGAACGACACCGAGCGCGGGTTCACCGCGACGCCGTTCTTGTAGAGCTCATAGTGGAGGTGCGGGCCGGTCGACAGGCCTTCATTGCCGATCGCGCCGATCCGCTGGCCGCGGCGCACGCGCTCGCCACTGCGCACATAGATGCGGCTGAGATGGCCATAGCCGGTGCCATAGGGGCCGCCATGGTTGATGCGGATCAGATTGCCATAGCCGCTGCTGCGCCCGGCGAACTGGACCACGCCGTCGCTCGCGGCGAACACCGGCGAGCCCCAGGGCGCGGCTATGTCCACGCCCTTGTGCATGCGGACATAGCCGAGGATCGGGTGGCGGCGCATGCCGAAGCCCGACGAGAAGCGGCCATTTGCCGGCATCGCCATCGAGCCGGTGCTGCTGCCCTTGCCGGCGCCGTCGAACCAGGTGGTCTTGCCGCCCTGCTCGAACGGCGCGAGCGTCACATCGTTCGAGCAACCGGTGACGCGCGCCAGCATCAGATTGCCGAGCTGCACTTCGCCGGTCTCGGCACGCGCCTGGCCCAGGATGATGTCGAACTGGCAGTGCGAGCTGAGCCGCGAGACGGGCATGCGGCTGGCGAGCGTGCGGATATAGGATTCCACCGCCTTGGCCGGCGCGCCGGCGGCGCGGGCCGAGCGGTAGAGCGACGAGCCGATCGTGCCCTGGATGCGCAGCGGCGTCTTGTCGATCGCGATCGGGATCGCGCGCATCGACAGCACGCTGCCGGTGCGGACGAATTCGACGCGCTGGTCGAACCGGGTGCGTATATCGAGCTTCTCGAGCGGGCGCGGCTGCGACTTGTCGACGCGGCGGCCCAGCGTATATTCGGCCATCGTGTTCGACTGGATCTCGTCCAGCGCCACGGCCTTGGTGATCATGCTGCTTACAGCGGTGGCGTCGGTCTTGCCGATGCCCGAGCGCAGCAGCGTCGAGAGCAAGGAGCCGCCCGAGGCCAGCTTGGTGGTGCCTTCGAGGATCGGCCGCTCCGGCGTGTCGGTCAGCGGTGTGACGAGGCCGGTCGCGGCGACGCGGACGCCGGTGCCGCCGCCCATGCCGAGCGGCTTGATCGCCTGCGCCTGGGTCGCGTCCCATTCGGCGCCGGAGAGCGGTGCGGGGACCGAGCCATAGATCGGATTCTCGAAGCCCGGTGCGAGCAGCAGCGCAGCGGCGATGAGGCCGACACAGGTCGCGGCACCGCGATACCAGGTCAGCGAGCCGATGCGCGATCCCAGGTCTGGTGCGAATTCGAAATCGGCGAAACGCTCGCTCAGGCGGGCGGAAAGACCCTGCGCAGGCGCAGTGACGCGCGCAGGTGCTGCGCCGCCGCCAAGGCTCTCTCCATGGTCACTACGCAAATACAAGGCGCAACGCCCCCCAAAAGGTCGTCGATGTCGTGCCGTAAACCCCCGGCTACCGACTAGATCACTGTGGAAGGCAGGACTTAAAGTCAAATTAAGTACCCTGTCTGGGGCCGAATCGTGCGGCGAGTTGTGCCACCTCGCCGATGAAGCGAGGCTTTCAGCATATTCGGTAGTAATTCCAACATGGTTAAGGCGAATCGCCAATGCAGGGGAGTTGCTTAAGGGGCGACTCGGAACGATCTTGGACAGTGCAATGAGTCGTTTCGCGCGTTCAGAGATCACCGCGGTGCTGGGGCCCACCAACACCGGCAAGACGCACCTGGCAGTGGAGCGGATGGCGGGTCATGCCAGCGGCATGATCGGCTTCCCGCTGCGCCTGCTGGCGCGCGAAGTCTATGATCGCGTCGTCCGGATGAAGGGCAGGGCCGACGAAGTCGCGCTGATCACCGGCGAGGAGAAGATCCTGCCGCCGAAGGCGCGCTGGTTCTTGTGCACTACCGAATCGATGCCGCTCGAGCGTGAAGTGGCGTTCGTCGGGCTCGACGAGGCGCAGCTGGGGGCGGATCCCGAGCGCGGGCATGTCTTCACCGATCGGCTGCTGCGCGCGCGGGGCTTTGCGGAGACGATGATCCTCGGCTCGGATTCGCTCAAACCCATGCTCAAGGCGCTGGTGCCCGAAGCCGAGGTTATCGGCCGGCCGCGCTTCTCGACGCTCAGCTATGCCGGCGCCAAGAAGCTCTCCCGCCTGCCCAGGCGAAGCGCGATCGTCGCGTTCAGTGCCGAGGAAGTCTATGCCGTGGCCGAGGCGCTGCGCCGGCTGCGCGGTGGCGCGGCGGTGGTGATGGGCGCGCTATCCCCGCGCACCCGCAACGCCCAGGTCGAGATGTTCCAGGCTGGCGAAGTCGATTATCTCGTTGCCACCGATGCGATCGGCATGGGGCTGAACATGGACGTGCACCATGTCGCCTTCGCCTCGCTCAACAAGTTCGACGGCCGCCGCCAGCGCCGGCTGACCGTCGCCGAGATGGCGCAGATCGCCGGCCGCGCCGGACGCCATCAGAAGGACGGCAGCTTCGGCGCGCTGCACGAGCAGGGCCCCAATGCCTTCACGCCCGAGGAAGTGCTTGCGATCGAGGCGCACCGGGTGCCGCCGCTCGAAAAGCTCTATTGGCGCGAAGGCGAACCCGATTTCGACAGCGTCGAGGCGCTGATCGCCAGCCTGGAAGCCAAGCCGCACCACGAAGCCCTGCGCGCCGCGCTCGAAGCGGTGGACCTGGCCGTGCTCAAGCGGCTGTCCGAAGAGGATTGGGTGCGCGACCGCGTCCGCTCGCCAGCGATGGTCCAGCGGCTATGGGGGGCGTGCGGCCTGCCCGATTTCCGCAAGCTCGGCGCCGAGCCGCACAGCCGCTTCGTCGGCAGGCTGTTCGGCCATCTCTCCGAAGCACGCGGGCATGTGCCGCACACCTGGTTCGCCGACGAGATCGCGCGGCTCGACAATATGGGCGGCGATGTCGAGACGCTGGCCGGACGCATCGCCGCCGCGCGCAGCTGGGCCTATATCGCCCACCGCGCCGATTGGCTGGAGGACCCGATCCACTGGGCCGAGCGTACGCGGGCCATCGAGGAGAAGCTGTCCGACGCGCTCCACGCCAGCCTGACCCAGCGCTTCGTCGACAAGCGCACCACCGTGCTGCTCCGCCAGATCGGCGCCGATGCCTCGAACCTGCCGGTGACGATCGGGCCGGAAGGCGAAGTCAGCGTCGAGGAATATCCGCTGGGCACGCTTCAGGGGTTCCACTTCACCGTCGCGCCCGAGGCGCGTGCGGGAGACAAGCGTATGCTGCTCGCGGCGGCGGAGAAAAGGCTTGGGAGCGAGTACCGGAAGCGCGGCCAGGCATTGATCGAAGCCGCGGATGGGGAACTCCGGCTTTCTGCGGGGAAGATGGAATGGCGCGGTTCCGCCATTGCCGATCTCAAGCCGGGACCGAACATTGCTCGTCCCCGCATCGCTATGGATCGCTCGCTGGACGTTCTCGATCCCCAAGCGAAAGCCGCCATTCAAAGCCGCCTCGAACGCTGGTTCGCGGATCAGATCGGCACGCGCCTCACCGTGCTCGGCAAGCTCGATGAAGTGGCGCGCGATCCGCAGGCTGGCTCACCGCTGCGCGCGCTCGCCAATGCGCTGCTCGAAGCGGGTGGCCTGTTGCCGCGCCGTGCGGCTGCCGCCCTGATCGAAGCGCTCGATGGGCAGGCCCGTCACCGGCTGCGCCAGATCGGCGTCACCATCGGCACGCTCGATCTCTTCGCCCCCGCTTTGCTCAAACCGACCGCCGCGCGCTGGCGGCGCGAGTTGATGGGTCTGCCCGATGCCCCGGCAGAAGGTGCCACCGTGCTGCCGCGCGCCGCTCCCGGCGCCGACCTGCCCTATGGCTATCGCCCGCTCGGTGCCCAGGCCGTGCGCCTCGACTTGGTCGAGCGGATCGCCCGTGCCGCGCATGATGCACGCCAAGGAAGAAAGCCCTTCGCCCCCGATCCCGCGCTCGCCACCTCGATAGGGCTCACCGCCGAGACCCTGGCACGATTGATGGCGCAGCTGGGTTTCCGCACCGCGCGCGGCGCGGAAGGCCAGCCACAGCGCTGGATCTGGCAGGGCCTAGTGGCACCGCCCAAGCCCAAGGCGCCGCCGCGCGACAATGCGTTCGCGGTGCTCGCGGAGCTGAAGCATGGCTGAGGGCGCGACGATGCGGGTCGATCGGTTCCTCTGGTGGTCGCGCCTCGCCGCCACCCGCTCGGCCGCGCAGGGGATTGCGGAGAAGGGCACGCTGCGCATCGACGGCCGCCGCGTCGAGCGCAGCTCCGCTTCGGTGCGCGTGGGCTGCGTCATCGCCTTCCCGCTCTATGGCAAGGTGCGTGTCGTACGGGTCGAGCAGCTACCGGCGCGGCGGGGTCCGCCGGCCGAGGGAAGGGCCTGTTATCAGGACCTCAGCATCGCTGAGAACGTCTCGCAGGAAGCGCCATTTGATTGACGTCTGGAATCGACGGGCATAGCAGGACGGTCACGTTTCCGATCCAAGAGGCCAGTTTCCATGACCTATGTCGTCACCGACGCCTGCATCCGGTGCAAGTACATGGACTGCGTCGAAGTCTGTCCGGTCGACTGCTTCTACGAGGGCGAGAACATGCTCGTCATCAATCCGAGCGAGTGCATCGATTGCGGCGTATGCGAGCCGGAATGCCCGGCCGAGGCGATCCTGCCGGATACCGAGAACGGCCTCGAGAAGTGGCTGGAGCTCAACCGCAATTATTCGGAATCCTGGCCGAACATCACGCAGAAGGGCGATGTGCCCGCCGATGCCGATGCGATGAAGGACGTTGAAGGCAAGTTCGACAAATTCTTCTCCGCCGAGCCGGGATCGGGCAGCTAGGCTTACCCGATTTGGCGGTTAAGACCGCGTAATCCGCATGAACCTGCGGAAAACTGCATTTTTGCACAGCCAAATGGTGACGTTTGGCTGGTAATTTTATTGCAAGCGTGTTAAATGGGCGCCGACGGAGGAAGACTGCCCTCCGCCCGGAGAAACAAAAAGAAGTCGCCCCGACCAGCCCGCCCTGCATTCCGCCAGGGTGGACACCGCCCCGTCGGGGCCGGTTACACGAAAGGTTCCTCGCACATGGCTGCAAAGGCGCTGTCCTTCGACGTCGGCGATTATGTCGTTTACCCCAAGCACGGCGTTGGCCGTGTCATCGAGCTCCAGAAATCTGAAATCGCGGGGATGCAGCTCGAGCTTTACGTGCTGCGTTTCGAAAAAGAGAAGATGACTCTCCGCGTTCCCACCAACAAGGCGGAAAGCGTGGGCATGCGCAAGCTCTCGAGCGACAAGACGCTCAGGGAAGCGCTCGACACGCTCAAGGGCAAGCCCAAGGTGAAGCGCACCATGTGGTCGCGCCGCGCCCAGGAATATGAGGCGAAGATCAATTCGGGCGACCTGGTGTCGATCGCCGAAGTGGTCCGCGACCTGTTCCGTGCCGACGATCAGCCCGAGCAGAGCTATTCGGAGCGCCAGATCTTCGAAGCGGCCGCAAGCCGCCTCGCCCGCGAGCTCGCGGCGATGGAAGAGATCGACGAGCCGGCCGCGCTCGAGAAGATCCTCGACATCCTGCGCAAGGCAGCGGTGACCTGGAACAAGGACAAGGTTCCGGCCTGACGCGCGCACGCGCGTGAGCGTTGCGACTTTTGTGACTTTCCAAGGATAGGGGCGGCCTTGAAAACCGCCCCTTTTCCTTGTCTGATCGATAGTGTATTGGTTTAGCAACACACATAGTCTCGGGAGAAGTTTGATGCGCGTTGCCCTGATCGGCCTGGTCCTTGTGCCGGCCCTGGCCATCTCCGGCTGCCACGCCAGCTGGGAAAAGGACGGCAACACCGTTCCGCCGAGCGGTGCCGGCACCACCCGCAATTTCGCCGCCAGCGGCTTCACCAAGGTGGATCTGCGCGGCCCGGACGATGTGGAGGTGAAGAATGGCGCCCAGTTCGCAGTCACCGCCGAAGGCGATGCGGCGACGCTCGACAAGCTCGAGATCCAGGTGGTCGACGGCACGCTGCGCGTCGGTCGCAAGGACGAGAAGGGCTTTTCGATGTCGAGCGATCACGGCATGAAGATCCATGTCACGCTGCCCAGCCTCACCGCCGCCAGCGTCAGCGGCTCGGGCAACATGACCGTCGACAAGGCGCAGGGCGACTTCAGCGGCGCCATCGCGGGTTCGGGCAATCTCAGCATCGCCTCGCTCACCGCCACCGATGCCGACCTGTCTATCGCCGGCTCGGGCGATCTCGACGTCGCGGGCAGCGGCGGCAAGCTCTCGGTGTCGATCGCCGGCTCGGGTGATGTCGATGCGAGCAAGTACAGCGCGACCGGTGCGGATGTCTCGATCGCTGGCTCGGGCAGCCTGAAGGGCGTGGTGAAGGGCGAGGCCTCGGTTTCGCTGATCGGTTCGGGCGATGTCGAGCTCACCGGCGGCGCCAAGTGCAGCGTCCATTCGCTAGGCTCGGGCGAGGCGCGCTGCTCCTGATCTCGCGTGCCCCTGATCTTGCATAGGGGCTGAAGCCGGGCGAGGGTGGGCCATGCACCGGCTCACTCTCGCCCCGTTCCTGCTTCTCGTCGGTGCCGCGGCGCCGGGCGACGAGCGCGTTGTGATGGTCACCGGCTTCGATCGGCTCCGCGTCGACGGGCCGTTCGCGGTCGAAGTCGTGCCGGGATCGCCCGGCGTGAGGATCGGCGGCGACCGCGCCGTGATCGATCGGGTGGGGGTCCGCGTCGAGGCGGGGACGCTAGTCCTCAACACCGGCACCGAAGGCTGGCAATCGGCCGGGGGCAAGGCCGCGAGCGGCGCGCGCATCCGCGTCTCGGTGCCGGGGCTGCGCGTGGTGCAGACCAACGGCGGCACGCTGCTCAGGATCGCCGAGCTCAAGGACAGTCGGATCGACATCGCACTCAATGGCGAGGGTCGGATCGACGTCGGCAAGGTCGATACGCAGGATCTGAGCGTGACCATGGCGGGGGCGGGGGTGGTCGCGTTGGCCGGCAGCGCGCTCCATCTGCGCGTTCGGCTCTACGGGGCGAGCAGCCTCGACGCGGGCGGGCTCACCAGCGCCGATGCTGTGCTCGTATCGGGAAGCAGCGGCGCGCTGACCGTCGGCGTGCGCTACAATGCACAGGTCAGCGCCACTTCAAGCGGCGCTGTGCGGGTGATCGGCAACGGCAAGTGCAAGGTGATCGGACAGGGTCCGGTCGAGTGCGCCAATATCGAGGACCGCAAGGCCGACGACTAGGCAGCGAGCGGGAAGCGCAGCAGCCGGTCCTCAAGTGCGACCAATGCCTGGGCGCTGCGGCCGACGGCGCGGACGATCTCCGGGTGATGCGCATCGAGCCCTCCGGTGAGCGCACCGAAGGCGGGCAGGATCAGCTTGGTCGGCGAGGCGACGAAGCAGCGCCGCGCCACTTGCCGCCCGCGGATGCGCAGGCGCAGCTTGGGATGGAAATGGCCCGACAACTCGGGGCGCGGATCGCCGGGCTCGGCTTCGTGGCGCAGGATCAGGCCATCGACTTCGGCTTCCTCCAGGATCGTGCCGCCGCAATGATCGACCAGCAGGCTGTCATGGTTGCCGGTGATCCAGCGCCAGTCGAGCCGGGTGGTGAGGTCGGTGAGCAGCGCGCGGGCGTCCGCCGGCAGCCGCTCGCAGCCTTTCGAATCGTGGAAGCTGTCGCCCAGGCACCAGAGCTCGCGGGCCTGGGTCCGCGTTGCCAACGCTTCCACCGCGTGCAGCGTCGCGATCGAATCATAGGGCGGCAGCATCTGGCCGCGCTGGGCAAACCAGCTGCCCTTCTCGAAATGCAGGTCGGCGACGAGCAGCGCCCGGCGCGCCGGCCAGTAGAGCGCCCCCTCGGGCAGCGCCATCAACTCGTGGCCGGCGAACGAAAGGGGAACCATGGTGTCGCTATCGATCCTTCGGCCGGTGCCGTCAACAGCGCAGCATCGGCACCTCGCGACCCTGATAGGTGATCGTGCCGTGATCCTGGTCGATGCGCTCGACCGTGTAGTTGCGCGTCTCGGCCGGTTCGACCTTCTCGGCGCCGTCGCTCGCCGCGCTGTCATAGCGCTCGCGGATCGTCTCGGTGATGGTGTTGCCGGCCAGCGCCCAGCCGCCCATCTCGCCGCTGTTGTCCAGGCTGCCATCGGCGCCGTAATGGGCGATGAAGTCGCTCGCACAGCTTGCCTCGAACGACCAGTTGCCGACCAGCCAATCGTGAAGCGGCGCGTTGGCCGCGACCGGCGCGGAGGCGGTAGGCTCGCTCGCCTCGGCCTTCTGCACAGGCTTTGCAGCATCCGGCTTGCACGCCGCGAGCGCGACGCCGGCCAGCATCAGTGCAAGATATCGCGCCCCGTTCCCCATGGCCCCGAACCTACCGCAAGCCGGCGATCCGGGCCAGTGGGATCAGGCGGGCACCTTCGCCATCTCACCGAGCTTCGCCAGGATTCGCACCCAGGAGCGGATGCCCTTGTGGAAGCTCTTGAGGTCGTACTTCTCATTGGGCGAATGGATATTGTCGTCAGTCAGCGCGAAGCCGACCAGCACCGTGTCCATGCCCAGGATCCTCGAGATCGAGGTGACGACGGGAATGCCGCCGCCACAGCCGATCAGCGCCGCCTTGCCCCATTCGGCGTCGAGCGCCGCGCGGGTGGCTTCGAGCGGCGGACTGTCGCTGGAGACGGTCACCGCCGGGCTGCCGGGGCCGCGGCCGGTGAATTCGACCGAACAATCGCTGGGCAGGCGCGAGCGGACATGCTCTTCGAACGCCGTCCAGACCTGATCAGGGTTCTGCGTGCCGACCAGGCGGAAGCTCACTTTTGCGTGGGCTTCTGCGGGGATCACCGTCTTGAAGCCCTCGCCGGTATAGCCGCCCCAGATGCCGTTGATCTCGGCGGTCGGCCGCGACCAGACCTGCTCGAGCACGTCATGGCCCTTCTCGCCGGCTGGCACGCTCAGGCCGATCTCGCCCAGGAACTCCGAGGCGTCGAAGCCGAGCGCGTCCCAGCTCTTGCGGACTTCCGGCGTCACCTCGGGCACGCCGTCATAGAAGCCGTCGAGCGTCACCCGGCCATCGGCGTCCTTAATCTCGCCGAGGATCGAGCAGAGCAGCTGGATCGGATTGCGCGCCGCGCCGCCATAAAGGCCCGAATGCAAGTCGCGCGACGCCGCGCGGATCGTCACCTGGCCGGCGGCCATGCCGCGCAGGCCGATGGTGAGGCCTGGCGTCTCGGTGTCCCACATCAGCGTGTCGCAGATCAGCGCGAAATCGGCCTTCAGCTCCTCGGCATTGGCGTGGAGGAAGGGCTCGAGACTCTTCGAGCCCGATTCTTCCTCGCCTTCGAACAATATGGTGACCTTGCAGGGCAGGCGCCCTTCGGTCTCCTTCCAGGCACGGCAGGCCTCGACGAAGGTGCGCAGCTGGCCCTTGTCGTCCGAGGCGCCACGGCCGACGATCTGCTTCGCACCATCGGCGCGCGTCTCGATCACCGGATCGAAGGGATCGCGCTTCCACAGATTGAGCGGATCGACCGGTTGCACGTCGTAATGGCCGTAGAACAGGATGTGCGGGCCATCCCCGTCATGATGCGCGACCACCATCGGATGGCCGGGCGTCGGCGCGACGCGGGCAGTGAAGCCCAAGCCGTTCAGCTCGTCGGAGAGCAAAGTCGCGGCATGCTGGCACTGCTCGGCATAGGCCGGGTCGGTGGAGACCGAGGGGACGCGCATCAGCGCGAAGAGTCGGTCCAGGCTATCGTCGAGATGCGCCTCGACATAGTCGAGCTGCTTGGTGGAGTCGGTCATGCGGAAGCGCTACGCCTGTGGGCAAAGCGGGGCAAGCCGGTGCGGTGAAGCCCCGGGGCCAGGCAGCGATTCGCAGCCGATTCGGATAGGTCGAGGGCCGCGGAAGTTTACGAAACATACGCTACGGGGAGCCTGTTTTCCCCTCTCACGCGCGTTTCCGCGGGTGCGATAGATGGGGAAAAGAAGGACGGCTTGCATCCACCAGTTTGGAGCAGGCGAAATCCTACATTGCAAGCCGCGGTTCATTGCCCTTCCCATCGCATCCCCGCGAAGGCGGGGATCCAGAGCCAAGAGCTGCGCGTGCGCGGGGCGCTTTGGCCGTTCCGGAATCCCAATGCGCGAATGCTGCGATTTCCCGAACTACCCTGGATCCCGCCTTCGCGGGGATGACGAAATACTGTCGGCGCGCTTTGGGCTTAGCCTCTAAGCCCCGCCGATCCAGGTCGCGCTGACCTCTCCCGCATCGTCGAGCAGCACCAGGTCTGCGGCCATGCCCGTGGCGATGCGGCCATGCGTGTCGGCGAGGCCGATCAGCGTAGCGGGGCTGGCGCTGGCCATTTCGACTGCAGTGGCGAGATCGACGCCGAGCATTTCGACGGTGTTGCGCACCGCCGCCGCCATATCGAGATGCGATCCGGCGAGCGTGCCGTCGTCGCTGCGGCAGGCGCCGTCCCTCACGGTGATGTGGCGGCCCTGGAGCATGAAATCGCCCGCGTCCGATCCGACCGAAGGCATCGCATCGGTCACCAGCATGAAGCCGCTCGCCGGCTTGCAACGCAGCGCGAGACGCAACGTCGCCGGATTCACATGATGGCCATCGACGATGATGCCGCAGACCAGTTCGCCGGAGTCGAGCGAGGCGCCGACCATGCCGGGCTCGCGCGAGCCGAGCGGCGACATCGCGTTGAACAGATGGGTGACGCCGCGCATGCCGGCGGCCACCGCCGCCTTGGCCTGGTCGTAGCGGGCATTGGTGTGCCCTGCCGCGACGATCACGCCGGCGGCGACGAGCTGCTCGATGTCCGAGATCGCCACGCGCTCGGGGGCAAGCGTCACCAGCGTGCGGCCGCGCTGGAGGCCGGTCAGCGCCGTGATGCCCTCGGCATCGAGCGGGCGGATCTTGTCGGCGGAATGGATGCCCTTGCGGTCGACGTTGAGGAACGGGCCCTCGATATGGATGCCGAGCACACCGGGCACGCCCGCTTCGATCGCCGCATCGACCGCGATGACCGCACGGCGGACCACTTCGATATCGTCGCTGATCAGCGTCGGCAGGAAGCCGGTGGTGCCGAAGCGGCGATGCGCGGCGCCGATCGCGGCGATGCCTTCGACCGTGGGTTCATCGTTGAACAGCACGCCGCCGCCGCCATTGACCTGGGTGTCGATGAAGCCTGGGACGAGCGTGCCGGCGAGATGCCGCATCGCGGCATCGGCGGGAATCGCATCGGCCGGCACCACGCCGGCGATGCGCGCGCCATCGATCAGCACGGCGACGCCGGTTTGCAGCGCGCCGTCCACCAGCGCGCGAGTCGGAATCAGCGCCTGCATCAGATCGTCTCGGTCACCTTGGCGAGCGACGGCGGCCGATCGGGATCGAAGCCGCGCGCGATCGAGAGCGCGTTGGCGGCGCGGTAGAATGCCTGGATCTGCAGGATCGGCTCGATTGCCGGGCCGGCCGCAGGATGGGGAAGGTGGATCGCGCCCGGCACATGCCCGCCGCTCACCAGCACGTCGCCGCCGCGCGCCAGCACATCGGCGACCAGTTCGTCGACGCCATCCGCGGTGGCATCGTCCTGGCGGAAGACGAGCAGCGGGAAGTCCGGACCGACCAGCGCCATCGGACCGTGGCGGACCTCGGCGGCGCTGAACGCCTCGGCATGAAGCCCGCAGGTCTCCTTGAACTTGAGCGCGGCTTCCTGTGCCACGCCGAAGCCCATGCCGCGGCCGATCACATAGAGCCCGCGCGCATCGTGCAGCCGCTCGACCAAGGGCGACCAGTCGGCGGCCCAGGCAGTCTCCAGCAGATCGGGCAGCGCGGCGATCCCGCTTTTCAGCGCATCGTCATTCGCCCATTCGCCGACCAGGTGGAGCTGGGCAGCGAGGGCGGCGATGTACGACTTGGTCGCGGCGACGCTGACCTCGGCGCCGGCCTGGAGCGGGACGAGCGTGTCCGATTCCAGGGCAAGCGGCGATGTCTCGACATTGACCATCGCCACGGTGCGCGCGCCGCTTTCCTTGGCCGCGCGCATCGCCGCCAGGATGTCGGGGCTCTTGCCCGATTGCGAGATGCCGAGCGCGAGCATGTCCGAATAATCGGTTTCGACACCGTAGACGGAGGCAACCGAGGGCGAGACCGAAGTGGTCAGCAGCTCCAGCCGCGTCTCGATCAGATAGCGGCCGAAGGTGGCGGCATGGTCCGAACTGCCGCGCGCGCAGGTGAGCACGCCGCGGGGACGGCGCGCGCGGAGGTCTGCGCCCAATTCGCGTACCACTTGCGCATTTTGGTCCAGCTGGCGGCGGACGGCCGCGCCGGCCTCGCCCGCTTCGGCGAACATCTTGGTGGTTTCGGGGTTCATCGGCTCAGCCCCGCATGTCGAGTTCGGCGACGAAGTCATAGGCGTCGCCGCGATACCAGCTGGTGGTCGCTTCGATCACCCGCCCATCGGCCAGGAAGCCGCGGCGCTCTATGTAGAGGACCGGCGCGCCGACCTCTACGCCCAGCAAGGCGGCACGTTCGGCATCGCATAGCGCGGCGCGCAGCCGCTGGAGCGCACGCACCGGGCGGTTGCCGGTGGCTTCGAGCGCGGCATAAAGCGACGAATCGACGTCCTCGAGCTCGGACAGGCCGAAGCCCGGGATGATCGCGAATTCGACCGCCATCGGCACGCCGTCGGCATAGCGGATGCGGTGGAAGCGATAGACCGCAGTGCCCGGGCTCAGGCCGAAGGTCAGCGATTCCTCGCCGGTCACCACGCCGGCCTCACGGATCAGCCATTCGCTGCGCACGGTGCGGCCGCGCGAGGCCATGTCTTCGGAAAAGGAGGAGAGCTTGGCGAACTGCTTCTCGACGCGGCCCGCCACGAAGGTGCCGGCGCCGTGGCGGCGGACCAGCAGGCCTTCGTCCACCAGCTTGTCGATCGCCTTGCGCAGGGTGATTCGCGAGACGGAGAGATCGGCGGCCAGGTCGCGCTCGGCGGGGAGCGCTTCGTTGGGCTTGAGCACATTGTCGCGCAGCGCCTCGCGCAACGCGGTCTCGAGCTGCCGGTAAAGCGGCCCCCTGCCTGCTCCTTCGAGCGGCCTGATCTTTTGCGCCAGCAGCGGCATCGGTTCCCCTAATCGGTCGGCTGTGTGCCTGATGCAACACTAGTACCAATAACAGACCACACGCCAGCGAAAAATTACACCGGTCTGTAATGTAGCTGTAAGAATCTGTCTTGACGACCTCTGCCCAGTGGGGAATGGTACAGATATTGGTATGCGACTGGTCTGCCAGTGCCATACCACAATGAATCATAAGTACGTTCAGAACCATCTGACCAAGGGGATGAGACATGGGGATCCGGGGATTTCTTATCGGCACGGCCAGTGCCATGGCGCTGCTCAGCGGCACCGCGCATGCACAAGACACCACGCCGCCGGCGCAGGATGACGGCGAGATCGTCGTCACCGGCTTCCGCGCATCGCTCGCCCAGTCGATCGATGCCAAGCGCAAGGCCGATGCGATCATCGACTCGGTCTCGGCCGAAGATGTCGGCAAGTTTCCCAACACCAACGTCGCGGAAGCGCTGACGCTGGTTCCGGGCGTCACCGTCGACCGTGCGTTCGGCCAGGGCGAGAAGGTCTCGATCCTCGGCACCGATCCGGCACTGAACCGCACGCTGCTGAACGGCCAGACGGTCGCCTCGGCCGACTGGTTCATCCTCGACAATCCGGGCCGCACCTTCAACTACGCGCTGCTCGCGCCGCAGCTCGTCAACCGCGTCGACGTCTACAAGTCGCCCGAGCCGCGCATCGACGAAGGCTCGATCGGCGGCACCGTCAACGTGCTGACCCGCAAGCCGCTCGACCTCAAGCCGCTCGTGGTCGCCGGTTCGCTCGGCTATCTCTACAATGACCGTTCCGAGAAGGGCGACGTGCAGGGCGCCGCGCTGGTCAGCTGGCACAATGACAGCAAGACCTTCGGCATCCTCGCCTCGTTCCAGCGCAGCAAGGACCAGCTGCGCCGCGACGGCCTGGAAAGCTATGGCACGATCACCGCGAATTTCTGGGCCGGCGCGAACGATGCCAACACCAGCTCGCTCGCGGCGCCTGCGGTTCCGGCCGCCGGCCGTACCTATACGGGTCTCTGCACCGCCACCTGCGCCACCACGCTGGCGGCGAACCCTAACGCCAAGTTCCCGAACGCGTTCGGCACCTCCTATTTCGCGCAGGACCGCGAGCGGCTGACCTATTCGGCGACGGCGCAGTGGAAGCCGGTCGACGAGCTGACGATCACCGCCGACTGGCTGCGCATCGATGCGACCTATGACAATCTCAACCAGTCGATGTACGCCTTCCCGGGCAATGTCTGGAACAGCGCCGGCCGGCTCACCGGGCTGACCGTGCAGGACGGCATCGTCAAGTCGGCGACCTTCAACAACGCGCTGTCGGTGCTCGACGCGCAGTACCGCGTCGCCGAGATGCACTCGCAGACCTTCCATGGCCAGGTCGGCTGGGACGATGTGAACTGGGACCTGAATGTCGAAGGCGGCGTGTCCGACGCGGACGGCGGCACCAAGAAGCAGGTGTTCCTCGAGTTCCTCAACTGGGCGAACTACACCGTCGACATCAGCGGCGCGCCCGACAAGCCCGGCACGATCAGCTATACCAGCAACGTGCTCGGCAACCCGGCGGCCTTCGTCACCGACTCGGGCTGGAGCGGCAACCTCGTCAACAAGCCGACCACCGACAAGGAGCGCTATGGCCAGGCCGATTTCGGCCTGAAGTTCGACGGCGTGCTGAAGCGCATCCAGCTCGGCTACAAATATCGCCAGCACGAGACCGGCCAGCAATATGAAGGCGTCGCGCTTGCGGGTGCCAATGGCTTCACCCAGCCGGCGAGCATCTTCGACACGCGCACCGTCGCCGACAACTACCTGTCGGGCTTCGACGGCATCAACGACCAGATGGCCGGCCGCTTCATCATCAACGGCGACTCGATGGTGAACTATGTGCAGGGCCGTCCGAACCTGCCGACTCCGTCCAAGTTCGCCGCGGCGGAGTTCACCGCGGGCAATTGGGACATCAAGGAGAAGATCCACGCCTTCTATGCCCAGGCGAATTTCGACGCCGGCGGCTTCCGCGGCAATTTCGGCGTGCGCTACGTCCACACCGCGACTGACAGCGCGGGCTATGTCTGCAAGCCGGGCGCGACCTGCACGGCCCAGACCGACTGGGTATGGCAGACGACCAAGAGCAGCTATGACAATGTCCTGCCGAGCGTGAACATCATCGCCGATGTGAAGAAGGACCTGATCTTCCGCTTCGCCGCGGCCCAGGTGATCGCCCGCCCGAACTATGCCGACGAGACCAATTATTTCTGGCTCTCCGACCAGATCCTCACCGGCGGCGGCGGCAATCCGGACTTGAAGCCCTACAAGTCGAACAACTTCAACGCGTCGCTCGAATGGTATCTGGCGCCCCGCGCGATCCTGTCGGCCGAAGTGTTCTACAAGGACATCAGCAACTACATCCTGACGCAGACCGCGCCGGAGCAGCACTTCAACACGTCGCAGAACATGGTGACGACCTATCAGATCGCCCGTCCGTTCAATGCGGGTTCGGCCGAGGTGAAGGGCTTCGCCATCGCCTATCAGCAGAGCCTGCCCTTCGGCCTCGGCATCCTCGCCAACTACACCTATTCGGACGGCTCGGCGAACAACGGTGCCGACCTGCCCTACAACTCGCGGCACCAGGCAAGCCTGAGCCCGTTCTTCGAGACCGGCCCGGTGGCGCTGCGCGCGACCTATACCTGGCGCTCGAAGTACTTCACCGGCATCGACCGCGGCGATCAGATGTATGTCCGCGACGCCGCCAATGTGGACGTCTCGGCGACCTGGAACTTCACCAAGGAAATCGGGCTCACGCTTTCGGGCATGAACCTGACCGACAGCCAATATTACGCATACGCCAACACGCAGCAGCTGCCGCGCGGCGTTTACAAGAGCGGCCGCAAGGCGCTGGCGACCGTGAACGTCAACTTCTGATCTCCAACCTGGTGTAGTGCACTGGGGCGGCGGATGGACGAGCAATCGCACCAGCCGCCGCCCCTTTTTCTTGTCTGCCCTTTTTCTTGTCTGCAGCGCATGCCTGCACTGCATGCCGCGATTGCCTGGGCCAGGAAGCCGCCTAAGCTCGCGCGATCCAAAGCCGGGAGCCTCAGCGTGATCTCCATCCGTCTCGCATTCCTCGCCGCCGCTGCCCTGCTGGCGGCCGTTCCCGCCAGCGCGCAGCAATTGCCGCGGCTGCTCCCGGCGCCCGCCGACATGCAGCCCGCGCCGGGCCATTTTGCGCTCACTGCGACGACGCCGGTGCTGGTGCCCGCAGGGGATGCCGGCGCACGCGCTGCGGCGGAACGGTTGATCGAGCTGCTCAAGCTTTCGCGCGGGCTCGCGCTGCGCACCGCCGCCACTTCGCCGCATGCCGCCATCCGCTTCGTGCGCGGCGCCACCGGCAAGGCCGAGAGCTATCGGCTGGAGATCGGCGCGACCGGCGCGACGATCACGGCGGGCGACGATGCCGGGCTGCTCTACGGCGCGGTCACCTTGTGGCAGGCCGCGACCCAGGCGAGCGGCACCGGCGCGGTGACGATCCCCGGCCTTGCCATCAACGACGCGCCGCGCTTCGGCTGGCGCGGGCTGATGCTCGACGTCGCGCGCAACTTCCGCTCGCCCGCCTATGTCCGCCAGCTGATCGACTGGATGGCGGTCAACAAGCTCAACACGCTCCACTGGCACCTGGTCGACGACCAGGGCTGGCGGATCGAGATCAAGAAATACCCCAAGCTGACCAGCGTCTCGGGCTGGCGCACTCCGGCGGTGGCGCCCGGCGCGCCGAAATTGCCCAAGATGGGCGGTTTCTACACCCAGGCCGAGATCGGCGAGATCGTCGCCTATGCCGCCAAGCGCGGCATCACCGTCGTCCCCGAGATCGAGATGCCGGGCCACGCCTTCGCCGCGATCCGCGCCTATCCCGAGCTCGCCAGCGCCTCACCGGTGCCGGTGGGGATCGAGAGCGACGCGGGCATCTTTCCCTGGCTCTACAATGTCGACGACAAGACCTTCGGCTTCCTCGAGGACGTGCTCGGCGAAGTGATGGCGCTGTTCCCGTCCAAGTATATCCATGTCGGCGGCGACGAGGCGACCAAGGACCAGTGGAAGGCGTCGCCGGTCATCCAGGCGAAGATCAAGGCGCTCGGCCTGAAGGATGAGACGGCGCTCCAGGCATGGTTCATCCACCGCATCGCCACCTATCTCCAGGCCCACGACCGCAAGCTGATCGGCTGGGACGAGATCCTGGAAGGCGACGACATGCCCGCCGATGCGACCGTCACGTCGTGGCGCGGGATCAAGGGCGGGATCGAGGCGGCGAAGAAGGGCCATGACGCAGTGATGAGCCCGTCGCCGATCCTCTATCTCGACAACCGCCAGGGCTGGGGCCCGAACGAGCCGCCGGCGCGCGGCACGCTGATCGATCTTCGCCAAGTCTATGGCTATGATCCGGTCGACCAGATTCCGGCCGAGCAGCAGCATCACGTGCTTGGCGTCCAGGGCAATCTCTGGTCCGAGCGCATGCGCACCGATGCGCGGGCCGCCTGGGCGATGTTCCCGCGCGGCAATGCGATCGCCGAGATCGGCTGGTCGAAGCCGGAAGGGCGCAACTATGACGAGTTCGTCCAGCGGCTGGTACCGCAGCTGGAGCGGATGAAGCCGCTCGGTCTCAACGCCGCGACCAGCGCGTTCGAAGTGCATCCCAAGCTCGACTATCGCGCCGGCGCCAAGACCGTGTCCGTGGCGCTGGAGAACCAGTCGGGCCTGCCGATGCGCTACACGACCGACGGCACGCCGGTGACGGCTCGCTCGCCGCTCTATTCGGCGCCGCTCGACTTGCGGCTGCCGACGCGCCTGCGCGCCGCGAGCTTCCTCGAAGGGAGCAGCGTGAGCGCCGCGATCGACCGGACGATCGACGGCCGCGCGGTGCGCACCCGCACCGACGAGGACATCAAGACCTGCGCCGGCAAGGTCGTGCTGGGGATCGAGGACGATTATCCCGCGGCGGGTCCGCGCGCGACCTTCCTGGTCGATATCTTCCAGCCCTGCTGGCAGTGGAACGACGCCCCCACGGGCGGGGGGAAGGCGGTGGCGCTCACCGTCGGGCAGATCCCGTTCAACTTCCAGCTGGGCAAGGACATCGACCATGTGAAGATTCCCCCGGCGGCCACGCCCGCAGGCGAGTTCCGGGTCCATGCCGGCACCTGCAAGGGCCCGATCCTGGCGACGCTGCCGCTGGCCTCGGCAGTGGGCAATCCGGGGCTGACCCGCCTGCTCGCGCCGCTGCCGCTCAGGCAGGGTAATGAGGATATCTGCATCGATTACGCCGCCAATGGCGTGAATCCGATGTGGGCGCTGGAGTCGGTGGAGCTGGTCCCTTGAGCGATACGATACCGCTGGTCGCCCCATTCGCGGGCTGGCTGGCACCCCTGGAAGACGTGCCCGACGCGGTGTTCGCCGAGCGGATGATGGGGGACGGCTTCGCGATCGACCCGACCGAAGGCGTGCTGCGCGCGCCGGCCGCCGGCGAGGTGATCAACGTGCCGGAAAGCGCGCATGCAGTGACGCTGCGGCTGGGCAATGGTGCCGAGCTGTTGCTGCATATCGGGCTGGAGACGGTGGCGCTGGGGGGCAGGGGCTTCGAGGCCAAGGTGGCCGCGGGGGACCGGGTGCAGGCCGGGGACGTGCTGATCGCCTTCGACCTCGATGCCATTGCCACCGAGGCCAAGGCTCTGATCACTCCGGTCATCATTGCTAGCGAAGGTTACGCGCTCGGGCTTGAACCCTTGGGCCGAACGGTCGCGGCCGGAGCGGTCGTCGGGCGGGTTTCGCGTGCGGATGTTGCAACAGTGGACGCTATGGCCTCGGATGTTGGCGCAGAGCGGCGCGTAAGGGTCACGGCGGCCAATGGCATCCATGCCCGGCCGGCGGCGCGCATCGCCGCGGCGCTCAAGCCGTTTCTTGCCGACGTGGCCATTCACGCCGCCGATCGTAGCGCCAACGCGCGCAGCACGATCGCGCTGCTGGGGCTGGGCGCGGGCAAGGACGACGAGGTGCGCATCGTCGCGCGGGGCGGCGACGCCCAGGCCGCGGTCGACGCCGTCGCCGAACTGATCCTCGCCAATTTCCACGAGACCGCGCACGCATCCGCGCCCAGAGTGTCCGCAACCAGCATAGGCCCGGTCCGCGCCGCGCCCGGCCTCGCCATCGGCCAGGCCTTCCAGCTGCGCAGCGCCGATCTCGACGTGCCGGCCGACGGCGCCGGTGTCGCTGCCGAGCAGGCTGCGCTGTCCAAGGCGCTTGCCGACACCGCCGCGAGCCTGGACGGCGCGCATGGCACCGCCGCCGAGATCGCCGAGGCGCACCGTGCGCTGCTCGCCGATCCCGAGCTTGCCGCCACTGCCGCGCGCCACCTCGCCGAAGGACGCAGCGCCGGGTTCGCCTGGCGCGCCGCCACGGCGCAGGCCGCCGGGGCATTGCACGCCACGGGGGATGCGCTGCTGATCGAGCGGATCGCCGATCTCACCGATCTCGAACGCCAGGTGATCGGGCGGCTGCTGGGCGGCAGCGCGCCAGCCGCGCCCGCGCTGCCCAAGGGCGCGATCCTGTTCGCCGAGGATCTGCTGCCCTCGCAATTCCTCAGCCTCGACACGGCGCGCCTTGCCGGGATCGCCACAGCGCAGGGCGGTCCGACCTCACATGTCGCGATCCTCGCGGCTTCGGCCGGCGTGCCGATGCTGGTGGCCGCCGGAGAGGGCGTGCTGGCCATCGCAGACGGCACCCCGGTGATCCTCGATGCCGATGCCGGCACGCTGAGCGTCGATCCCGATGCCGATGCGCTGGCCGACGCCAGCACCCGCCTTTCCGCCCAGCGCGAGCGCCGCGCCCGCCAATTGGCCGCCGCGCAACTATCGGCGCACACTGCGGACGGAGTGCGCATCCACGTCTTCGCCAATCTCGGCTCGGTGCGCGATGCCGCCGCCGCGGTGAGTGCCGGCGCCGAAGGCTGCGGGCTGCTGCGCACCGAGTTCCTGTTCCTCGAGCGCGAGACCGCGCCCACCGAGGAGGAGCAGCGCGAGACCTATTCGGCGATCGCCGCGACGCTGGGCGAGCGCCCGCTGATCGTCCGCACGCTCGATATCGGCGGCGACAAGCCGGTGCCCTATCTGCCGATGGACGCGGAGGAGAATCCGGCGCTCGGCCTGCGCGGCGTGCGGCTGACGCTGGCGCGGCCCGACCTGATGCGCATCCAGCTGCGCGCGATCCTCCGCGCGGTGCCGGCGGCGCAGTGCAGGATCATGCTGCCGATGGTCGCTGACCTGGGCGACTATCGTCCGGTCCGTGCGCTTCTGGACGAAGTGCGCGCCGAGCTTGGCATCACCGATGTCATCCCGCTCGGCGTGATGATCGAGACGCCCGCCGCCGCATTGCTCGCCGGGCAGATCGCCAGGGAAGCCGACTTCCTGTCGATCGGCACCAACGACCTGACCCAGTACACGCTCGCCGCCGATCGCGGGAACGCGTCGGTCTCATCGCGGATCGACGCGATGCACCCGGCAGTGCTTCGCCTGGTGCGCGAAGTCGGCAAGGGCGCTGCCGAGGCGGGCCGCTGGGCCGGCATGTGCGGCGGGCTCGCGTCCGATCCGCTCGCCGCGCCGATCCTGATCGGGCTTGGCATCACCGAATTGAGCGCGACGCCGGCGCAGGTGCCGGCGGTCAAGGCCGCGGTCGCCGCGTTCGACATGCCTGCCTGCATCGCGCTCGCCGAACGCGCGTGCCACGCCCAATCCGCGGCGGAAGTCCGCGCCCTAGCCATGGAAGCGCAAGCATGAGCTTCAGTCCCTCCGCCCTGCTCTCCAAGGCGCAGCCGCTCGGCCGCGCGCTGATGCTGCCGATCGCCGTGCTGCCGATCGCGGCGCTGCTGCTGCGGCTTGGCCAGGCGGACATGTTGAACATCCCCTTCATCGCGGCGGCGGGCGATGCGATCTTCTCGAACCTCGGCCTGCTGTTCGCGGCGGGCGTCGCCGTCGGGCTCGCCAAGGAGAATCACGGTGCGGCCTCGCTGGCCGGCGTAGTCACCTATCTGGTCGCGACCGAAGGCGCCAAGGTGCTGCTGCACCTGCCGACCGACCTGGTCTCGGCCAGCGCGCTCGAACAGGCGGCGTGGCGGGCCAAGGAAATCTCCAAGCTCAGCGTGCCAGTCGGCATCTCCTCGGGGATCGTCGCGGGGCTGCTCTACAATCGCTTCCACGCGATCAAGCTGCCCGATTACCTGTCCTTCTTCGGCGGACGGCGCTTCGTGCCGATCGTCTCGGGGCTGGCCGGCCTGGTCTTCGCCGCCGCCTTCGGGCTGGGATTTCCCTGGATCGAGACCGGGATCGACGCGCTCAGCCGCTGGGTACTCGGCGCCGGCCCGCTCGGCCTGTTCCTCTACGGGCTGCTCAACCGGCTGCTGCTGATCACCGGGCTGCACCACATCATCAACAATATCGCCTGGTTCCTGCTCGGCGACTTCCATGGCGCGACCGGCGACATCAAGCGCTTCTTCGCGGGCGACCCGAGCGCGGGCTCGTTCATGGCCGGCTTCTTCCCGGTGATGATGTTCGGCCTGCCTGCTGCCTGCCTGGCGATGTACCGCAATGCGCTGCCCGAGCGGCGCAAGGCGGTGGGCGGCTTGCTGTTGTCGCTGGCACTGACCTCGCTGCTCACCGGCGTGACCGAGCCGATCGAGTTCAGCTTCATCTTCCTGGCGCCGGTGCTCTACCTGATCCACGCGGTGCTGACCGGCGTGGCGATGGTGGTGATGGACCTGCTCGGCGTGAAGCTGGGCTTCGGCTTCTCGGCCGGCCTGTTCGACTATGTGCTGAACTTCGGGCTGGCGACCAAGCCGCTGCTGCTGATCCCGGTCGGGCTGGTCTATGCCGCGATCTATTACTTCACCTTCAGCTGGTGCATCCGCAAGTTCAACCTGAAGACTCCCGGGCGCGAGCCGATCGAGGCCGATGCGGCTCCGCTGGAGGTTGCGGGCGACCGCGGCACCGCCATCGCGCTGGCGCTGGGCGGGGCGGCGAACATCCGCTCGGTCGATGCCTGCACCACGCGCCTGCGGCTGGTGCTGGTCGACATCGGCAAGGCGGACGAGCCGCGGCTGAAGGCATTGGGCGCGCGCGGCGTGGTCAAGCTGCAGGGCGGCGGGCTGCAGGTGGTGCTGGGGCCGATCGCCGACCAGGTTGCGGCAGAAGTGCGCGCGGCGGTTGGCGCGGGGGTTGCGGTGCCGGTTGCTGCGCCCGTGACGGCACCGCCTGTGGCAAGCGGCGATACCGGCGGCATCCGCGCTGCGCTCGGCAAGGCGAGGGTGCGCGCCGTTGCCGCCAATGCAACGCGCGTGCTGATCGATGTCGAGGATGCGGGTCCTGTCGACCTCGCCGCGCTGAGCGCCGTGGTGCGTTCGGCCAGCCTGTCGGGAAAGCGGCTCCATCTGATCGTCGGGGGTGGAGCAGAGGCGCTGGGCGCGCAGCTCAAGCGCGAGCTGCTCGGCTAAAGCGATATAGGTGCCCCGGTGCAGGCCGGGAACATTGGGGCAAGTCGCGAAGGATTGCCTCGAGCTAGGAAGTCACCACCCCGGCCGCCGCTTCGGCGGGTGCGGCGCTACTCTCCTCGGGCGCGCTCCACGAACCGCGCTGCGGCGCGATCACCGGCGCGGGGTCGTCGGGCACCGACGCTTCCTCGATCGCCGGCGGCGCCTCGTCTCTAATCCGGGGGACTGGGCGATAGTCCGCGGGCTCGGCGGCGCGCGCGATCGTCATGCGTGGCGGGGACGGGTTCTCGGGATAGGCGGGCGTCGCCGCGGCGCGGCTCAGCGGATAATAGCCCGCATCGTCCGCCGTCGATGCGAAGTCGCTCTGCATCGCCGGCGGGGGCGCCTGCTTGTAGAATTCGAAGGCGCCGGACTGGGCATAATTGCCGAGCCCCATGCCGACCAATCCGCCACCGAGCAGCGCGGCCGCGCCGCATGCCAGCAATGCTTTTCGCGCCGTCATCATGGCCAACCTCCGCACGGCAGAACCGACGGCGGGCTCTGGCTGTTCCCTCGCTTCGTCTCGGGGTTCTCGGCGCCCGAAAGCGGGATTGCCCCCGATGGCTGGCCTAGTTGCCTTCCCCTAGCGCTGGGAGGTCAGGCGAAGGGAAGGCGATGCGCGGAAAACCCATATTGGCGATGGCATTGCTCCTCGCTTGCGCGGCGCCGGTGCGTGCGCAGCAAGCGCCGCCGCCCGAGCCCGAGGCGCAACCCGAAGCGCCGCACCACAAGGGCCTGTTCGCGCGCCTGAAGGACGAGGAGGACGGCAAGTTCGACTTCTCCAACGTGCTCGCCAAGGGCGGCTTCCTGCCGGTGCCGATCATCATCACCGAGCCCGCGGTCGATGGCGGGTACGGCGTCGCCCTGGCATTCCTGACCAAGGATCCCGACAATCCGCGCAATATCACCAAGACCGCCGCCGCCGCGTTCAAGACCGGCAACGGCTCCTATGGCTATGGCGCGTTCCGCAGCGGCTATGTCCTGGACGGGCGGCTCAACTACAAGATCGGCGTCGGCCGGGGGAAGATCACGCTGACCACCTATCCGGGCTTCGCGGCCGACGGGATCGAATACACCAACCATTACGACTATGGGGTCATCGGCTCGGCGATGTGGCATTTCAAGGATGCGCGCTTCTCCGCGGGCCCGCTGTTCGATTTCCGCAAGCTGCGCTCCGAGCTCGACCTGGGCGACAAGGTGCCCGACAAGTTCGCCGGCGACTTCAGCAAGACGCTGCACACCGGCGCGCTCGGCCTGGGCTTTCATTTCGACGACCGCGACAACCCGATCACGCCGACGCGCGGCACCAACGCCTATATGGAAGCCAAATTCAATCGCGGCGCCTTCGGCAGCGACCGCGACTATACGCTGTTCACGATCGAGAGCTATTCGTTCGACCGGCTGGGACCCAAATGGCGCATCGGCCAGAAGCTCGAGATGAAGGGCATACGCGGCGACTTCCCGGCCTATTTCGCGCCGTCGATCGACCTGCGCGGCGTGCAGGCGGGGCGCTACCAGGGGATGAACATGGCGAGCTCCGAGCTGGAGCTGACCTGGCAGCTGAACCCGCGCTGGTCGCTGCTGGCGTTCGGGGGCGTCGGCGCCACCGATGGCGGCGACCGGCGCGTCTACAAGGACAGCGGCGCGATCTTCGCCGGCGGCGCGGGCTTCCGCTACCGGATCGCGCGCAAGCTCGGCCTCGATGCCGGGCTCGACTTCGCCTATGGGCCCGGCGGCTTCGTCTTCTACATCCAGTTCGGCCATGCCTGGACGTTCGGGATGGACTAGGTTCGAGCGGCGCGCTCGATCAGGTGCTGGAATGCCTGCGCCGTCCGGGCGACATTCGCCGCCGACACGCAGCGTGCATCGTCGCTGGCGACATGGTGGTGGCGGTGGATGCCGAACACCGCCGCGACGCTCGGATAGCCCGCGGCGAGGATCTCGATCTGCTCGCCGGCCGAGATGGTCGCGCTCGAATAGGGTGCCTCGAGCGCCGGAAGCCCGGCGAAGATCTCGCGGGCCAGCGGCAGCAGGTCGGGGGTTACCGAGAGATAGCGCTGGGTATCGACGCTCGGCAGCACCTGGCCGGTGATGTCGTGCCAGTCCTGCGAGGCGACATTGGCGCCGAGGTGCAGCCAGAAATGCGTGTCCGCCGGCCTGGGCGCGGTTGCCTTGAGCGCTTCGGCGGCGCCGAGATTTTCATATTCGTGGCCGGTGTTGCAGATGAAGGCGAGGTTGTAGCCGGTCACCGCCTTGCTCGCCCAGCGCGCCAGCCACAGCCAGGCGGCGATGCCGCCGCCGCGCTCGCCGGCGCAACCGTACCAGCCGGAGCGGGGGGTCGAGATCGCCAGCCACTTCTGCTTGCCGCGATCGAGGCGGCCGATGAAGTTGGACGCGGGGCGGCGGCCATTCTCGCCGGCGAGGGTCAGCGTCGCGCGGTCGCCCGGAATCGCCGCGGCGAGGAAGGGGCCGGCATCGGCGGGGGCGAGCAGCGCGACCGGGCCGGTGAACATCGGCTTGCGGCCATCGGCGTTGAGCGCGATCACCTTGCCCGTCGGGCCATTGGTGATCGCGACGACGGCCTTGGCGCCGGCTGCGAAGGCCGCGGCGATCGGGTCGTGGATCGGCTTGGAGAGCGCGGTCGACCAGCGGCCATGGGGCAAGTCGATCAGGGCGATCGCGCCGGTGAGCGGGCCTTCCGCCCGGCCGCCGGCATCGACGCGCACCAGCGGGGCGGTGATGCCCTCGGGACCGGTGGGCATGACGATCGGCTGGGGCCACACCGCCGCCTGCGCCTGGCCGCTGCGCAGTTCGCATTGCCGGGGCACGAAATAGGGGACGGAGACCGGCTGCTGCTCGACCTTGAAGCCGAGCGTTTCGAGTTCGGCGGTGAGCCAGGCACCACAGGCAGTGTCGCCCGCGCCGCCGGCCTGCTTGCTGCCGAAGCCGATATATCTGGCGAGATCGGCGGCGACCTTCGCGGCCAGGTCCTCCGGGACCTTGGCCATCGCTGCGGTCGCCGGCAGTGCGGCGCCGCCTGCCAGGAATCCTCGCCGACTAGGCATTCCGCTTTCTCCCGAGCAACAGCACGCAGACCAAGGATATCACGCAGGTCGCGGCGAGATAGACCGAGATCGGCGCGCTGGTGCCGTAATGCGCGAACAGCGCAGTCGCGACGATCGGGGCGAAGCCGCCGCCGGCGACGGTACCGATCTGATAGCCGAGCGAGGCGCCCGAATAGCGCACTTCCTTGGGGAAGAGCTCGGCGAACAGGGCGGCCTGGGGGCCGTACATCATGCTGACGAAGAACAAGGCGATGGTGATCGCCAGCGTGACGGCGACGGGCGCGCCGCTGTTGATCAGCGGGAAGACGGCGAAGGCCCAGATCGCGGAGAAGATCGCGCCGAAGACGAAGATCGGCTTGCGGCCGAACCGGTCCGACAATGCGCCGCACAGAATCAGCGCGGGCATCATCGCCAGGCTGCCGATCATCACGGCGAACAGCATCGTCTCGCGCTCGATGCCGATCGTGGTGGTGCCGTACGCCACCGCATAGGTGATCGCGATGTAGAAGCAGACATTGTTGGCGATGAACGCACCGCCGGCGAGCAGCACCTGGTCGCCATGCTCGCGCAGCACCGTCCACAGCGGCGACCTGGCCGCCTCCTCCTTGGCGGGCGCCGCGCCCGCGGGCTCCGGCTCGGCGACGGTGCGGTGCATGACGATGCCGACGAAGATCAGCGAGATGCTGAGCAGGAAGCCGATCCGCCAGCCCCAGGCGGCGAAGCTCTCGGCATCGATCAGCGTGCTGGCGATCAGGAACACGGTATTGGCGAGCACCACGCCCAGCGGCACGCCGACCTGGACGAAGCTGCCGTAGAAGCCCTGGCGGTTCGGCGGTGCGCTCTCGATCGCCATCAGCGCCGCCCCGCCCCATTGGCCGCCCACCGCAAGCCCCTGGAGGAAGCGCAGCACGACCAGCATCAGCGGCGCGAGCACGCCCGCGGTCGCATAGGTGGGCAGCAGGCCGATCAGCGTGGTCGCCGCGCCCATGATGAACATCGCCGCGACCAGCGCCTTCTTCCGGCCGTGGAGATCGCCGAAATGGCCGAAGACCATGCCGCCGATCGGGCGGGCGATGAAGCCGACGGCAAAGGTGCTGAACGCGGCGATCTGGGCGACGAACAGCGGCATGTCGGCGGGGAAGAACAGCTTGGGGAAGACCAAAGCGGCGGCGGTGCCGTAGATGAAGAAATCATACCATTCGATCGCCGCGCCGGCGGAGGCCATTGCCGCGATCTTCAGGCTCGGCGCCTTGCCGGACGATTGTTGCGTAGCCAAGGACCGGCCCTCCCGATGCGCTGGGGATAAAGGCTGCCGGCTCCTCTAAACAGGGGAGCCGGCAGGTAGGTGAAGGCGGAGATGGAAGAACCGCCCCGGAGTTTACCAGCGGGTGGACATGCTCACGCCGATGGTGCGCGGCTTGTTGTAGCGCACCGAGAGCGGATAGCCCGCCGACATGAACTTCAGCACCTGGATCTGGCGATCGGTGATGTTGCGCACGAACGCCGCGATCTGGATCTTGTTGAGGTTGAGGCCCGCCCGCGCGCCGAACAGATCGAAATCGGTCATCGGAATGGCGGGAGTCGCTGCGGTCACCGTGTCCTGGATGCCGCCGCGCTGGCCCTGATAGTTGAAGTTGATGAAGGCGTTGGCCTTTTCGCCGATCGGATGGCGGTAATCGACGCTCGCCGACATCGTCCAGTCGGGGATCTGGGCGACCGAGCTGTCGAGCGTCGGCAGGCCGGTCACCCCGGCCGGGATCTTGACGAAATGCGCGCGCTGGGTGGCAGCGTTCAGGCCGAGCGAGAAAGTGCCGCCGGCCAGCTTCCAGCGCCCGTCGAGCGCCGCCTCGATCCCCTTGGATTCGATCGTGCCGCCATTGAGGTTGAACTGCTGCCCCGCCGCGCCGCAGGCATTGGTGAGCGTGCAGCCGTCATTGATGCTGGTGATCGCATCCTTGGTGCGCTGCAGATAGCCCGCGAGCCGCACGAAGACGCCGCGCGTGACGGTCGACTTCACGCCGGCTTCGTAGCCGATGGTGGTTTCGTTGCCATAGGTGAACTGGAAGGGATTGGGGGCGCTCGCATTGAGCGAGCCGTTGTTGACGCCGCCCGCGCGGTAGCCGGTGCCGACCTTGGCGTAGAGCAGGGTGCCCGTCGGCCCCGGGATCTTGTAGCTCGCGGTCGCGGTGAACGCCGGCTGCTCGGACTTGAACACGAAGGTCGTCGGCTGGCGCGTATAGTTGGTGGTGTAGAGCGCGTAGATGAACTGCGTCGCCGTCTTGTAATCGTGCGAGATGCGCGCCTCGCCGGCCAGCGAGAAGTTGCCGAGCTGGTAGGTCAGCGAGGCATAGGCCGCCATCGAATAGATGCGCTGCCTGGTGTTGCTGTCGGTGCCGTAGATTCCTGCCGGCACCGCCGGGCAGTTGGCCGAGGTCGGCAGCGGCTTGAGGCAGACCCTGTCGGTCGGCGTGCCCGTGCAGACGCTCTGGGTGACCAGCGTGAAGGCGCAGGGCGAGGAGTTGATCGCCAGCCGGTAATCGTCGTTCTGGTACAGGCCTTCGCCGCCGACGATCCAGTTCAGATTGCCGCTCGTCCCGGTGAGGTGGAGGTCCTGGTAGAGCGTGCGATCGACCACATTGGTGTGGACCTGGGTGAAGGGATAGATGCCGAGCTCGCCTTGCCGGCGCATCGACTGGAGCGTCGCGAAGTCGATCGCCGCGCCGTAGAACTGGCTGGAGCGCCAGCGCGTCGCCATCGTCGTCGATTCGAGCTTGGCCCAGCCAAGGTCGTAGCTGGCGTTCAGCATCACCCGCCCGACCTTCTGCTGCAAACTGTCCTTGCCGTCATGCGGCAGGACGTAGCGCGACTGGTAATAGCCCAGCGGCACCGCGGCATTGGTGCCCGGCGCGATGGTCAGGCTGTTGACGAAGCTGGGCAGCTTCAGGTCCTGTCCGTCGACGAGCAGGTTCACGTCGAGATCGCCCGAACGGTAGCGCAGCTGCGCACGGCCGTTCCAGCCGCGGGTGCGGTCGTAATAGGCATCGCGGTTGGGGTTGGAATAGAAGCCGCCGCTCTGGGCATAGATCTCGCCGCCGACGCGGATCGCGACCTGGTCGCTGAGCGGCTCGTTGACCACTGCGGAGAACCGGTTCTGGTTCAGCCCGAAAGTGTACATGTCGCGCGCATAGCCCGAGCTTTCGAACTTGGGCTTGGCCAGCACGATGTTGACCACGCCGAACTCGGAGTTGCGGCCATAGAGCGCGCCCTGCGGCCCCTGGAGCGATTCGACGCGCTCGATGTCGAAATAGTCGAGCGTCTTGAAATTGCGCCCGCCCAGCGTCGAGCTGCCGACATAGGCGCCGTTGACGAACAGGCCGACGCCCGAATCCGCGCCGGTGGCACGCGCCGTGCCCGATCCGCGGATCGAGACCTCGGCAAGGTTCTCGCTGGCGACGTCGTTGAAGCGCACGCCGGGCGTGGTGCTGAGCAGATCGCCGCTGCCCGCGACCGGACCCTTTGATTCGAGCTGGTCGGCAGTCACGGCGTTGATCGTGCCCGGCACGTCGCGGATGCTCTCCTCGCGGCGGCGCGCAGTGACGACAATGTCGTCCTGGCTACGCTTTGCGTCGGCGGCGGCCGGGGCATCCTGCGGGGCAGGCGCACTCTCGGCGCTATCGGAAGTGGCGGTCGTGGTCTGCGCCAGGGCCGGCGTCGCGACGACGAGCGCAAGGGTTGCCGTAGTGGCAAGAAAATCTCGCATGCATCCTCCCATGGCGCGCATTTTTGCGGCGCCTGCCCTTTTCATCCGTCGAACGGGGCATTGTGTCAACAGATTGTACGACAATCTTTGTTTTATGGTGCGACAAATCCCTTGCTCCCAGCCAGCCGCCACAATAGAAATGGTCGTGCAGGGCTGGTAGCATCGACACAGGTGCATCCATTCCGTGAGAGGGCAAGGCTTTGAGCGACAATCAGGAATCAGCAGAGGATCTGCATGGCGGAGACGCAGGGGAAACGGCCATGGCCGGCCCTTCGCCGACCGCCGACGATCTCGCGCATGCGCTGCGGCTGCAGATCCAGAAGAGCGAGCTTGCCCCCGGCGAATGGCTGCGCGAGGCGCGGCTGTGCAGCGAATTCGGAGTCGGGCGCTCGATCGTCCGCCGCGCGCTGCGCACGCTCGCCGATGACGGGCTGATCGAGCTCGAGGAGAATCGCGGCGCCCGCGTCTCCTCGACCACCGTCGAGGAAGTGTTCGACCTCTATGAGGTGCGCGCCGCGCTCTATGGCCTGGCGGCGCGCTTCGCCTGCCTGCGCGGCACCGACACGGCGATCCGCCACATGCTGGTCAATATCGACCGGATGCTGAGCGATGCGGCGAGCGGCGTGCCGGCGGAACAGATCATCCAGGTCTCCGAGGAGATCTTCAGCGAGATGGCCGAGTCCGCCAGCCCCGATGCGCAGAAGATGATCGAGGCGGTGCGCCGCAAGACGCGCTTCCACTTCTCCTATGCAGCACTCGCGCTCAACGCCAACGGCCCCGGCCCCTATGAGCATTGGCGCAAGGTGCGCGCCGCTTTGGTCGAGCGCGATGCCGACAAGGCGAGCCAGGCTGCGCGCGAGATACTTTATTTCATGCAGGGCGAAGTCGCGCGGATCATGCTCGCGCGCGGCCCCCGCGTCCGTGTCGATGCGCCGCTTCCCGCCCCTGCACCCCCGATAAGAAAACGCGCCGCGAACAGGAGATGAGGATGAAGGCTCGATCGCACATCAAGGCATTGTTGCTCGCGGCCATCGCCGCCGTGACGATCGCGCCCGCCGCGCCGGCCCGGACCGGCACACCGACTGTCGCCCCGGCAGCCGACGCGGCGACGAACAACCTGCTCGATTATCTGCGCAACCAGAACACCACCGGCTTCCTGGTGATCCAGGACGGCAAGATACTGGTCGAGAAGAACTTCCCGGCGCCCGAGGGCGAACGCCAGTTCCCGCTCTTCGTCTATGGCAAGACCGGCGACGGCGCGCTGCTCGAGGACGTCGCCTCGCAGCAGAAGAGCTTCGTCTCGGTGCTGATCGCGGTCGCGATCGACAAGGGGCTGATCGACGTCACCAAGCCGGTGTCTGACTATATAGGCGCCGGCTGGTCCAAGGCATCGCCTGAGCAGGAAGCCAAGATCCGCGTGATCGACGTGCTCCACATGAGCTCGGGGCTGGACGAGAAGTTCGGGTATGTCGCGCCGTCGGGCAGCGTCTTCTTCTACAACACGCCGGTCTACGCGATCAGCAAGCGCATCGTCGCGGCGGCGGCCAGGCGGCCGCTCGAGACGCTCACCAGCGAATGGCTGACCGTGCCGGCGGGCATGGCCAACACCGCGTGGCGCAAGCGCCCGCCGGCGCTGGCCAGCATCGGCAACGACACCGGGCTGGTCACCACCCCGCGCGATACGGCGCTGTTCGGGCTGATGATCCTCCACAACGGCGTGTCGAACTCCGGCAAGCGCGTTGTCTCCGAAGCCAGCCTCAAGCGGATGTTCGAGCGGTCGCCGACCAACCCTGCCTATGGCCGGCTGTGGTGGCTGAACGGCGGCGAGTACATGATGGGCGCGCTGGGCAACCGCAAGGAAGGCCCGCTGGTCGCCGCGGCGCCGGCCGACATGGTCGCCGCCTTGGGGGCGTTCAACCGCCGGCTCTATGTCGTGCCCAGCAGGAAGCTGGTGGTGGTGCGCACGGGGGCGACCGCGCCCGACAAGGAATTCGACCAGCAGCTGTGGCTGCGGCTCAACAAGGTGATCGGCTGAACGCCGGCGCTTGATCCGAACAGAATCCAGGAGAGTGAGATGGGGATAGCGCACCGCTTCGCGGCGCTGGGCCTGGCGCTTGTCGGCGCTACGCCGGCGGAAGCCCAGTCGATCGTCAAGGCGCCCGCCGGCACCGTGCGCGGCGTCGCGGCCGAGGGGCAGCGGGTGTTCAAGGGCATTCCCTATGCGCTGCCGCCGGTCGGCGAGAGGCGCTGGAAGCCGCCCGTGGCGGTCCCGGCCTGGCGCGACGTGCGCGACGCGACCCAGTTCGGCGCCGCCTGCCAGCAGCCGCCGGCGCCGCCGAGCAGCATCTATGCCGAGACCTATCCGGCGATGAGCGAGGATTGCCTGTCGCTCAACGTCTGGGCGCCGGCCAAGGCGAAGAAGGCGCCGGTGTTCGTCTGGATCCATGGCGGCAATTTGGTGCGCGGATCGTCCCAACAGGCGATGTTCGACGGCGCGGCGCTCGCGCGGCGCGGCGTGATTGTCGTGTCGATCAACTACCGGCTCGGCGTGTTCGGCTATTTCGCGCATCCCGGGCTGAGCGCGGAATCGCCCGACGGGACTTCGGGCAATTATGGCGTGATGGACCAGATCGCGGCCCTGCGCTGGGTGAAGGCCAACATCGCCGCGTTCGGCGGGGATGCGGGCAACGTCACGATCGCGGGCGAGTCCGCCGGTGGCCTCGCGATCCTGCACCTGCTCGTCGCGCCCCAGGCGCGCGGGCTGTTCGCCAAGGCGATCGTGCAGAGCGCCTCGCTGATGAACCTGCCCGAATTGAAGGCGACGGCGCACGGCGTGCCTTCGGGCGAGGCGCTGGGCGCGCATTATGCCGCGGCGATGGGCGCCAAGACCGTCGCCGATCTGCGCGCGATTCCCGGCCCCGATCTCGCCGCCCGCGCGGTGAAGGCGGGCTTCGCCTCGACCGCGATCGTCGACGGCAAGGTGATCCCTCGCCAGCTGCTCGATACGTTCGAGCGCGGTGAGCAGGCGCGGGTGCCGTTGATGACCGGCTTCACTTCCGGCGAGATCGCGACGATGAAGTCGATCCTGCCCGGCCTGCCCGAGGCATCGACCTTCACGCCCGAGAGCTATGAGGCGAAGATCCGCGCCAATTATGGCCCGCTCGCCGACGAATTCCTGCGGCTCTATCCGGCCAGCGATATTGGCAGGAACCTGCTCGCCGCCGCGCGCGACGGCTTCTTCGCCTGGAACTCGCAGAAGCTGGTGCGCGAGCAGGCGAAGGTCGGACAGCCGGCGTACCTGTACTATTTCGACCATGGCTATCCGGCCGCGGACGAGGCGGGCATTCATGCCTTCCACGTGTCCGAAGTGCCGTACATGTTCGGCACGATCGATCGGGTGACCGCGCTGTGGCCGGCGATTCCGAACACGCCGGGCGAGCGCGCGCTCTCCGACGCGATGGTCGGCTATTGGGCGAGCTTCGCCAGGTCCGGCGCGCCGAGCGCCCCCGGCCAGCCGCGCTGGCCCTCTCATGATGAACGAGCCGCCTATATGAACTTCACCGACAAGCCGCATCTCGCGGCGGACCTGAAACCGGCCGAATATGCGCTGCACGACCAGGTCTTCTGCCGGCGCCGCGCCGCGGGCAATTTGCCCTGGAACTGGAATGTCGGCGTGATCGCGCCGCCGCTGCCGGCTGCCACGGAGAGCTGCAAGTGATCGACGGCTCCATGCAGGACTTCGCGCTGACGCTCGACCGGATCGTCGAGCATGCGGCGAAATGGCATCCCGGGGTCGAGGTCGCGACCGCGGGCGAAGGCGGCGCGATCGGCCGGACGACCTATGCCGACCTGCGCGTGCGTTCCCGGAAAATATCGCGCCTGCTCGCCGAACGAGGCGTGCGGCAGGGGGACCGCGTCGCGACGCTGGCGTGGAACAGCCAGGCGCATGTCGAGAGCTGGTACGCGATCATGGGCATGGGCGCGGTGTGCCACACGCTCAACCCGCGCCTCACGCCCAGCCAGCTCGCCTGGATGCTGGCGCAATCGGGCGCGCGGATCCTGATCGTCAGCGCCGACCTGATGGTGATGGCGCTCAAGGTCCTGGACGATGCGCCGGGGATCGAGCGCGTCTTCGTGATCGACGGCGAGATGTCGCCAAAGCGCTATGGCAAGGCCGAGATCGTGCCGCTCGCGCCGTTGCTCGGCCAGGCCGACGACGCGGGCGTGGCCTGGGGCGATTTCGACGAGAAGGCGCCGAGCGGGCTATGCTTCACGTCGGGCTCGACCGGCGCGCCCAAGGGCGTGACCTATACCCACCGTTCGAGCTTCCTGCACACGCTGCGGCTGCTCCAGGCGGACGTGTCGGGCATCACCAGCCAGGACGTCGTCATGCCCGTGGTGCCGATGTTCCACGCCAATGCCTGGGGCCTGCCCTTCGCGGTGCCGGCGGCGGGGGCAAAGCTCGTCCTGCCCGGCCGCCATCTCGACGGTGCGAGCCTCGCCCGGCTGATCGCGGCGGAAGGCGTTACCCTTGCCGTGGGCGTGCCGACCGTGTGGCTGGGCCTGTGCGACCATCTCGACGCCACCGGCATGACGCTGCCGTCGCTGCGCCGGATCCTCGTCGGCGGCGCATCGATGCCGCCTGCGCTGATGGAGCGCATCGAAGGACAGCTGGGCATTCCGGTGCAGACCAGCTGGGGCATGACCGAGCTGTCCCCCGTCGGCACCTTCGGCGTGCTCAGTGCGCCGACGCGCGATGCCGCGATCTCGGGCCGGCCGGCGCTGGGCGTCGACCTGATGCTGATGGACGCGAGCGGCGTGCCGCTCCCCGAGCAGCGCGATGTCGAAGGGCGGCTGCATGTGCGCGGTGGCGCGGTGATCGACCGCTATTTCGGCCAGGACCGCAGCGCGACCAATGCGGAAGGCTGGTTCGACACCGGCGACCTCGCCAGGATCGATCGCGCCGGCAATCTAATGATCACCGGGCGCGCCAAGGATTTGATCAAGTCGGGCGGCGAGTGGATCAACCCGGCCGAGATCGAAGCGGTGGTCTGCGCGCTGCCCCAGGTTTCGCTCGCCGCCGTGATCGGCCGCAGCGACGTGAAGTGGGGCGAGCGGCCGTTGCTGCTGGTCGAGCTGCGCGAGGACCAGGAGATCAGCGACCAGGAGCTGCTGGGATCGCTGCGGGGGCAGGTTGCGTCCTGGTGGATCCCCGATGCGGTGGTGCGCGTGTCCGCCATGCCGCGCGGGTCGACGGGGAAGATCGACAAGCTGCAGCTGCGGGCTGCGTATAGCGCGGGGTGAGCTGAATTTCCCTCTCCCCTGTGGGAGAGGGAGGGAGCCGACGAAGGCGGCGGAAGGGAGGGGGAAGCAGGCGTTACTGCCCCTGTTCCCCCTTATCCTTCCCACTCGGCTTCGCCTCGCGGGCCCCTTCCTTCTCCCACAAGGGGAGAAGGAGTGCAGGCTGTCTCAAACCCGCTCGACGATCAGCGCGATGCCCTGGCCGCCGCCGATGCACATCGTCGCCAGGCCATAGCGCCCGCCGGTCCGTGCCAGCTCGTGGACGAGCTTGGTGACGATGATCGCGCCGGTCGCGCCGACCGGATGGCCGAGCGAGATGCCGCTGCCATTGGGGTTCACCTTCGCGGCGTCGAAGCCAAGCGCGTCGGAGACGGCGCAGGCTTGCGCTGCAAAGGCTTCGTTCGATTCGATCACGTCCATGTCCGCGATCGACAGGCCTGCGCGGGCAAGCGCCGCCCGTGTGGCCGGCACCGGGCCCATGCCCATGAAATTCGGGTCGATGCCGGCGTGGCCATAGGCGACGATGCGCGCCATCGGCGTGAGGCCGTGCTCGGCGACGGCCTTCTCGCTGGCGAGCACCAAAGCGGCGGCGCCGTCGTTGATGCCCGAGGCATTGCCCGCGGTGACGCTGCCGTCGGGCTTGAAGATCGTGCGCAGCTTGGCGAGGTCGGCGGCATTGGCATCGGCGCGGACATGCTCGTCGGTATCGAACGACTTGGTTGCGCGTCCGGCCTTCACTTCGACCGGCACGATCTGCCCCTCGAACCGGCCTTCCGCGATCGCGCGGGCGGCACGGGCGTGGCTTTCGGCGGCGTATGCGTCCTGCCGGGCACGGTCGATGCCGTGGCGCTCGGCGACATTCTCCGCGGTCACCCCCATCAGCCCGCCGCCGAACGGATCGGTCAGCGCGCCGTTGAGGCCGTCGATGATCGTGGCGTCGCCCATCTTCTGGCCCCAGCGCGTGGCGGGGGCATAGTAAGGCGCGCGGCTCATCACTTCGCTGCCGCCGGCGACGGCGATCTCGGCATCGCCGAGCATCAGCATCTGCGCGGCGGAGACGATCGCCTGCACGCCCGACCCGCACAGGCGGTTGACGGTGAGCGCCGGCACTTCCTTGGGAATGCCCGCCTCGATCCCGGCGACGCGCGCCAGATAGGCGTCGCGCGGTGCGGTGGGGATCACCTGGCCGAACACGACATGGCCGACGGCTTCCGGCGCGATGCCGGCGGCTTCGAGCGCCGCCCTGGTCGCGGTGACGGCGAGGCTGGCGGGCGTCTCGTCCTTGAGCGAACCGCCAAAGGTGCCGATCGCGGTGCGGCGGGCAGCGACGATGTAGACGGACTGGGTCATGCGTTCACCTTCTCGGCGCGGGCGGCCATTTCATACTGATATTGCTCTTCGCCGCGGGCGGGAACCGTATCGTGGTCGCGCGCCGAAACCGCATCCAGCCGCTCGAGCAGCGTGTCGGCGACGGTCTCGCCATCGCCCAGGAACAGCCCGCGCGTCATCGTGATATGCGCCTGCTCGAAGCTGCCGGCGCCGGCAAGCAGGATCGCGCGGGTGGGGGCGTCCTCGGCGGCGAGCGCGACGATCGCGGGGCTCACCAGCGACGCGTCGAGGCCGGCGAGCATCTCGGGCGAATAGAGGTTGTTGGTCATCCCCGTCGCCGCGCTCGGCGCCAGGCTGTTGACGCGGATGCCATAGCGCTCGCCTTCGATCGCCAGCGTCTGCATCAGCCCGACCAGCGCCATCTTGGCGGCGCCATAGTTGGCCTGGCCGAAATTGCCGTACAGGCCCGAGGACGAGGTGGTGAAGATGATGCGCCCGTAATTCTGCGCACGCATCGTGTCCCACACTGCCTTGGTGCAGTTGACCGAGCCCATCAGGTGGACGTCGAGCACCAGCCGGAAATCCTCCAGCTCCATCTTGGCGAAGCTCTTGTCGCGCAGGATGCCGGCATTGTTGACCAGGATGTCGATGCGGCCCCAGCGGGCGAGCGTGTCCTCGCACATCGCCTGGACGCCGGCGAAATCGGTGACGCTCACCGCTGCGGCCATCGCTTCGCCGCCGTCCGCTTCGATCTGCGCGCAGACGGCTTTTGCCGCCTCGCCGTTCATGTCCGCGACGACGACCTTGGTGCCGCGTTTCGCCAGCGCGATCGCATGTGCCGCGCCCAATCCGCCACCGGCGCCGGTGACGATCGCCACGCGGGTCGAGAGATCGATCCCCATCCTAGTTCCTTTCAGAGTTTGCCGCGTCGAGCGACGCGAAATCGCGGCCCGAGCGTGCGAGTTCGAAAAGCAGAGGGGCGGGCACCCAGGCCCAGCCCTGCGGGCCGGCGGCGAATTGCTCGATGCGTTCGAGGATGGCGGGGAGGCCGATCCGGTCGGCGAAATACATCGGCCCGCCGCGCTCGCCGGGGAAGCCATAGCCGTCGAGATAGACGACATCGACGTCGACCGGGCGATAGGCGACGCCTTCGCCGAGAATCTTCGCGCCTTCGTTGATCAGCGCGTAGATGCAGCGCTCGACGATCTCCGCGTCGGAGACTGCGCGGCGCTCGAGGCCGATCCGGGCGGACTCCGCCAGGATCAGCGCATCGATCTCGGGATCGGGCTCGGCGGTGCGGCCATCGGGATACCGGTAGAAGCCGGCGCCGGTCTTCTGCCCGAAGCGGCCGAGTTCGCAGACGAGGTCGGGGATGCGCGAATAGGGGCGGTCGGGCTGTTCGACGGCGCGGCGCTTGCGAATGCTCCAGCCGATATCCTGGCCGGCCAGGTCCATCACCGCGCACGGGCCCATCGCCATGCCCCAGTGCTTGAGCGCACCGTCGAGCTGGGCGGGAAGCGCGCCTTCCTCGAGCAGGAACCAGGCCTGGCGGAGATATTCCTCGAACATGCGATTGCCGACGAACCCGTCGCAAACCCCCACGGCCACGGCGCTCTTGCCGATCGCCTTGCCGAACGCCATCGCCGTCGCCAGCGTCTCCGGCGACGTCTTCCCCCCGCGCACGACTTCGAGCAGCTTCATCACGTTTGCGGGCGAGAAGAAGTGCAGCCCGACCACACGCTCGGGCGTGGCGGTGAAGGCGGCGATCGCCTCGAGGTCGAGCGTCGAGGTGTTGCTCGCCAGGATGGCGTCGGGCCGCGCGACGCGCTCCATGCCCATGAACACCTGGCGCTTCACTTCCATGTCCTCGAACACGGCTTCGATCAGCAGGTCGGCTTCCCCGGCGGCATCGATTTCCTGCGCGGTGGCGAGGGCGGCGACGCGGGCGTCTGCCGTTTCGCCGTCGATACGGCCCCTCTCGACGTCGCGGCGGATCGTGCCGGCGATGCCCTTCGCAGCCTTTTCCAGCGCTTCGGCGCGCGGCTCGACCAGCGTCACCTTGAGCCCGGCGTTGAGCAACGCAAGCGCGATGCCCGTGCCCATCAGCCCGCCGCCTATCACTGCGACATGCGCGATCCTGCGCGGCTTCACCTCGCCCAGCCCGGGTACGCGCGCGGCGATGCGGCGGCCGAAGAATGCGTGGCGCAGGCCGCGCGATTCCGCCGAGCCGAGCAGCTCGCTGAACAGGTCGGCTTCGACCTTCAGTCCGCTTGTGAAGTCGTGCGATCCGATCGCCGCGACGCATTCGACGATGCGGCGCTGGGCCAGCGAGCGGGGCCTGGCGCCGGCAAGCGCCTCGGTCAGGTCGGCGGGTACCGGCATCTCACCCGTGCGGCGCACCGGCGGCAGCGTCTCGGCCAGCGCTAGCGCCGCCGCTTCGGCATCGCCTTCGACGACTTGATCGACCACGCCGGCAGCATGGGCCTGGGCGCCGCTGAGCACGCGCCCGCTCAGCATCAACTCGAGCCCGGCTCTGGCGCCGATCAGCCTCGGCAGCCGCTGCGTGCCGCCGCCACCGGGCAGCACGCCCAGCGTCACTTCGGTCAGGCCGATCCGCGCATTCTCCGCCCCGACGCGGTAATGGCAGGCCAGCGCCAGCTCGAGCCCGCCGCCCATGCACACGCCGTTGATCGCGGCGATAACCGGCTTGGGCGAAGCCTCGATCGCTTCGATCATCGCGCGATTGGCGTCGATCTTCGAGGGGTCGCCGTCGAACTCGGTGATCTGCGCGCCGGCGCTGAAGATCCTGGGACCGCCGCTGACGACGATCGCGGCCACGTGGGTATCGGCCGCCAGGCCCGCGAACGCCTCGGCGATCACGCCGACGCCCGCCACCGACTGGGTGTTCACTGGCGGATTGGAGAAACGCAGCAGCGCCACCGTGCCATGCCGCTCGACCTCGACTTGCAAACCAGCTCTCCCATTGGCAGCGTTCGGGGGAGCGCGTATCAAATGTTGGATTGTTGGACAAAGGGATTTTGATGGCATTCGAGAAGTTGGCGATCGCGCGTGCCTATCAGGCGGTGCAGCAGGCGCTGGAGGAGGCGATCCTCAGCGGCGCGCTGGCGCCGGGCGAGCCGCTGCCGACCGAAACCGAGCTTGCCGAGAAGTTCGGGGTGACGCGCCACACGGTGCGCGAGGGGATGCGCGCGCTCGAGCAGAGCGGCCTGGTCAAGCGCGACGCCGGGCGGCGGCTGCACGTCACGCGGCCCAAGCACGACGCGCTCGCCACCCAGAGCTCGCGCGCGCTGATGATGCAGCAGGTCTCGTTCGGCGAGATCTGGGAAGTGGCGATGCAGCTCGAATTGCTTGCGATGGATCTTCTCGCCGGGCAGGTCGATGACGAACTGGTCGGGAAGCTGGAGGCCAACGTCGCCGCCATGGCGGCAGCGCTGAACCGTGGCGAGTCGATCAGCGACCTCGATGTCGAATTCCACGCGCTGCTCGCGCATGCGACACACAACCGCGTGCTGTTGATGTCGCGCGAGCCCGTGTCGTTGCTGTTCTATCCGTCGCTCGACCGGCTGTTCACGCACCCCAAGACCCGCGACCGCTCGCCGCGCCGCATCCTGGAGGCGCACCGCGAGATCGTCACTGCGCTGGCCGGCCGCGATCTCGCCGCCGCCAAGCTGTGGATGCAGCGGCACATGGCCGATTTCCGCCGTGGCTATGAACATGCCGGCCTGCCGCTCGATGCGCCGATCGGCAGAAGCGGCTAAAGCCCCCTTCCGTCTCCGCGCTGCGCTGAACAGATGCGGCAGCCGGTACCCTGCGCCCGCGACAGGCTATAAGCCGCGTTCGCAAGAGACGCTTAGAGCAGCGCACCCTGCGAGAAGGCGCCGTCCCCGACCACGCGGCGTCCGATTTCCCGCAAATGCGCGTGATGCGTGAAGAACAGGACCTGCGTGGCGCTGGCGAGTTCGGCCAGCACGCGCAGGCCCGCTTCTGCGCGGTCATCGTCGAAATTGACGAACAGATCGTCTGCCAGAAACGGCATGCGGACCCCGGAAGCGATCGACTGCTCGACGGCGGCAAGCCGAAGTGCCAGGAAGAGCTGGTCCGCGGTGCCCTCGCTCATGCCGTCGATCGGCACCAGGCTCGTGCCGTCCGAGCGCAGTCCGAGAAGCCGCGGTGTCGCGGGCTCGTAATCGACCTTCAGGCCAAGGAAGCGTTCCAGAGTCAGCGTGCGGAACTGGTGCGACGCGCTCCACTCCGCGATCAGCGCCTCTCTTGAGTCGTATCACGCCCATGTCGAGGAACACGCTAAGATATTCTGATGAGACCGATATGGCCTAATTGAGCCACGGGCCCCGTACCCGGAGGTACGAGGCCCGTTTGGAATGTCGGTCAGAAACCGGGTCCGCGTTACGCGTCCACCAGGAAGCAGAACGCCTTCAAGCCATACGAGCTGGCATAGATGCGTTTGCCGTTCCGGGTGATCCATGCAACGCAGATCCGCTTCTTCCCGGGAGGGATGTCGCTGGATTCCACGAGGGGTTCTCCAATCGGCGCGGCCTCACGTTCTTGCTTCCTTTACCGATACCGCCTACGTGGGCAGTTGACTTGGGCCGGTTTGGGATAGCTCACCCTTTTCAGGGGCCGCATTCTGATCCAGGCTTTTCCTAGGGGGTTCGGCGCTTGCTGACCCCCTTTTTCTTTGCGCGAAGCGCGCCGCGCTTCACGACAAGCTGGCGGTACATGCCGAGGGTACGAGCGCGGTAGCTTGCTGCGCCACGGCTCACACCGAAGCGACGCATGGCTTCCTCGATCGATCGCACTTCCCGGAAGGCGAACTCGGGCATCATGAACGCCGAGGCGAACATGTCGGCCTGAGCCTCCGGATCGACCCGGGCATCGTACTTCTTCATGAAGGCGAAGCCGACCGGCTGCTGCGTGTGGAGCAGCAGGTGGCCGACTTCGTGCAGTGCCGTCATCCGCGCCCGCGGATTGTCCCGGTACAGGGCATCGTAGGTGCGCGGCGCGAAGGTGATCACGGGACGGTGGAGGTCGGTGACCGCTTCCGCGTCACCGAGCTCTCCTTCGTTGGCGATGCCCCAATCGTACTCGGGCACCACCATCGGGAGGGCCCATTCGATGATCCGCGCCGCAGGCACCCGGTCGCGGGGCGCCAGGCCCAGTTGGGCCCGGGCGCGCCACGCCAGTTCTTCGATTTCGTCGCGCGACCGGGCGCGGACCACCTTGTAGGGCTTGGCCTTAGCCATTCTTCCGGTCCCCCATCAGCATCTGGCGAAGGGCTGCCTTCGCTTCCGGGGTGAGGCGGGCGAACGATTCGGCCAGATCAGAAGCGAGAGAGCGGTCGTCGAGGCTGGCATCCTTATCCAGAGAGATGCGGAATTCGCCGCGCGAGAGCGCAGCGGCGCGGATCAGTTCGTTGGCGTCGGCTTGTGTCAGCGAAAGCGCTTTGATCACCTTGTCCTCAAACCCGTCCGGCACGAACCGTTGACCGGTTTCGAGCTGGCTCAAGTAAGGGGTGCTGATCCCCAGCAGCTTCGCTAGGTCGCCGAGCAGAAGCTGTCGCTCCTGCCGTTCGCGACGAAGAAGCTTTCCAAAGGGCGTCACGGTAACCTCCTCTTTAATCGCCCCAATGCGGGCGATGCGACCTCCTAATGAGGGACGCAGGAGCATATTTAGCAACTTCCTGCAAATTTGCAAGACCCTGCTAATTCCGCAATATCGAAGCTTGGTGGCTGGCGCGCGCGATGTTCCAGCTCCCGACACCGGACTGTCACCGGAGTAAGGAAATCGGCCGAACCGAGGAAACCTAGGTTTTGTAATGGCGCACCCGACAGGATTCGAACCTGTGGCCTCTGCCTTCGGAGGGCAGCGCTCTATCCAGCTGAGCTACGGGTGCCTGGAACAGGGCGCCTAGCAAAGCCTTTGCGGCGGCGCCAGTCCCTCAATGCGCCGCGACCGTCTTCGGCTTTTTCGGGGCCGGGGTCTTGGGCTGGTAGGGGCACAGATCCGCGACCACGCAGCGCCAGCATTCGGGCGTGCGCGCCTTGCAGGTGTAGCGGCCGTGCAGGATCAGCCAGTGATGCGCATGCAGGCGAAAGGGCTGGGGCACGGCCTTGCCGAGCTTCTTCTCCACTGCGAGCGGGGTCTTGCCCGGCGCCAGCCGCGTGCGGTTGCCGACGCGGAAGATGTGCGTGTCGACCGCGAAGGTCTCCGCGCCGAACGCGACGTTCATCACCACGTTCGCGGTCTTGCGGCCGACGCCCGGCAGCTTCTCGAGTTCGTCGCGGTCCGCCGGCACCTGACCGCCGTGATCGCGGATCAGCGCCTCGGACAGGGCGATCACGTTCTTCGCCTTGGTGTTGAACAGCCCGATCGTCTTGATGTGCTGCTTGAGGTCGTCTTCGCCGAGCGCGACCATCTTTTCCGGCGTGTCGACTTCGCGGAACAGCGCGCGGGTCGCCTTGTTCACGCCGGCATCGGTCGCCTGGGCTGAGAGCACCACTGCCACCAGCAGCGTGTAGGTGTTGACTGATTCGAGCTCGGTCTCGGGATGGGGATTGTCCGCTGCCAGGCGCGAGAAGAACTCGAAGATTTTTTCGCGGGACATCGTCCTTTCGGACGATTTGGGCGCCTTCTTCATCAGCCGCCCAGCACCTGGTCCATCGTGTAGCGCCCGGCCGGCTTGCCGGCGAGCCACAGTGCCGCGCGCACCGCGCCGCGGGCGAAGATCGCGCGGTCGTCGGCACGGTGGCTGAGCTCGATCCGCTCGCCCGGCGCGGCGAACACGATCATGTGGTCGCCCACCACCGAACCGCCGCGCAAGGAGGCCATGCCGATCGTGCCGGATGCGCGCGCGCCGGTGAGGCCGGCGCGGTCGGTCACTTCGGCTTCAGCGAGCGTCGTCCCCATGCCGGCTGCCGCGGCATGGCCGAGCATCAGCGCGGTGCCCGACGGCGCATCCACCTTGTGGCGGTGGTGCATCTCGAGGATCTCGATGTCCCAGTCGGGCCCCAGTTGCTGCGCCGCCTCGCGCACCAGCCGCTGTAGGAGCCCGATGCCGAGCGAGGTGTTGCCGGTCTGCAGCACCGCGATGTCCTGCGCCGCCGCGTCGATCAGCGCGTGATGATGCGGCGAGAGGCCAGTGGTACCGACCACGATCGGCTTGCCCGCCGCGCGCGCGGCGGCGAGGTGCGCCTCCAGCGCCTGGGGAGCGGAGAAGTCGATCAGCACATCGGCGCCAGCGGCGACGCCTGCGGGATCGTCCTTGGCATCCGCGCCGCCTGCGATACGCGCGTTCATGTCGGGCGCGACGTTCGCGATCGCCTGCCCCATCCGGCCGAGGCTGCCGTAAATGCCGATGCTGGTCATATGCGCTCCTCTTGCACAGCCCGGGGCCCGCGCGACAGGGGTTATTTCGCGTCCGTATCCGCCTTCCTGGGCTTCTTGCCGAGCGGAATCGTCGCGGTGACCATGAGCGACGGGACGCTCACGCCCGGCGCGATCGAGCGCTGCACGCCTTCCACCGTGCCCTTGCCGCCGCCGGGCAAGCGGAAATCGGGGCGCAGCGGCTTCTCGGCCCAGCGCGCCTCGTCGAGCGTGGGCAGGCGCATGCCGGTCCGGCTCCCGCACACGGTGATCGTGTCCGCGCCCGCCCGGCAGGGCCGCTTTGGCGTGAGCGCGGCATCGCCCGCCTCGTCGGGGCTGGGGAAGATCGGCGCATGGTCCTGCGGAGCCAGCGAAACGAGAAGGAGCGCGGCGAGCATGGGGCAAATCAACACGCGATTTGCGGCAAGGGTGGGGCGGGGCGGTTGCGAGTGCCGGGCGTTCGCGCCTAGACTGACAGCAGGCTATCGGAGCTCGGCAGATGATCGACTATTTCCTGCGGGCCACGATTATGCTCCCCGTCATGCTCCTGTTCCTGCTGGCCGATCGCCGCCTCAAGACCGATCCGCTCGACCGGCAGATCAAGACCGGCGCGCTGCTTTTCTGCGCCGCGCTGATCCCGCTGGTGACGCTGTTCATTCGAATCCCCGGCGGTTCGCTTTCCGATATCCCGCCCGAAATCCGGAGCCTGGTCGACTATATCGCCTGGATGGGGCTGGCGCCGCTTGCCGGGCTTCTGCTTTTCTCCGTCCAGCTGCTCGTCAGCGCGCTCTGGAAAAGCTGGCGGGGGCATCGCCGCCGCGCGGATGGCTGACCGCGGCATGCGCGAGATCCACAACATCGTCATCCTCACCGGCGCCGGGCTTTCGGCGGAGAGCGGCATCGCCACCTTTCGCGGTCCGGGCGGCCTGTGGGAGGGGCACCGCGTCGAGGATGTCTGCACGCCCCAGGCGCTCGCGCAGGATCCCGAGCTGGTCCACCGTTTCTATGACGCGCGCCGCTCCAAGCTGGCGGAGGTCGAACCCAATGCTGCGCACCACGCACTCGCCCGACTGGATGCCGAATGGCAGGGCGGGCTGCTGATCGTCACCCAGAATGTCGATGACCTGCACGAGCGCGCCGGGACGAACCGGTTGCTCCACATGCATGGCGAGCTGAAGTCGGCACTGTGCGCGGCGTGCGGGGACAGCGTGGAATGGGAAGGTTCGCTGCCGCCCGAAAGCGAATGCCCCGATTGCGGCACCCCGGCGCTGCGGCCCGACATCGTGTTCTTCGGCGAGATGCCCTATCATATGGACGTGATCGAGCAGGCGCTGGCCGATGCCGACCTGTTCGTCTCGATCGGCACTTCGGGCGCGGTCTATCCGGCGGCGGGCTTCGTCCAGACCGCGCGCTACCGCGGCGCGCAGACGCTGGAATTGAACCTCGATCCGAGTGCGGGGAGCAGCTGGTTCGGCGAGAGCCGGCTGGGTCCGGCGGGGACCCTGGTGCAGGAATGGGTGGCGCAGATGCTCGGCCAAGGCTAGACTGGCGGCGTCGAAAAGGACCCGAGCGGCATCGGTAAGCCCGCTCCCTCGCTCCCGAGGCTCCGTGTCGCTCCCGGGCGAACCCGCGACAAGCAACCGGCGCGCGTCGTCGGGGGCTTGGCGCACACCTGTGTCCTGTCCCCGATGGCGGCGCCCCAATTGGGAGCAAGCACATGCCGATCATCACCGCGAACACCGACATCATCACGCAGATAAACCTCTTCACCGTGCCCGAGGACGGGCAGGCGGCGCTGATCGCCTATCTGCGTGAAGCCGCCGAGGGGGCGCGCGAAGTCGAGGGGTGGGTGTCCGCCAGCCTGCATCGCAGTCTGGATGGCACGCGCGTGGTCAATTATGCGCAGAGCGCCGATGCCGATGCGGCGCAGCGCGTCTTCACGCACCTCAAGGCCAAGGGCCTGATCGAGGGGAACAAGCGCTACGGCGAAGCCCATCCGGGGCTCTATCAGGTCGTCTTCACGCTGGAGAAATAACGCTCAGGCCGCCGCGCTCTCGTCCTTCTCGACGGTTCCGGCGCGGGTGCGGCGGTCCACGCTCAGCTCGAACACGTCGTGCCGCGCCTGGGCGCCATCGACGTCCATCGTTGCCAGCCCGCGGCCGACTTCGTCGAGGTCGAGCTCGGCGATCAATATTTCGGGAGCGGTGCCGGCCTGGGCGATCACCACGCCGTCGGGCGCGATGATCGCGCTGTGGCCGTGCTGGATCTGCCCTTCCGGAATCCGGTCGAGCAGCTTGCGCGCCGAACCGTCGCCACCGGCGCGCTCATAGCCTGCGATCACTTCCTGTTTGTACTGGATGGTGCCGGCCGCGAGCACGAAGCTGCGCCCTTCAAAGGCGTAATGCGCCGAGGCGAGCATCGAGATGTCGCTCAGCTCCGGCCAGGCGGCGACATGCACCGTCTCGCCTTCGTGGTGCATCGCCGCGCGGGCGAGCGGCATCCAATGCTCGGTCGAGGCAAGCTGGCCGATCTTGCCCCAGGGCGCTTCGTGCAGCCCGAGCGTCGAGCCGTCGCCCTGGCCGAGCATCAGCTTCTCGGCCGGCGAGAGGATCAGCTTGCGGTGGCGCAGCACCGGCGCCTTGGGGCGGAACAGGAACTGGGTGGCGTAGAGACTCTGGCGCACGCGCTCATATCCGCCGATCGAGACCGTCACATTGGCGATGTCCACCGTCCATTGCAGCGGCTGGAAGCGCGGATCCTCGCCGCGGATCGCCTGGTTCAGCAGCAGAGCATGCAGTTCGCGCGTGCCGGGATGGTCCCATAGCCGCGCCGGGGCGATATGCTCGAGCCAGACGGGATAGCCGCCCAGGAAACCTTCGCCGAACGCGACGACGCGGGCGCCCTTCTCGATCGCCTCGCGCGCCTTGGCGATGGCCCGTTCCAGGCCCGCGTCCACGGCCAGCGGAACCGGCGAATCCTGCACGATGGCGACTTTGAGCTTTCGCGTCACTCGACCCAATCCAACCCGATCTCACGATACAGCGAACGGTCTTCCTGCCATTCGGGCCTTACCTTCACGTGAAGATAGAGATGCACCTGCACGCCCATGATGCGGGAAAGCTCGGCGCGCGCCTTGGCGCCGATTTCCTTGATCCGGGCGCCGCCCTTGCCAAGCATGATCGCGCGCTGCGTCTCGCGCTCGACCAGGATCTGCTGGTGGATCTCTACCGATCCGTCCTCGCGCTCGGTATATTTCTCGGTATCGACCGCGCTCGAATAGGGCAGCTCCTTGTGGAGCTGAAGATATATCTGCTCGCGCGTCACTTCGGCGGCGACCATGCGGTCGGTCGCATCGGAGACCTGGTCCTCGGGATAGTGCCAGGGGCTGTCGGGCATCGCCTTCGCCAGCGCCGCCTTCAGCTCGGGCACGCCGTCGCCGGTTTGCGCCGAGACGAAATAGGTCTCGTCGAACGGCAGCAGCTCGTTGAGCTTCGCCGCGTGACCGAGCAGCTTTGGCTTGTCGGCGATATCGACCTTGTTGAGGATCAGGATCTTGCGCTCGCGCCGCGCGGCCAGGCTTTCGATGACGTCCTTCACCTTGGAGCCGATGCCGCCCTTGCCGTCGACGACCAGCGCGATCAGGTCCGCGCCCTCGGCACCTTCCCAGGCGGCGGCGACCATCGCGCGGTCCAGCCGGCGCTCGGGGGTGAAGATGCCCGGCGTATCGACCAGGATCAGCTGCGCATCGCCGTCGATCGCGATGCCCATCACCCGGGCGCGCGTGGTCTGCGCCTTCGGGCTGACGATCGCGACCTTCTGGCCGACCAGCGCATTGACGAGCGTCGACTTGCCCGCATTCGGGGCGCCGACGATGGCGATCAGGCCGCAGCGCTGGGTTTCGGGAGGGATTTGATTCTCTGAAGTCATGCCGAGCCCCTACACCGTTCGCCCTGAGCTTGTCGAAGGGCGAGCGGAGAGGGCGCGGTTCATTTTTCCAGCTTCGCCAAGAGCGCCGCCGCCGCAGCGGTTTCCGCTTCCTGCTTGCTCGTGCCTTCCGCGCTTGCATCGGCGAAGGTCCCGATCGACACCTTCACGGTGAAGCGCGGTGCGTGGTTGGGGCCCGAGCGGTCGGTCACTTCATATTCGGGCGGGCGGCGATTATTGGCGGCCGCCCATTCCTGCAGCGCCGACTTGGGATGCCGGGGCGCGGTGGCATGCGCGTCGATGTGCTTTGCCCAGGCCTTGCGGACGAAATCGCGCGCGGGGGCGAAACCGAACTCCAGATAGAGCGCGCCGATCAGAGCCTCCATCACGTCGCCCAGCACATTGTCGCTGTCCGCAGCGCCGTCGCCGCGCGCCTGCTTGCCCAGGCGCAGGAACGGCGCGACACCCACTTCGCGCGCGACATCGGCACACTGGGCGCCGGTAACCAGCGAATTGAGTCGCCGCGAAAGCGCGCCTTCGGGTTCGCCGGGATAGCGCTCGAACAGCCATTCGGCGATGGCCAGGCCGAGAACCCGGTCACCCAGGAATTCCAGCCGCTCGTAATTATCCGCGGCCTGGCTGCCATGCGTCAGCGCGCGTTGATACGCCGACAAATCCGCCGGGCGCTGGCCAAAGGTCCTGCTGATCCATCCCCCCAGATCGGGAGCGCTCAAAAGCCTTCCCCCATCCGGCTCCAGCGCGCCGCGGTGAACCAGGTCCAGGGCAGCAGCCAGCTGGCGCTGCCATCGGTGGACCAGAAGCTCAGCACCGCCTTGCCCTCGATATTCTCCATCGGGACATAGGAGATGCCCTGGTTCTCGGGCGGCTGGGCGAAGCGGCTGTCGGTCGAATTGTCGCGGTTGTCGCCCATCAGGAAGACATGGCCGGCGGGGACGTGGAACACCTCGGTATTGTCCTGCGGGGTCAGCCCCTGATCAAGGACGTTATAGGTCTTGCCGTTCGGCAGCGTCTCGCGGAACTGCGGCGTCTTGCACACCGGATTGCCCTTGGCGTCGATCGCCTGGAACAGCGCATTGCACTCGCGGACATTCGGCGTGATCGGCAACTCGAGATCGCCGATGCGCTGTTTCGGGATCGCCTTGCCGTTCAGGATCAGCTGTCCATTGGTCATCTGGATCGAGTCGCCCGGCAGGCCGATGACGCGCTTGATCCAGTCCTCGCCATTATGGCCCGGCGCCTTGAACACCACCACGTCGCCGCGCGTCGGCGTGCCCGGGAAAATCCGGCCCGGGATCAACGGCACGCTCCACGGCAGCGAGTGCTTGGAATAGCCGTAATTCCATTTGGTGATGAACAGATAGTCGCCCACCAGCAGCCGCGGCATCATCGATTCCGACGGGATCGAGAAGGGCGAGAAGATGAAGCTGCGCACCACGAAGACGATCAGCGCGAGCTTGACGAGGAAGACGCCGAGCTCCTTCCACTCGTTCTTGGGCTTCTCCTCGCGCACCGCAGCGGCTGCGGGGGCGGGCTTCTCGTCGAGGGAATCGGCGGGGGTGTTTTCCATAGTGCGTTGCTCTGCTTGGGGCGGGCGGAGAGGTCAAGCCGATGAATGGGGGTGGCAGCGATGAACTCGGGACGATAGGGGCCTAGCTGTCCCACAGGAGATGAACATGGCATTGCCCGACTGGTCCGCCGTAAAGTCGTTCGAAGCGTCCACGCTCACCGAGCTTTTCGCGCGCGATCCTGGCCGAGTCGCTGCGCTGTCGGCCGATGTTTCCGGCATCCATTTCGACTGGTCGAAGACGCATCTGACCACCGAGCTGATCTCGGCTTTCGCGAAGATCGCCGCCGACATGGGCCTGGTCGCCAAGCGCGACGCGCTGTTCGCCGGCGAGAAGATCAACGTCACCGAAGGCCGCGCCGTCGAGCACACCGCCGAGCGCGGCGAAGGCTCGCCCGACAGCGTCTCGCGAGCCCAGTCGTACCACGCCCGGATGCGCGCGCTGATCGACGCGATCGAGGCGGAGGCGTTCGGCCCGATCCGCAGCATCATCCATATCGGCATCGGCGGCTCGGCGCTGGGGCCGGACCTGCTCGTCGATGCGCTCGGCCGCGATGCCGATCGCTATGAAGTCGCCGTGGTCTCGAATGTCGACGGCGTCGCGCTGGAAACTGCGCTCGATCGCTTCGACCCCGCGACCACCCTGATCGCGATCGCGTCGAAGACCTTCACCACCACCGAGACGATGCTCAACGCCGAGAGCGCGATCTCCTGGCTGATGCAGGGCGGCGTCGCCGATCCTTATGGCCAGCTCGTCGCGCTCACCGCAGCCCCTGAAAAGGCGATCGCGTTCGGCATCGACGAGACGCGTGTGTTGCCCTTCGCCGAGTCGGTGGGCGGGCGCTATTCGCTGTGGTCGTCGATCGGCTTCCCCGCCGCGCTGGCGTTGGGCTGGGAAGCGTTCGAGGAACTGCTGGAAGGCGCCGCCGAGATGGACCGCCATTTCCGCCTGACGCCGTTCGAACGGAATGCTCCGGTGCTCGCGGCCTTCGCCGACCTGTATTACACCCAGGTCCGTGGCTGCGAAACACGCGCCACCTTCGCCTATGACGAGCGGCTGGGGCTGCTGCCCAGCTACCTCCAGCAGCTCGAGATGGAGTCGAACGGCAAGCGCGTCACTGCCGAAGGCCAGCCGGTGACGTATCCGACCGCGCCGATCACCTGGGGCGGCGTCGGCACCGATGCCCAGCATGCGGTGTTCCAACTGCTCCACCAGGGCACTCGCCTGGTCCCGCTCGAGTTCATCGGCGCGATAGAGCCGGGCGACGGGCTGGCGGACGAGCATCACCGCCAGCTGCTGCTCAACATGTTCGCGCAAGGCGCCGCGCTGATGGCCGGCCGCAAGAATGACGATCTGGCGCGCGACTATCCGGGCGACCGCCCCTCGGCGACTTTGCTGCTCGACCGCGTCGATCCGCGCACGCTCGGCGCGATCCTGGCCTTCTACGAGCAGCGCACCTTCGTGAACGCAGTGCTGCTCGGCATCAATCCGTTCGACCAGTTCGGCGTCGAGCTCGGCAAGGAAATGGCCAAGGCGGCGGGCGCCGGCGACCAGGATTTCGACGCTTCCACCAACGACCTGATCGCGAGGGCATTCGGATGAGCGACGATGAGTATGTCTATGACGAAGCGAGCGGCGAGTGGATCTCCGCCGCCGAAGCCGCAACCAAGGCCGGCGCCATCGACGCGGTCGAAGTGCGCGATTCGGTCGGCAATATCCTCCAGGACGGCGACCAGGTCACGCTGATCAAGGACCTGACCGTGAAGGGCGCGGGCCAGACGCTCAAGCGCGGTACGCTGATCAAGTCGATCCGGCTGACCGGCGATCCCCAGGAGATCGACTGCAAGTATGAAGGCATCAAGGGCCTCGTCCTGCGCGCCGAGTTCGTCCGCAAGCGCTAAACCCCGTCATCCCGACGAAGGTCGCCCTGCGCGCCCGCATCGCCGCGTCGCTCCTCCTGCGCTCGCCGATACCCGAGGAGCTTGCCCGCCGCTACCGGCTCGGCAATGTCTGGCGGATCGCGCTTCATATATGGGCGTGGAGCCTGATCGCGATCGCGCTCCTGTCGATCCATTTCGTGCCGCCCGACGCGATCGGCCCGGGGGCATTCCTCTCCGGCATCGGTGCGGTCGGCGTCGCCTGGCTCCTCTGTTTCCTCTCGCGCCGGATCGATCTTTCGCAAGGCTGACGCGCCGCATTGGCATCGCGCCGCCCGCGCCCTATCTCCCTGCCTCCAATCAGTGGAAGGACTGCGCGTGGCCGAATACGATTATGATCTCTTCGTGATCGGCGCCGGCTCGGGCGGCACCCGCGCCTCGCGCGTATCGGCCGCGCACGGCGCCAAGGTCGCGGTGGCCGAGGAATATCGCGTCGGCGGCACCTGCGTGATCCGCGGCTGCGTCCCCAAGAAGCTGCTCGTCTATGGCGCGCATTTCGCCGAGGACCTCAAGGACGCGCGCCGCTTCGGCTGGAACGTGCCCGAATGCGACTTCGACTGGGCGGTGCTGCGCGACAATGTGATGGCGGACGTCGATCGGCTCAACGGACTCTACACCCAGACGCTGCACAATAACGGCGTCGAGACCTTCCTCGAGCGCGCCACCGTCACCGGGCCGCACGAAGTGACGCTGGCTTCGGGCCGAAAGGTCACCGCCAAATATATCCTGATTGCCTCGGGCGCGCACCCGCACGTTCCTGAATTCCCCGGCAGCGATCTCGGCATCACTTCGAACGAAGTCTTCCACCTGGAGAAGCTGCCCAAGCGCGTGCTGATCGCGGGCGGCGGCTATATCGCCAACGAGTTCGCCGGCATCTTCAACGAGTTCGGCAGCCATGTAACGATGGTCAACCGCACCGATGTGATCCTGCGCGGCTATGACCATTCGATGCGCGACCGGCTGCTGCAGATCTCGCTGATGAAGGGCATCGATTTTCGCTTCCACGCCGAATTCGTCGGCATCGAGAAACTCGACAGCGGCGCCTTCAAGGTCACGCTGACCAAGCATGAGCCGATCGAAGTCGATTGCGTGCTCTTCGCCACCGGCCGCGTGCCGAACACCACGGGCCTTGGGCTGGAGGAGGTCGGTGTCCAGCTCGACGGCAAGGGCGCGGTGCAGGTCAATGCGGACAACCAGTCCTCGATCGACTCGATCTATGCGGTTGGCGACGTGACCAACCGCATCCAGCTCACCCCCGTCGCGATCCGCGAGGGCCAGGCGTTCGCCGACACGATCTTCGGCAACAAGCCGCACCGCGTCGATTACAGCTGCATACCGAGCGCGGTGTTCAGCCATCCGCCGCTGGCCAGCGTCGGCATGACCGAGAGCGAGGCGCGCAACAAGCTCGGCTCGATCGCCGTCTACCAGTCCGATTTCCGCGCGATGAAGAACGTGCTGGCCGACCGCAACGAGCGCGCGCTCTACAAGATGATCTGCGACGGCACGACGGGCAAGGTCGTCGGCCTCCACATGATCGGCCCGGACGCGCCGGAGATCCTGCAGGCGGCGGCGGTGGCAGTGAAGGCCGGGCTGACCAAGGACGCCTTCGACCAGACCGTGGCCCTGCACCCGACCATGTCGGAAGAGCTTGTGCTGATGAAGTGAGCGGGAAGTTCATGCCGAAGGCGTGAACCGAAGGCTGCGGGGCAGCCTTCGCCGGTCACTCCCCCGGAGGGAGCGTGCGGCTGGGCGGGGCCTCGGCCATGGACGTCGCAAACCGCGCTGCCGCCATCCTTGCCAGTGCCGGCCCCAGCGCCAGCACCGCCAGGAAGCGCAGCGCCTGCATCGCCATCACGAAGGGCTGGTCGACGGGCACGGAGGTCGCGATGATCGCCACCGAATCGAGCCCGCCCGGGCTCACCGCCAGATAGGCGCTGACCGGGTCGATCCCGGTCATCCGGGCGACGACCAGCGACAGCGCAGCGGAAAAGCCGATCAGCGTGGCGGTCGCGACCAACACCCGCGGCAATGCCTTGGCCGCTACCGCCAGCGTCTCGCGGGTAAAGGCGAGGCCGATCCGCCAGCCGACCAACGCATAGCTCACCGCCAGCACCGGCTCGGGCAGGGTCATGCGCAATACGCCCAGTGCGTGGAGCGTGATCCCCGCCGCCATCGGCACCAGCAGCGCGCCGCCGGGAATTCGCAGCTTCAGGCCGACGAATGCGCCGATCCCCGCCACCGCCAGTGTCGCCAGCGAAGGAATCAGCGGGGCAGGCGCCAGCATCGTCACCAGCCAGTCACCGCCGTGATGCGCCCCTAAAACAGCGGCCAGGATCGACGCGGCGCCGGCCACGCACACGACGCGCGTATAGGTCATGAACGCCACCAGCCGCGCGTCCGCGCCGAACGCGTCGGCCATCACCACCATCGCCGAGGCAGCACCCGGCATCGATCCCCAGATCGCCGTGCTCCCCGGCAGTACCTTCCACCGGCTGAGCAGGTATCCGAGCAGGCTGCTCGCCCCCAGCGTCGCCGCGGTCACGCCCAGGAAGATCGGCCACTGGGTCACCACGCGGGAGAAGGTGCCGATGTCCAGCGTGCCGGCGATCAGGCAGCCGATCACCGCCTGCGCACCGACGAACAGCGGTTTGGGTAGGCTCAGCCCCGCGCCGCGCGCCGCGAAGGCAATCGCGGCGAGCATCGGCCCGAGCAGCAGCCCGGCCGACAGGCCGATCCATTCCAGCAGCGCGATGCCGATCGCCGAGGCGCCGAGCAGCGCCAGCCACGGGCCGGCGCGGCGCGTGCTCAACTGTCGTGGGCGAGGATCGTGTCCGCCTCGTCCAGCGGCACCTTGCCCGCACGGCGTGAGAGCCAGGTCGTCGCGGCGATGTCCCAGGTGACGTTACCTACGGTGCGCATGATGTCGGGCAGCGTCTCGACTGCCACCAGCAGCCCGAGCGGGCTCACCGGCGCGCCGATCGTCGCGGCCACCGGGGCGATCGCGCTGACATAGCTGACGGTGCCCGGCAGGCTCACCGAACCGAGCGAAGTCAGCGTCGCGACGACGATGCCCACCGCCAGCGTGGCGGGGCTCAGCGGCACGCCGAACCATTCGGCGACATAGATGGCGACGGCGAAGTTCATCGCCGGCCCGGTCGCGCGGAAGATCGCCACCGCCAGCGGCAGCGTCACGCCCGATACCGCCACCGGCACGCCAAGCTTGCCGGTGCCCTCGATCATCACCGGCAGCGTGGCGAGCGAGCTTTGGGTGCTGAGCGCCACGGCCTGGCTGGGCAGCGCGGCCCGGACGAATTTGCCCAGGCCCATGCGTCCGCCGAACACCGCGACCGGATAGGCGAAGATCGTCACCGCCAGGCCGACGCCCGCCACGGTCAGGATATAATGGATCAGCGCGCCGAACGCGCCGGTGCCGGCCTTGGCGCCGACGACCAGGGCGAGCGCGAACACGCCGAGCGGCCCGACCCACAGCACCCAGTCGATCACCACCAGCATCACGTCGCGCAATGCCTTGAAGAAGTCGGTGAGCAGCCGCTGCGCCTCGCCGCCCACTCGCGTCATCGCGAAGGCGAAGATCAGCGAGAAGATGATCAGCGACAGGAAGGCGTTCTCGGCGGCGGCCTTGACGATGTTCGACGGGATGATCGCCGCCAGGAACTGGCCGATCGGCGGTACCGGGCCGATCTTCTCGGCGCCCGCCAGCGCGGCGCGCAGTGCGTCGGCCGATTCGCGCGGCAGCGGTGCCAGATGGAGGAACAGCGGCGTCAGGATCGCGGCGGCGGTCGCCGACAGGAACAGCACGACGACGTAGAGCGCGATCGCCCGGCCGGCCAGGCGCCCGGCCTGCGCAGCCTCGGCAGTCGCGGCGACGCCGGTGATCAGCAGCGCCACGACCAGCGGCACGATCGTCATCTGCAGGCCGTTGAGCCAGGCTTGGCCGATCGGCTGGGCGAAGTCCGCGGCGATCGTCGCGGCGGCGGGAGCCCAGGCGGCGAGCACCGCGCCAAGGATCAGTCCCGCGATCAGGGACAATAGAATACGAGTTGGTTGCGACATGCTCGCCCTTTTGGAGTTTCCGCGCTAATCCGGTGGCGGTTGAGGACCCGCAAGGTCGCGAGAAAACGAGACATGGCAAGAAAATATTTCGGTACGGACGGAATCCGGGGTGCGACGAACCTGTCGCCGATGACGGCGGCGATGGCGATGAAGGTGGGGATGGCCGCCGGTGCGCACTTCGCGCGCGGCGATCACAAGCACCGGGTGGTGATCGGCAAGGACACGCGGCTTTCGGGTTATATGCTCGAGAACGCGCTGGTCGCGGGCTTCACGTCGGTGGGCATGGACGTCGTGCTGGTCGGGCCGATGCCTACGCCGGCAGTGGCGATGCTCACCCATTCGATGCGCGCGGACATGGGCGTGATGATCTCCGCCAGCCACAATCCCTATGCGGATAACGGCATCAAGCTGTTCGGGCCCGACGGCTTCAAGCTTTCCGATGCGGACGAACTGGCGATCGAGGCGCTGATCGACGGCGAAGTGCCGCTCGCGCCCTCCGCCGATATCGGCCGTGCCCGCCGGGTCGAGGATGCGCGCGGCCGCTACATCCATTTCGCCAAGTCGACCTTCCCCGAGGATCTGACGCTCGACGGGCTCAAGATCGTCGTCGATTGCGCCAATGGCGCGGCGTACCAGGTCGCCCCCTCGGCCCTGTGGGAACTCGGCGCGGACGTGATCGCGATCGGCGTCACGCCCAATGGCAAGAACATCAATGACGGCGTCGGCTCCACGGCACCCGAGACTTTGTGCGAGACGGTGGTCGCCGCGGGTGCGCATATCGGCATCGCGCTGGACGGCGATGCCGACCGGCTGATCGTGGTCGACGAGAACGGCAAGGTGGTCGATGGCGACCAGCTGATGGCGACGATCGCCGGCGGCTGGGCGCGCCAGGGCCGGCTGGCGGGCGGCGGCCTAGTCGCCACCGTCATGTCGAATCTCGGGCTCGAGCGGCACCTCTCGGCGCAGGGCCTCGGCCTGATCCGCACCGCGGTGGGCGATCGCTATGTGCTCGAGAAGATGCGCGCATCGGGCTATAATGTCGGCGGTGAGCAGTCGGGCCACATCATCCTGTCGGATTATGCCACCACCGGCGATGGCCTCGTCGCCTCGCTCCAGGTGCTCGCCGAGCTGGTCCGTGCCGGCGCGCCGGCGAGCGAAGTGCTCCACCGCTTCGATCCGCTGCCCCAGCTGCTCAAGAATGTCCGCTTCAAGGGTGGCAAGCCGCTGGAAGACCCGCGCGTAAAGGACGTGATCGCCGCCGCCGAGGCCGAGCTGGAAGGCAAGGGCCGCCTGGTCATCCGTGCCTCGGGCACCGAGCCGGTGATCCGCGTGATGGCCGAGGGCGATGATCGGGCGCAGGTGGAAACGGTGGTCGACCGGATCTGCGACGTGGTGCGCGCCGCCGCCGCCTGAACGCCCCTTCCGCGCGCGGAAGAGGCGCCCGGATGGATCAGGCGGAAGGTGTCGGCGAAGGCGCCGGTGAAGGTGTTGGCGAGGGTGCCGGTGCGCCGCCGACCTTGCGCAGGGTGTTCACCGTGATGTGCGGGAAGGTGATCGGCACTGTCTCGGTGGCGCCCGGGAACAGGATCGGGATCGTCAGCATGATCGTCTGCGAATATTGCAGCTGGTCGAAACTGTTCGTCCCATCATCCTCGATCCAATAGGTCGCGGAATATTGCGCGACCTCGGCATGGCTCTGCTCGAAGCTGATATTGGCCACCGCGCCGCCGCCGGTATTGGTATCGACGTCGAGCTGGATGAACTGCGCGATGGTGCGCTGGCCCAGCGCATCGGTCAGCGCCTGGTTCGGGTTCTGCGTATAGGCCGGTAGCGGATTTTCGACCGAGGCGGTGGCGTACATCGTCGCGATCTCCGCTGCGACCTGCGCCGGAATGGCGTTCCCCGGCACGTCCTGCGGCAGCACGACCGAAACGGGGATGGTGGGCGCGCCGCTCTGCTTGACCGGCAGGTTGGTCTTGATCGGCGGCGTGACCGGCGTCGGCGGGAAGGTGAAGAGCGCCGCATTGCCGGTCGCCAGCACCGAATTGCCGTGCGGGACCGAGATCTGCTTGAAGATGTTCTCGGGCTCGGGCGGTGGGGAGTCGCCGAACGCTTCGGTGCCGGTGGTATCCCCGTCGTCATCGCCGTAAGGGCCGACCAGCTGCGCCGCCGGCGTGAGGAAACCCCAGATGCCGTTCTCGAAATGGACGAGCGTGTCCTTGGCCGGGCCATCGGCGATATAGACGCGCTGTTCGTAGAGCAGGGCGTTGGAGACCTGGGTGCCCGCGCCGCCGCGGTTCGCCGCAGTGCCGTGGATCGGCGAGAAGGTGATCTCCTCGTAATAGGTCAGGTTCTTGAGGATGAAGCCGAGTGCGCCGCTGGTGGCGGCGGGATCATTCTGCGGCAAGGGCATGAGGTTGTAGGAATAGGGGTTTTCCGGTCCGCCGTTCCCGCTGGTCAGGTCCTGGTTGGTCCAGGTGCCGATCAGGTTGAACAGGGGCCCGATCTCCTCCGGCTGGTCCACCGCCGGCGGATTGGGCTGAGCAGGCTCGTTGATCAGCGGCAGGCTGAGGTCGGGCGGGGTTATCGGCGCGTCGGCAAGGACGACCTGCCCCTGCTGGCCTCCGCCGATGCGGATGCGGTCGGATGTCGGTGTCGTCGCCATTTCATGTTCCCCCAAGTGGATGTGCGGCAGGCATGGGCCTTCGCGCCGCGCGGCAAGCCCGCGCACCGCGTCGCGCCGGTTGAAATGCGACCTGATTCTCGGAGTTTTCCCCGCGCCGGTTGAACATCGGATGCCGCTGCGGACGCAATAAGGATTGCGTCGATACAACCGCTTCGGCACAGATTCCGCGACTGGTCACGGAAGGCGGAAATCATGCTCGAGATGCGCCCCGACTGCGAACGCTGCGGCACCGACCTGCCCGCCGACGAGGCCGGCGCCTTCATCTGCTCGTTCGAATGCAGCTTCTGCGCCGATTGCGCCGACGCGCTCGACGAACGCTGCCCCAATTGCGGCGGCGAGCTGTTGGATCGGCCGGCGCGCACGGGTAAGGCGCTGGCGAACAATCCGGCGAGCACGGAGCGCCGGTTTAAAGGCTGAACGCATATGACGCCGCGCATCCTGATCATCGCAGGCTCCGATTCGGGCGGAGGCGCCGGGATCCAGGCGGACATCAAGACCGTCACCATGCTCGGCGGCCATGCGATGACGGCGGTCACCGCGATCACCGCGCAGAACACGCTCGGCGTCAGCGGCGTCCACCCGATCCCCACCGACATGGTCCTCGCCCAGATCGAGGCGTGCGTCAGCGATATCGGCGTCGATGCCATCAAGATCGGCATGATCGGGTCGGCACGCACCGCGCTGGCGGTGGCCGGGAAGCTCGCCGAATTGCCCGGCGTGCCGGTGGTGTTCGATCCCGTCATGGTCGCGACCAGCGGGGCCACGCTCGCCGACGACGCGACCATCGCTGCGTTCGAGCGGCTGATGGACCGCGCCGCCGTCGTCACCCCCAACCTCCCGGAACTGGCGGCTCTGGGCGGCGACGCCCGCGCGCTGGTCGCGGCGCATCGCTGTGCCGTGCTGGTCAAGGGCGGCCATGTCGAAGGCCCGGTGATCACCGACCGGCTCTATTCCGCCGACCCCGAGGACCCGCCCGAGATCGAATGGTCGGGGCCGCGCATCGAGACCGACTCGACCCACGGCACCGGCTGCACGCTTTCCTCCGCCATCGCCTGCGGGCTGGCCGAGGAGTGGGACCTGCCCGAAGCGGTCAATCGCGCACGACGCTTTGTCCGTATCGCAATGCGCGAGGCGCCGGGCCTGGGTCGCGGTCATGGGCCGATGGGGCACCAGGCGGTCCGCCTCGATCTCAACATGAGCTTCTTCGAGCCGATGCTGAACCAGGTCACCGTCCCCGCGCAGGACCTGGCCGCGAGCGAGCGCTTCTACCGGCTGCTCGGCCTGCGCCAGGTCGTTCGCGCATCCCCCCGCTATGCCCGGTTCGAGACCGAGGGCGGCGCCACCTTCAGCATCGCCACCGATCCCGACTACACGGCACCCGTCGTCTATTTCGAATGCGGCGATCTCGACGTCACCGTCGCATACCTCCAGCAACAGGGCATCAAGTTCGAGGCCGAGCCCAGGGACGAGAGCTGGGGCTGGCGCGAGGCGCGGCTGCGCGATCCGGCCGGCAACTCGGTTCGTCTCTACCAGGCTGGCGAGATGCGCCGGTATCCGCCATGGCGGATCCAAGATGCCTGACCTCAAGTTCGAGCGGAAATATACGCGCCTTCACAAGGGCCATGTCGCCGGCGTGGACGAGGCCGGCCGCGGGCCTTTGGCGGGGCCCGTGGTCGCCGCCGCCGTGGTGCTCGACCCCAAGTGCATCCCCGAGGGAATCGACGATTCCAAGGCGCTCACCGCCGGCAAGCGCGAGCGGCTGTGCGCGGAACTCCTCGCCTGCGCCAAGGTCGGCATCGGCATGGCCACGGTCGAGGAGATCGACAGCCTCAACATCTTCTGGGCGACGATGCTGGCGATGACCCGCGCCGTCGATGCGCTCGGCTTCGTCCCCGCCTTCGTGCTGGTCGACGGCAATCGCTGCCCCGATTGGGCGCACCAGAGCCACCCGATCGTCGGCGGCGACGCGCTCTGCCTGTCGATCGCCGCCGCCTCGATCGTCGCCAAGCACCGGCGCGATTGCATGATGATCGAACTCGACGCGCTTCACCCGGGCTATGGCTGGGCGAGCAACAAGGGCTATGGCGCCAAGGTCCACCAAGAAGCGCTGCGCACCCTGGGCCCCACGCCGCATCACCGCCGCAGCTTCGCGCCCGTCGCCCAGGCGCATTTCGATTTCGGGCCCAGGATCGTCGCTGCCGAATAGGCTACCCGGCAAAATTTGCCGCCTTCCGCACGCGTTCGCCGCGCACGCCTCCTAAAATGGTGAACAAAGCCATTTCCGGAGTGATCGCATGTCCTATCTGCCGAATGCCGAGGCGCAGGGTTTCGGCCCCGATGCCGGGCCGGCCATTGCCGATCCGATGGCGAGCCGCTTCTTCCCGGTGCTGGCCAGCCTGATCGATCGGCTGAACGACGGCCTCGACCATCCCGAAGTCTGGCCGCTGCTCGCCGATGCCGCCGGCCAGGACGATGTCGTGGAGCTGCGTGACCTGATCGAAGTCCTCGAACCCGCGCAGTCGGGCTCCGCCCGCAAGGGCCTCAACCTGCTCGGCGGCATGCTCCATGCCCTGTCGGTCGACCGTGAGCGCGGCCTTACCTTCCTCGCCCAGATGGCGGCGGAATATGCGCATTGCCCGCAGATCGCCGGCGCGATCTTCTTCCTCGAGCGCCACGGCACCGACAAGTCCGCCGACCTTTCCAACCGCTTCTGCGACGCGCCCTTCGTCAAGTTCGAGACGCTGATGGACGGCACCGTCGCGCCCTGTTGCTCGATCTGGACGCAGCAGCGGCTCGGCCAGCTCGACGGCAACACTGCCGAACAGATCTGGAACAGCGCGCCCGCGCAGCAGATGCGCGCCAGTATCCTTGATGGCTCCTATCGCCATTGCCACAAGCAGCGCTGCACCTTCATCAACGAAGACGCGCTGCCGACCCGCGAAGAAGTCAGCGATCCGGCGATGCGCGCGGTGATCGACGGCAACATCACGCATATGGAGCAGGGCCCGCGCTGGCTGTTCCTCGCCCATGACGTCACCTGCAACCTTGCCTGCCCCTCGTGCCGCGACGGCATCGAGGCGGCCGACGAGGCGCAGGAGCTGCGCTTCGACAAGATCGAGCAGCAGGTCTTCCGTCCGATGCTCGAAGGCGCCACCGAAGACGGCGCCAAGAAGGTGATGATCTCGCTCTCGGGCCAGGGCGATCCCTGGTCGAGCCCGCATTACCGCTCGATCCTGCGTTACATGGCCGACCACGAACTCGACGTGGAGATGGAGCTGCACACCAACGCGCTGCTGATGGGCGAGGGGCGCTGGGCGCAATATGCCGGGCTCGATCGCTACCGTGCGATGGTCAATGTCTCGATCGATGCCTGCACGCCCTGGGTCTATGAGCATGTCCGCCGCCCGGGCAAGTGGGACAAGCTCTACACCAACCTCCAGTTCATCGCCGCCAAATATGCCCGTGGCGAGTTCCGCGAGTTCCACTTGAACGCCACGGTGCAGCTCGACAATTTCCACGAGATGCCGGCGCTGATGCGCCTGGCCAAGCAGCTCGGCGCCGATTCGATGCGGCTCTACATGATCCAGAATACCGGCGGGCACCTCGCGCCCTATTTCACGCGCTGCAATGTCGGCGATCCGGCGCATCCGCTGCATCCGGCCTTCCTGGAGACGCTGCGCGATCCGATCCTGGGCGAGGATATCGCCCATCTCTACGATGTCAGCCACTGGCGCGATCGCGCGCTCGAAGCCGAGCTGCCGTCCGATTCGCTCGGGCCCGATTTCAGCCGCGAGACCCTGGCTGATGCGATCCGCGCCGCGGGCGCCAATGCGATCCGCCGTGTCGCGCTCTGCGTCGCCGGCCGAATCAAGTTTCCGCGGGACCACAGCCTGCTCCAGATCGAGGCGCAGGCGCTCTACGAACTCGGTTTCGCGCAGCAGGCGCGCTACCGGCTCAATGAAAGCGTGACCCTGGGCGGCGAAGCGATCGCGCTCGGCTGAGCTGAGTCTTTTTCGCCACACCCCATATCTTGTGCCTGTGGATAACTTCTTGACTCAGCATGTGGATAAGTTCGTGGAGCGTTCCACAAGTTAACGGAATCGCAGGCTTTTTCGTTAACCAATCTTCCCTTGACGTGGAGTCGTTCCGCGACAGAAACCGCCTCTCCAACAAGGGGAAAGAGGTTAATGGGGGTTCTCGAAAAGGGCAGGCTGAAGCCGGCGACGGTTCGCAGCTGGGTGGATGTGCTGCCCTATGACACGATCCTGCAGCAGGATTGCATCGAGGCCATGCGCGCGCTGCCGGCCAAGTCGATCGACTGCATCTTCGCCGATCCGCCCTATAATCTTCAGCTCGGCGGCGACCTCAACCGTCCCGACGGCAGCGCCGTCGACGCGGTCACCGACGATTGGGACAAGTTCGACAGCCTCGCCGCTTATGACGCGTTCACCCGCGAATGGCTGGCCGAGGCGCGCCGCATCCTGAAGGACGATGGCTCGATCTGGGTGATCGGCAGCTATCACAACATCTTCAAGGTCGGCTCGGCGATCCAGGACCTGGGCTTCTGGATCCTCAACGACATCATCTGGCGCAAGGCCAACCCGATGCCCAACTTCAAGGGGACGCGCTTCACCAACGCGCACGAGACCCTGATCTGGGCGAGCACCGGCGAGAAGGCGAAATACACCTTCAACTATCGCTCGATGAAGACGCTCAACGACGAGCTCCAGATGCGCTCGGACTGGGAATTCCCGATCTGCGGCGGCCAGGAGCGGCTGAAGAAGGGCGGCACCAAGGTCCACCCGACCCAGAAGCCCGAAGCTTTGCTGTATCGCCTGCTGCTCGCGTCGACCAAGCCGGGCGACGTCGTGCTCGACCCGTTCTTCGGCACCGGCACCACCGGTGCCGTCGCCAAGCGTCTCGGCCGCCGCTGGATCGGCATCGAGCGCGAGAGCGCCTATGTCGAGGCGGCGCAGGAGCGCATCGCGGCAGCCCTGCCGCTCGACGAATCGGCGCTGAAGACGATGCAGGCACCCAAGAGCCAGCCGCGCGTCGCCTTCGGCCAACTGGTCGAGAATGGCTATCTCGCGCCGGGCACCGTGCTGATGGACACCAAGCGCCGCTGGCGCGCGACTGTCGGTGCCGATGGCTCGCTGCGCTGTGAAGACGGCCAGGCCGGCTCGATCCACAAGATCGGCGCCACGCTGCAGAACGCGCCGTCGTGCAATGGCTGGACCTTCTGGCACTACGAAGCGGTGGACGGGCTCAAGCCGATAGACGCGCTGCGCCAGACCTATCTGCTGGCGACGCAGCCGTAATTGACGTTCGAGGGGAGCGCATCGCCGCTCCCCACCCGTCATGCTGAACTTGTTTCAGCATCCAAGCCACTTTCCGCTTCCAATGTAGGATTTCGTCTGAGATCGGTTGCGCATGCCCAACCGCTTTCCGGCCCTGTCTCGCTCGCCAACCATGGCGCCACTGCACGAGGGGTGGAATCGGGGGCACCGTAGCATCAACTTCGTAAACTTCCGCGCCGAATGACCCTCGATCTGTCCCCCTCGGCGCGGCTCTATCTCCGCCCCGTCCAGCTCGCGGATTCGCCGGTCAACCGCGACGGCGACGTCACCCGCCTCGCCGGGGGCCTCAGCTGGTGCTCCGCCTTCGAGCTGATCGCGCGCGACAATGGCAGGCGCGTCGTCCAGCGCACGGTCGCTGTCGCCGATCTCCCCGACGATCCCCGCATCGGCGCGATCGTCCAGCGCATCACCGCCCCGCGCGCGCCGCTCAAGCTTGGCGAGCGCGTGGTGCGGCTCGACCAGCCCCAGGTGATGGCGATCCTCAACCGCACGCCGGACAGCTTCTCCGATGCCGGCACCCACATGCAGGATGCCGACGCCGCGGCGAGCGCGGGCGTCGACATGGCGGCGGCGGGTGCGGCAATCCTCGATATTGGCGGCGAATCGACGCGTCCCGGCGCGGCGGAGGTCTGGGAAGGTGAGGAGATCGAACGCGTCGTCCCGGTCATCCAGACGCTCGCCCGCGGCGGCGCGGCGATTTCGATCGACACCCGCCGTGCCTCGGTGATGGCCGCCGCGCTCGCTGCAGGCGCGCATATCGTCAACGACGTCGCCGCTCTGCTCTACGATCCGCGCGCGCTCGCAGTGGTGGTCGAGGCCGGCTGCCCGGTGGTGCTGATGCATTCGCCCGATCCGGCCAAGGGGCCGCATGGCGGCGAGGGGTATGGCGATGTGCTGCTCGATGTCTACGACTGGCTGGAGAAGCGTGTCGACGAGGTCGCCGCAGCCGGTGTCGATCGCGCGAAGATCCTGGTCGATCCCGGCATCGGCTTCGGCAAGTCGCTCCAGGACAATCTCGCGCTGATCAACGGCCTGGCGCTGTTCCATGGGCTGGGCTGCGGCATCGTCTTCGGCGCCAGCCGCAAGCGGATGATCGGCGCGCTCGGCAACGAGGCGCCGGCCGACCAGCGGCTCGGCGGCAGCCTGACGCTTGCGCTCAAGGCCGCCGATGCCGGGGCGCAGTTGATCCGCGTGCACGACGTGTTCGAGACGGTCCAGGCGTTGCGCGTGTGGCGCGGCCTGCGCGATGCGGCGCTCATCGCAGGCTAAGGAACCGGGGCGCAGGAAGGGCCGTTCGCAGGTTCGAAGGAGATTTAGATGCGTGTTCTTGCCCTAGCCGCCCTGCTGACCCTGTCCGCGCCCGCCTTTGCCCAGGAGCCGGGCCCGCAGGATGCGCGCGACACGGTGAATGCCTATTATGCCGCGATCGAGCGCGGCGACTTCCGCACCGCCTATGGCCTGTGGGACCGTGGCGGGCAGGCGAGCGGCAAGAGCTACGCAAGCTTCCGCCAGGGTTTTGCCGGGACCGCGCACAGCCGGGTCGAGACGCGCACGCCGCGCGAGGGTGACGCCGGGATGAGCCAGCGCTGGATCATCGTGCCGGTCGATGTCTATGCCACGCTCAAGAACGGCAAGCGCCAGCATTTCCGCGGCAGCTACACGCTCCACCGCGTGGCCAAGGGCGTCAGCAGCAACCCCGCCGATACCCTCTGGCACCTGTCGAAAGCGAAGCTGGTAGCGGTCCGCTAGAACCAGCCCGCGGCTTCCAGTGGCGTGATCTGGGCCCGGGCGACCGGCGCCTCGATCCCGCCGGCAAGTTGCAGGCGGACATTGCGCCCCTCGCGCCGCACGCCCTGGACGGCACCCTGCGCCACCCACCAGCTGCGGTGGACCAGCGCGCCCGGCATGCCGTCCAGCTCGGCGACGGCATCGCGTAGGCGCATCAGCAGCAGGGTGGAGCCATGGGGGGTGTGCACGCGGACATAATGATCCTCCATCTCCAGCGCGATCGGAAGCGCACGCAGATGCGGCGGCAGTCGCTCGAGCAGCCGGGGAGGGGGCGCTTCGCCGGACTCGGCCACCGGCGTGGTAGGAGCATCGCGGCGCTGCTGGACGAACCAGAACAGCGCGCAGACCAGCGCGCCGAGGATGAGGACGTTGAAATACTGCGCCAGTGCCTGCTCCAGCGTCGGCCAGCTTGCGCGGTGCCAGAGGAAATTGGCAACCCAGGTCACTGCGGTCATCGGCAGCGTGGCGATCAGGCAGGCCGCGGCCCAGAGCGCCGGTTCGGGCAGCTCCAGCTTCGGGGCAAGCGCACGCGCCGCGACCATGGCGGGGAAATAGAGGAAATAGCCGGCATAGCTCATCGCCAGCCAGTAGAGCAGCCGCAGGCCGAACGGCGCTTCGAAGCTGCCGAACGGCCCGACCAGCGCTGCGACGATCCCCACGCCGAAGATGATCGCGCAGCCGATCAGGATTCGCCGCGTGCCGCCCATCTCGCCTTTCGTCCCTCCCGTTCGCGCTTCGCCAAATGGCAGTGCTCTGTGCGCCGCCGCCCGCCGGCGAAGCGAAATGCCTGCACACGTAGCCGCGATTGCGGGCATGTCGCCAGCCGCCAATCTGGTCCTGCCAATAAAGTCGGGAGGCAAGAAGTGACCACGCTGGTTCGGGAAGAAATCGCAATCGATCTGCCGCGGATCGCCAAGGGCGCGTTGCTCGCCGGTGCCACGGTCCTGGCGGGTGCCACCGCGATCGCGGTCGCCCAGGTGCTGACGGGCATGACACCCTCGACCTATGAGGCGAAGCAGGTCGCGATCCTGATCCATCTCGCCACCGTGCTGCCGGCGATCCCGCTTGGCCTCTGGGTGCTGCTGGCTCGAAAGGGTGATGCACGCCATAAGATGCTCGGCCGGGTCTGGGCGGTGCTGATGCTGGTGGCGGCAACCTCGGCGATCTTCATCCGCACGATCAACCACGGCCAGTTCAGCCTGATCCACCTGTTCGTGCCGGTCGTCTTCCTCGCCTTGTTCCGCGCCATCCGCGCCGCCCGCATGGGCAGGATCGCCCTGCACAAAAGGCTGATGTGGACGCTCTATTCCGCCGGGCTGCTGCTGCCGGGCATGTTCGCCTTCCTGCCCGGCCGGCTGCTCTGGCACTGGCTGATGCTGTGACGAGGTTTCCCCACGGCCGATGACGAGATAGGCTGGGCGTCGGGTCGCGGGATGGGGACTGGGGATGAAACGACGGGGCGTGCTGGCATTGATGATCGGTGCGGTGACGGGGCTGTTTGGCGCGCGCGCCGTGGCCCGATCGCCGGACATGCGGGACGGGATCGGCGTTCCTGTCGTCGCACTTCCCGATTTCCCCTATCCCCATGTCACCGTCGCGGGCACCGAGGCACTTGCCGCCTGGGAAAGGCTGCGGCGCGAGGGCAAGGGCTGGCCGGTGATCGTCGGCAACGATGCCGAGCTCGCCCAGTTGGCCGACGGCCATGCTGCCAACCCCGATCAGAAACCGGCTACAATTCTTGCTGCCGCCGGCAAGGTGAAGCTCGCCGATGCCCTTCAAAAGGCATTCACCGACGAACATGGCGCAGATGCCGCCATGCCCAACCTTGGCGAATGGCCGGCGTTGGGCAAAGGCGAGCAGCTGGGGCTCACCGTTGCGTCGGACATCCTGACCGGCAAGCCCTATGAGCGCGTGCACATCGTGTTGTTGCCCATTGCGGACGGAAGCGAGGCGCCCGCCTATCTGGGCTGGGGCGGCTGGAATGCTTGTCCGGCACCGGAACTGCACGTGGCGCTGCTGCGTCAATGGAAGCGGCGTTACGGCGCCGAGCTGGTCGGCCTGTCGGGCGACACGATGAACCTGCGCGTGGCACGGCGTCCGGCGACCCGCGACGAAGCGCTGGCACTGGCCCGCGAACAATATCTCTACTGCACTGATATCGTCGATCAGGGCATCGGCGCGCTGCGTCCGCTGGCGGCGAGCCTGATGGATTCGGGCTGGTGGTTCTTCTGGTGGGACTGAGCGCGGTTCAGGCGGCGCTCTGGTCGATCCCCAACTCGCCGAGCTTGCGGTAGAGCGTCGAGCGACCGATCCCCAGGCGCCGGGCAACCTCGGTCATCCGGCCGCGATAATGGCCGATGGCGAGGCGGATCACATCGGCCTCGATCTCGTCCAGCGCGCGCAGATTGCCGTCGGGGCGGAAGAGCGTAACGCCGGCATTGTTCGACCCCTGCGCCTGCTGGCCATTGCCCATCGGGCGGCCGGCGGCGAGCTGGGCGATCTGCGGGAAGTCGGCGCGGGTCAGCCCGTCACCGTCGCAGAGCACCGCGGCGCGGAACAGCGCGTTCTGAAGCTGGCGGACATTGCCCGGCCAGTCGTACGAGCCTAGCAGCTGGAGCGCGTCGTCGGTGATGCCGAGCTCGCGAAGCCCAGGCTGCTCGGCAATGCGTGCGAGCAAATGGCGGGCGAGGCCCGGAATGTCGCCGGTGCGCTCGCGCAGCGGTGGGATCGTCACCTGGACGACGTTGAGCCGGTAATACAGGTCCTCGCGGAAGCGCCCGGCCTCGACTTCGGCCTGCAGCGTCTTGTTGGTCGCTGCGATCACGCGGACATCGACTTCGCGGGCATGGCGCGCGCCGATCGGCTGGATCTCGCCCGACTGGAGCACGCGCAGCAGCTTGACCTGCGCGTCGAGCGGCATTTCGCCGACTTCATCGAGGAAGAGCGTGCCGCCATCGGCTTCGGCAAATCGGCCGATCTTGCGCTCGAAGGCGCCGGTGAAGGCGCCCTTCTCGTGCCCGAACAGCTCGCTCTCCACCAGATTGGCGGGGATCGCGCCGCAATTGACGCAGACCATGTCCTTCTTGTTGCGCGGGGAAGCGGCGTGGATCGCCTCGGCGACCACTTCCTTGCCGACGCCGCTCTCGCCTTCGATCAGCACCGGCACGCGCGCCCGGGCGGCCTTGGCGGCGATCGCCAGCGCCGCGCGGAACTGCGGCGCGCTGCCGACGATCTCGTCGAATGCGAGCGGGGCGGAAAGCTTTTCGGTGAGCGGGCGCAGCTCGCCCGCGGTCTTGCCGCCCACCGCGGCCTCGAGCGCGGCGAGCAGCCGTTCGGAAGCGAGCGGCTTCACCAGGAAGTCGGTGGCGCCTGCACGCATCGCGTTCACCGCATTGGCGACCGAGCCGTTGGCGGTGAGCATCAGGATCGGCAGCTGCGGCCGCCTGGCGCGCAGTTCGGCGATCAGCGCGGCCGCGTCGGCATCGGGCGAGCTATGGTCGAGGATCACCGCGTCGAGCGCCATTCCGTCGGGGGTGCCAAGCGTGGCGATGCCGATTTCGGCCTCGCCCGCGAAGATGGTCCGCCATCCGCGGCGTGCGGCGATCGCAGCGACGAGTCGGCGCTGTGCCGGCTCGTCGTCGATCAGCATCAGGAGGCGCTGGCCGTTGCGCGTCATCGCTCTACTGTCCCCAATGTCCCGTTTCAGGTCGTCCGTTATAAAACGGATGGGTAAAGGCGGGCTTAAGCGTGCCGTAGCGGCACGAGGGTTGAGCGGCTGTCGGCACGGGGCTAAGGTCCGGCCAAATACCGTTTCAAGGGGAGAGACGAATGGCTGATGGGGTCGATAGCGCCGAACAGCTCAAGGCGCACGAGCAGACCTGGACCGGGTTCAAGGCAATGATGTTGTGGGGCACGGTGGGCGTCGCCCTGATCGCTGCCCTCGTCGTGTTCCTGATCTCCGCCAAGTGAAGATCGCGGTTCTGAAGGAGGCCGCCGCCGGCGAGCGGCGCGTTTCCGCGACTCCGGAAACGGTGAAGAAGTTCGTGGCCCTCGGGGCCGAAGTGGCGGTCGAGAAGGGCGCGGGCGATACCGCGTCGATCGCCGACCAGGCCTATGCCGATGCCGGCGCCAGCGTCGGCACCGCTGCGGCGACGCTCAAGGACGCCGACATCGTGCTCGGCGTGCAGGGTCCCGATCCGGCGGCGCTCAAGGGCACCAGGCCCGGCGCCTGGATCGTCGCCGGGCTCAACCCGTTCGGGGAGCGCGCCAAGATCGACGCCTATGCGGCAGGCGGCTTCGAGGCGCTGGCGATGGAATTCATGCCGCGCATCACGCGTGCGCAGTCGATGGACATCCTGTCCTCGCAGTCGAACCTGTCGGGCTACAAGGCCGTGCTCGATGCGGCGGGTGAATATGGCCGCGCCTTCCCGATGATGATGACTGCGGCGGGCACCGTCTCCGCCGCCAAGGTCTTCGTGATGGGTGTCGGCGTCGCGGGCCTCCAGGCGATCGCCACCGCGCGGCGCCTCGGGGCCCAGGTCTCCGCGACCGATGTGCGCGCCGCGACCAAGGAGCAGATCCTGTCGCTCGGCGCCAAGCCGATCTTCGTCGAGGCGGTGAAGGGCATCGAGGGCGAAGGCACCGGCGGCTATGCCACCGAGATGAGCGACGAGTACAAGGCGGCGCAGGCCGAGCTCGTCTCCAGCCATATCGCCAAGCAGGACATCGTCATCACCACCGCGCTGATCCCGGGGCGCCCCGCGCCGCGCCTGATCACCGACGCGCAGATCGCGACGATGAAGCCTGGCAGCGTGATCGTCGATCTCGCGGTCGAGGCGGGCGGCAATGTCGAAGGCGCGGTCGCCGGCGAGGTGGTTGAGAAGCATGGGGTGAAGATCGTCGGGCACAAGAACGTGCCCTCGCGCCTCGCCGCCGACACCTCCGCGCTGTTCGCCCGCAACCTGTTCAACTTCCTCTCCGCCTTCTGGGACAAGGAGCAGGGCAAGCCCGTGCTCGACGAGGAGATCGGCAACGCGATCTGCCTCACCCAGGGCGGCAAGGTGGTGAACGAGAGGCTGCTCGGGTGAGCGCGATCGCAGCGCTCGTGCTCTTCGGGATCGTGCAGCCGGCAAGCGATAGTGGGCTCATTCGAGCGCAGGCGGCGTTGAAGATAGCTTATGACGCGGAATGGGCGGCGCGCACGAGCATTTGCGGCGATCGCGGGCGCGATGCCGAACTGCTCAGGATCAAACGCGATTATGAGCAGCTGGCTGCTCGCTACGAACGGCGCGCCGGAAAGCCTCCGCTGGACTATTGGATAAGCTATCACGGCGAAGGCTGCGAGCGGTGGGGGCGCTATCGCCCCTCGGTGACCGCCGCGCGGTTGGCACTCGCCGATGCCCGCGAAACGCTGGGCGTGGAGGAATAAATGGACTTCATTTCGATCCTGTCGATCTTCGTGCTGGCGTGCTTCGTCGGCTATTACGTGGTCTGGTCGGTCACCCCGGCGCTCCACACGCCGCTGATGGCGGTGACCAACGCGATCTCGTCGGTGATCATCGTCGGCGCCCTGATCGCGTCGGCCGCCTCGGGCGCGGAGATCGCCAAGTGGCTCGGCCTCGTCGCCGTGGCGCTGGCATCCGTGAACATCTTCGGCGGCTTTGCCGTCACCGAGCGCATGCTCGCCATGTACAAGAAGAAGGGCTGAGCCGATGCACGAGGGGGCGCCTGTCAATCCGTGGGTAGCGCTGGCCTATCTGGTCGCCGGCATCTGCTTCATCCTCGCACTGCGCGGGCTCTCGAGCCCGGCGAGCAGCCGGCGGGGCAACCGGCTCGGCATGCTCGGCATGGGCATCGCCGTGGTCACCACGCTGATCACGCACAAGATCGCCAGCCCGATCGAGCTGGGCGCGGCGATCGCGATCGGCGGCGCGATCGGCTTCGTCACCGCGCGGCGGATCGCGATGACCGACATGCCGCAGCTCGTCGCCGCCTTCCACTCGCTGGTCGGCATGGCGGCGGTGCTCGTCGCGGCGGCGGCGTTCCTCAACCCGGCGGCGTTCGGCATCCTCGGCGCGGACGGCGAGATCCTCAGCGTCAGCCGGATCGAGATGGGCCTGGGCGTGGCGATCGGCGCGATCACCTTCTCGGGATCGGTGATCGCCTTCCTCAAGCTCAATGGCAACATGAGCGGCAAGCCGATCCTGCTGCCCGGCCGCCACGTGATCAACCTGGGCGTGCTCGCCGGCATCCTCGGCTTGATCGGTTATTTCGTCACCGATCAGAGCCCCTGGGTGTTCTGGACCGTCACTGCGCTCAGCTTCGTCATCGGGTTCCTGCTGATCGTGCCGATCGGCGGCGCGGACATGCCGGTCGTCGTCTCGATGCTCAACAGCTATTCCGGATGGGCGGCGGCGGCGATGGGCTTCACGCTGCACAACAGCGCGATGATCATCACCGGCGCGCTGGTCGGTTCGTCGGGCGCGATCCTCAGCTACATCATGTGCCGCGCGATGAACCGCAGCTTCATCAGCGTGATCGCCGGCGGCTTCGGCGCTGTCGCCGATACGAGCGGCGGCGGTGCCGCGATCGACCGGCCGTGGAAGCGCGGCTCGGCCGAGGACGCGGCCTTCCTGATGCAGCAGGCCGAGCAGGTCATCATCGTGCCGGGCTATGGCATGGCGGTCGCCCAGGCGCAGCATGCGCTCCGCGAGATGGGCGACAAGCTCAAGGAGCATGGCGTGCGGGTGAAATACGCAATCCACCCGGTTGCCGGCCGCATGCCGGGGCACATGAACGTGCTGCTTGCCGAGGCGAACGTGCCCTATGACGAAGTGTTCGAGCTGGAGGACATCAACTCGGAGTTCGCCCAGACCGACGTCGCCTTCGTGATCGGCGCCAACGACGTGACCAACCCGGCGGCGAAGACCGACAAGACTTCGCCGATCTACGGCATGCCGGTGCTCGACGTCGAAAAAGCCAAGACGGTGCTTTTCATCAAGCGCTCGATGGGTGGTGTCGGCTATGCCGGTGTCGATAACGAGCTGTTCTACCGCGACAACACGATGATGCTGCTGGCGGACGCGAAGAAGATGGTCGAGGAAATCGTCAAGAACCTCGACTGAGGACGCGGCGGCGGGGCGAATGGGGGGAAGCGACATGGCGAGCGTAGGTTCGATTCTGGGCGGCGCGTTCGGCCTGTTGCGCGATCGGCCGGGCGCGATCGCGATATGGGCGGTCACTTATTGCATCGGCTCGCTGATCGTCTCGCTGGCGACGAGCGCCGCCATGTTCGGCGTACTGATGCCCGGCGGTGCCGATGGCGCAACGGTCATGCAGGTCTGGATGGGGCCGATGGGCAACCTGATCCTGCTGCTCAACCTCTGCCTGTTGCTGCTCGCCGTGGTGCTGATGAATGCCGTGTTCCGAGCGATGCTGCGGCCAGAGGAGGGTGGCTTCGCGTTCATGCGGCTGGGCATGGACGAATTCCGCATGATGGGACTGGTGGTCCTGGCCGTCATCGCCGCCTTCGTCGTGATCTTCGTCGGCGAGCTGCTGCTTCTGCTGGTGATCGGCGTGCTCGCCTTCACGCTTGGCCAGAGCATGATCACCGCCGCGCTGTCCTTCCTGCTCGGACTGGCGTTCATCTGCGCCTTGGTTTGGGCGGAGGTGCGTCTCTCGCTGGTCTTTCCACTCAGCTTTTATCGCCGCCGGATCAGCGTCGATGCTGCATGGGATCTGACGCGCGGCCGCTTCTGGCTGCTGTTCGGCAGCTATTTCCTGGTCACCCTGATCTTCGCTCTGGCTACCTTCGCAGTGCTCTGGTTCACCATGGGCAGCTATTTCGCCGCACTGGCCGGGACGCATGGCGATGGGGACCAGATCCGCATCGCCGGCGAGGCGTTCGCCGCCCAGCAATTCGCCATGCCGATCGCGACCAAGATCCTGTTCGGCGTGATCGGGGCGGTGTTCTTCGCCGTGGCGCTGGTGCTCGGCCCGGGCCTGCTCGCCAGTGCGACACGCGAACTTCTCGGCGATCCCGGCGAAGCTGCGGTATTTGCAGCCGAATCCGACGGATCAGTGTTGGACTGATCCGTAACGGACGGGCAATGATTCCCCTGCCCATCCGGGTCGCGCCATAAGCTCCGTAACGGAGCGGATCGAGCAATCCGTTTCGGAGGTTGGGCCTCTCCGGAGCACAGCACGACTCCGAGAGGCGATGGCGAACCCGACCGCGGCCCCCCTGCACCCCGGTGCCCCTTATGCGATGGGCATCGACGCACTGCTGATTGCCGACGCTGCGTCCGCCGACATCGTCGATGCGCTGGCTTTCGCCGGCATTCGGCTACGCGCCCGCGCCGATTTCGCTGCTGACGGGGCCTTTCTCGATGAGCCGGGAGTGAAGCTGGTCGTGCTCGACGCGCGCCGGACCACAGAGCCTGCGCTCCTGCCGTTGCTGGCGGCGATCGAGGCGCGGGACGGAGAAGCGGGGCCGGCGCTGATCGGCCTGTTCACCCCTGGCCAGCTCGACTTCGCCGCTGCGCTGCTCGGCGCGCGCGGCGTGCAGTTGCTTTGCGATCCGGGTGCCTCGGAGCTTTTCGCAGCGCTCGTGCTCGCCCGCGCGGAGTCGGAGCCTACGCCCTTGTTCGGCGTACAGGACATCACGCGCGATTCGGAAACGGTGCGGCTGCGGCGGCTCAACGAGGAAGTCGCGCGCATCGCCGATGCGCTTGCCCGGCTGACTCGGGGAGAACTGGCGGAGGACGAAGAGATCGAGCGGCGCGGCGGGATCCGCGAGCCGGAAATGGCCTATCGCGGGCCCGATACTTCGCCACCTGACATCGATGCGGCGGAGATTCGCGCGGTGATCCGCGCGCGTCGCCTGCGCAACCAGTTCTTCGCAGCCGAGCTGTTCGCCGATCCCGCTTGGGACATGCTGCTCGACCTGTTCGCAGCCAGCCTTGAACGGCGGCGGGTTTCCGTCTCCAGCCTGTGCATCGCCGCCGCCGTGCCGCCGACCACGGCGCTGCGCTGGATCGGAACGATGCACGATGCCGGGCTGTTCGGCCGCGAGGCGGATCCGGGGGACCGGCGCCGCGCCTATATCGTGCTGAGCGAAAAGGCACAGCAGGGCATGCGCGCCTATATCGGCGCGCTGCGCCGCGCGGGGCTGAATCTGGTCTAAGGGCTTGCCCCGAAGGCCCGGCTTTGGCATCGGGCCTTATCGGCCATGTGCCGGGCGCTTAGCTCAGTTGGTAGAGCAGTTCGTTTACACCGAACGGGTCGGCGGTTCGAGCCCGTCAGCGCCCACCATGGCCGGGGCAGGGTCTGTCCCCTGCCGCCGGCACCAGCGTCAGTTCGCCGTGAAGGCCGTCGCGCCCGCGGCGTTGTACTTCACCGTGACATAGGAATTGTCGCACAAGTTGATGCCGGTCCAGACGGCATTGCTGCTGTCGGCGAAGTTGAGCTTCACATCGTACTTGCAGCCGATGCCTTTGTCGAAATGGACGGTCATCCGCCCACCCGACTTCACATCGCCTTCCTTCTTGAAATCGGGATCGACCTTGTTGGGTTGCCAGGTCGTGGTACCCGTCGGCGCGATCTCTACCGTCTTGATCGGCTTGCCGCTGTTGTTGATCAGTACGAAATCCCAAGCGTCCGCCATCGCGGGCGCTGCGATCATGATTGCGGCAGCTGCCGCAAGGCCCAGTTTCAGCATGATATGCCCCTCCTGCTTTTGCCGCAAAATGCGCCTCTCCGCGGTTCTCCGCAAGGTGATTCAGAAGCGGTCGCAGGATGCTTCAGAGGGGGCGTACTAGGCGAATCGCTTCCGCGATCCAGGGCGGATCGGCAACGACCTGCTGCCGCGCGCCGGCGCCCAGCGGAAGCAGGTGCAGGCGGTCACCCTCGCGCCCGATCAGCCGGCCGAACAGGAAGCGTCCGGCGGGGCGGGGGACGAGCACGTCGCGGTTGAGCGCGCCGGCAAAGCCCTCCGGTGCCAGCGTGCGGCACCAGATCTCGTCGCCTGTGCGATAATCGCCGACCCCTGCCGTCACCGATACCGCGACCATCCCCGGCTCGGCATGCGGCGGCACCACCGAAGCGGCCCGGCGTGGCGCCTGCGCTCCGCTGGTCTCGAGCAAGGCTGCCACCGGGATTTCGGGACGCTCGGGGAGCTTGACGAGATCGGCTGCATCGACGCCGAGCGCGGCCGCGATGCGGTTGAGCCAGCCCACCGACACGGTGCGCGTACCCGTTTCGAGCCGCCCGACCGTCTGGGCGGTGGTGGGCGGCACGCAGCGCGCGGCCACTTCCTCCAGCGTCAGCCCCTTGGCGCGGCGCACTTCACGAATGGCGGTAATCATCGGGCAGTATCCTAACCAAATCGGTTTCCTTCTTTCCTACAATCGTGCCGCCATGGCAAGTCAATCGAATCGGAACAAAAGGAGATCGAAATGCGCGAGCTGGTGGAGTGGGAGATCGAAGATGCGGGCGGCCGGCGTCGCGTCCAGGTAAACCAGGCCGAATCGCCGATGGCCTGGCTGGCGGCGCGGGGCCATGTGAGCCTGCGCCAGCTAGAAGCGGGGGATCGGCTGCGCGCAGACTATGAGATGGCGGCGCTGGGCCCGCGCGTCACCATGCGTTGGGACGCCTCGCCGGTTGCGCTGCGCGGCGCGGCGCCGGAGCGGCTCGACCCCACGCTGGCGCAGATCGCGGCGCGGCGTCGCTTCGATGGCGCGGTGGCGGTGGCGGGGCCGGGGCTTGCCGACATAGTATGGCGGGTGGTCTGTGCGGGCGAGGGGCTTGGCCCGGCGGAAAAGGCGCTCGGCTGGCCGAGCCGCGCAGGAAAGCTGGTGCTGTGCTTCGCGCTGGATCGCATCGCCGATTTCTACGGGCTGGGATAGCGAGGCGTGGTCAATGCGCGCTTGACCCATTTCCGGGCTACCGGGATTGGACTTGGGTGCGATCTTGTTCCAGAACGAGCGGCGCGCAACAGCACGATAAGAGGCCGCAGCAGCGCCCGGGACGACGGTGGCCGATCCGGAGTGCACCTGTCGCGCGGAAGCGGGTTGCCAGTTGCAACTCGTTCACTAGCCTGAGTGCCAAAGTCGAGGAGAGGTTGGCATGATCGTGTTTGGTTCGACGCTTTCGCCTTATGTGCGCAAGGTCATGGTGTTCGGCGCCGAGAAGGGGCTCGACCTCGAGCTGCAGGCGGCGGGCATGGGTCGTGGCGGGCCGGAGTTCATGGCCGCCAGCCCGTTCGGCAAGATGCCCGGCTTCAAGGACGGCGATTTCCTGATCTCGGACAGCTCGGCGATCGTCGCCTATCTCGATGCGAAATATCCCGAGCCGAGCCTGATCCCCGCAGAACCGCGTGCGCGCGCGCGAACGATCTGGTTCGACGAGCTCGCCGATACGCTGATGATGGCGGCGGGCGGCGCGATCTTCGGCCAGCGCTTCGTGCGGCCGCGCGTGCTCAAGATGGAGTGCGACCACGATGCCGCCGACGCTGCCGAGCGCGATCTGCTGCCGCCGATCCTCGAATATCTGGAGCATGCTGTCCCCGAGAGCGGCTTCCTGGTCGAAGACCGGCTGACGCTGGCGGATATCGCAGTGGCGAGCCCGTTGGCCACGCTTGGCTGTATCGGCGTGACGGTGGATCCCGCTGCCTATCCGCGGCTCGCGAACTGGGTGGCGGCGATGCATGCGCGGCCGAGCTTCGCGGCGATCATCGCAAAGGACAAGGCGGTGGTGGATGCGATGGGCGGCCCGGTGCCGCGTGAGGTGGTCGCCGGCTAGCCAGCGGGCCGCTGCGCGCCTAGAGGGGCGGCATGCGGCTGTCCTTCATCAAATGCCATGGCTCCGGGAATGATTTCCCGATGATCGACGCGCGCACGCTCGACCTTTCCGACGCGGATTGGGCGGGCGTGGCGCGTGCGCTCGCGGACCGCGAGGGGCCGGTAGGCGGGGACGGGCTGTTGCTGCTCACCGCCGGCGACGATGCCGGCCATGATTTCGGCATGCGCATGTTCAATTCGGACGGCTCGGAAGCGGAAACCTGCCTCAACGGTCTGCGCTGCGTCGCACGGCTGGGCTTCGAGCTGCTCGGCCTCGACTCGGCGCGGGTTCGGCTGAAGACGAGCAGCGCCGAAGTCGCCCGCGCCGATCCGCTGGCGCCGGGCGTAGCGACGATCCGCGAGACTGCGGGCCCGGCCTCGACCCGCACCGCCGATGTCGGCCTGTGCGTCGCGGCGGAGAAGCTGATCGACGAGCCGGTCCCCGGCCTGCCAAGCCCACGTGCCTTCACCGCGATCGCGATGCCCAACCCGCACCTCGTCACTTTCGTCGATTCGGTTGACGAGGCCGAGCTGGTCGCGCTCGGCGACTGGTGCGAGGCCGGGCCGGACCTGATCCCGGCGCGCGCCAACCTCTCCTTCGTCGAGCTGCGCGGGCAGGACCTGTTCGTGCGCACCTATGAGCGCGGCGTCGGCCTGACCGACAGTTGCGGCAGCGCCATGGCCTCCTCGGTCTATGCCGCCGGCCGCACCGGGCGCATCCCCTTCGGCACCGCGATGAAGGTGTTCAACAAGGGCGGGCTGGTGATGGGCGCGTCCGATGCCGACGGGATGGTCACCATCCTCGGCAACGCCACGTTCCTCTACGACGCGACGATCGAAGTCGATCCGGCAACCGCCAGTGCCGAACCGCCGCTGGTCCATGCCCGGCGCGAGGACGAAGCCGCGGCCTGGGCCGCCATCCCGGCCTAGCCCCCGACGAAGCGCGCCAGATTGGCGAGCGACGACTTCAGTCCCTGAAGATGGTCCTGCTTGCGGATGCCCTGCGGCACGTCCTCGCAGGTGATCGCGACGCGCGTGCCGCCCTCGGCCGGCTCGAGGGTCCAGCGCATCCGCATCGTGCCGGCAAAGGCAGGATCCTCCGACTCGAACACCGCCGACTGGACGATGCCCCTGCCTGGGTTCAGCGCGACGAAGCGTGCTTCGACCACATCGCTATGCTCGGACGTCTTGCCCGGCGCGGCATGCTCGGCGTCTTCATAGTGCAGCGCCATCCGGTAGCCGCCGCCCGGCCGCGCATCGAGTTCCAGCATTTCGCCGGTCATCCCCTCGGGCGGCAGCCAGCGGACCAGCGCCTCGGGATCGATAAAGGCGCGATAGATCTGGCTGGCCGGCGCCTTGATCAGCCGCGATGCGCGATCGGTGCGCGAGATGGTCCTCACCCGAACTCCACCGCCTCGAAGCGGATTGGCCGGCCAATCGCCTGGTTGGCAAGCTGGGCTTCCCACATCACCCGGTTGCCGCGCACGATCGTGCCGACCGGCTTGCCGGTGAGCTGCATGCCGGTGAAGGGCGACCAGCCGCAGCGCGAGGCGAGCCAGCTCTCCTCCACTGTCCAGCGCGCTTTCAGATCCACCACGGTGAAGTCGGCGTCATAACCCACTGCGATGCGGCCCTTGCCCGCGATCCCGAAGATCCGCTGCGGGCCGGCGCTGGTCAGGTCGATCACGCGCTGGAGCGTCGTGCGTCCCTCCGCGACATGGTTGAGCATCAGCGGCAGCAAGGTCTGCACGCCGGGCATGCCGCTGGGCGAATCGGGATAGGGCCTAGCCTTTTCCGCGAGGGTGTGCGGCGCATGGTCGGAGCCGAGCACGTCCGGCACGCCCTGGTTGAGCCAGTGCCACAGGCCGGCCCGGTGTGCGCCCGATCGGATCGGCGGGTTCATCTGCGCGAAGGTGCCGATCGTGGGATAGGCTTCCTCGCCCGCCAGCGTCAGGTGCTGCGGCGTGACTTCGCAGGTCGCGATGTCCTTGTTCTGGCCGAGCAGCTCGAGCTCGGCCGGGGTCGTCACGTGCAGCACATGGATGCGCCGCCGCGCCGCGCGCGCCAGGCCCAGGATGCGCCGTGTCGCCAGCATCGCGCTTTCGTCGTCGCGCCAAACCGGATGGCTCGAAGGATCGCCGGGCACGCGCTCGCCCAGGCGATCCTGCATGCGGAACTCGTCTTCGGCATGGATCGCCACGCGGCGATGCCCAGATGCGAGCACGCGCGCCAGGTTCGCGTCGTCCGAGACGAGCAGGTCGCCGGTCGAGGCGCCCATGAAGATCTTGATGCCGGCAGTGCCGGGCAGCCGCTCTAGTTCGGCGAGCTGCTCGGCATTGTTGTTGGTCGCGCCGACATAAAAGGCGTGGTCGCACCACATCCGGTCCTTGGCGCGGGCGAGCTTGTCCTGCACCGCCTCGGCCGAATCGGTGTTGGGCTTGGTGTTCGGCATCTCGAACACCGCGGTCACGCCGCCCAGCACTGCCGCGCGCGCGCCGCTCTCCAGGTCTTCCTTGGCCTCGAGCCCCGGCTCGCGGAAATGGACCTGGCTGTCGATCACGCCGGGCAGCACGTCGAGCCCGGTGCAGTCGATCGTCTCGCCTGCTTCCAGCGCGCCGCCGATCGCGACGATGCGGCCGTTCGAGACGCCGACATCCACTTCGGCCTGTCCACCGGGCAGATGCACGCGCCCGCCCTTGAGCTTCAGATCGACATTCATATCCGCGCCTCTTCCGTCGCCCCCGCCCACCCCCTACCTGTTCGGGATGAGCGATTCCAGCACTTGGCTACCCGACCGCGCCCTCATCCGTATTTCGGGCGAAGATGTTCGCGGATTTCTCCAGGGATTGGTAACCCAGGATCTCGATGCGGTGACGCCTCAGACACCGCAATGGGCCGGGCTGCTCACGCCGCAGGGCAAGGCGCTGTTCGATTTCATCCTCTGGGCAGACGGGGAGGCGATTCTGGTCGATTGCGAGGCTGCGCAGCGCGAGGCGCTGGTCCGGCGTCTGGCGATCTACCGGCTGCGCCGTGCGATCGCGATCGAGCCGGTCGAGGGCGGCGTGCATTGGTCGCTACGGTCGGGGCAAGGCGTCCCCGATCCGCGTCTTGCCGTGCTCGGCCATCGCTGGCTGGGGGTTGCGAAGGGGGAGGCCGCCACCGGCTGGAAGGAGCATCGCCTCCGCCTTGGCGTGACCGAAGGCGCCGAGGAACTCGGCCAGGACAAGACATTGTGGCTCGAATGCAACGCTTCCGAGCTGGGCGGCGTGAGCTTCGCCAAGGGCTGTTATGTCGGCCAGGAGAACACCGCGCGCATGCATTACCGCGCCAAGGTCAATCGCCGGCTGGTGGTCGCACCGCCAAGCGAACCAGGCGATCGCACGCGTGCCCTCTATCCGGAACTTGGCTTGATGGTCGAGCTGCGACGCGTCGAGGCGCTGGGCGACGCGCTGGTGCCGGCGTGGCTGGCCGGCGCGCTTCAGGCGGAAGGCGCCTAGATTCCCAGCCAGTCGAGGCCTTGCGGGAGACAGGCTGCGGCATAATCGACCTGCAGCACGCGTCGCCGCATCGGCCGCCTGGCCGCTTCGGAGGCGTGGAGGATCGGCGTGGCGTAGATCCAGACATCTCCGGCTTCGGCCAGGCAGGTGAACACGCCCTGCTTCGCCACAATGTGCTCGATCGCATCCTCGGGAACGAGCGCCCGGTGGGATCCCGGCGCGATCAGCAGTGGGGCATTATCCTCCGGTACGGGGTCGAGATGCACGCGCAGCGTCAGCATGTTTGATAGCAACGCGAAGGGCGGCGCGACGTGGACCATGCCTCGCTTGATCGTCCACGGGCCGAACCCCGGTACATCCCGCCGCGCGGCGACGGCGATCGTCCGATCCTGATGCCAGCCCAGCCCCCAGTTCGCGCCAGGGGCCTTGTCGAAGAGGATCGCGCGAACGGGGGTCGCAGCGTTCCCAGCGGTTCGGCGGCTAGCTGCCCGATTGCTCCCTTTGCATCGAGAAGCGGCTTCAGCCCGTCAATACCATGGAGCCGAAGCCCCGGGCGATCCTGGGGCAGGGTTGCCAGCACGGCCTCGAGCCGTTCGCGAACGGCTGCGGCCGCGCCCGGCAAATGTTCGGCACCGTCATTGCCGAGCTTCAGGGCGCCCGAGGGATCAGCCATGCCGTTCCGCTAGCCGCGTTGGGCAAGACGGCGCAATCCTGCCTACCCAAAGAAAAAGGGAGGCCGGTTTCCCGACCTCCCCAATTCTCAGTCCTTCCGGACGGGTCTGGCTTAGTAGCCCGAACCCGGACCGTAGGTGACTTCCACGCGACGGTTCTGCAGTTCGCGAACGCCGTCGGCGGTCTCGACGCGGGGCTTGCTCTCACCGAAAGCTTCGGTCGAGATAGCGCCGGCGCCAATGCCACGCGAGGTGAGGTAGCCCTTCACAGAGTCGGCACGACGCTGCGAGAGGCCAACGTTGTAGCTTGCCGAACCCGAGCGATCGGCGTGGCCAGCCAGCATGACCTGCGCGTTACCGCAGTTCTGGTAGTTGCTGATGGCGTTGTCGAGGATGCTCGCGGCTTCCGGCGTGATGTCCGACTTATCCCAGTCGAAGAACACGATGTACGGTCCCGGGGTGCAGACCACGGTCGGCGTCGGGGTCGGTTCCGGAGTCGGGGTCCAGGTCGGGGTCGGGGTGACTTCCGGGGTCGGGGTCGGGGTCGGAACCGGCTCCGGCGCACCGAAGTTGAAGATCAGGCCGCCCATGATCGAGTGCGAGCGGAAACGGGTCTCCAGCGCACGGCCCGAAACGTCGGTCAGCTTCACATTGTCGGCGTTGAAGAAACGATACTTCAGCGAGACGTCGATCGAGTCCGACAGGGGAGCGCGGATGCCCGCAATCGCCTGCCAGGCGAACACGGTGTCCGAATCGTCCAGCGAGTCGCCATAGGTGTTGAGCGCGATGTTGTTCTTCACGCGCGCCACACCGACACCACCGCCGACGAAGCCCTGCACGCCGGTGTCTTCACCGAAGTCGAGCAGGCCGTTGACCATGAAGCTGAGCGCCGACGAACGGCCACCGGCATACGAATAGTCGCCGGCAGGTGCGTTGAGCGCAGCGCCAGCGGCGTTGCGGATCGGAGTCGTCACTGCGCTGTTGAGGCGCGTGACCGAAGCGGCGCGATAGCCGACCTCGGCTTCAGCGCGGAATGGACCGAAGTCATAACCAACAACGGCGTCGGCGTCGTAGCCGGCCTTGTGGTGGGCGGTGGCGGCATCCTTCGCAGTGCCGACGTCGAACTTGATGTCCTCGACGAGCATGGCGCCGCCTTCGACACCCACATACCACGCGTCGTCGCGGGCGAAGGCGGGCGTGCTCAGCGCGGTGGTCGCAAGTGCCAGAGTTACGGCAAGCTTCCGCATTTTAATCCCCTTTCATGATGTCACTACGGACAGCAAAAACTCAGTACCGAAACGAAAGTTTCTACGCAAGCGCACAAATCCCGGTACTGTTGCATGAACGTCACAGTTCGTCTGGTTGGATCAGACCGTGTACGCGCAAGGCGACGAGCGCCGCAGAAATTGCGGCCCTCGCTTCGGCATCAACCACCGTACCGCCAACTGGTTCCGCGATTCCGTTCGCCCGTGCACCAATAATCTGCTCGCCACCGACGAAAACCCGGCCATGCACCTCGCCGGTGCGCCAGCTGCCTGCGCTGAAAAGAGCGAATCCCGCCGTCTCGCCCAGCCACAGCCGCATGCCCTCGCGCGGCGTGACGAAGCGCCAGCCGCTCTCCGTCCAGCCGGCGATTTCGCTGGCATGCCCCAGCCAATCCCCCTCGGGCGCGCCGCCGATGATCCAGCATTGGCCAGGCAGCGGCGCCGCTGGCGGTGCGTCGACGCCGATTGCCTCCGCTGCCGCCTGGGTCAGCAGGTCGAGCCGGACGATCGCCTCATTATGGTAGATCTCCTTCTGCGCCTGTCCGGCCACGAGCAGTGGCAGGGCGAGTCGGTCGGTCGTGTCGGTCATGCATCGTCTCCCGATATCGGCAGTGCCAGGGTCGCGGCGCGCGAGAGCCCTGCAACGCCAAGTTGGCGAACCTCGATCCGGAGCGGTTCGGCGCAGATGGCGGCGCTCAGCGTCGCTTCCGCCGCGTGCAGATCCACTTCCCACGCGGGCCCGTGGTCTGGAAAAACGGCAAGGCGATAGCGCTCGCCGCCCGGCGCGGAGGCGGCATCGGCGCCGTCCTTCCAGGCCCAGTCGCTGCGGCTCCGGCGGGCCCAGCGTAGCTGCACGCCGCCATCGCCCATCAGGCGCGCGGCCAGATGCACCGGTGGAAGCGGCAATAGCGAGATGCCAACCACGGCCGCCTGGGCTTGCGCGGCCTCGCCGCTGTCCCCTGCGCCTTCCGCCAGTACCCGCGCTGTTCCTCCCAGCGTCGCGAGCGGCAGGTCGATCAGCGCCAGGGAGTCCGCTTCGATGCGCACGAACCGGTCCCCGGCCTGTTGGCTGCCGATGGCATGTTCGGTGCCGCGCCGCCCGCGCCACAAGCCGGATAGCCGCCAGCGCCGCGCGCCCAGCGATTGTGCGTGTGCGAACTGGATCAGCTCGTCGCCCAGCATCGCCAGGTTCGCGCCGCCGTCCAGCGCTGCCGCGTCGGCATCGTCCAGTTGCATCGCAGCATCGGCGAGTTCGACCTCGACGCTATTGCGCCGGTCCTCAAGTCCTGCCGATGCGGGTCCCGGCGGAATAACCACCGTCCCGAGCACCGCGGTGCCCTGCGTGCCGCCGATCGCCTGCCAGGAGGCCCCGCTATCCGTGCTTAGCAGCAGCGCCGCCCGGCGCCATCCAGCCGCCGTACCGGCGGCGGCCACGGCGAGCCGCGGACCGGTCGAGCCGGTATCGTCGATCGGCGGCAGTTCGAAGGCGTGCACGACGGTCCGGCCGATCGACACGTCCTCGGCGGCCAGCATCCTCCCGCTGCTCGCGGCGATGGGCGCCATTTCGGGTGCGAGCGCGACGCAATCGAGCGTCACCGCCATCGCCTCGAACTTCCACCCGTCGACGCGCCAGAGGCCAGGCGTGCCGGTGATCCGCACGCGCGCGCCCGGCGGAACCGCCAGCGCCTCCCATCCCAGGCGCACGCTGCGCCGGGTCCGCTCGGTATCGGCGCGGAGCAGGGCCGCCTCGGCGAGCATGCGTGCAGTGCCCGCATCGATCGCGGCTGGCAGCTCGATCCGCGTCTCGCGAAGCCCCGTGCCGGCGCGGCCGGCGCGCTGCACGCCGATCTGATAGTCGCGCGCCGGGTCGTAATGGCTGAGCGTCAGCGTCCCCGGCACACCCGTCGCCGCGGCAATCGCCCGGTTCCCCCGTCCGCCCCCGTCGACACCCTTGTCCGCGACCAGCGTCGCTTCGCCCGGCCCGCAGCGCAGCACCGGCCCTTCGCCGAACCAGCCGCCCGCCGCGCCCGCCAGCGCCTCGGTAACCGCCGCTAGGCTGGTCCCTTGCGCCGCAAAGCCCGCCAGCGCCACGCTGGCGTCGCTCGCCGCCACCGCGCCCAGCGCCACGGCGATATCGCCTGCCGCCACCGGCGCCGCATCGGCCTCCACCTCGAAGGTCAGGGAGGCGGGCGAACTGGTCGGGCGCCAGCACGCTGCCATCGCCCGGATCATGCACCAGCGCCCCGGAGGGCCGCGCCGCATTGTCGAGCAGCGCCTTGTTCCAGCGCACCGCCATGTTGTGGATCGCCACCGCGCCCGCCGCCGCGCCCAGGCAGCCCAGCCCATAATGATCGTCGATCGGGGAGAAGGCCTTGATGTGCACCACCGCCGGGCGCCCGGCCTCGTCCTCCGCGCTGAGCCGTGCGACATTCTCGCCCACCTTGTAGCGATATGCGACCGGCCAGCCGCGTGCATCGGGCTCCACCGACATCCGCTCGGGCCGCAGCGCATAGAGCTCGCGCACCGCGCCGCCATCGTGGGTCAGGATCTGGACATAGCCATTGCCGTGCAGCAGCAGATGCGCTGCCAGCGTCTCGATGAGCGGTTGCCCGCCCGATCGTGCGCTCACCAGCGCGAGCAGCGCGGGGTCGCTTGCCTTCAGCCCCGCACTGCCCGCACCTTCGGCGACCAGCTTCACCGCCCGCTGCGCCACCGGATTATGGCAATAGGCCTCGCGGACCTGCGCCTCATAGCTGCGCGGCCATTCGCCCACGCCGCCAATGAAGCTTCCGCCCGGCGACAAGGCCGGCCGCGCGCCATCGCGCGCGGACTTGCGTCCGAACCATTTCATACGAGATCTCCTGAATTGCCGGACGGCCGAGCATCTTTTCCCGGCGAAGGCCGGGGCCCAGACTCAGCGTAGAAACTTCAAGGCCGAGCCCTGGCCTTCGCCGGGGAAAGAAAGGAGGGGCATTTCGCAGCAGCGAGCTCGCCCGCAGTCAGTCGCCCATCCCGATCGCAGTCGCGCGTCCAATATCCCGCCGCGATGCCGGCCCGCAGCACCTCCAGCTCGCGGCCCTTGCCCGGCACCGTGGCCGCGACCAGCGCCGCCACTTCCGCGCCGTCGAGCGCAGCGTCCTTGTCCGCATCGAAGCGCGCGATCAGCGCAGTGCTTGCCGCACTCGCCAGCATGGTGCCGCCGATCGCGCAGCCGCACAGCGCCAGCACCCCGGCAAGCGCCATCGCCCGCCGGAACGATGTCCGTTCCGTCATGTCGGTTTCTCCTGGTTGATCGCCCCGCCCGCTTCTTCTTCCGTCATCCCCGCGAAGGCGGGGATGCAGGGTCAGGCAGGACGTCGCGCTGTTATCCTGGATTCCCGCCTGCGCGGGGATGACGATGAAAGGGCAGGGAGAGCCGAGCCCCTCACAGTCCCCGCACCGCCGCCTGCGCGCGCCGGCGCAGCATCAGCTCGGTCAGCGCCCAGACCAGCGCATCGGCGCGGTCCGGCGAACGGCCTGGCCCTTCATAGCCGCCGCCCAGCACCAGCCCGCACAGCTCGTCCTCCAGCGCGGGGAACTTGCCCCAATGCCGGACCTTGCCCGCCTCGTAGAGCAGGCTCACCGGCTCGGCCCGCGCCACCTTGCCCTGGCTGGCATGCACCAGGGTCACCGGCAGGCCGCTATCGGCGCCGAGCAGCACGCTCTTCACCATCGCGCCGCCCTGGTTCTTCTCCGCCACCACCCGATCGGCGCCGTGCCGCGCGGCACAGGCCGCCACCGCCCGCGCCCAGCCTTCGGGTGTCGCGCCCTGCACGCTGGCATCCTCGAGTATATAGGCCCTGCCGTCGCGCGCGAGCGCAGCGGCAACGATCCCGCAGGCATCGCCGCCCACCCCCGCCGGCGGATCCACGCCGATCACCGTGCGCACCCGCTCGGGAAGCCTTGCGGTGCGGCATGCCTCGATCTGCGCGCGCTGCCACAGCGCGCCCTGCAGCTCGTCGATCAACTCGCCATCCAGTTCCTGCCGGCCGAGATGCGTGCCGCCATAATCCAGCGTCATCGCCTCGACGAAGCTCCTCGGCAGCCAGGGGTTGCCCCGGGTCCGCCCTCGCGTCTCCTGGAAGCCCGGAAGCGCCATCACCTTGCGCATCAGTTTTACCGGGCGCGGCGTGGTGGTCACCAGCACTTGCGATGCCTCGCCCAGCCGCAACCCCAACATCAGATTGTCCCAGGCGATCACACCCGCGCGGCCCCATTTCGCCAGCTCGTCGCACCAGGCATAGTGATGCTCGGGCCCTCGCAGATTGTCGGCGGCGCTGGCCGAATAGACTTGCGCATAGGCGCCGCTCGGAAAGCGCAGTTCACCCTGGCTACGATGCCACACCAAAGTCTCGTCCGGGCGCGCCACGGCAAGCAGCCCGCTCGTCCCTTCGATCATCACGCGCTGCACATCCTCCGGGTTGGCACCCACCAGCGCGATCCGCGCACCGGGATTGGCACGCGCCCGGGCATGAATCCATTCCGCGCCGGCCCGTGTCTTGCCGAAACCGCGGCCGGCCCGGATCATCCAGATGCGCCAATCGCCGCGCGGCTCGCGCTGGCCGCCATGCGCCCATTGCCACCAGCGCTCGCCATATTCGCGCAGTTGCGGCGCACTCAGCGAATAGAGCACGCTCACGCGTTCGGAGGGCGAAAGCGCGAGCATCCGCTCGAACAGCGCCTCGGCGTCAATCACTTTCCCGCTCCGCTGCGCGCGCCCGGTCGATTGCGTCCAGCTTCTTCAGGATCGCCTTGTTGGTGTCCTCGGGATCCGCTCGCCGGATCGGCGGCCCGCCGCGCCATTTGCCCTGCAGGCTGTCGCGGTGCAGCTTGAGCAGGTGCATCACGTCCTTCAGGTTGACGCGCATGCCGTCGGGCCGCTCGAATGCCTCTTCCGAGCTGCCCGAGAGCAGATGGCCGAGCAGCTCGGTCTCCAGCATCTCGTACCCGGCCAGCAACGCCTGATGCCATTCCTCCGCAAAGCCGATGTCCTTGCGGCGCAGCCGATAGGCACATTGCGGCGTGACTCCGGCCGCGACCGCTGCCGCCCGAACGTTGCAGGTGCCCGCCAGCTCATCCAGGAATGCCGTGCGCTTCTTCGTGGTCCAGCGCGTCCAGCTCCGTTGTTTCTTCTCCACGGCTCCTCTCCCGACAAGAAAAAGGGCCGGAAGGCGTTGCCGCCCCGGCCCGACTCGCAATTCTTCAGCGTGCTCTACTTGTGCCACATCAGCGTGACGCTGTCAAGAGAAAAGTGCCTATATGGTTCGTTAGCTGGTGCGTTTTCCGGCTCGCGGGAGAGGACGGGAAGGGGGAAGGGGCCCTTTTAGAAGGGCATCCAGCGCTTTTTCTCGCTGAACTTCATATAGCCCGCGTTGATGCCCAGCCGCCAGCCGACGCCCAGCCGCACCGGGATCAGCACCACGTCGCCGCGGCGCAGATAGGATGCCGAGAGGCCGCCGACGAAATAGGCATGGCCTTCGCCCTGGGGGAAGCGCTTGTACAGCTCCTGGCTGTCATAGAGGTTGTAGACCAGCACGAACACCTTGTTGGCGTCGCCGCCCAGGTCGAAGCCGATCGACGGGCCGGTCCAATAGACCTTCCGCTCGCCTTCCACCTTGTGGAACAGCATGCCCGATCCGTAGCGCAGGCCGACGCCGACCGCGCCCGAGGCTTCGCTGCCGGCGATATAGCCGTTGGGCTGGCCCTGGTCCTTCAATATGTCTTCCAGCAGCTTGGCCAGGCCCGATGCGCCCTTGCCGAACACGCCTTCGGCGGCGCCGACCAGCTCGTCGCGCTGATAGGTGGTGGCCTGCTGGCGCGGGCTGAGGTTGCCGTTGTAGGGCTGGCCCTGTTGCGGCGCCTGCTGCGGATAGGGCTGGGGCTGCTGCGCCGGCGGCACGTCCTGTTGCTGCGCCGGGCGGTCATAGGGGTCCTTGGCCGGCGGGGGCGTGTTCAGGTCCGAATCGATCGCGGTGTTGGGGTCGATCGTGGTCATCTGCTGCTGCTGCGCGGAAGCGGGCAAGGCTCCCATTCCAAGCGCGGCCGTCGCCGCCATCAGCACCAGATCCCGAACGCGCATGGTCGAATTACCCCAGTCCACCAGATGCCCGTCTTTTAGAGGGCGCGCCTGTCCCGGCAATGAACGATCGTCAAATTGAGTCGATTTCGCGTCAAACGGGGCGTTGATCCTGCCGAAACCCCTGCTATAGGCCCATCCCTCTAGCCTGATCCGGAGACGTGGGTGAGTGGCTGAAACCAACGCTTTGCTAAAGCGTCATACGGGAAACCGTATCGAGGGTTCGAATCCCTCCGTCTCCGCCATCTCGCTACCCCACTGATAATATTGATGTTTTAGCTGGGGTGCCCCGCCCAAGCGGCGGTTCCGCGTGCCCAGGAATTCCTACACCTCCTAGTGATTCGCGCAGGCTTGGCAGTAGGATGCAAAGCGCTTAGGCAGGGCCATGCCCAGCAGGCAGCCCCAAGCGTCGATCCCGCGCACAGAGAAAAAGTCCCGTGCCCGCAAGCCGCGGCCGCGCTCGCTGCGCCTCCACGGCACGGTGGCGCGCACGCTCGGCATCCGGATCGTGTCAGGCGAGTTGGCCCCCGGCGAGATCTTGGAAGGTGAGATCGCCGCGAGTGAGCAGTTCAAGGTCTCCCGCACTGCCTATCGTGAAGCAATCCGGATCCTGGCTGCCAAGGGCCTAGTCCATTCGCGCCCCAAGATCGGTACCCAGGTGAGCCCGCGCCGCGAATGGCATTTGCTCGATCCCGATGTGCTGACCTGGATCTTCGCCGGCGAGCCCGATGATGCCCTGATCGAGAGCCTGTTCGAGCTGCGCCGCATCGTCGAGCCCGACGCCGCCCGCCTCGCTGCGCTCCGTCGTACACCCGAGCAACTCGTCCGCATGCAGGAAGGGCTGGCCGGCGTGGACAAGCACGGCTTCGATTCTGAGGAGGGCCGCTGCTGCGACGAGGCATTCCACTCCTCGCTGCTCGAAGCGTCGGGCAACGATTTCATCATCTCGCTCACCAGTGGCGTCGCGGCGGCGATCGAGCTGACCACGGCGTTCAAGCAGCAGCATCTGCCGGCGCCGCACGATGCGCTGCCCGTCCACCTCGCGGTGCTCGAAGCGATCGAGGCGCAGGATGCCGAGCGCGCGCACGATGCGATGGCCCGGCTCGTCGAGCGCGGCTTCGCGGACACGATGGAAGCGCGCAAGCCGGTGTCGGGTGAAGTGCCCCGCCGCCGGATCTCCTGCTAAACCGGACGCAGTTTCGATCGTACCGCCCAATTGCAATTTGCTATGGCGCTGCCTAAGTCCCCCTCGGGCAATGTTACCGCTAACTTTTTAGAATGTACGACAGGAGAGCAGGCATGGCGCTGACCGGCGAATTGTTCATTGCATCGAAGCGCGTCCGCCGTGACGGACCCGGCTTCCAGGCCGTCGCCGCCTCGACCGGGGCACCGCTCGAGCCGAGCTTCAGCATGGCGACCAAGGAAGATGTCGAGGCTGCCACCGCGGCCGCCGAAGCCGCCTTCCCGATCTATTCCGCCCTGCCGCGCGAGACCCGCGCCGTGTTCCTGGAAGCGATCGCCGACGAGATCGACGCGCTGGGCGAAACGCTCACCGAGCGGGCGATGCAGGAAAGCGGCCTGCCGCATGCCCGCCTCACCGGGGAGCGCGGCCGCACCTCGGGCCAGCTGCGCCTGTTCGCCAAGGAACTGCGCCTCGGCGAATATCTGCGCGCGCGCATCGATCACGCCGTTCCCGATCGCCAGCCTGCTCCCAAGCCGGACCTGCGGCTGCGCATGATCCCGCTCGGCCCGGTCGTCGTCTTCGGCGCCTCGAACTTTCCGCTCGCCTTCTCGGTCGCCGGTGGCGACACCGCCTCGGCGTTGGCCGCGGGCTGCCCGGTGATCGTGAAGGGCCATTCGGCGCATCCCGGCACGTCGGAGCTGGTCGCCGCCGCGATCACCCGCGCCGTGGAGAAGACCGGCATGCCCGCCGGCGTGTTCTCGCTGATCAATGGTGCGGGCAACGAAGTCGGTTCGGCGCTGGTCAGCCACCCGATCGTCAAGGCAGTCGGTTTCACCGGCTCGCGCGGCGGCGGCACGGCGTTGATGAAGCTTGCCGCGAGCCGTCCGGTGCCGATTCCCGTCTATGCCGAGATGAGCAGCATCAATCCGGTCTTTTTGCTCCCCGCCGCGCTCGAATCGCGCGCCGAGGCGCTGGGCAAGGCGTATATCGGCTCGCTGACGATGGGCGCCGGCCAGTTCTGCACCAATCCCGGCCTTGTCCTCGCGCTCGAGAGCCCGGCGCTCGACCGCTTCCTCGCGGCGGCGACCGAAGCGGTGTCGGGCGCGGCTGCGCAGACCATGCTCACCCCAGGCATCCTCAAGGCCTATGAGAGCGGTGTCGCGCGCTGGGCATCGGCACCCGGCCTCAAGCAAGTGGCGCAGGGCCAGGAAGGTTCCGACAGCTGCGGCCGCGCCGCGCTGTTCGAAATGACCGGCGCGGACTTCATCGCCGATCCGAGCCATGCCGAGGAAGTCTTCGGCGCCGCCTCGCTGCTTGTGCGCTGCGCGAACATCGAGGAGCTGCTCAAGGTCGTGTCGCTGCTCGAAGGCCAGCTCACCGCGACGCTGCACCTCGACGATGCCGATACCGAAGCCGCGGCCAAGCTGCTGCCGATCCTCGAGCGCCTTGCCGGCCGCATCCTCGCCAATGGCTGGCCGACCGGCGTCGAAGTGACCGACGCGCAGGTCCATGGCGGCCCCTATCCGTCGACGGCGGATGGCCGCAGCACCTCGGTCGGCACGCTGGCGATCGATCGCTTCCTGCGCCCGGTTGCCTATCAGGACCTGCCGGCGGCGTTGCTGCCCGCGGACCTGCGCGACGGTGATGCGGGCATCCCGCGCCGCGTGGATGGCAAGGTGGTAGCGTAACCTGATTTCCTCCCTGGAAGAGAGGGGGTCGAGGGGGTGGGTCGGGTCCAAGTGATACTGATGCGCCAAGCGTGATGGTTGCCGTATCGCGGTCAACCACCCACCCCCAACCCTTCCCTTTCAGGGAGGCGCGCTAAGAGCCGAAAGCCTGGCTCACGTCCGTCGCCATCCGAAACCGGAAGGCGATGTCGTGCCGATACACCTCGCCCGGATCGAGCCGCGGCGAGGGGAAGTTCGGCTGGTTGGGGCTGTCAGGAAATTTCTGCGGCTCCAGGCACAGCCCGTCGCGTGCCGCATAGACGCGCCCGCTGGTTCCGGCTGCGCCGCCGGCGAGATGGTTGCCCGAATAAAATTGCAGTCCCGGCTCGCTCGAATGGAGATCGAGCACCCGGCCCGAGGCGGGATCGAACAGCGTCGCGACCCGGCGCAGCGCGCCGTCCGCGCCGTCGATCACGAAATTATGGTCATAGCCCTGGCCGATGCGGAGCTGTTCGTCCGCCGCATCGATCTCCTCTCCGATCCGTGTAGGCGTGCGGAAGTCGAAGGGCGTGCCGGCCACGTCCGCCAGCGCCCCCGTCGGGATCAGTCCGGCATCGACCGGCGTCGTCCGGCCCGCGGGCACGTGCAGCACATGGTCGAGGATAGTCGCCCCGCTCGCCTCGCCGGCCAGGTTAAAATAGGCGTGGTGGGTGAGGTTCACCACCGTCGTCGCGTCGGTGGTCGCCGTCAGCACCACGGCCAGGCCGTCGTCTTCCAGCCGGTAGCGTGCCTCCACCGTCAGCGTGCCGGGAAAGCCGTTATGCCCGGCGGGGCTGACATGGCGGAAGGTCGCCGCGTCCTCGGTCAGCGCCACCACGTCCCAATGCTGCTGGTCGAGTCCGAGCGGGCCCGAATGCAGGCTGTTCGCCCCGTCATTCGCCGCGATCTCGTGCTCCACCCCGTCCAGCGTGAAGCGCGCGCCGCCGATCCGGTTGGCATAGCGTCCGGTCACCGCGCCATAGAAGCGCGGCGCCCCGCGATAGTCGTCCAGTTCCGCGAAGCCGAGCACCACATTCGCCCGCGCGCCGTTGCGGTCGGGCACCTGCAGCACGCGCAGCGCCGCGCCGAGCGTGATCAGCTCGGCGCGATAGGGGCCGCGGGCGATCGCGACCGTCTCGATCGTCACTTGCTGCCGGGGCAGATCGAATTGGCGGGATCCGAGACGATCCGCACGTCCGCCAGGCTGAAGCTCAACGGTGCCGCCGCCTTCACCACGAACGGCGCGCCGACTGCGTTCACGTCGACGCCGTTCTGCTGATAGCATTTGAGCAGGACCTTCACTGTGCGCCACTTGCCGGTCTCGCCGGTGAACAGGCTGCTTGCGTCAAAGCCCTTGCCCTCGCCCATGGTCAGCGTGACCGGACCCGTCGCCGCGCGGTCGAGCCGGTAGAGGATCTGGAGCGACAGATCGCCATTGGTCTCGCGGCTGAGATTGATCGGCGCGCCGCCGATGCTGAGCTTTGCCGGCCCTCCGGTCCAGCTGAGCTGCTGCGCGCCTTCCTGGGTCTGCGGTCCGTCGATCGGCGCGCGCGTGATTGCCGCCTCGGCGGCGAAGCTGAACGGCTTGGGCGCCACGCCTTTGGCGAAATAGACGCTGGTGTTGAGTGATGAGGCATCGAAACCGGGCGCTTCGGCCAGCGCAGCCAACTTGCCCGGCTTGGCGTAGCTCAACCCATAGCCGAGTCCGAACAGCGGGTCGTATTCCGGCTGGCCCTTGTTGAGCGTGAACTGGCCGGCGGTCTTGGGCCAGCTGAACGACAGCGTGCCGGCGAAGTCCTTGCGCGGCCCGCCCGCCTTGTCGCCGATCAGCACGTCGGCCACGCCCGCGCCCTCGCTGCCCGGCAGCCAGGCGGCGACGAAGGCATCCGATGCGTTGATCTCCGGGTTCACCCAGAGCGGCCGGCCTGACAGGAACACGGAGACGGTCGGCACGCCCGCCGCCTTCAGCTTCTTGAGCAAGGTCAGCGCCTGCTTGTCGCCGGCCTGGAATTCCAGCGTAGCGATGTCGCCGCGCATCTCGGCATAGGGCTGCTCGCCGAACACCACGATCGCGACATCGGGCTTGGCGGTGAAGCTGCCATCCGCGGAGAGCGTCGCGGTGCCACCGCCGGCCTTCACTGCCTCAGCAATGCCCGAGAAGATCGTCTGGCCATTGGGAAACATCGAATTGTCGTTGCCGTCGCCCTGCCAGCTCAGCGTCCAGCCGCCGGTCTGCTGGCCCATCGAATCGGCGCCGGGCCCGGCGACCAGCACGTTCGCCGATGCCTTCACTGGCAGCACACCCTGGTTCTTGAGCAGCACCAGCGACTTGGCCACCGCCTCGCGCGCAATCGCGCGATGCTCGGCACTGCCCATCACCCCGGCCCTGCCCTCGAAGGGGCGGGCGGGATCGAACAGCCCCAGCTTCGCCTTCACCCGCAGGATGCGGCGCACTGCGTCGTCGATGCGGGCCATCGGGAGCGTGCCGTCCTTCGCATGCGTGACGGTGCTCTCGAACAACCCTTTCCAACCGTCTGGCGCCATCGCCATGTCGAGTCCGGCATTGAAGGTCGCCGCGCAATCGGTGGTGGTGCAGCCGGGCACTTGGCCATGGCCGTTCCAGTCGCCGACGACAAAGCCCTGGAAGCCCATCCGCCCCTTGAGAACATCGGTCAGCAGCGACTTGTTGCCGTGCATCTTGGTGCCGTTCCAGCTCGAGAAGCTGGCCATCACGGTGAGTGCGCCGGCCTGGATCGCGGGGACATAGCCTTGGGCGTGGATGGCGATGAGTTCGTCCTCGGACACGCGCGCATCGCCCTGGTCGACGCCGCCGGACGTGCCGCCGTCGCCGAGGAAATGCTTGGCCGATGCGGCGACATAGCCCTTCTGGATCCGGTCCCTCGTCCCCGGTTCGCCCTGCAGTCCGATGACCATCTCGCCGGCATAGGCGCGCACGATCGCGGGATCTTCCGAATAGCCTTCATAGGCGCGGCCCCAGCGCTCGTCCTGCGGCACGGTGAGGGTAGGGCCGAACGCCCATTCGGGACCGGTGGCCGCCGTCTCCTCGGCAGTCGCCTTGCCGATGCGGCGCATCAGCGCGGGATCGTGCATCGCGCCGAGCCCGACATTGTGCGGGAAGATCGTCGCGCCGACGACATTGCTGTTGCCGTGCACCGCGTCGATGCCGAACAGCAGCGGGATGGGCGCATGCTTGCCGCGCGGCTCCATCGCCACCTTGCGGAAAGCCTGGGCGGTATTGACCCAATCGGCCTGGGGCGAGCGATCGGGGGCGCCCAGCGGCGGCGAGCTGCCCCCGGCCAGGATGGAGCCGAGCGGATATTGGCGCAGTTCCTCGGGCTTCATCGCGCCGATGTCCGCCTGGATCATCTGGCCGACCTTCTCCTCCAGCGTCATCGTCGCCATCAGATCGGTCACGAACTTTTCGGTGGCGGAATCGACCAGGCCCTGCGAGCCGGCGGTCGGCCATTTCTCCGGACGCGCGGTGGCGGCATCCGACAGCGCTGTCGGCGCGTGCTGCGCGAAAGCGGGCGATGCGGCCCAGATGATCGTGGTCGACAGCAACAGCTTCAGGCCAGGCCGCATTTCTCTCTCCTCTTTATTATTTCTGGTAGCGATAACAGAAGATCATCGCGCGAGTCCACGCTCCAGCCACCTTGCGGCGTCATCGGGACTTGCCTTGTTGCTGTCGCGATCGACCATGTAATTCGCCTCGCGCATCCGCTCGACGCTGATCGCGCCGATCAACGGCTTGAGCGCTGCCTGGAAGCGCAGGTCATCGGCGCGGGCGGGCGCTAGCAGCAGGATCGCATCGTAACCCGGGATCGCGCCCTTGGGGTCCTTGAGGATGGTCAGCTTGTCCGCCGCGATTCGCCCGTCCGAGGAGAAGGCGGGGATCACGTCCGCCGTCCCGCTTTCCAATGCGCGGTACATGAAGGTCGGCTGGTAGGGATGGGCGGACTTGAAGCTCAGGCCATAGGCCTTCTTCACCGCCGCCCATTCTGGGCGCTCCAGGAACTCGACATCGGTGGCCAGGTTCAGGCCGCCGGCGACCGGGGTAAGGTCGGCGATGCTGGCGATCCCGCGTTTCTTTGCGTCCTCGCCGCGCATCGCGAAGGCATAAGCATTTTCGAAACCCAACGAGCCCAGCAAGGTCACCTTGTGCTTGTCGCGTGCCCAGCTCGCGACACCGTTCACGATTGCGTCGCGCGGTGGCACGTCGCTGCGCTGCATCTCGTTGGTCCAGATCGTGCCTGAATAATCGACATAGACATCGACATCGCCGCCCGCGAGCGCGCTCAACGCCACCGCCGAACCCAGCCCCTCACGGTAGCGGACCTTGTAGCCCGCTGCCTCCAGCCGGTGCCCGATCAGCCGGGCCAGGATATATTGCTCGGAAAAGCCCTTGGCGCCGATGGTCACGGTGCCCCGCGCCGCCGGCAATGCGGGGACCAGCGCGATGACGACGGCCACCAGCGACATCCCTAGGCTCGCCCAGACCAGCCTGCGTTTGCGTTTAGCCAGGCCATATTCGGCCAGCCCCAGCAGCCCATCCACCGCCAGCGCCAGCATTGCGGCGGCAACGCACCCGGTCAGCACCAGCGACCAGTTCTGCGTCTGAAGCCCGGCAAAGATCAGGTCGCCCAGGCTCGGCTGGCCAACGGTGGTAGACAGCGTCGCCGCGCCGATCGTCCACACTGCGGCCGTGCGGATGCCGGCCATCAGCACGGGCAGCACCAAGGGGGCCTCGACCAGCCACAGCTTCTGCGCCGCAGTCATCCCCACGCCGTCCGCCGCTTCGATCACCGCAGGATCGATCGTCGCAAGTCCGGTCACACCGTTGCGCAGGATCGGCAGCAGCGCGTAGAGCGACAGTGCGAGCAGCGAGGGCAGGAAACCCAGCGCCGGGATCCCGCCTCCCACCAAGGTCGAGAGCGACAACAGGATCGGGTAGAAAAGCGCGAGCAGCGCCAGGCTCGGAATGGTCTGGACCAGGCTGGCAAAGCCCAGGGCGAATTTGCCCACGATACGGTTTCGCGAGGAGAGCACCGCCAAAGGCAGCGCAATCACCAATCCAAGCAGCAATGCCGCGAACGCCAGCAGCAGATGCTGCGCCAGCAGCTCGGGCACGCGGGCAAGGGCGCCGATCACTTCTCCAGCTCCGCCAGCCGGTGCGCCTGCTCGCGCGGCACCGCGACCAGCGCGCCCGCCGCCGGGCCGCCCTTGCCGGCAAGCAACTCGCGCGGGGTGGCATCGGCGACGATCCGCCCTTTCTCCATCACCAGCACGCGATCGGCGAGCAGCAGCGCCTCGGCCATGTCGTGCGTCACCAGGATCGTCGTGAGGCCCATCCGGTCGTGCAGCGCGCGGATCGCCTTGCCCAGCCCGTCGCGCGTCACCGGATCGAGCGCACCGAACGGCTCGTCCATCAGCATGATGCCCGGCCCGGTCGCCAGCGCCCGCGCCACGCCGACACGCTGGCGCTGCCCGCCCGAAAGCGCATCGGGCATCCGTGTCGCGATCCCTGGCGAAAGCTCGACCAGTTCCAGCAGCTCGGCCACGCGCCCCGCCGTGTCCTTCTCGCCCGCCAGCTTCAGTCCGATCGAGACATTCTCGCCGACGCGCATGTGCGGGAACAGCCCGACATTCTGGAAGACATAGCCGATCCGCCGCCGCAGCTCGGGCGCGGGCCCGGCATCCACCGGTTCGCCACCCACCAGCACCTGGCCCTCGCTCGGCGCGATCAGCCGGTTGACCATCTTAAGCAATGTCGATTTGCCCGATCCCGATGCACCGACCAGCGCGACGAAGCTGCCCGCGGCCACCTCCAGCGACACGCCATCTACGGCCCTGACGCCCCCCGGCCAGACCTTGCTGACATTTTTGAAGGTAACGGAGCGGCTTTGCTCTGGCATCGATCGTGTTTGTGCGGGATGAAGTCGCAAAGGTCAAAAGAACAGGAGCGGGGACATGGCGACGAAGGCGGCATTCATCACCGGCGGCGCATCGGGCATCGGCCTCGCGGTCGCGAAGAGCCTGGCGGCGGACGGCTGGCTGGTCGGCCTGGCCGACATCAATGCCGCCGGCCTCGAAGCCGCCAAGGCCGCGATCCCTGGCGCCGAGGCCTACACGATGGACGTGCGCGACCGAACCGCCTGGGAAACCGCACTAGCCGCGTTCGTCGCGAAGAGCGGCGGCCGGCTCGACTTCCTGTTCAACAATGCCGGCATCGCCGTTGGCGGCCAGCTCGAGACGATGTCGGACGCGGACGTGGATCGCGGCCTGTCGATCAACATCAACGGCGTCGTCTACGGCGCCCGCACCGCGCACGACCTGCTCAAGGCGACGCCGGGATCGGCGATGATCATCACCAGCTCGGCGGCGGGAATCTCGGGCAATGCCGGCATGTCGATCTACAGCGCCGGCAAGTTCGCGATGCGCGGCTTTGCCGAGGCGCTGAACGCCGAATGGGGCAAGGAAGGCATCTATGTCGGCTCGCTGATGCCCAGCTTCATCGACACGCCTTTGCTCGACCACGTCACCCAGGACTCGAACCGCAACGTGCGCGAATCGGTGCGCGCGGCGGGGCTGGAGATCACGCCGGTCGGCGAAGTGGTGAAGACCGTCCGCCACATGCTCGTCATCCGTCGCGACGTGCACACCCGCGTCGGCAAGACCGCGCACCGGCTGTGGTTCATGCAGCGCTGGATGCCCGGCACGCTGCGCAAGCTCCAGGGCCGCGCGTTCAAATAGTCAGAGCAGCGCGTCGATAGCCTGCGCCATCTGGATATCGCGCGTCGAAAGCCCGCCTGCGTCATGCGTGGTCAGCAATATGTCGACCTTGTTCCACACGTTCGACCATTCGGGGTGGTGGTCGGCCTTCTCCGCGATCAGCGCGACGCGGGTCATGAAGCCGAAGGCCTGGTTGAAGTCCTTGAACGCGAAATGCCGCGTGATCGCATCGCGCTCCGGCTCCCAGCGCCAGTCGGGCAGCGCCGCGAGCGATTCCTCGCGAAGTCCGTCGGTCAACCGCGCCACCATTTCCCCTGCCTCCCTTGCCGTAGCTCCGTTCCCCGGCCTATGCCCGCAGCGATGACCGGGCAAGCCCCAGACGCCGCCGCGATCGAGGCGCTAGCCCGCGCCGCGCTCGCGCGCATCCCCGATCCGTTCAACGCCTATCTTGCCGACATCGTGCTGGTGGTCGAGGATTTCGCCGATGACGAGACCCTCGACGAGATGGGGATCGAGGATCCGTTCGACCTGACCGGCCTCTATCGAGGTCGCCCGGTCGGCGAGAAATCGGCTTGGGACGGTGTGAGCATGCCCGACGAGATCCATCTCTTTCGCCGCCCGCTGCTCGACGAATGGGTGCACACCGGCGTGACGCTGGAGGCGCTGATCACCCATGTCGTGGTCCATGAGGTCGGCCATCATTTCGGGCTTTCCGACGACGACATGCACGCGCTGGAGGATTCTGCGGAGTGACGCGCCTTGCCCTGCGCGGCGTCGCGTGCCTGCGCGGCGGACGGCTGCTGTTCGAGGGGCTCGACCTCGCGCTCGCGCCGGGTGAGGCGGCTTTGGTCACCGGCGCCAATGGCGCCGGCAAGTCGAGCCTGATCCGCATCGCCGCAGGCCTGCTCGCCCCTGCCGCCGGCAGCGTGGAAGGGGAGGGCGCCCGCGCGCTGATGGCCGAGGTACCGGCGCTCGACCCCGAACTTCCGCTCGGCGCCGCCTTGCGCTTCTGGGCCGGTCTCGACGGCCGCCGCGAAGTGGTGGCCGAGGCGCTGGCCGCGGTCGGCCTCGCCGATCTCGCTCCGGTGCCCGTCCGCCTGCTCTCCACCGGCCAGCGTCGGCGCGCCGCGCTCGCCCGGGTGGTCGCGAGCGGTGCGCCGGTCTGGCTGCTCGACGAGCCCGCCAATGGCCTCGACGCTGCCTCGGCAGCGCTGCTCGAAGGCCTGATCGCCACGCACCGCGCCTCTGGCGGCATCGCACTGGTCGCCACGCACTTGCCCATTGCGCTCCCCGATGCCCGCGCGGTGGCGCTGTGAGCACCTACGCCGCGATCGTCCGGCGCGAGCTGCGTCGCGCCTGGAGCACCGGCGGGCTGGCGCTGCCCGTGGTGTTCTTCCTGCTCGTCGCGACCCTGTTCCCCTTCGCGGTCGGCCCCGATTCGAAGCTGCTCGCCCGCATCGCGCCGGGCGTGATCTGGGCGGCGGCGCTGCTGGCGGCATTGCTCCCGGTCGAACGGCTGGTCGCGCCCGACCTCGAGAGCGGCGTGCTCGACCAGCTCGCGGTGCGCGGGCTTCCCGATGCCGGCATCGCGGCGGCCAAGGTCGCCGGCCATTGGCTCGGCTTTGCGCCCGCCCTGCTCGCCGCCACGGTGATCGCCTCGGGCCTGCTCCAGCTTCCCGGCGACGCGCTTGTCCCGCTGCTGATCGCGCTGCTGATCGGCACGCCGGGATTGGCTGCACTTGGCGTCGCCACCGCCGCTTTGGTCGCGGGCCTGCGCGGGGCGGGGGCGCTGGCGGGGCTGGTGATGCTGCCCTTCGCTGTCCCGCTGCTGATCTTCGGCGCCACCGCAGATCAGCCCGGCGCGCTCAAGCTGCTCGGCGCGGTGAGCCTGTTGCTGGTGGCGGGCTGCCCCTTCGTTGCCGGAGCGGCGATTCGGATGGGGCGGAGCTAGCGTCGATCCGTCATCCCGGCGAAAGCTTTCCCCGCGCCTTCGCCTGAGATCCCGGCTTTCGCCGGGATGACGAGAGTTTTCAGGGGTCCGTGAGCGCGGCTAGGCCTCGGGCGGCAGCTCGTCGCCATAGATGACCATCGCCGAGCCTTCTGCGAGCGCGTCCTGGGCGGCGGCGCGCAGGATCGGATCGTCATTGGCGGCCGGGTTGGCGACTTCCATGCCCTTCTCCAGCCGCACCAGCATCCAGCCCGTGCCGAGCGCAATGCCGGCGGCCTTGGCCTGCGCCGCCTCGAAGCTGTCGGCGGAGACATAGATCAGCATCGCGTGGCGCCCGCCGGGCCGGCGGCCCTCGACCGTGTCGGCGACTGCGGTGGCGAGGAATACCGAGAGGCCCATCAGCGGCTCCACCGCGCGAAGATCGCGGTCGGCAGCTGCAGACCGCGCGCTTCCTCGCGCACGGCGAGCTCGCCGCATTCCACCTTGCCTGGAAGATGCCCGACATGCTGGCGCAGCAGTTCGCCGATCGCCAGGGCCGACATGCGCACGGCATAGACGGTGAGGAACAGGAAGCGCGAATTGGCGTCGAGCAGCTTCGTGGTGTCGGCGATAAGGCCGGGCAGGCCTTCCTCCAGCTTCCACACTTCGCCATTCGGTCCGCGGCCCCATTTGGGCGGATCGAGGATGATCCCGTCATAGCGGCGTCCCCGCCGCACTTCGCGCGCGGTGAACTTGCCGGCATCGTCGATCATCCAGCGGATCGGCAGGTCCTCCATGCCCGACAGCGCGGCATTGGCTTTCCCTTCCGCGACCGACTTCTTCGAGGCATCGACATGCGTCACCTTCGCACCCTTGGCCGCCAAAGCGAGCGAGCCGACCCCCGTGTAACCGAAGAGATTCATGCACTCGGGCGCATCCATCCCGTCGATCTGGGCGCGCATCCAGTGCCAGACCGGCGACATGTCGGGGAAGAAGGCGAGGTGGCGGAATGGGGTGTTCTGCGCGGTGAAGCGCACTTCCTCCCAGCGCAGCGGCCAGCCTTCCGGGGGCACCGGCTTGGTGAAGTTCCAGCGCCCGCCGCCATCCTCGTCGGCGCCGGGCACGAACTCGCCATGCGCGTCCCAATTGTCGGACGCGGGCGCCCACATCGCCTGGGGCTCGGGGCGGATGAAGCGGTATTTGCCATAGCGCTCGAGCTTGCGGCCATGGCCGCTGTCGACCAGCCCATAGTCCGCCCAGGGCTCGCCGGTGAGAGTGATCAGGTCCATTGGGGTCTCTTAGTGCGCGATCCCAAATCCGTCATCCCTGCCTTCGGGGATGACGATAAAGGGGTTATGCCCGCGGCTTGGCCCGCTCGGCGATGTACTCGCGCACCGCTTCCAGCGTCCCCGGCAGCACGTCATAGCGCTCCTGCCGGTCGAACAGGTCGCCCACGCGGGCGGGCAGCGCCGGCCGCATGCCTGTCGCGCGCTCGACGGCATCGGCGAACTTGGCCGGGTGCGCGGTCGCCAGCGTCACCACCGGCACATCGGCGGGCAGGTCCGCCCGGCGCGCGGCGGCGAGGCCGATCGCGGTGTGCGGATCGATCACCTGCCCAGTCTCGGCCGAGGCCCAGCGCATCGCTTCGTTCATCTCGTCGGGCGTGATCCGGTCGCTGGCGAAGATCTGCGCCGCGCCCTGCTGCTGCGCATTGGTCAGCCGCATCGCCTTGCTTGATTCGAAGCCGGCCATCTGCTCGGCGACGCTGCCGCCGGCGAGGTCGGAGAGCAGCCGCTCGAAGTTCGAGCTCACCTGGATGTCCATGCTCGGTGCCGCGGTCGGCGTGACAATGCCCGCCGAATAGTCGCCGTTCGAAAGCGCGCGGTGGAGGATGTCGTTGACGTTGGTGGCGACCACCAGCCGCTCGATGGGGAGGCCCATCCTGGCTGCGACATAGCCGGCGAAGACATCGCCGAAATTGCCCGTCGGCACGGCGAAGGCGACCTTGCCCGCCGGCGCGCCCAGCCGGACGGCGGCGTAGAAATAATAGACCACCTGCGCCATCAGCCGGGCCCAGTTGATCGAGTTGACTGCGCTCAGGCGGAAGCGCCCAGTGAAGTCGCGGTCGTTGAACAGCGCCTTCACCATCGCCTGGGCATCGTCGAAGCTGCCTTCGATCGCGATGTTATGGACGTTGGGGGCCAGCACGGTGGTCATCTGGCGGCGCTGCACGTCGGACACCCGGCCCTTGGGGTGCAGCATGAAGACATCGACGCCGTGCCGCCCGGCGACTGCGTCGATCGCCGCGCTGCCGGTGTCGCCCGAGGTCGCGCCGACGATGGTCAGCGGCTCGCTGCTCCCGGTCAGGAACTTCTCGAAGAACAGGCCGAGCAGCTGGAGCGCGACGTCCTTGAACGCCAGCGTCGGTCCGTGGAACAGCTCGAGCAGGAAATGGCGGTGGTCGAGCTGGACCAGGGGCGTCACCGCGGCCTGGGCGAAGCGGCCATACGCCTGGGTGCACAGCTCGCGCAGCTCGTCCTCGCTGAGGTCTTCGCCGACGAAAGGCAGCATCACCCGCACCGCGGTCTCGACATAGGAGAGGCCCTTGAGCCCCTCGATCTGCTCGCGGCTGAAGCTGGGCCAGCGGGTCGGGACGTACAGGCCGCCGTCGCTCGCCAGCCCGGCAAGCGTCACGTCACGGAAGCCAAGCAGGGGCGCACTGCCTCGGGTGCTCTGATATTGCATGGGGCGGGGCCTAGCGGGCGCGGGGAAGCCAAACAAGATAGGCTATGTTTAGCGCCGCCATCTCACGCCACCGATCAGGCCTTCGGCTTCTGCCGCCATTTCAGCGCGAGGACGTAGATCACCGACGCCACCAGCGCGAACAGGAACCATTGCACGGCATAGGAGAGGTGGTTGTTGGGCACGCTCGACAGGTCGGGCCGCGCGGTCGGCTCCAGACCCGGCGCGGCGCTATCCGAGATCAGCATCAGGTGCTTGGGCTCGCTGTCGAACAGTCCGGCGAGCATCGGGCGATGATCGGGCGCGTGCGTGATCGTGCCGGTCACCTTGCCGCCCTTCCACACCGGCTCGAACGTCGGGTTGGCCGCCACGCCCCTGTCGACCAGCAGCACCGGGCCTTCCGCGCCGGTGCGGCACTGGGCGATGTGGCGATAGCCGTTGGTGCCTTTCACCGATCGCCCGCCCTGGCTCTGCCAGCCGATCACTTCGAGGCAGAAGGCGTTGGCGCGGCGGAACAGGTTCTCGTCGCCCACCGGCAGCCGGGGGAAGGCCATTTCGGGCCTGCCCAGATTCTGCGCATAGAGCTGCAGCGCGGCGAACTTCTCGCTTCGGCGCTGGAGCTGCCAGAAGCCAAGGCCGATCATCGCGGCGACGGCCAGGGCGACGACGATCGTCGGGATCAGCGGAAAGCGCGGCATCATGCGTCTCGAACGCGGCCTTCGCCCGCGCGGTTGCGATATTCGAGCGCGAGCAGCAGCCCCTTGGAGAAGCGCAGCGCCAGCACCACCAGCGCGGTGGTGATCGGGATCCATAGGAGCGCGTGGATCAGCAGGCCCGGCTGGAAGGTGAACTCCACCCACAAGGCCAGCCCGGTGACCAGCGCGCCGATGCCGAGCGTAAGGAACACGACCGGCCCGTCACCCACATTGAACCGAGTGAAGTCGAGCGCGCAGGCGCTGCATTTGTCGGCGAAGCTGGTGAAGTTCCTGAACAGGGTCGGCGCCCCGCAGCGCGGGCAAGCGCCCCTGGTCCCCGAAAGGATCGGGGGAGGCGACACTGGGCCGCCTCCCCCGGAAGAGTCGCTATTGTGGTCGGTCACGCTCAGCCGGCGTGGACCGGCGCGCCCCAGCCGCCCCAGACATAGATCGAGGCGAAGAGGAACAGCCACACCACGTCGACGAAGTGCCAGTACCAGGCCGCCGCCTCGAAGCCGAAATGCTGCTTCGGCGTGAAGTCGCCCTTGTATGCGCGCACCAGGTTCACGATCAGGAAGATCGTGCCCACGATCACGTGGAAGCCGTGGAAGCCGGTCGCCATGAAGAACGCGCCGCCATAGCTGGAGCCATGCTCCGACGCCGCCTTAAACGGGAAGGGCGCCTCGCTATATTCATATGCCTGGAGGCAGCTGAACAGCAGGCCGAGCACCACGGTGAGCCACAGGCCCTTCTTGACCGTGTCGTTCTCGCCCACGCCGAGCAGGCCCCAGAACCCCTTCAACGCACCGCCACGCTCATTGTGGATCAGGCCATGATGCGCCCAGGTCACGGTGCAGCCCGAGAGCAGCAGGATCAGCGTGTTGAGCAGCGGGAACTTCCAGGCGTCGAGCACTTCCATGCCCTTGGGCGGCCATTGCCCGCCCACCGCCTCGACCGTCGAGGGGAAGAGCGAGAAGTCGAACCACGCCCAGAACCAGCCGACGAAGAACATCACTTCGGAGGCGATGAACAGGATCATGCCGTAGCGCAGATGGAGCTGCACGATCGGCGTGTGATCGCCGGCATGCGCTTCCTGGATCACCTTGCCCCACCAGCCGAACATGGTGATCGCGACCAGCGCGATGCCGGCGAAGAACACCAGGTAGGCGCTTGGATAGCTGTGCATCACCATGATGCCGCCAGCGGCCAGCACCAGCGCCGAGAACGCGCCGAAGAGCGGCCAGATGCTGGGCGGAAGGATATGGTATTGGTGGTTCTTTGCCCCGGCCATCGATCTTCCCTGTCCTATGCTTTTGCCAAAGCTTTACGGTGCCAATTCGCTTCCCGCAACAACCCTGATGCGCACGCCCCTAGGGGTTCAGTGCGCCTTGGCGGCGGCCGCTGCGATCGCCGGCGATTCGGCGGGATAGAAGGTGTAGGAAAGCGTGATCTCCTGCACGTCGCGCGCGTCCGGATCGTCGAGGATCTTGGGGTCGACATAGAAGATCACCGGCATGCGCACCGTCTCGCCCGGCTTCAGCGTCTGCTGGGTGAAGCAGAAGCACTGGATCTTGGTGAAATACTTGCCGACGAAGGTGGGCGTGACGTTGAACGTCGCCGTGCCGGTCACTTCATGGTCGGAGGTGTTGGTGGCGGTGAAGAACGCCATGTCGCGCCCGCCGATATCGATCGTGTCCGATCGCCGCTCGGGCTGGAACTTCCACGGGATGCCCTTGGCGACATTGCTGTCGAAGGCGATCGTGATCTTCTGCCCGACGCTGCCCGGCGCGCGCAGGCCCCGCTGGGTGGTGCCGTTGAGCCCGGTCGCCTCGCAGAACATGCGGTAGAGCGGCACCGCCGCGAAGCCGAGCCCGGTCATCGAGCACACGCCGATGCCGGCGAGGATCGCGACGCGCAGGTTCCGGCTCGGCCACTTCATCCCGGATGGCCGAGCTGGATCTTCACGATCGAGATGGCGAAGACGAGCACCACGAACAGGCCGAGCAGCACCGCCATCACCCGCGCGCGCGCGCGCTGGCGGGCGCGGATCAACTCGGTCTCGCCGACCGGGTTGGGAGCAGCGGCAGGCGGGGCCTGGATCAGATCATCGGTCATGCGAACCACCTGTCGGCGACGAGCGCGCCAAAAACGATAAAGAGATAGAGGATCGAGAATTTGAACAGCCGCTTCTCGGGCGCCATGTCGTCCTCGGGCTCGGAGCGGCGGATCGCCACCTGGACCGCCATGGCGAGGAACAGGCCGGACATCACCGCGGCGGTGATCCCGTAGATCGGCCCGGCCAGCCCCAGCGGCCAGGGCGACGCGGCACACAGGATCATCGGGATCGTGTAGAGCCCGATCTGGATGCGCGTCGAGCGTTCGCCCGCGACCACCGGCAGCATCGGCACGCCGGCATTGGCGTAATCGGTCTTCACGAACAGCGCGAGCGCCCAGAAATGCGGCGGCGTCCACAGGAAGATCAGCGCGAACAGCAGCAGGGGCAGCGTCGTCACGTCGCCCGTCGCGGCCGCCCAGCCGATCATCGGCGGGAATGCGCCCGCGGCGCCGCCGATCACGATGTTCTGCGGCGTCCGGCGCTTGAGCCAGATCGTGTAGACGAAGACGTAGAACAGGATCGATGCCGCCAGGATCAGCGTCGCCGTCAGGTTGATCGCGAAATACATCAGCGCCAGGCTGAACCCGGCCAGCCCCACGCCGAAGTGCAGCGCCGACTGCTTGTCCATCCGCCCCGCCGGCAGCGGCCGCTTGGCGGTGCGCTTCATCTTGGCGTCGAGATCTGCCTCATACCATTGGTTGAGCGCGCCCGCCGCGCCCGCACCCAGTGCGATGCACAGGATCGCAGTGAAGCCCAGCACGGGGTGGATCGGCACCGGCGCCGCCAGCATGCCGCACAGGCCGGTGAAGACGACGAGCGTCATCACCCGCGGCTTGGTCAGCGCCAGGAAGTCGCGCCACTCGGCGGGCAGGGTGATGGTGGATGCGGAAGTGCTCATGATGTCGCCCCGGCCTATAGGGCAGGTGGCGTCCGCGGCAAAGTGGACGATTTGCCCCGTCTTGCGACGATCAGTGCTGCACTGCCTGCTCGAGCGGCACGGCGGGATTGGGCGGCACCGGCGGCTTGCCGATCCAGGCAAGGCCGCGCGCCAGGTCGAGCGTCACCACCCAGTTGCGCAGGAAGGGCATGCCGAGATTGCCGTCCATGATCATGTCGGGCGTGAAGGCGTCGGCGGTTGTCGCGCGGATGTCGCCCAGCACTTCGAAGTCCGCCGCCTGCTTGCCCTCCTGCCCGGGATCCATGCCCACCAGCGCCGCAACCGGCCTGGAGACGAGCACCGTGCCGCCATTGCCCGAATCGAGTTCGAACCACAGCGCGCCCTTCTTGGTCGGCACGGCGGCCATCACCGCCAGCGCGCTGCCGTCGAGCTCGCGCTTCAGCCGGATACGCAGCGGGCGCATGCCGGCGATGCGCGCGGCGCGGCTGGCTTCCGATTCGAGCGTCATCGTGCCCGCGGCGAAATCGAGCGTCACCGTGCGCCCCTCGAACAGGTTCAGCCCGATGATCCCGTCCAGCGCGGCATCGCGCGGGTTGTTCGCGGCCATGTCGATCAGGCCAGTCATCGGTGGCCTGGCGGTGATCCCGCCCACCGTAATCGCGACATCCTCGCCACAATGCGGCCCGTCGAAGCGGGTGCCCATCATGTTGTAGCCGGTGGCGCGGCCCCAGGGCTCGCAGCCCGCCTGCTTCGCCGTCTCGCGCGAGACGAGCGTGATGCCGGCGCCGGTGTCGAACAGATAGAGGTGCTTCCTGCCGCCGATCTCCGCCTCCAGCGCCCAGCGGGTGCGCCACGGCTGCATCTGGATCACCGCATCGGGCGTCGCGGGCAGTGCCTGCGCCTCGGCGGCGGGCATGGCGAGCAGCATCGCGAATGCGCCGGACAGGAACTTCATCGTCGGTCTCCCTGGATATTTTCCTCTCGTTCCGCCTGCGCATCTTTCGCGGCGATGAACCGCCACCTGTGCCGCGACCAAAGCCGCCCGGCGCGCGACCAAGGCGGACCAAAGAAAACGCCCCGGAAGTTTCCTCCCGGGGCGCCTTCTCGTTTCAGCCCGTCAGGCCGAGCATCAGTGGTGATGCCCGTCCTCGATGACCGGCAGCGTCTCGAACTGGTGGAACGGCGGCGGGCTCGACAGCGTCCATTCGAGCGTCGTCGCACCTTCGCCCCAGGGATTGCCCTCGGCCTTGCGGCCGGCGAACAGCGACCAGATGATGTTGACGAAGAAGATGAGCATCGACGTGGCCATGATCATGTAGCCGATCGTCGCGACATAGTTCCAATGCGCATAGGCATCGGGATAGTCGGGATAGCGGCGCGGCATGCCCTGCAGGCCCAGGAAGTGCATCGGGAAGAACATCACGTTCACGCCGATGAAGAACACCCAGAAGTGCAGCTGGCCGAGCAGCTCGCTGTACATGCGGCCGCTCATCTTCGGGAACCAGTAGTAGAAGCCGGCGAAGAGCGAGAACACCGCGCCGAGCGACAGCACATAGTGGAAGTGCGCGACGACGTAATAGGTGTCCTGCATATAGTCGTCGACGCCGCCATTGGCGAGCACGACGCCGGTCACGCCACCGACGGTGAACATGAAGATAAAGCCGATCGCCCAGACCATCGGGGTCTTGAAGCTGATCGAGCCGCCCCACATCGTGGCGATCCACGAGAAGATCTTCACGCCCGTCGGCACCGCGATCACCATGGTCGCGGCCGTGAAGTACATCTTCACGGTGACCGACATGCCGGTGGTGAACATGTGGTGCGCCCACACGACGAACCCGACCAGGCCGATCGCGACCATGGCATAGGCCATGCCGAGATAGCCGAACACCGGCTTGCGACTGAATGTCGCGATGATCTGGCTGACGATGCCGAAGCCCGGCAGGATCATGATATACACTTCGGGGTGGCCGAAGAACCAGAACAGGTGCTGGTAGAGCACCGGATCGCCGCCATATTGCGGATCGTAGAAGGCGGTGCCGAAGTTGCGGTCGGTCAGCAGCATGGTGATCGCGGCGGCGAGCACCGGCAGCGCCAGCAGCAGCAGGAAGGCAGTGATCAGCACCGACCACACGAACAGCGGCATCTTGTGCAGCGTCATGCCCGGCGCGCGCATGTTGAAGATGGTGGTGATGAAGTTGATCGCGCCCAGGATCGAGCTGGCGCCCGCCAGATGGAGCGACAGGATCGCCATGTCGACCGACGGCCCAGGCTCGCCATAGGTGGAGAGCGGGGCATAGACCGTCCAGCCGGTGCCCGCGCCGATGCCGACGAACGGCGAGCCGAGCAGCAGCAGGAAGGCCGGGATCAGCAGCCAGAACGAGATGTTGTTCATGCGCGGGAACGCCATGTCCGGCGCACCGATCATGATCGGCACGAACCAGTTGCCGAAGCCGCCGATCATCGCCGGCATGACCATGAAGAACACCATGATCAGGCCGTGCGCGGTGATCAGCACGTTCCAGAAGTGCATCGCATCGTCGAACGAGCCGTGCCCGTGCAGCATCGTCAGCCAGGTCGGCAGATACTGGATGCCCGGATGCATCAGCTCGGCGCGCATCAGGCCTGAGATGCTGCCGCCGATGATGCCCGCGATGATCGCGAAGATCAGGTAGAGCGTGCCGATGTCCTTGTGGTTCGTCGACATGAACCAGCGGGCAAAGAAGCCCGGTTTGTGATCGGCATCGTGGTGCCCGTGGTCGTCATGGGCGTGCGCATGCTCGTGGTCATGCGCGTGGAGGGCGATATCGGTCATGGTCTCAGTTGCCCGCGTTGCCGGCGCCCGCGGGGTTCGCGGTCGCGGCCTGATTGGTGGTCGCCGGGGTGGCGGTGGTGTTCTCGGTGGCCGGCTGGGCGCTGTTGCCCTCGGCCGCAGCGACCGGAGCCGCCGCGTTTGCCGTGGCGGCAGCAGCAGCCGCCGCAGCGACCTCGGCCGGCATGGTGCCGCCCTTCGACTTCACCCACTGGGCGAACTCGGCCGGCGACACGGCCTCCACCGCGATCGGCATGTACGCGTGGCGCGCGCCGCACAGTTCGGAGCACTGGCCGAAATACAGGCCCGGCTTCTCGATGATGAAGCTGGTTTCGTTCAGCTTGCCCGGCACCGCGTCGAGCTTGATCCAGAAGGCGGGCATCGCCCAACTGTGGATCACGTCCTGCGCAGTGGTGACCAGCCGGATCGGCACGCCGACCGGCAGAACGACGCGGGTGTCGGTCGCGAGCAGGCGCGGGCCGTCGGCGTCGGTGCGGTAGCGCTGGCCGGCAGGCACGTCGGCCCGCTCCTTCAGCATGTTGGCGGTCAGCTGGATGCCGCCATTGTCCGGATATTCATAGCTCCAGAACCACTGGTTGCCGATCGCCTTCAGCGTGATCGCGTCCTTGGGCGCCGGCTTGAACTGCGCGGCGAGCAGGCGGATCGACGGGACCGCGATTGCGATCAGGATCAGCACCGGCGCCAGCGTCCAGATGATCTCGATCGTCGTGTTGTGCGCGGTCTTGCTCGGCTCGGGATTCGCGGCCCGGCGATAGCGGACGATCACCCAGAGCAACAGGACCAGCACGAAGATCGAGATCGCAGTGATCAGCGGCACCAGCACCACATTGTGGAACCAGTGCGCTTCGCGCCCGGTCGGCGTAACCTGCTCCTGCAGCGTGATCGCATCCGCGGTCGGCTGGCCGATGCCCGGGGCCGCCTTGGTCAACGGCTTGCCAGCGGCATCGAGGGTGGGATCGGCCACGGTCGGCGTGGCGGCTGCAGCCGGCGCCGGAGCGGCCGTGCTGGCCGCCGGGGCGGCAGTGTTCGTAACTGGCCCCTGGGCCGAAGCGGGCATAGCGAAAGCCAGCCCCGCTGCCAGGAGAGTCGAAGTCAACCCAAGCATGCGCATCGTCAATTTTCACCCTGTTCCGCGAGAGCCCCGGGCTGGGAAAGGATTACCCCCAGTGCAACTGGCGTATACGAGGCACGCATCCATTCTCAACCCTTTTTGATCGCCCGTTGCGGTCGATAGGCGCTGGTCCTAAGGGAAAATGACAATCCCGAAGACGATGGAGCGAACATTGGAAGGCAACGCAGTTCTGGACGAGTTTCGTGCTGCAGGTGCGTTGCTCGAAGGCCATTTCATTCTTTCTTCTGGCCTTCGCTCTCCCATCTTCTTGCAAAAGATGCGTATTTTCGAAGACCCTGCCCGCACCGAACGTGTGTGCAGTGCACTAGGAAAGCTGATTCGCGAGAGTTTTGGGCAGGTCGATATGGTCGTCTCGCCGGCGATCGGCGGAATCATCCCCGGCTATGAAACTGCGCGCGCGCTCGGCTGCAAGGCGCTGTTCGTCGAGCGCGAGGACGGCGAGTTCCAGCTCCGCCGCGGCTTCGAGATCCCCGAAGGCGCCCGCATAGTGATGGTCGAGGACATCGTAACCACCGGGCTTTCGTCGCGCGAATGCATCGCCGCGATCCGCAAGCATCCGGGCGTGCTGCTCGGTGCTGCCTGCATCGTCGACCGTTCCAACGGCACCGCGGATGTCGGCGTGCCGCTGGTCTCGCTGCTCAAGATGGACGTGCCGGCCTATCCGGCCGACCAGCTACCCCCCGAGCTGGCGGCGATCCCCGCGACCAAGCCTGGCAGTCGCGCAATTGCCTGACGAGACAGGCCCTCTCCGCCTCGGCGTGAACATCGATCACGTCGCCACCGTGCGCAACGCGCGCGGCTCGGGCTATCCCGATCCGGTGCGCGCGGCGCTGCTCGCGGCAGAGGCCGGCGCCGACGGCATCACTGCGCACCTGCGCGAAGACCGCCGTCATATCACCGACGAGGATATCGCGCGCCTCTCGGCCGAACTTACCGTGCCGCTCAATCTGGAGATGGCTGCGACCGAAGAGATGCTGGCGATCGCGCTGCGCCATCGCCCGCACGCGGTGTGCATCGTGCCCGAGAAGCGCGAGGAGCGGACCACCGAGGGTGGGCTCGATGCCGCGGGCCTGCACAACCACCTCGCCCCGATGGTCGCCAGGCTGCGCGAGAATGGCAGCCGGGTCTCGCTGTTCATCGAGCCCGACGAGCGCCAGATCGACGCGGCGCTGCGCCTTGGCGCGCCGGTGGTCGAGCTGCACACCGGTCGCTATTGCGAACTGGCCGAGGATGGGCGGGAGGCCGAGCTGCGCCGCATCGCCGATGCCGCCGCGCTGGCGGTCAAGGCCGGGCTGGAGCCGCATGCCGGCCACGGCCTGACCTTCGACAATGTCATTCCCATCGCCGCGATCCCGCAGATCATGGAACTCAACATCGGCCATTTCCTGATCGGCGAGGCGATCTTCGACGGACTCGCCCCGGTGATCCGCCGCATGCGCGACCTGATGGACGCGGCGCGGTGAGGGTAGGGCGATGATCCTCGGCCTGGGCTCCGACCTGTGCAATATCGAGCGCATCCAGAAGTCGCTGGACCGTTTCGGGACACGCTTCGAGCAGCGCAGCTTCACCGATACCGAGATCGCCAAGGCCAGGACCCGCCCGCACAATTACGCCGCCACGCTCGCCAAGCGCTTCGCCGCCAAGGAAGCCTTCTCCAAGGCGGTGGGAACCGGGTTCAGCGCAGGCGTGTTCATGAAGGACATCGGCGTCGTCAATTCGCCATCGGGGGCACCTACCTTGGCTTTGACCGGCGGCGCGAAGGCCAGGCTTGACGCCATCACCCCCGAAGGTCACGTCGCCAAGGTGCATCTGACGCTGACGGACGATCATCCCTGGGCGTTTGCCATGGTGATGATCGAGGCGGTGAAGGAAGGTTGATGGCGGCGGACGAGTTGGCACTCGGACAGGAAGCATATGAGGAGGAGGCGGATGCCCGCCCGCGCACCGATTGGTGGGCAGAGGCGCGCGGCATCTTCTGGCTCGTGCTCGCCGTGCTCGGCTTCCACAGCCTGATCGCCAAGCCCTTCTTCATCCCCAGCGAATCGATGCTCCCCGGCCTGCTCGTCGGCGATCGGCTGGTGGTGACCAAATATCCGTACGGCTTCAGCTGGGTGACGCCGACCTTCCACGTCCTGCCGCACATGCCGGGCCGCATCCTGGGCAAGCTGCCCGAGCGCGGGGACGTGGTGATCGTCACGCCGCCCGGCACCAACACCGATTACATCAAGCGCGTGATGGGCCTGCCCGGCGACACGATCGGCGTGCGCGGCGGCATCGTCTATCTGAACGGTCAGGCGATCCCGCGCCGCGCGATGGAGGATCGCTACATCGCGGTCGATGCCAACACCCGTTGCGACGCGGATCACTATCCCGGTTTCCTCGTCATCCGGAACGGCAAGCAGTTCTGCCGCCTGCCGATCTTCCGCGAGACGTTGCCGGGCGGCCGCTCCTACGACACGGTGGACCTCGGCTTCCGCCCGGGCCGCGGCGACAATTATCCCGAGATCCGCGTGCCCCAGGGCAAGGTGTTCCTGATGGGCGACAATCGCGACAATTCGGCCGACAGCCGCTTCCCGCTCAGCCAGAACGGGCTGGGCGGCCCGGTGCCCTGGGAGAATATCGGCGGCCGCGCCGAGTTCATCACCTTCAGCCTGGACGGCAGCGCCAGCTGGAACCCGCTGACCTGGCCGCAAAGCTTCCGCCCCGGCCGCGCCGGCACGTCACTCCATCCGCAACGGGACAGCCAATGAGTGATCCGCTCGCCTCCGACAAGATCGATGTCGTCCAGGAGCCGGGGCCCAACGAGCTCCGCGATCCGATGGTCCGCGCCGAGATCAAGAAGGCGAGCGTGTGGTTCGGCATGGCGATCGCCGTCGCGCTGGTCGTGCTGCTGATCCAGCCCTTGCTGATCATCTTCGGCGGCCTGGTCTTCGCCTCGATGCTCAATGGCGGCGCGCGCCTGCTCGGGCGCATCCTGCCCATCCCGCGCACGCTGCGGCTGGTGATCGTCATCGTGCTGGTGATCGCCTTCTTCGGCGGCATCTTCTACATGACCGGCGTCCAGATCTCGGCCCAGGCCGAGCAGCTTCGCCACACGCTGGAAGTCCAGGCCAACAAGGTCGCCGCCTGGGTCGCCGAGCTCGGGCTGATGCCCGGTCGCTCGGACCTGACCGGCCTCGTCCAGCAGGCGCTGGGATCGGTCGGCCGGCTCACTTCGGCGGTGGGCTCGGCGATCGGCGCCGTTTCCAGCTTCCTGATGATCGTCATCATCGGCCTGTTCGTGGCGCTCGAGCCGCGCATCTATGAGCGCGGGCTGCAATGGCTGGTGCCGTCCGACGCGCGTGACCAGTTCGCCCTCACCATCGGCCGGATGGCGACGACGATGCGCCGCCTGCTCGCCGGGCGCCTGCTCGGCATGCTCGTCGAGGGCGTGCTGATCTGGATATTCCTCAGCATCGCCGGGGTGCCGATGGCGCTGCTGCTCGGCATCATAACCGGCGTGCTGGCCTTCATCCCCAATATCGGCGCCTTCGTCTCGGGCGTGATGATGGTCACGGTCGGCTTCAGCGCCGGGCAGGATACCGGGATCTGGGCGATCATCATCTATTTCGGCGTGCAGAATTTCGACGGCTATGTCGTCATCCCGATGGTGGCACGCCGCACGGTGGACATGCCGCCGGCGCTCACGCTCTCGTCGCAGATCCTCGCCAGCACGCTGTTCGGCGTGCTCGGTCTGGCGCTTGCGGATCCGATCGTCGCGATGATCAAGGTCGCGCTGGAGAGCGAGGCCGAGCGCGCGCACCGTGCGTCTTCTCCCGAGCATGGCCCGCGCCTCAAATGGCGGGCGCGGCTGCGCAAGGGCTATGCGGAGGAGGCACCGGCTCAGCTCGATCCGCCCCATCTTGATCCACCGACGGGCGCGGCATGATCCTCTACGATTATTTCCGCTCCTCGGCCGCCTACCGCGTCCGCATCGCGCTCAACTTGAAGGGCGTGACCTACCAGCGCCGCGACATCCTGCTGCTAGAGAACCAGCAGCGCAGCCCCGAGCATCTCGCGCGCAACCCCCAGGGCTTCGTGCCCGCGCTCGAAGTCGATGGCACGGTGATCACCCAGAGCCTGGCGATTATCGACTGGCTCGACGCGCGCCATCCCGAGCCCCGGCTGATCCCCGCCGATCCCGATGCCCGCGCCGCCGCGATGGCCCGCGCGCTGGTGATCGCCGCCGACACCCACCCGCTCAACAATCTCCGCGTGATGCGGCGGCTCAAGGAAATGGGCGTGGACGAAGCCGGCCGCAACGAATGGACCCGCCACTGGATCGCGGAAGGGTTCACTGCGTTGGAGGCGATGGCGGGGGACGGTCCGTTCCTCGGCGGCGCCGCTCCCGGTGTCGCAGATCTTTTCCTGGTGCCGCAAATGTACAATGCCCGCCGTTTCGAGCTGGTGCTCGATGCCTTCCCAAAGCTCGTCGCGATCGACGCAGCCGCCACCGCGCTGCCCGCCTTCGCCGCGGCCCATCCCGACGCCGTGGCGCCCAAGTGAGGCGGCTCGGGCTGGCGGCGGGCTTGTTGCTCGCCGCCCCCGCCTTCGCGCAGGACGCGGACGAAGCGCAGATCGTGGTCACCGGCCGCGGGCTCGAAGCGCCGCCGGGTGACGCCGCTTATGATGTGGTCACGATCGGCCGCGACCGCATCGCCGGTACCGCGAGCGGGCGCCTCGAAGACGCGCTGCGCGACGCCGCCGGGCTCGCCCAGTTCCGCCGCTCCGATTCGCGCTCGGCCCACCCGACCTCGCAGGGCATCACGCTGCGCGGTCTCGGCGGCAACGCCTCCAGCCGCGCACTGCTGCTGCTCGACGGCGTACCCCAGGCTGATCCGTTCGGCGGCTGGGTGGCGTTCCCCGCCTATCTCCCGAGTCGCCTCGCCGGCGCTCGCATCGTCCGCGGCAGCGGCAGCGGCTATGCAGGGCCGGGCGCGCTCGCCGGCACGATCGAGTTGGAGAGCGGCGGTCCCGCGCAACTCGGCGCCCTGAACCTCGATGCGCTTTACGGCAGCCGCGACAGCATCGACCTCTCCGGCGTCGGCGCGGCAAATCTCGGCAGCGGCTTCGTCACGCTTGCCGCGCAATATGCCCGGGGTGACGGTTTCACGCCGATCGTCGAAGCGAATCGCGGCCCGGTCGATCGTCCCGCGCCTTATGAGCAGGCCGCCATTGCCCTGCGCGCCGTCACCGATCTCGGCGGCGATACCGAACTCCAGGCCAATCTTTCCGCCTTCACCGATCACCGCGACCGCGGCGTCGATTTCACCAAGGTGAAGAGCGAAGGCGCCGATGCCAGTGTCCGGATCGTCGGCAAGGGCGCCTGGGGCTGGTCGGCGCTCGCCTATCTCCAGACGCGCGGCTTCGCCTCGGGCTTCGCCAGCGTCAACGATGCGCGCACCAGTGTCACCCCGACGCTGAACCAATATGCGGTCCCCGCCACCGGTATCGGTGCCCGCTTCGAGATAGCGCCACCCGTGGGTGGCGGCGTGACCTTGCGCCTCGGCAGCGACCTGCGCCGCGTCTCGGGCGAGACCGAGGAGCTCTATACCTATGTCGCCGGCAGCCCCACGCGGCGCCGCGTCGCCGGTGGCGAGAGCCTGACCCTCGGCGGCTTCGCCGACGCCAGCTACGAAAGCGGCCCGCTGACGCTCAGCCTGGGCGGCCGGCTCGACCATTGGGACATCACCAACGGCTCGCTGCTGGAAACGCCGCTGGCCGGCGGCGCGACGATCACCGACAGCCGCTTCCCCGATCGCCATGGCTGGGAAGCTTCAGGCCGCGCCGGCGCTGCCTACCGTCTCGGCACGGTGACGTTGCGCACCGCGGCCTATCGCGGCTGGCGCCCGCCGACGCTCAACGAGCTCTACCGCCCCTTCCGAGTCGGCGCGGACGCCACCGCGGCCAATGCCGGGCTCGATCCCGAGCGGCTGACGGGTGCCGAGATCGGCGCGGACTGGCATCCCACCGCCGCGCTCACCCTGCGCGCCACGGGCTATTGGAACCGGCTCGACGGCGCGATCGCCAATGTCACGCTGGCCCAGGGGCCAGGTACCTTCCCGGGCGTCGGGGTGGTTTCGGCGGCGGGCTTCTACCGCCAGCGCCAGAATCTCGATGCGGTGACTGCCAAGGGCGTCGAGCTCGACGGCCGCTGGACCGCAGGCGACCTGAGCCTTGCCGCCTCCTATGCCTTCACCGATTCGCGCGTCTCCGCTTCGGGCGCTGCCGCCGCGCTGGACGGTCTGCGTCCCGCCCAGACCGCGAAGCACCAGGCCAGCGCCACGCTCGGCTGGGCACACGAAGATGCCGGTGCCTCGCTCACCGCCCGCTATGCCGGTCCGCAGTTCGAGGATGACCAGAACAGCCGCACGCTGAAGGGCGCTGTCACCCTCGACGCCACCGCCGCGCTGCCGCTCACCCGCAGCTTTGCGCTCCAGGTCCGGGCGGAGAATATCTTCGACGCCGAGGTCCAGGCGGGGATCAGCGGCCCCGGGGTAGTCGAGCGCGCGATGCCGCGGACCCTGTGGGTGGGGGCGCGGCTGAAGCTGCGCTGAACTCTAATTCGTCAGCCCCGCCTTCGCGGGGATGACGGAAGTTGGGATATCGCCACCACCCGATCGAACAGCGCGAGATACTCCGCGATCGGATCGCCCGCTGCCGCCACCGGCGCGGGCCGCACCGCGTCGGCGCGCAACCAATGGTCGAGTGCTGCGACCAGCCCGTCGGCATCTTCTCGGTCGATCACCGTCCCCAGTTCGGCGCCATGTACGATCTCGCGCACCGCCACGCTCGATTCGGTCGAGACCACCGGCGTTCCCACCGACAGCGCCTCGCGCAGCACGCCGGGCACGCCTTCATAGTCCGAGGTGAGCACCGCTACCGCGGCCTCCCTGAGCGCGGGCAACGGATCGCCGGCGTGCCCCGGCATGGTCACCCGGTCGCCGAGCCCCAGCGCCGCCACCTGTGCCTCCAGCGCGGCCCGCGCGCCGCCTTCGCCGAGCAGCAGCAGCCTGATCTCCTGGTCCGCCAGCCGGGGCAGGGCGGCGAGCAGCCGGTCCCAGCGCTTCTGCGGCTCCAGCCGGCCGACGCCGATCAGGTAGCGGCCGTCGGGCAGCACCACCGGCACCGCTCCGGCGATCGCCGCCGCTGGCGGATTGGCGATCACGCTCACCCGGTCCGCGGGCATGCCCATCTCCGCCACCGCTTCCGCCGCCATCGCCGGGGTCATCGCCACGACATGGTCGAGGAAGCGCGGATGCAGCTTCAGCCATCGCCGATAGCGCCACGCCGCGCCCGGCGAGAGCTCGGGGCGGACCAGCGCGTTGGAGACCTTGGCGACGATCGGCGGGCAGTTGCGTCCCAGCCGCAGCCGGGTCGCCGCGGCGATCCCGCTATAGTGATTGCCCGCGCAGAAGATCAGATCAGGGCGAACGTCGCGCACGTGCGCCGCGAGCGACAGCAGCGCCGAATAGCGCGCATCGCCCAGCTCGATCAGCTCGATTTGCGGCGGGATTTCGGCGGCCAGCGGTCCCTCGCGGCTGCCCAGCACCAGCGTCACCTGGCGGCCCTCGTTCAGCCAACCCGCGGCCATGCGCAGCATCGCCCGCTCCACCCCGCCGCCCTGCAGCCGCTGGGCATAGGTGAGGATGTGCTGAGCCGGTTTGTTTTGGGTGCAGTGCAACATAAGCCCTTGCGGATTGCCACTCTTAGGCCCAAATCGCCCCCGCAATAAACCGCATTCTGCTGTCACCAGCCATTTTCGCGTTGGCGTTTCTGGGGGGCTGAACGCCGCAAAGCGCGGATAAAATGCTGTAATCGCTCGAATTCTCGGGCCGCGGAACATGAATCGGTGAATGAACCAGGTCTGGAGGCTTCGGTGAACACGAGCGTTGTCGAGGCCGCCCCCCTCCCGGGCGCACCCGACCTTGCGGGTCTGGAGCCCGTCGAAAAGATCAAGCGGCGCTGGCCGGCGCTGGTCGGTGGCGCGCTGACTCTGCTGATGATCGTGGCGCTGGGCCGCGAGCTGTTCGGATCGGGGCTGGCAGGCCTGTATCGCAACCTGCCGACCAACCCGCTCTTCTACCTGGTCTTCGCGCTCTATTATGTCGGCCCGCCGACCTTCGACTATGTGATTTTCAAGCGCCTCTGGCAGATCCCGCTCGCCGGGCTCGCCGCGCTCCACAAGAAGCGCATCTCGAACGAAGTGCTGTTCGGCTATTCGGGCGAGGCGTATTTCTACGCCTGGGCGCGCCAGCGCACCCAGATGGTGGCGGCGCCCTTCGGCGCGGTGAAGGACGTGATGATCCTGTCGGCAATCGCCGGCAACGCGATCACCCTGATCATGATGCTGGTCGGCCTGCCGCTCTATCTCGGCCTGGTGCCGCCGCACTACAAGCTGGCCGTGGTCGGCTCGGTCGCGGTGCTCGTGCTGATGTCGGTGCCCTTCCTGATCTTCTCGAAGCGCGTCTTCTCGCTGCCTCGCCGAGAGCTCTGGTGGATCTTCCTGGTGCATTGCGCCCGCATCGTCACCGGTTCGCTGCTCGTTTCGATCGCCTGGCATCTGGCGATGCCGAACGTGTCGATCGGCGTGTGGCTGATGATGGCGGCCGGCCGCCTGCTCGTCTGGCGCTTGCCGCTGGTGCCGAGCAAGGAAGCCGCCTTCGCCGCGATCACCGGCGTGGTGATCGGCCAGGGCTCGGCGATGTCCGAACTGATGGCGCTGATCGCCGGCCTTACCCTACTTACGCACGTCGCGCTGATCGGGGGCTTCAGCGCCCAGGCCCTGCTCACGAGGAACAAGCAGCAATGATCCGCCCCCTGATCGCCGGCCTCGCCGCCGCGCTCGCCTTGGCTGCGACGCCCGCCGCCGCGCAGCAGGACCCGGTCGATGGCAATTGCGCCACCCGCGCCGGCGTCTCGCTTTATGTGAACATCGCCGGTCTCAAGGATCGCACCGGCCGGCTGAAGCTTGAGCTTTATCCGCCGAACGAGACCGATTTCCTGCGCGACGACACCTCGCTCAAGCGCGAGAACAAGCCGTTCCGCCGGATCTGGGCGACCACGCCCGCCTCCGGGCCGGTCCGCCTGTGCATCCGCGCGCCCAGCGCCGGCACCTGGGCGGTGCTGTTCACGCACGACCGCGACGGCAAGAACAAGTTCAACTTCTGGGAGGACGGCGCAGGCTTTCCGAGCAACCAGAAGCTCGGCCGCAGCCGGCCCAAGGTGCGCCAGGCGCTGGTCAATGTCGGCCCCGGTGGTGGACAGATCACGATCACGGCCCAATATCTGAAGGGCCTGGGCGGCTTCGGCCCGCTCGAAGACTAAGGAAGGTGCCGCGCATGCGCATCGTCGACGTCAACGAGTTCTACTCGCCCACCGGCGGGGGCGTGCGTACCTATCTCGATCGCAAGATGGGGATCATGGCCGATATGGGCCATGAACTGATCGTCGTCGCGCCCGCGCTGGAGAATTCGATCGAAGAGCGTCCCGGCGGCGGCAAGATCTACTGGATGAAGGCGCCGCCGCTCATCCTCGATCGCAATTACGGCATCTTCGTCCTCGACGAGCCGATCTGGAACCTGCTCGACGAGCTGCAGCCCGATATCGTCGAGTGCAGCTCGCCCTGGCGCCCGTCCTGGACGGTGGCGCGTTGGAAGGGCGATGCCGTGAAGGTGTTCTTCGCGCACGGCGACCAGATCGGCGCCTATCCGCAGCGCTGGCTGGATAGCGTGGCCACGCCGATCCAGGTCGAGCAGGCATTCGCCTGGTACACGCGCTACATGAACGACTTCCTCAAATATTACGACGCGTTCGTCACCAACGGCCCGGCACTCGCCAAGCGCTTCCGCCGCCGCGGGATGAAGGTCGATGCGTCGATGCCGCTGGGGATCGAGCGAAACTGGTTCTCGCCCGATCTGCGTGACGAGAAATTGCGGGTGGCGCTGCTCGCCCAGCTTGGCCTGCCGCCCGAGGGCCATCTGCTGCTCGGCCTTGGCCGACACCACAAGGAAAAGCGCTGGCCGCTGGTGATCGATGCGGTCGAGGCGGCGGCGAACGACCTGCCCGTCGGCCTGATGCTGATCGGCGATGGCCCGCAACGCGGCGCGCTGGAACAGCGCATCGCCGGCAGCCCGCACATCAAGATCTTCAGACCCGTATACGACCGCGTCCGCTTCTCGCGGATCATGGCGAGCTGCGATGCGCTGATCCACGGATCGGACGCCGAGCCGTTCGGCCTGGTCGCGTCCGAGGCGCTTGCCTCGGGCCTGCCGCTGATCGGGCCCGACGAGGGCGGTTTCGCCGAGCTCGCCGACCCGCTGTTCGCCGAGACCTATCGCGCGCGCGACACCTATTCGGCCGCCGATGCGATCCGCCGCATTTTTGCCCGCGAGCCGGCCCTGTTGCGCAACGCCGCGCCATTGCGGGCCGCCGGCAGCTCGTAGACCGAGATCAGCAGGTCGCCGAGCGGCCAGCGGCCGCGCAGGCGATA
>NZ_JBXAQL010000004.1:0-325691 GCF_058807215.1 Sphingomonas sp. GW821-FHT12D09 | reverse complement strand
CGGCGCGCCATTGCGGGCCGCCGGCAGCTCGTAGACCGAGATCAGCAGGTCGCCGAGCGGCCAGCGGCCGCGCAGGCGATAGCCCATCTCCTCCATCCGCTTCACCGCCAGCCGGTGCGAGTCCATGCGCTCGCCGAAATAGGTCGGGCGCATCACCACGATCTCCGGCTTCCGATCGAAGATGCGGTCGATCTCCTCGAGCTGGTCCACGCCCAGCGCGCCATTCTCGCGCTCGCGCGACAAATGGCTCGGGAAGATCCACGGCGTCAGCGCGCAGCGGCCGGTATAGCTGTAGAGGATCGCGTTGCCCGAATAGACGTACATGCAGCCGCTGCCATGGCCGATGCCGTCGGCCAGCGCGTCGAGCTGGTCGGCATTGCCGCGGTGCCACTTGGCGCTCCAAGCGGTATATTCGCCGCCCCCGCATGCCGCGAGCAGCATCGCCGGGCCCAGCCATTTCCGGCCGAACGCGGTGCTGCCCAGATAGCCGGCGCAGCACAGGCTGGAAGGCAGCATCACCGGCAGCGCATAGTGGTTGAACCAGCTGCCGAACACGAGCAGCCCGATCACCGATGCGATCAGCCAGCCGAAGAAAAGCGCCCGCACGGGATGCTCGCTGCGGTCATTGACCGGCACGTGACGCGACAGGCCCGAGACGATCAGCGGCACGGCCAGGATCAACGCCACCTTCAGGAAGGCGCGCAGCAGCACCAGCGGCGGATCGCTCAGCCGGTCGACGATCGAGCCGAAATTGGCGTAGAACCAGGCATCGCCATGCCCGAGCAGGATGAACATCGCCCAGGCGATGAAGGTCGGCAGCCACACGGCGGAGGCCCACAGGCAGGTGCGGCGGATCACGTGCACGGTGCTGGTGCCGAGCCGGATCTCGCGCCACATCAGCCACAGGCCGAGGAACATCGCCTCGAACACCACCGAATATTTGACCTGCATCGCCACGCCGACGATCAGCATCGCAAACATGGCGCGCTGGACGCGGCGGTGGTCGTCGCTGCGGTCCTCGGGACTCGGCACGACGAGCAGCACTGCCCAGGCCATCAGCAGGTTGTAGAATACCGGCGCCTGGCCGCCCTGGCCGTCGCCGAAGTTGAGCATGAAGATGTAGAGCAACGCAGCGACCAGCCCGCCGCGTCCCCAGCCGGCCTTTTCGGCCAGGCGCAGGATCAGCACCGCGGTGCCCACCACCGCGGCCAGCGCCATCGCCTGATAGATCCAGATCCCCGCCGGCACGCCGAAGGCGGCGGGCAGCAGATAGATCAGGAACAGCCCGACGGGCTTCCTGTCCCACACATCGACGAAGGGCACCGCGCCGTGCAGCATCTGCTGCGCCGTGACGAAGTAGAACTCCTCATCGACATGGACGACGGGGTTGCCGAATGTCAGCGCGCGCACCGCGATGGCGGCGAACAGCAGGATCGACCAGCGCGGCAATGTCGCAATCGCGGCGCTCAGATCGGTCAGGCGAGTCGTCCGGCTCCCCAGCACTTCGGACTTGCTTGCCATCAGGAGCGCAAAGCCCCGGGCGGAAGGTGGTGCGGCATCGGGTTCGATTGGGCCTTGTTGCGTGCGACTGGCGGCGTGCTTAGCCTCGTCCGCGTGCGCTGTCACGAACTCGACACGCGCACCCGGCAAGGCTTGCGGCGAAATAGCTTGGGAACGCTTCAAATGACACTGCGCATCGATCGTCGCTCGCTCCTCCTCACCGGCACGCTGGGCCTGGGCGCGTTGGCCATTCCCGGATTCGCGCTGGCGCAGGCGCTGGCGAGCGGCTTCACCCATTCGGTGGCGAGCGGTGAGCCGGGTCCGGACACGATGCTGCTGTGGACGCGCTACGTTCCCACCGATGGCGGCCCGGTGAAGCTCAAGGCCGAGATATCCAAGACCGAGGATTTCGCGAAGGTCGTCTCGGGCGGCGAGCAGATCACCGGCCCGTGGCGCGATCACACCGCCAAGATCACGGTCGAGGGGCTCACCCCCGGCACCCGTTATTTCTACCGCTTCGTGGCACCCGATGGCAGCGTCTCGCCGGTCGGCCGCACCAAGACGCTGCCGGTCGGTAACACGGCCAGGTTCGGGATCGGGATCTTCTCCTGCACCAACATGCCCTATGGCTATTTCAACGCCTATGGCCACGCCGCCGCGCGTGGCGACATCGACCTGTGGGTCCATCTCGGCGACTATCTCTATGAATATGCCAAGGGCGGCTACGCGCCCGCCGGCGGCGCGGTCGATGGCCGCTGGCCCGAGCCGGCGACCGAGATGATCCATCTCGCCGATTACCGCCTGCGCTATGCCAGCTATCGTGCCGATCCCGACCTGCAGGAGCTGCACCGGGTCAAGCCGATGCTCGTCCAGATGGACGATCATGAAAGCGCCAATAACAGCCGCGAGATGAGCGCGCAGAACAACCAGCCGGGCGAAGCCGACTGGAACGACCGCAAGGCCGCCGCGCTCCAGGCCTTCAAGGAATGGATGCCGGTGTCCGAAACACCCTGGGGCAGCTACGATATCGGCGGCCTCGCCACGCTGTTCCGCACCGAGAGCCGGCTGCTCTATCGCAGCGATGAACCGGAACTCGGGCCCCTGTTCCGCTCGGCCGATGCGCAAAAGGCGTTGATCGATTTCCGCGACGGCGCGCTCCAGGATCCGGCGCGCACCATGCTCGGCACCGAGCAGGAGGCCTGGCTCGGCCATGCCCTGAAGAAGTCGGTGCGCTCGGGACAGAAGTGGCAGGTGGTCGGCTTCGGCACGATCATGGGAAAGCAGCGCATGCCCGAACAGGCGGCCGACTGGCTCAAGCCCGGCGCCGCGGCGGGTGCCGTCCGCGATCGTATCCGCAATGGCGTGATCGCCAGCAAGCTCGGCCTGCCATCGGACTTCGACAATTGGGGCGGCTTCCCCGCGGCGCGTGCGCGCTTCCTCAAGTCCGCACAGGCGGCGGGCGCGAACCTGCTCGTCATTTGCGGCGACAGCCACAATGCCTGGGCGTTCGATCTGGGCCAGGACGGCAAGCCCGCCGGCGTCGAGTTCGCCGGCCACAGCGTCACCTCGCCGGGCTATGAAGGCTCGGTGGGCGTCGATCCCAAGATCGTCGCCGCCGGCCTGGTCGCTGCCAATCCCGAGCTGAAATGGTGCGACACCAGCCGCCGCGGGTACATGGCGCTGACGCTCACGCCCGAAAAGGCGCGCAACGACTGGGTGTTCGTAGACACGATCACCCAGCGCACGCTCAAGGCCAGTGTGGGCCACACGGCGGTGGTGAACCGTGGTAGGAATGTGATGGCCTAAGCTCATTTTCGTCATCCCCGCGAAGGCGGGGATCCAGAGTCACGAAGGGCGTCGCTCTGCCACCCTGGATTCCCGCCTTCGCGGGGATGACGGCTTCTAGGTTAGTGCCAGTGTTATTGCCAAAATCGCCGCTCCGCCCAGCAGTGCGCCAGCGATCCAGCCGCCCGCCGCCCGGATCGCGCCGGCGGTCGCGGCGTCGTTCGGCGGCTCCGCCTCGATCCGCCGGATCGCCGCGCGCACCAGCCGCGGCGCATCGTCGCCGATCCCTGCAAGCGTCCAGGCGAGCATCCCGCCGCTCGCCGCCAGCCGCCACGGAGCGAAGCGCTCGGCGACCAGCCGCAGCTGCGCCCGCCGGATCGCGCCCGATAGGTCGAAGCCCGGCGCGATCCGTCCGAGCACGCCGTCCATCGTCACGAATGCCTTGAACACCAGCAGCAGGTCGGGCGGCATCACCAGCCCTTCCTCGCGCAGCAGCCGCAGGAAGTCGGGGACCATCTCGGCCATCACGATCCGTCCGCCGCCGTGGCGCTGGACGATCTGCTCGGCGGCGCGATCGATTGTCCGGCGCGGCACGCCGTGCCCTTCGGACCAGAGCGCCAGCGTGTCCGCCAGCGCGCGGGGATTGCCCGAGGCGAGCGACATCACGAAGCCCAGGAACTCCTCGCGCCGCCCCGGCCCGACATGGCCGATCGAGCCCAGGTCGAGCAGCGCCAGCCGGTTGCCGGGCAGGCACAGGAGATTGCCCGGGTGCGGGTCGCCGTGGAAGCGGCCATGGACCAGCACCATCTCGATGACGAGGTCGGCGCCCAGCTCGGCGATCGCCTGCGGGTCGATGCCCTGCGCAGTGAGTGCCTCGGGCGAAAGCGGCTTCACGCCTTCGATATAGTCCATCACCAGCAGCGTCTCGCTGGTCCAGTCCCAATGGATTTCGGGTACCACCGCGCCGGCATTGCCGGCCAGGTCCGCGCGGATCCGGTCGGCGTTGCGGCCTTCCTGCGTGAAGTCGAGTTCCTCCAGCATCGCATGTCGCAATTGCCGGGCGAGCGCGACCGGCTCGAAGCGCCGTGCCTCGGCGCTGCTTCGCTCGACCAAAGCGGCGAGTTCGGCGATCAGCCGCATGTCGGCTTCCATTGCCTTGCGGATGCCCGGCCGGCGGACCTTGAGCACCACTTCGCGCCCGTCCTTCAACTGCGCGCGGTGGACCTGCGCCATCGATGCGGCCGCGAGCGGCACGGGATCGAAGCGCGCGAACGCAGTTTCAGGCGGCTCGCCCAGCGCTTCCTCCACCGCCGCGCGGATCGTCTCGAAGTCGAGGGTGGGCGCGTCGCTGTGCAGCTGCTCGAGCTCGGCGATCCATTCTGGCGGCAGCAGGTCGCCGCGCGTCGCCAGGATCTGGCCGATCTTGACGAAGCTCGGTCCCAGCGCCTCCAGCGCCAGCCGTGTGCGGCGGGGCAGCGGCACGCCGGAATCGGGCTCCTGGCTATCGCCCGCGAAGCCGAGCCGGGCGAGCAAAACCCCCAGCCCGAAGCGCCCGGCGACCGCGGCGATCTCGCGCACGCGGTGCTGGTCGCGGGCAGTGGCGGCAATGAGCTTGATCATGCCGGGCCAACGCGGGCCCGGCGCGAACGCTCCCTCAGCCGGCGCGCCGCTCCAGCGAGAGCAGATAGTCCTTCGCCGCCAGCCCGCCGGCAAAGCCGGTCAGCTTGCCGGTTGATCCGATCACCCGGTGGCACGGCGCGACGATCGAGATCGGATTGCGGCCATTGGCGGCACCCACCGCGCGCGAGGCCCTGGGCCGGCCGAGCTTCATCGCGATCTCGCCGTACGAGCGCGTTTCGCCGAACGGGATGGCGAGCAATTCCGCCCACACGCTTTTCTGGAAATCGGTCCCGCGGAAATCGAGCGGCAGCTCGAAACGGGTGCGGCTGCCGGCGAAATACTCGCCCAGCTGCGCCTCGGCCGCCGCCAGCACCGGGTGGCCCTCATCCTCGGCGACATCGCCCAGCTTCACGCGGTCGGGCCGGTCCTTCTCCCACAGGATCGCGACGAGCCCGGTGTCGCTCGCAACGAGCGTGAGGTCGCCGACGGGCGAGGCGATGGTCTTGGTCGACAGGGTCATCGGGTTTCTCCTTGCCCTGGCGATATAGGGCACGCCGCCGTTGATCGCTTCCCGCAGCTTGCCATCAAAGCCAATCCGTCATCCCCGCGAAGGCGGGGATCCAGGGTAACAGAGCGATGTCCCTTGCGACTCTGGATCCCCGCCTTCGCGGGGATGACGATATTGGTTCGTCGACTTCTTAGTCCAGCGACTTCGACGCCTGCTCGAACATGTCCTTGCTCAACCCCGGCGTCGCGACGATCCGCTCCAGCTCGGCGCGCATCTTGGCCGCGCGGGCCGCGTCGAAGCGCTTCCACCGGCCGAGCGGCGGCACCAGCTTGGCCGCGGTCTGCGGATTGAGCCGGTCGAGCGCGATCAGCTGGTCGGCGACGAAGCGATAGCCGCGGCCCGAAACGTCATGGAACGCGCGCTGGTTGACGCTGAACGCCCCGATCAGCGCCCGTGCGCGGTTCGGATTGGCGAGCGTGAAGTCCTTGTGCGTCGCCAGCGCCTCGACCGCCTGGGCCGCATCGTCGCGCGACGACAGCGCCTGGGTCTGGAACCATTTGTCGAGCACCAGCGCATTGCCGGCATAGCGCTGGTAGAAGGCCGACAGCGCCGCCTCGCGCTTGTCCGAGCTGCCGTTGACGAGCGTGGTCAGCGCGCCCTGGCGATCGGTCATGTTGTCCGCCGCCTCGAACTGGCCAAACGCCAATTCCGGCGCGTCCGCCGCGCCGCTCGCCGCGATATAGCCGAGCGCCACCGTCTTCACCCGCCGCGCGCCCTTGGCCGCCGGCGAATATTCGAAGCGATTGGCCTGCGCCCCGTCATACGCCGCGCGCCATTCGGCATCGAGCGCCTGGCCCAGGTCCGCGCGCAGCGCTTCGCGCGCCGCGAAGATCGCGTCGGGGTCGACCACCGCCATCTGGTCGCCGACAAAGCTGTCCGAAGGGAGCAGCACCGCTTCGGCGATGAACGCCTGGTCGAGCGCGCCGTCGGTCAGCGTACCCCGCACCGCTTCGATCAGCGCGTCATGATCGCCCTTGCCGCTCGCCACTGCGGCGACCAGCGTATCGAGCATCAGCTGCTGCATCGCCTCGTAACGGGCAAAGGGATCGTCATCGTGCGCGGAGAGGAAGGCGAGGTCCTTGGCGGTCCGGTTGGTCTCGACGATCACCGGCGCGGAGAAGCCGCGGTTGACCGACAGCACCGGCGTTTCGGACAAATTCTCGAACACGATCTCCTGCGCCGCGTCCTTGAGCAGCACCAGCTGCTCCTCGCACATCGGCCGCCCGGTGAAGCCGCCGAACAGCTTGATCTTGAGCGGCAGCACCATCGGTTCTTTGACCGGCTGGCCAGGTGTCGGCGGCACGCTCTGCGCGAGCTTCAGCCGCGCACGGCCGCCTTCCTGGGTCAAATTGGCCGAGACGCGCGGCGTGCCCGCCTGGCTGTACCAGCGGCGGAATTGCTGCAGGTCCACCCCGCCGGCTTCCTCCATGCACTGGACGAAATCCTCGCAGGTGGCGGCGGTGCCGTCGAACCGGTCGAAATAGAGATCGGTCGCCGCGCGGAATTTCTGCGGCCCCAGGATGGTCGACATCATCCGGATCACTTCGGCGCCCTTGTTGTAGATGGTCGCCGTGTAGAAGTTCGAGATCTCGATATATTCGTCCGGGCGTACCGGATGCGCGAGGGGCCCCGAATCCTCGGGGAACTGGCTGGCCCGAAGCCCGCGCACATCCTCGATCCGCTTGACTGCCTTGCTGCCCTGGTCGCCCGAGAAGCTCTGGTCGCGGAAGACGGTGAAGCCTTCCTTCAGGCTCAGCTGGAACCAGTCGCGGCACGTAACGCGGTTGCCAGACCAGTTGTGGAAATACTCATGCGCCACCACCGCGGCGATCGCGTCATAGTCGTAATCGGTGGCGGTATCGGGGTCGGCGAGGATGTAGCGGCTGTTGAAGACGTTCAGCCCCTTGTTCTCCATCGCGCCGAAATTGAAATCGTCCACCGCGACGATGTTGAACACGTCGAGATCGTACTCGCGGCCATAGACGCTCTCGTCCCAGGCCATGGAAAGCTTGAGCGCGTGCAGCGCGTGATCGGTCTTGGGCAAATCGCCTTCGCGCACCCAGATGCCCAGCTCGACGCTGCGCCCGCTCATCGTGGTGAAGACGCCCTTGTTGGCGACCAGGTCGCCGGCGACCAGCGCGAACAGATAGCTCGGCTTGGGGAAGGGATCATGCCACTCGGCCCAGTGCGTGCCGTTCTCGCCCTCGCCCTGCGCGATCGGATCGCCATTGGCGAGCAGCACCGGGAAGCGCGCCTTGTCGCCGGCCATGCGCACCTTGTACCGGGAGAGCACGTCGGGCCGGTCGGGGAAGAAGGTGATGCGGCGGAAGCCCTCGGCCTCGCACTGGGTGCACAGCATGCCGGACGAAGCATAGAGCCCCTGGAGCTGCGTGTTGCGCTCGGGCGCGATCGTCACGACCGTTTCGATCTCGTGCGCGTCGCCGCTGAGCGGGATGACGAGATTGGGCCCGTCCATCCGCCAGCCCTGCGCCTCGGTGCCATCGACCCTGACCGATTCCGCGGCCAGCCCGTCGCCGTCCAGCACCAGCGGCCGGTCATGCGCGCCATTGCGCTCGACCTTCAGCACGGCGCGAACCCGCGTCGCTGTCGGATCCAGCTCGAAGTCGAGCGCGATCTCCGGCACCATCCAGTCGGGCGCGCGATAATCCTCGCGGCGGGTGATGTGGGGAGTCTGCGGAGCGGTGCGTGCGTCTACCATGATACCTCGGATATAAGGGCAAGCACGCCGCTCGCCACCTCGAAAATCTGCCAGCTTGCGCCTGCGCCAAGCCGTGCTACCCAAGCGACAACCCGAATTCCCCCAAGAGGTTTCCCCCATGTTTCGCACCACGACGCCGCTCGCCCTTGCGCTGATGCTGGCAATGCCTGCCTATGCCCAGACCGCACCGGCTTCGGCTCCCGCGCCGGCCCCGACGCCCAGCGCCGCCGAGCGCAATGCGATCGTCAACGCCGAGCTGCCCGCCGACCAGGCCGCGCTCAAGAGCCATGTGATGTTCCTGGCGTCGGACGCAATGAAGGGCCGCGAGGCCGGCAGCCCCGAATTCAACATCGCCGCGCAATATGTCGCGGCGCAATTCTATGCCGCGGGTCTGAAGCCGGCCGGCGATGACGGCGGCTATCTCCAGAGCGTGCCGCTGATCAGCGCCAAGCTCGATGGCCAGGGAACGATGTCGCTGGCGCGCAAGGGAACCGCCCCGGTCGCGCTCGAATTCGGCACCGACTTCGTCTCCTCGGCCAATCCCGAGACACCGAACTACACCGTCACCGCGCCGGTGGTGTTCGTCGGCTATGGCATCGTCGGCCAGGGGCGAGACGACTACAAGGGCGTCAATGTGAAGGGTAAGATCGTCGCCTATTTCGGCGGCGCGCCCGAGAGCTTCCCCGGCGAAGTCGCCGCGCATTTCTCCAATCCCGCCGCAAAGTCGGAGATCGCGGCCAAGCACGGTGCGGTCGCCACGATCACGCTCGAATCGCCGCGCACCGCCGTTTCGCGCCCCTTCAGCTTCTATGCCGGCGCGGTGACGCGTCCGCGCTTCACCTGGGCCAATCCGGACGGCACCGGCCATATCGCAGCGCCAGGCACACCCTCGGCCGGCACGATCAGCATGATCGGTGCCGCCAAGCTGTTCGCGGGCGCCAAGCAGAAATGGGAAGCGGTGCAGGCCGCCGCCAATGTGCCCGACGCGGTGTTCAAGGCAGAAGTACTGCCGGTCACCGTCACCGTCGCCGCCAAGACCGCGCTCACGCCCGTCCAGAGCTACAATGTCGCCGGCCTGATCCCCGGCAGCGATCCGACGCTGTCCAAGGAAGTCGTCGTCCTCTCCGGGCATCTCGATCACATCGGCGTCGGCCGTCCGGACAAGACCGGCGACACGATCAACAACGGCGCGCTCGACGACGCGGTCGGCATCGCTTCGCTGATCGAGGAGGCCAAGCGCTTCAAGACGGTGGGCACCAAGCCCCGCCGCTCGATCCTGTTCCTCGCGGTCACCGCCGAGGAGAAGGGCCTGATCGGCTCGGACTATTTCGCCAACCACCCGACCGTGCCGGCGGAGAACATCGTCGCCGACGTCAATCTCGACATGCCGATCATCACCTACAAGTTCCAGGACGTGGTGGTGTACGGCGCCAGCCATTCGACACTGGGGCCCATCGTCGAGCGCGCCGGCAAGGCGATCGGCGTGCCGCTGTCGGATGATCCGCTGCCCGGCGAGAACATCTTCGTCCGTTCCGACCATTACAACTTCGTCCGCAAGGGCGTGCCCTCGGTCTTCCTCTGGCCCGGTGCGGGCGGCCCCGGTCGCGCGGCAATCGATGACTTCATGAAGAACCATTATCACCAGCCCTCGGACGAAGTCGGCCAGCTGCCGGCGATCGATTGGGAATCGGGCGTGCGTTTCGTCGACGTGAACTACCGGATCGCCCGTGAGATCGCGGATGGCGACCAGCGTCCGGTGTGGAACAAGGGCGATTTCTTCGGGGTCACCTATAACGGCCCGGGAGCCAAGTAAGATGAAGCGCGCACTCCTACTCGCCGCGACCGCGCTGTTCGCGGCAACGCCCGCCTTCGCCCAGGACCTCAGCCAGGATGCCGCGCTCAAGGCGCATGTCCAGTTCCTCGCGTCCGATGCAATGAAGGGCCGCGACACCGGCAGCCCCGAGCTGACGATCGCCGAGCAATATGTCGCAGCCCAGATGCTCGCCGCCGGCCTCAAGCCCGCCGGCGTCAACGGCAGCTGGCTCCAGCCGGTGCCTTTGGTCGCCTATAATCCCGCCGATCATGGCAGCCTCGTCCTCAAGCGCGGTTCGGTCGAGACGGTGATGGAATGGGGCAAGGACTATCTCACCCGCTCCGTCCCCTCCAACCCCAAGCTCAGCCTGTCGGCGCCGGTGGTCTTTGCCGGCTATGGCAGCGAGGTCGAATATAAGGGGCTGAATGCCAAGGGTGCGATCGTCGCGGTGCTGCGCGATTCGCCGCATGACCAGCCCAGCGATATCCGCGCGCATCTAAGCACGCCGGTCGAGCAGTCGCGCACCGCGGCGGCACACGGCGCGATCGGGGTGATCCTGATCGAGGGCAATGCCCGCCACGCGCTCTATTCGTTCGGCCAGACCGCCCCCCGCTGGAAGAGCGGCGCGATGAGCTGGCAGGGCTCGCCCGAAGGCGCCGCCGCACCGGCCTTCGCCTATGTCGGGTTCGATGGCGCGGCCAAGCTGTTCGCCGGCTCGAAGATCAAATGGGACGCGGTTCTTGCCGCAGACAAGGCGGACAAGAAGCTGCCGACGGGCGCACTCGGCGTGACCGCCACCGGTACCTCCAACACCGAAGTCCGCACGCTCACCGCCAACAATGTCGTCGGCATGCTGCCGGGCACCGACAAGGCGGGCGAATATGTCGTGATCTCCGCCCATCTCGATCATGTCGGCGTGGGCACGCCCGATGCGAAGGGCGACACCATCTACAATGGCGCGATGGACAATGCCGTCGGCACCGCCTCGATGCTCGAAGTCGCCGGGCGCTTCCAGGCCTCGGGCAAGGCGCCGCGCCGCTCGATGCTGTTCGTCGCGGTGACGGCGGAGGAGCAGGGCCTGGTCGGCTCCGAATATTTCGCTGCCAATCCGACGGTGCCCAAGGGATCGATCATCGCCGACGTCAATCTCGACATGCCGATCCTGACCTATGACTTCGTCGATCTCGTCGCCTATGGCGCGGATCGCAGCACCGTCGGCAAGCTGGTCGAGGCAGCGGCGGCGGCGCAGGGCGTCAAGCTCGTCCCCGATCCCACGCCCGAGGAAGCTTCGTTCGTCCGCTCGGATCATTACAGCTTCGTCAAGGCAGGCATCCCCGCGGTGTCGCTCGATCTCGGGCCGGGCGGCCCCGGTGCCGCGGCGACCAAGGAGTTCCTCGACAAGCATTACCACCAGCCTTCGGACCAGGTGGAACTGATCGACTGGAAGCAGGGGCTGCGCTTCGTCGCCCTCAATTATGCGATCGCCCGCGCCATCGCAGATGCCGATGACAAGCCGGTGTGGAACAAGGGCGACTTCTTCGGCACGCTCTACAAGGGGCCGATGGCGAAGTGATCCTCCAGCGCTTCCTGCTCGCCGCCGCGGCCCTGTTCGCGGCGCCGCTGGCCCAGGCTCAAACCTCTCCGGCTCCGGCGCCCGCGGCGCTCACTCCCGAGCAGGCAGCGCTGAAAAGCCATGTCCAGTTCCTCGCCTCCGATGCCCTGCGCGGGCGTGAGGCGGGGACGCGCGACTATGACGTGGCGGCCGAATATGTCGCCGCGCAGATGCTCGCGATCGGCCTGCAGCCGGGCGCGGAGGGAAGCTGGTTCCAGCCCTTCAAGCTGATCGGCTACAAGCCCGCCGAGAAGGCCAAATGGAGCCTGTTGCGCGGATCGGCGGAGATCCCGCTCCAGTTCGGCATCGATTTCGTGAACACGCCAGCCCCCGCCACCCCTGATTTCAAGGCCGAAGGCGGGATCGTCTTCGCCGGCTACGGGATCGTCTATCCCGAGGGGAAGCGCGACGATTTCAAGGGGCTCGACGTGCGTGGCAAGATCGTCGCGGTGCTGGCGGGCGTGCCGAAGGGCCTGCCCAACGCGGTCGAGGCGCATTTCGGCGATGACGACCAGAAGGCGCTGATCGCCCAGAACAAGGGCGCGGTCGCGGTGATCGTCCTCGAGTCGCTGGCGCAGCGCGAGCAATTCCCGTTCGAGACCTTCGCCAGCTTCTATGATTATGAGCGCAGCGGCTGGGCGCGGCCCGACGGCACGGCCTTCGCCACCGCCGCAGGTGCGCCGCCGGTCGGCTATATCGGCCCGGCCGGCGCGGAGAAGCTGTTCCAGGGCTCCCGGATCAAATGGGCCGACGTGCTCGGCGCCCAGCGCAAGGCGACCAAGGTGCCGACGGGCGCGCTGCTCGGCACGCTCAAGCTAGCCAGCAAGACCAAGATCGTCATCCAGGCGACGCGCAACGTGGTCGGGCTGATCCCCGGCTCCGATCCCGGTCTCAGGGACGAATATGTCGTCCTCTCCGCGCATCTCGATCATGTCGGCATCGGCGATCCGGTGAACGGCGACCGCATCTATAACGGCGCGATGGACAATGCGATCGGCGTCTCGACGATGCTCGAGGTCGCGCGCAAGTTCATTGCCTCGGGCGAGAAGCCGAAGCGCTCGATGCTGTTCGTGGCACTCGCGGCGGAGGAGAAGGGGCTGATCGGCTCCGATTTCTTCGCGCATTATCCGCCGGTGCCCAAGGACAAGCTCGTCGCCGACGTCAACATGGACATGCCGATCCTCACCTATCCGGTGGTCGATCTCGTCGCGCTGGGCGGCGAGCGCTCGAGCCTCGGGCCCGTGATCGCCGCGGCAGCTGCCACCGAGGGGCTGGGCGTCGTCCCCGATCCCGCGCCCGAGGAGATGTTCTTCGTCCGCTCGGATCACTACAGCTTCGTCAAGTCGGGCATCCCGGCCGTGTCGCTCGATACGGGCCCGGGCGGCGAGGGCGCGGTGGCGCAGCGCAAGTTCCTGGCGGAGAATTACCACAAGCCTTCGGACCAGATCGACCTGCCGTTCAACTGGGATTCGGCCGCCAAATATATGCGCGTCAACTATGCCGTCGCCCGCGCGCTCACCGACGGCGCCGATCGCCCGCGCTGGAACAAGGGTGACTTCTTCGGCGTGCAGTTCGGGGGATATGGGGCGCAGTGACCTCCTGTCGTCACCCCTGCGAAAGCCGGGGCCCGGGGTTTCTCTGCGTGCGCTTTTGGCTCTGGGTCCCGGCTTTCGCCGGGATGACGACTTAGGAGTTGTGACGTGCGCCTCCTGATCTTCGGCGCCGGCTACACCGCCTCTCGCCTGATCGCGCGCCTTGCCGGCCAGGCGGACATGACCAGCGTTACCCGCGACACCTTCGCCAACCGCGCGCAGGACATCGCCCACGCCACCCATATCCTCTCCACCGTCCCGCCGGGCGACGAAGACCCCGTGCTCGCCGCCTACCAGAGCGAGATCGCCAGTTCCGGCGCGTGGATCGGCTATCTCTCCTCGACCGGTGTCTATGGCGACACCCAAGGCGCCTGGGTCGATGAGACCGCCCCCACCGGCACCGGCCGCCGCACCGCCCGCAGCGAGGCGGATGCCCGATGGCTCGCGCTGCCGAATGCGCATGTCTTCCGCCTGCCCGGCATCTACGGCCCCGGCCGTTCCGCGCTCGACCGCATCCGCGGCGGCACCACAACCCGCATCGACATCCCCGGCCAGGTCTTCAGCCGCGTCCATGTCGACGATATCGTGGAAGGCATCATCGCGGGCTTTGACGGCCCACCCGGTGCCTATAACCTCGCCGATGACGCGCCTGCGCCGCAGAGCGACGTCATCGCCTATGGCTGTGCGCTGCTCGGCCTGCCGGTCCCGCCTTTGGTCCCGCTCGACCAGGCGAACCTCACTCCCCAGGCCCGCGCCTTCTATGCCGAGAACCGCCGCATCGCGAACGCCAAGGCCAAGCGGGTGCTGGGCTGGCGCCCGCTTTACCCCGATTACCGGTTGGGCCTGCGCGCCTTGAGCGCCACCACCAGCCCCGCGACCACCAGCACCGCGCCGCCGCCTGCCAGCACCGACCAGCGATAGCCTTCGAACAATGTCGAGAAGAGCATCGCGATCACCGGGATCAGCACGCTGGTGTAGGCTGCCTTGGCCGGCCCGATCGTGCGGATCAGCTGGAAATACAGGCTGAACGACACCGCCGATCCCAGCACGCCGAGATAGAGGATGCCCAGCCCATAGCTCGGCCGCGGATCGAACATCGGCGGTCCGACCGTGGCGAGCGCGAAGACCGCGTCGATCGCCGCCCCGGTCAGCATCGCCCAGCCGAGCATGGTCGCCATCGGATAGGCCTTGGCGGTCTGCGTCGCCTGCATGACGTTGGCGATCGACGCGCTCATCACCCCGAGCATCGCGATGCCGATGCCGAGCAGCGCCGCATGCGGCCCCACCGGGCTCAACCGTGCCTCATGCACGAACAGCAAAGCCACGCCTGCCATCGCGATCCCGGAGCCGACCAGCAGCTGCCGTCCCATCTTCTGCCCCAGGAAGATCCGCGCCAGCACGGCATTGGGCACCAGCAGCAGCGCATAGACCACCGCCACTACGCCCGAGGTGATGTGCTGCTCGGCGCGGTAGACGAAGTTGAAGTTGAACACGAACTGCGCGAGCCCCAGCAGCACCGCGAAGCGCATGCCCCGCATGTCGAGCTTCAGGCCGTCCCCGCGCAGCAGCGCCCAGGCGAGCATCGTCACCCCGGCAACGGTGAAGCGGTACGTCACCGACCAGCTCGGCGGCACCACCGAAAGCTGGTCGCGGATCACGATCCAGGTCGATCCCCAGATCAAGGTGATGATCGCGAACGGGATCAGGACGGTGAGGCGGGCGGAGCGGGGGGAGTTCATCTAATTCCTCCCCGGAACGGGGAGGGGGGCCGCGACGCGAAGCGGCGTGGTGGAGGGAGCCCCCACTCGATCAGCGGAATCCCTTGAGGGGAACGGGCCCCCTCTCCACCATTCGCTGGCGCGAATGGTCCCCCTCCCCGTTCCGGGGAGGAATTAGAATAGCCCACCCTCACAACCCGGCGATCGCGTCCGCGAGCGGCTTGATCGCATCCTCGCTCTGGTCCCAGGAGATCACCAGCCGCGCTTCACCGACGGCCCAGTCGTAGAAGTCGAAGCCCAGCGCCCGCAGCGACGCGGCCTCCTCGGCGCTCACCTGCAGGAACACCTCGTTCGCCTCGACGGCATGCACCAGCCGATCTCCCGCCGCCTGCGCCAGCAGCGCCGCACCCGCATTGGCCGCGCGCCCGTTCTTCAGCCAAAGATCCCCTTCGAGCAGCGCCAGGATCTGCGCCGCCAGATAGCGCCCCTTGGAAAACAGCAGCCCCGCGCGCTTGCGGCGATAGAGCGTCGCGTCCGCCAGCTCGGGTTTGAAGAAAACCAGGGCCTCGGCGCTCATCCCGCCATTCTTGACGAAGCCGAAGCTCAGCGCATCCACGCCCGCCCGCCACGTCACGTCGCCCGGATGGCAGCCCAGATGCGCCACCGCATTGGCGAAGCGCGCCCCGTCCATGTGCAGCCCGAGCTTGCGTTCGCGGGCCAGCGCCCCGATCGCCGCCACTTCGTCGGGCGTATAGGCCAGGCCATATTCGGTTGCGTTGGTGATCGAGATCGCATGCGGCTGGACCTGGTGGACGTCCGGGCGAATCGGATCGATCACCGCACGGATTGCGTCCGGGGTAAGCTTCGATCCTTCGCCTTCGCCGACCAGCAGCTTGGCACCGTGCGTGTAGAATTCGGGCGCGCCGCATTCGTCGACATTGATGTGCGCGTCGCGGTGGCAGACCACCCCGCCATAGGGCGGGCAGAGCGCCGCCAGCGCCAGGCTGTTCGCCGCAGTGCCGGTCGGCACCCACAGCGCGCGGACTAGCGTGCCGAACAGATCCGAAAACGCCCCGTCGAGCGACTTGGACCAGCGATCGCCGTCATAGGCGGTGTCGAGCTGGTTCACGCTCCCCAGTGCGGCAAGCACTTCGGGGCAGACGGCGGCGGCGTTGTCGGAGAAGAAGCGCATGGCTGGTCCATGCTGGGGGGCGCTGGCGGCGTCAACATGTCACCTTAAATTCCTCCCCCAGCTTGCCTGGGGGAGGGGGACCGCCGCCGAAGGCGGTGGTGGAGGGGTGCGCCGGGCACCGGCGCGGTCGCGCCGGCCCCTCCACCATTTGCTGCGCAAATGGTCCCCCTCCCCGAGCCAAGCTCGGGGAGGAATTGTGGGATTACCGCTCCTCGCCCCGCCGATCATCGGGCCGGAACCGGTCCGGCGGCCCGTCCGGCGCCTGCTCGCGCCGGCGACGGCGGTCCTCGACCGGGGCCTCGCCCTGCTCGTCGGGATCGACGCCGTCCGGCACCACCTGCGTCTCGATCCCCGTGCCTTGGATGAAGTCGCCCACGCCGTTCAGCACATCGTCGAGCGTCACGTCATTGCCGTCGGGCTCTACCGTCGGCTCGGGCGGCGGGATCTTGAGGTCGAGCGCGCGCGTCATGAAGTCGCGCCATACCCGCGCCGGCAAGCCGCTGCCCGACAGGCCCGGATTGGGCGAGTTGTCGTCATTGCCCAGCCACACGCCGCAGACGATGCCCCCAGCATATCCAATGAACAGCGCGTCGCGATTGTCCTGCGTCGTGCCGGTCTTGCCATAGGTCGCGATCGGCAGCATCGCGCTGCGCCCGGTGCCGTCCTCCACCACCGTCGCCAGCAGGCTCCGCAGATCGTCGAGCTGCGCGCCATTGAAGCGCGACGGCGCGCCCAACCTTTTGGCCAACCAGTCGCTCGCCGCCTCGTCGTCGCTCAGCCCCTGCGGACGCACCGGATAGGAACCATTGGCGACCGAGGCATAGGCGGCGGTCAGCTCGAGCAGCGACACCGTGGAGGTGCCCAGCGCGATCGAGGCGTCGTCCCCGATCGGCGTCGAGATGCCCAGGTCGCGTGCCGCCCGCGTCACTTCGCGCACGCCCATTTTCTGCGTCAGCCGCGCCGCGACGACGTTGGACGATTTGGCGAAGGCCTGGCGCAGCGTGATCCTGCCGGCATAGTTGCCATGCGAATTCTCCGGCTTCCAGTCGCCGATCTGCACGGGGCTGTCTTCGACGATCGTGTCCGGCGTCATCCCGCCGCGCAGCGCCGCCAGGTAGACGAACAGCTTGAAGGTCGATCCCGGCTGGCGCCGCGCCTGGGTGGCGCGGTTGAACGGGCTCTCGGCGTAATTCTTGCCGCCGACCATCGCGATCACGGTGCCGTCATAGTGCATCGCCACGATCGCAATCTGCGACTTGCGCAGCCCAGCGCTGCGCACCGCGCGCTCGGCCGCCTGCTGCGCATTGAGCTCCAGCGTGGTCTGCACGGTCTGCTCGGTGCTCACGCCGCCAGCCTGGTCGCGCGCCTGGGGCAGCACCCAGTCGGCGAAATAGGTGCCGTTGGGCAGGTTGTCCTCGGACTTGCTGACATGAAGCACCGCCGGGCGGATCGAGTCGCCGCGCGCCTTGCTGATCAGCCCGGCATCGACCATCGCGCTGATCACCAGCTTCTGCCGCTCGCGCGCGCCCTTGAGGTTGCCCGTCGGCGCCAGCCGGCTCGGCGCCTGCACCAGCCCGGCGAGCAGGGTCGCCTGGCTCAGGTTCAGATTCTCGGGCTCGGTGCTGAAATAATGCCGCGCCGCTGCGCGCAACCCATACACATTGTCGCCGAAATAGACGTTGGAGAGATAGCGCGAGAGGATCTCGTCCTTGCTCAGCCAGGCCTCCAGCCAGAAGGCGATCAGCACTTCCTGCGCCTTGCGCCCAAAGGTCCGCTGCGAATTGAGGAAGGCGTTCTTGGCGAGCTGCTGGGTGATCGTGCTGCCGCCCTGCGATCCCCCGCTGCTCGAAACATTGTGCACGAACGCGCGCATGATCCCGCGCGGATCGACGCCCCAATGGCTGTAGAAGCGCCGGTCCTCGATGCCGACGAACGCGTTGCGGACATGCTCGGGCAGCTTGGACGCATCGACCGGCTCGGCGATCACCGCACCGCGCCGCGCGATCGGCTTGCCCTCGGCGGAGAGCAAGGTGATCGACGGCGGTGCCGGCGGCTGCAGCGACTTGGAGAGCGGTGCGGTCAGCGCCAGCCAGGCGACCGCGATGAAGAACAGCAGGATGAACCCTGCGATGACCCAGCTCGCATAGCGCAGCCAGCTCCGCTTCTTGAGCACCACCGGCAAGTTGCTGGTGTAGCCGCCTGCCGGCAGCGGTTCGGGATAACCGGGCTGGATCGGCGGCGGGGGAGGGGGGGGTGGCGTCGCGCGCCAGCGCGGGCGGATCGATGCGGCCTCGGGCGGCGGCAGGCCCCCCGAAAGCTCGAGCGGCGCCTGCTTCTCGGGCTTGAGCCGCTTGAGCGCCTCGCCCAGCCCTTCGCCGAGTTTCTCCACCGAAGGCGGGCGCCAGGCACGCGGCTCGGGCTTCGGCGCCGCTATGGGCGTCGGCTCGAAATCGTCGCCCGACCGCCGCAGCGGGAAGCGCACGTTCTTCGGATCGTCGCCGTCAGCCATCTATGGTCGAATCCGCCGCGTGCATGGCACCCTATTAGCGCAGCATCTGTATTACTTCAATAATACAGTTGATTACGGCACCGGCACGAAGGCAAGGTGCTGATAATCATAGCTGAAATCGGCCAGTGGCGAGAGCGGCTTCATCGTCATGGCCGTAACCTTGCCGTCCTTCACGACGAAGCTGACCACTGCGTCCTCGCCCGCATCCTTGGCGAAGCGGGTGCGGAAGGCGTCCGGCCCCCAGGGCTCGAGCACGCTCTTGAAAACCGGGGTCGGGGTGAAGTCGATCCACAATTTGCCGCTTTTGGTGCTGACCACGACGTCGCCATACCAGGGATCGCGGTAGCGCCCGGCATAGGCGGCAAGCGGCAGCGACGGTGCGCCCGCCGGCGCCTTGTCCACCCCGCCCTCGACGCTGGCCAGCGCCTCGTCCGCCCCCGCCTTCATCCGGGTGCGATAGGCCGAGACCCAGTCGAACGCCGGCGCGTCGATCAGGCGGTCGAGGATCGCGTTGCGGATCGCCGAGGAGACCGGCTCCTCGACATTGCTGAACACCGACACGCCGATCCCGCGCGACGGCAGCAATCCACTATACGTCACCTGGCCCGACAGGCCGCCGCTGTGCTGGATCATCCTTAGTCCGCGATAATCCTGGACGAACCAGCCCAGCGCATAGGCCTGGAGGATCGGCCGCGACGGATTGTCGGCGGTGGGCCCGTCGCTCGACGCGGTGATCGTCTGCGGCTTCCACATCTCGCGGGCCTGTTCCTTCGACCAGAGCTGCTTGCCGTCGGGCAGCTTGCCCTGCGCCAGCTGCACCTGCAGCCACTTGGCCATGTCGGTCACGCTCGCGTTGATCCCGCCCGCGGCATCGACCATGTCGCCTTCGTCGGGCTGCACCACTTCGAGCTTGCCGACTCCGCGCACCGGCGGGCCCAGCCGGGCATGCCGCCCGGCGACATTGTCGGTCCTGAGCGAGCGCCGCGCGCCCACGGCGTCGCCCATGCCGAGCGGCACGAACAGCCGGGTCTCGACGAACTTGTCCCAGGGGATGCCCGAGGCGCGCTCGATCAGGATGCCGGCGACGATGTAGAGGATATTGTCGTAATCATAGCCCGCCCGGAACCCGCGCGCCGGCTTAAGATAGGGCAGCGCCTTGAGCACGTCGGCGGCGACATGCGTGCCGGCCGGGAAGAACATCAGGTCCCCGGCACCGAGCGGAAGTCCGGAGCGGTGCACCAGCAGGTCGCGCACCGTCATCATCTGGGTGACCGCGGGATCGGACATGCGGAATTCGGGGATGTGTTTCACGACCGGGTCTTCCCAGCCGAGCTTGCCGTCATCGACGAGCAGCGCCAGCGCGGCGGCGGTGAACGCCTTGGAGTGCGACGCGATGCCGAAGCGGGTGTGCGCGTCCACCGGCGCGGGCCTGCCGAGCGTGCGCACGCCGTATCCCTTCACGAACGCCGGCATCCCCGGGCGCACGATCGCCACCGCGACGCCCGGCGTCTCGAACGCGGCGAGGAAGGGCTGGACGATTGCATCGATCGCGGCTTCGTCGAGTTCGGCGGCATATGCCCAGCGCGGGATCGCCAGCGCCGCCGTGCTCCCCAGCGATAGCGCAATGGCCTGCCGCCGCGTCGTCTGGAATCCGCTCATCCTAATATCCCCCGCAAGACGTCGTTCGCGGAATGCTAGCGCCCATCCCCCCTGCCGTCACCCCGGCGAAAGCCGGGGCCCAGGGTTTCTTTGCCGTGTCGCTTGGGGCTCAGGCCAGCAACTCCACGTCCCAGTAGAGCCAGTCACGCCACGTCTCATGGAGGTAGTTGGGCGGGAAGCGCTTGCCATGCTCCTGCAAGTGCCAGCTGGTCGGCCGGATCGGCTGGATGTGGAGCGGCATCGCGGCCTGCAGGGGCGTGCGCCCGCCCTTTTTGAGGTTGCACGGCGCACATGCCGTCGCGACATTCTCCCAGGTCGTGCGTCCGCCCTGGGCGCGGGGAATGACATGGTCGAAGGTGAGGTCGCGCTGGGTCCCGCAATATTGGCAGGAGAATTTGTCGCGAAGGAACAGGTTGAAGCGCGTGAAGGCGGGGAATTGCGAAGGTCTGACATATTGCTTGAGCGCGATGACCGAAGGAAGCTTCAGCCTCGCGCTGGGACTTCGCACCTCGCGCTCGTAATAGGAGACCACGTCCACCCTATCGAGGAACAGCGCCTTGACCGCCGTCTGCCAGGGCCACACGCTCAGCGGATAATAGCTGAGCGGCGTATAGTCGGCGTTGAGCACAAGGGCAGGGCAGCCGTCCGGATGTCGGATCAGATCGGGATGATACATGCGCCTCCCTCGCCCAAAGTCGATGGCACGCATCTCGCCGAGAAGCGTGACCGGGTGATGACACCATATCCCGCGACTCGCGGTCAAGGGCCGCTTTGATGGTTATCCACACCCGTTTCGCCCCGAGCCCCACCGGCCGCCTGCACCTGGGGCATGCCTGGTCGGCGACCCAGGCGCACGACTTCGCGCGCGACCGTGGCGGAGCCTTCACGCTACGCATCGAGGATATCGACGGGACCCGCTCGCGCCCCGAGCATGTCGCGGCGATCCTGCGCGACCTCGAATGGCTCGGGCTGGAATGGGACGGTGAGGTGACCTTCCAGTCGCAGCGTCTCGCCTTGTACGAGGGCGCGCTGGATCGCCTGCGTGGCGAAGGCCTGCTCTATCCCTGTTTCTGCACCCGCGCCGACATCGCCGCCAGCGCCTCCGCCCCGCATGGGCCCGAGGGCGCGGTGTATCCCGGCACCTGCCGCGGGCTGGAAGCGCCGGACCTCACCAGGCCGCATTGCTGGCGGCTGGACATGGAGAGAGCCTTAAATCTCCCTCTCCCACAAGGGGAGAGGGATTTATGGTGGCACGACGCCTTTGCCGGCTGGATCCAGGCCGACCCCCGCTCGGCAGGCGACGTCGTCCTCGCCCGCAAGGACGCGCCCGCCAGCTACCACCTGGCCGTCACCCTGGACGATGCCGCCCAGGGCATCACCGACATCGTCCGCGGCGTCGACCTGTTCGCCGCCACGCATGTCCACCGGCTGCTGCAAGCGCTGCTCGGCCTGCCCACGCCCGAATATCGCCACCACCCCCTGCTGCTCGGCTCCGACGGCCAGCGGCTCGCCAAGCGCCACGGCGCGCCCAGCCTCGAGGCGATGCGGCTTGCCGGCACCGACGGCCGCGCCCTCGCCGACCAGTTGCGTGCAGGACAACTGCCGGTTGGCATCGCCGCCGCGCGGGACTAAGCTGAGCGCCATGATCTTCCTTGCCATCCTGCTCGTCGCCGCGATGCTCGCGACCCTGTTCATCCTCATCAAGGGGCTGGTGAACATGGCGGGCACCACCAGCCAGGATATGGAGCATCAAGGCGACGGCCCCAGCCCGCGCGCGCTCAAGTCGCAAAAGCTGATGCAGCAGCGCATCCTGTTCCAGGCGATCGCGATCGGCATCATCGCGCTCATCCTGATGATGCTGTCGGCCAAGAGCTGACGCGCCGGGGCCAGGCGCCCCTTTCCTCCCAAGACTATCGACGGGTCCCGCGATGACTCTCCAGACCTGGTGGCTGTTCGTCCTGGCCGTGTTCCTGCTCTCGGGAACGCCCGGCCCCAACATGCTCCACATCCTCTCGCGCAGCGTCGATTTTGGCCTGCGCCGTACCGTGCTGGCGATGGCCGGGTGCCTCGCCGGGCTGGTGACGATCCTCGCGGCATCGGCGGCCGGCCTCACCGCCTTGCTCCTCGCCATTCCCGGCGCGTTCGAAGTGCTGCGCTGGGCCGGCACCGCCTATCTGATCTGGCTCGGCATCAAGGCCTGGCGCGCCGACCCGACCCCGCTCGACATGACCGACGACACCGCGCTCGCCGACAAGCGCCTTACCCCGGCCCAGCTCTTTCGCGGCGGCTACGCGATCAGCATCTCCAACCCCAAGGCGCTGCTCTTCGCCGCCGCCTTCTTCCCCCAGTTCGTCAGCGCCGCCGCCCCCAAGCCGCCCCAATTCGCCATCCTGGTGCTCACCTTCGCAGTGATCGAGTGCTTCTGGTACGCAGTCTATGCACTCGGCGGCCGCGGCCTCGCCCGCCATCTCGAGCGGCCCGCGCTGAAGAAATGGTTCAACCGCGTCACTGGCACGGTCTTCATCGGCTTCGGGCTGCTGCTGCTCCGCTCCAAGCATGCCTGACTCCATGCATTCCTCCCCGAGCTTTGCCCGGGGAGGAATTTGATCCGCTTCCCCCACAGGCGTAAAGCGCCCGCATCATGGTCAAGCTCAACAAGATCTACACCCGCACCGGCGACGATGGCACCACCGGTCTTGTCGACGGCTCGCGCGTATCCAAGGCAAGCCTGCGCATGGCCGCGATCGGCGATGTCGACGAAGCCAATTGCGCGCTCGGCGTCGCCCGTGCCCGGCTCGGCCATCACGCGTTCGGCGGCATGCTCGCGCATATCCAGAACGACCTGTTCGACCTCGGCGCCGATCTCGCTACGCCCGCGGGGATCGAAGGCGCGCTGCGCATCACCCCGGCCCAGGTCGCCTGGCTCGAGGAGCGCATCGACCATATCAACTCCGCGCTCGAGCCGCTGACCAGCTTCGTCCTGCCCGCCGGTGCCCCCGGCGCGGCCGAGCTGCACCTCGCCCGCGCCGTCACGCGCCGGGCCGAGCGCACTGCCGTCGCCGCCGGGGTCAGCCCGCAGCCGCTCGCCTATCTCAACCGCCTGTCCGATCTGCTCTTCGTCGCCGCCCGCGCGGTGAACCAGAATGAGGCGGGCGACGTGCTCTGGGTTCCCGGCGCCTCGCGATGAGCGCGAAGCCGCTGCTTTCGCACGCTTATTCCCGATCGTGCTGAACAAAAGCCATTCGCGCGACGTTTAACGCCTACCGGGGGCAATTCGGACACCTATATCTCTCCGGTTGACGGCGATGGCGCACGCCTCTAGGAGAACATAATGAGAACGGAAACGGGATCCGCTCCGGCTTCCAGCGCGCTAGAGGCGCGTTTCTCCGGCGTACGCGCACTCAGCGAAGCGCTGATCCGCCCGCTCTCCGATGCCGACGCCACGATCCAGTCGATGGACGATGCCTCGCCGGCCAAATGGCACCTCGCCCACACGACCTGGTTCTTCGAAACCTTCGTGCTGCGCGACCATGTCCCGGGCTATGCGCTTCACGACGAGCGCTGGCCGTTCCTGTTCAACAGCTATTACGAGGCCGAGGGGCAGCGCCATGCGCGCCCGCGCCGCGGCATGCTCTCGCGGCCCAGCCTGGCCGAGATCCTCGCCTATCGCGCGCATGTCGATGCCGCCTTGGTCGATGCGCTGCCCGATCTGCCGGAGGCGGCGCAGGCGCTTGTCCTGCTGGGGTGCAATCATGAGGAGCAGCATCAGGAATTGCTGCTCACCGACATCCTCCACCATTTCTCGGTCAACCCGCTCGAGCCGGCGGTGTGGCAGGGCCCTCCCAAGGTCCCCGTGGCGATGCCCGGCCCGATCGGCTGGATGGAGGGGCAGGCGGGCCTCGTGCACGTGGGCGTGTCAAGGGATTCAATGAATCGCTCAACCGATCGGTTGAATGACGGCTTCTTCTTCGACTGCGAAGGCCCCGGCCACCAGGCCTTGCTCACCCCGCATGCCCTGGCCGATCGCACCGTCACCAACGGCGAATGGGCGGCCTTCATCGCCGATGGCGGCTACCAAGATCCGCGCCACTGGCTGTCCGACGGCTGGGCCTGGGTGAAGGCGGAAGGCATCGAAGCGCCGCTCTACTGGCGCCAGGAGCGGGGAACATGGACCCGCTTCGGGCTCGACGGCCGCCGCCCGATCGATCCCGCCGCGCCGGTCACCCATGTCAGCTTCTTCGAGGCCGACGCCTATGCCAGCTGGGCTGGCGCCCGCCTGCCCACCGAGTTCGAATGGGAAGCGGCCGCCTCGGCGCATGATCCGAATGGCGGCAACCAGCTCGACGCCGCGGGCCCCGTCGAGCCACGCCCTTCGGCGGAAGGGCCCGCCTTCTTCGGCGATGTCTGGGAATGGACCGGCAGCGCCTTCCGCCCATATCCCGGCTTCAAGTCGGCCGAGGGCGCGGTCGGCGAGTATAATGGCAAGTTCATGAGCGGCCAGTTCGTGCTGCGCGGCTCGTCCTGCGCCACGCCCCGGGGGCACAGCCGGGCCAGCTACCGCAACTTCTTCTATCCCCATCAGCGCTGGCAGTTCACCGGCGTCCGCTTGGCGAAAGATATTTGATGCGGGCACCGCGCCGCCTTTTCTCCGTCACCCCGGCGAAGCCGGGGCCCAGGAGTCACGAGGCCTGGCGTTTGGTGCTCTGGGTCCCGGCTTTCGCCGGGATGGCGTAACTTTGAGAAAGGCCGGCCAGTAATGCTCAAGCAGGAACTCGAAGACGGCCAGGCCAGCCTCGCCGATCCGCATTTCCGCGCCGATGTGCTGAGCGGCCTCGAAGCGCGTCCCCGCGCCATCCCTGCCCGCTGGTTCTACGACCGCCGCGGGTCGGAATTGTTCGAGGAGATCACCCAGCTTCCCGAATATTATCCCACCCGCACCGAGACCGAGCTGCTCCGCAGGACCGGGCCCGAACTCGGTGCGCTGGCGGCGCGCGGCGCGGCGGTGGTCGAGTTCGGATCGGGCTCGTCGGTGAAGACGCCGCTGCTGCTGCGGGCCATCGATCCCGCCGCCTATGTGCCGATCGACATTTCGGGCGATTTCCTCCGCCAGTCCGCCGCCGAGCTGGGCCAGGCATTCCCCGGCCTGCCGGTCTATCCGGTCGAGGCCAATTTCCTGCGGCCCGTGCCGCTGCCCGAGCAAGTCGCCGGCATGCCCAAGCTCGGCTTCTTCCCCGGCTCGACGATCGGCAACATGCAGGCCTTCCACGCGGTCAATCTGCTGCGCGCGATGCGCGACTGGCTGGGCGACGGCGCGCGGCTGCTGATCGGCATGGACCGCGTCAAGCCGCCCGAGGTGCTCGTCCCCGCCTATGACGATGCGCAAGGGGTCACTGCGGCGTTCAACCTCAACCTGCTCGAGCGGATCAACCGCGAGCTGGGCGGCACGATCCCCGTCGAGGCCTTCCGCCACGTCGCTGTGTGGAACGACGATGCCGCGCGGATCGAGATGCACCTAGAGGCGGTGCGCGACATGGAGTTCACCGTCGAGGGGCGGCCTTTCTCGATGCGGGCCGGCGAGACGATCCACACGGAGAACAGCCATAAATACGGCCGTAACGGCGCCCGCATGCTGCTGCGCGCCGGCGGCTGGACCCCGCTTCAGGAATGGACCGACGAGAATGACTGGTTCGCGCTGATCCTCTGCGAAGCCCAGCCGATCCGCCTGGCGCCGTGATGCGCTGCGTCACCCCGGCGAAAGCCGGGGCCCAGGGTAACGGGCGACGGCGCTTTTTGGCTCTGGGTCCCGGCTTTCGCCGGGATGACGATAAAAGGGAGATGGGCTTAGTTCAGTTCAACCCCCGCCGCCCATCGAGCGAGCGCCCGATCGCGACGAACATGTAGATCAGCGCCGGCACCAGCACGATGCTCAGCACCACCTTGCTCAGCATCTGCCCGACCAGCAGCTCGCCGATCGGGAAGACGCCGTAAAAGGCGATGGTGACGAAGATCAGCGTGTCGGCGATCTGGCTCAGCACCGATGCGATCGCGGCGCGCAGCCAGAGCAGCTTGCCGCCGCCGCTCTTGAGCGCGGAGAAGATGGTGACGTTGAGGATCTGCGAGATGCCATAGGCGACGATCCCGCCCAGCCAGATGCGCGGCGTGCCGCTCATCATCAGGTCGAAGGCATTGAGACGGTCGGGCGCCATGCTCGGTGAAGGGGGGAGGGCGAGGACGAGCATCGAGAGGAGGACGGAAGTAACCAGCGGCACGAAGCCGATCACCACCAGCCGCCGCGCCGTGTCCGGTCCGTGCAGTTCGGCGACGGCGCTCGAGACCGAGACGAGCAGCAGGAAGGCGAAGATCCCCGCTTCCACCGCAAGCGGGCCGACGCCGACCCAGTTGCCGATCTGCGAGATCGGGCCGAGTGCAACCTGCTTGTTGCCCAGCACGCCGGCAATGCAGACCATGCCGCCATAGAAGATAGACAGGAAGAAGAGCGAACGCGGGAGGCGGATAGTGTCCATGGCGGGACGCTAGCGCGAAATGCCCGCGCTGCAAGCCCTGCCGCCTGGGTGCGGCACTTTGGCCTTGACAATGTTCTTTATTTGTTCTATCGGCTCACCGAAGCTCCACACATTCTGTTCCGTTATCTCCCGCCTGGCCGCCTCCACCGGGCGGGGCCGCGAAGCGTTCGCCCCGTGCATGCGAGTGGGCGCAGGCACGCGAGATGTCGGGACCTTTGTGACTTTCCCGCCGCGCAGGGATCTCCGGGGAACGGAGTCGGCTGCCTCTGGCCATGTCGTATCGAGCGTGTATGCTCACAGGCTTGGGCGTTTGCCTTGGGGGTTTGGGCAATTGAATCAGTTTCCGATCGGCATCTTCGGCGTAATCGCGATCCTTGCGATCGCTTTCCTGTTTTCGTCGAACAAGCGCGGGATCAATTTGCGCGTCGTCGGCGCCGCCTTCCTCCTCCAGGTCGGCATCGCGGCATTGGTACTGCGGACGAGCTGGGGCCAGGCGGCGCTGCATGGCCTGTCGGGCGGCGTCTCGGCGCTGCTCGGCTATGCCGGTGCCGGCACCAGCTTCCTGTTCGGCCCGCTCGCCAAGCCCGAGCTGGGCGGCAACAGCTTCGCGATCGCGGCGCTGCCGGTGATCATCTTCTTCGCCGCCTTGGTTTCGATCCTCTACCATCTCGGCGTCATGCAGTTCGTGATCCGCTGGATCGGGGGCGCGATCGAGAAGGTGGTCGGCACTTCCAAGGTCGAGTCGCTGTGCGCGGCGGCGAACATCTTCGTCGGCCAGAGCGAATCGCCGCTGGTCATCCGCCCCTATCTCGCGCGGCTCACGCCGTCGCAGCTCTTCGCAGTGATGACCGTCGGCATGGCGGGCGTCGCCGGCACGATCCTCGCTGCCTATGCCAGCCTGCTCGGTGCGAGCGCGCTGCCCTATCTGCTCGCCGCGTCGTTCATGGCCGCGCCTGGCGGCCTGCTGATGGCCAAGATCATCATGCCCGACGATGCCGTGAGGGACGGCGAGCTGCCGCTCGGCGATGATGTCGAGGACCAGGCGATCAAGGTCGCCGAGGATGACGTGGAGGAAGAGCGCGCCGCCAACATCATCATGGCCGCTGCTTCGGGCGCCTCGACCGGCGTCAAGATCGCCGTGGCGGTGGGCGCGATGGTGCTTGCCTTTGTGGCACTTGTCGCACTCGCCAATGGCTTGCTCGCCGGGGCGGGCAACTGGGTCTACGATCTGAGCGGCCACGCCGCCTGGGCGGGTTTCCTCCAGAATCTCAGCTTCCAGAAGATCATCGGCACGATCTTCGCGCCGGTCATGTATCTGCTCGGCATCTCTTGGCACGAGGCGACCGCGGCGGGCGGCCTGTTCGGCACCAAGGTGGTGCTCAACGAGTTCGTCGCCTTCATCGACCTCGGCGCGATGACCGACCTGGCGCCGCGCACCCGGGCGATCATCACCTTCGCACTGTGTGGTTTCGCCAATTTCAGCTCGATCGCGATCCAGATGGCTGCGACCGGCAGCCTCGCGCCGAACCAGCGGCCGATGATCGCCAAGCTAGGCCTGCGCGCGCTGCTCGCGGGTAGCCTCGCCAATCTGATGAGCGCGGCGCTGGCCGGATTGCTGCTGCCCTGATGGTTTCGAGCCGCGCGTTAACTTTTTGGATACCGGGCGGCCGGTAAAATCTGCGTAACGTTGCAGGGACGACGCTGCGCCGGGGGGCGCGCCGATCCTGCCGATAACAATCGACATTGGATGGAGAGCGGGTCGCGCGCCATCATTCCTCCGTTCCAGACGGGGCAGATGTGCGCTCTCCAGTTTCTGTAACCGGAGTAAAGCGTGACTAACTTGAGTTCCTCTTCCGGCTCGGGTCCCCGCCCGCTGCGCATCCTGCGCCAACCCCCGCCCACGCCCGGCGAAGAGGCGTTGGGCCGGGTCGGGGATTGCCTGTCGCTGGCCTTTCAACCCGTCCGGCCGGGCATCCATGCGCTGCCGCGGGCGGTAGCCTCTACGAAGCGTCAGGGACCGCCGGTGCCCAGAGTCGTGGTCGCGCCCCTCGAGGACAGCGCCCGCACCGAAATCTCCTTCCAGCCTGAAGTACCCGTCATGGAACGCCGCAGCGATGACCGTTCGAAGATCTCCGTCTATCGCTCGGCGATGCTGCGATGGGCCGGCTACGAGGCGCTCTGCCTGATCCGCAACATCTCGCCGGGCGGACTGATGGGCAAGATCCATGCAAGCCTGCCTCCAGGCGAGGCGGTGTCGATGGAAATCCGTTCGGGCAACGAGATTTCCGGGCGCATCGCCTGGTCGGCCGATGGCATGGTCGGCGTGCAGTTCGACGAGCAGATCGACGTGCTCGATGTGCTCCACGCGCCCGTCCATGGCGAGGCGGGCCTCGTCCACCGCATGCCCCGGCTGCGCATCGCCTGTCCGGTGTGCCTCCATGCAGAGGGGGTACGCCAGTCGCTCACGCTGATCGACGTGTCGCAGGGCGGCGCCAAGATCGAGACCGATCTGCTGCGCGAAGGCGACGAAGTGACGCTCGGCATCCGCGGGCTCGATCCGCATCGCGGCGTGGTCCGCTGGGCACATGGCGGGAGGGCGGGGATCGCCTTCCTCGCGGCGATCCCGTTCGATACGCTGGCCAAATGGGCGCTCGACCGCCAGGCCGAGTTCGCCGCCCGGATGGAGATGCCTCAGCGCGTCGGTACGGGCTCCGCGCCGCTATAGTCGTAGAAGCCGCGCTTGGTCTTGCGACCATACCAGCCGGCTTCGACATATTTCACCAGCAGCGGGGCCGGGCGGAACTTGGGATCGCCGGTGCCTTCGAACAGCACGCGGGTAATCTCCAGGCAGGTGTCGAGCCCGATAAAGTCGGCCAGGGTGAACGGCCCCATCGGATGGTTGAGGCCGAGCTGGCAGGCGGCGTCGATGTCCGGGATCGTCGCCACGCCTTCACCCAGCGCGAAGCAGGCCTCGTTGAGCATCGGCATCAGCACGCGGTTGACGATGAAGCCGGGCGCGTCGTTGGCATGGACGATACGCTTGCCGAGCGACTGACCGAACTTCTCGACCGCGGCGACGGTGACATCGGAGGTGGCGAGGCCGCGGATCAGCTCGATCAGGCCCATCACCGGCACCGGGTTGAAGAAGTGCACGCCCATGAAGCGGGCGGGGTCGGGCGAAGCTTGCGCCAGGCGGGTGATCGGGATCGACGAGGTGTTGCTCGCCAGGATCGCGTCCTTGCCCAGCACCTTGCCGACGCTCTCGAAGATCTGGCGCTTGATCGCCTCGCGCTCGGTCGCCGCCTCGATGACGAGGTCGCAAGGCGCGAAACCATCGGTGCCGCCGACGCAGGTGATGTTGGCGAGCGCGGTTTCGGCATCGGCGGCGCCGATCTTCTCCTTTTCGACCGCGCGGGCGATATGCTTGGCGATACCTGCCTTGCCGGCCTCGGCGCGCGCCTGGTCGACGTCCGAGAGCAGCACGACATAGCCCGCCTGCGCCGAAACCTGCGCGATGCCCGCGCCCATCTGTCCCGCCCCGATCACGCCAACCGTCTTCATCGCACCTTCTCCTTTGCGCCGCTCCTATCGATTCGCGCACCGATCGGCTAGGCTTGCCGCCATGCTGCCCTTCCCCCTTCTCCTCGCTGCCCAGGCCACGCAAGACGATGCGGTCAAGTCGTTCGCCGACTGGGTCGTCGCCTGCGACAATGGCCATCGCTGCGAGATGACGTCGTTGTTCCCCGCCGACGAGGCGATCCCGGACGACGATTCCGGCAGCCTGTCGCTCACGCGCTGGGCCGGCCCGACCGGCGCCTTCCGGCTCGAGTTCTCCGCCTATCGCACCGTCACCGGCACGCTGAGCTTCACGATCGACGACAAGGTGATCGCCACCGCTGCCGCTTCGGACGACGGGATCACCCTCGACAATGCCGAGGCCGCCCGCGCAGTCGCGGCGATGACCAACGGCAAGCAAGCCGCCCTAGTCGATGTCGCAGGCAAGACCGTGGCGCGGGTCTCGCTCAAGGGCTCCTCGGCGGCGTTGCGCTACATCGACGCCGACCAGGGCCGCGCCGGCACCGTCACCGCCGCGGTCGCCAAGGGCGCAAAGCCCGCCGGCACCGTGCCGCCCGAGCCCGCACCCGAACGGATCGTCGCCGTCCGCCCCGCCGGCTCCCCGACCGGTGTCTCCAAGGCGATGCGCGCCGGAATGGAGAAGCAGGCCGAATGCGAGGACCTGTACAAGGGCGCCGAGAGCGTGCCCGAGGTCGAGACGTTCGCACTCGGCGGCGGCAAGACGCTGGCGCTGCTGCCCTGCGGTGCCGGCGCCTATAACTTCAGCAGCGTCGCCTTCATCGTGGCGGGCGGCAAGGCGACCCGCGCAGACTTCGACTTCGGCGACGGCGCGCTGGTCAATGCCGGGTTCGAGAAGGGCGTGCTGTCGAGCTACAACAAGGGGCGCGGCATCGGCGATTGCGGATCGAGCGAGGCCTATGTGTGGAACGGCAAGGGCTTCGTCCTGACCGAGGCGCGCGCGATGCCCGAGTGCCGCGGCTCGAACAACTGGCTGACCTATGTCCGCATCACCCCGGTTTTCCGCTGAAAGTTGCGGGGCCGGTCCACTGGCCCTATGGGGCCGCCATGACCAACGCCCCTGATCCCGCGCTGCTTGCCAAGGCCGAAACGCTCACCGAGGCGCTGCCCTATCTGCAGCGCTATGCCGGGGCGACCTTCGTCGTGAAATATGGCGGCCACGCGATGGGCGATCCCGAGCTGCAACGCGACTTCGCCGAGGACGTGGTGCTGCTCAAGGCCGTCGGCATCAATCCGATCGTCGTGCACGGCGGCGGCCCGCAGATCGGCGCGATGCTCAAGCGGCTCGGCGTCGAATCGAACTTCGTCGGCGGGCTTCGCGTCACCGACGCCGAGACCGCGAAGATCGCCGAGATGGTCCTGGCCGGATCGATCAACAAGGAGATCGTCAGCTGGATCGGCGCCGCGGGCGGGCGCGCCGTCGGCATCTCGGGCAAGGACGCCGGCCTGGTCACCGCCGAGAAGGTGACGGGCCGCGAGGCCGATCCGCTCCAGGGCATCGAACGTCACGTCGACCTCGGCTTCGTCGGCGAGCCGACCGCGGTGAACCCGGCGATCCTCCACGCGCTGGCGGCGCAGGACTTCATCCCGGTGGTCGCGCCGATCGCGCTGGGCGCGGACGGGCACACCTACAACATCAATGCCGACACCATGGCCGGGGCGATCGCCGCCGCGATCGGTGCCTCGCGCTTCTTCCTGCTGACCGACGTGGCGGGCGTGCTCGACAAGTCGGGCGAGCTGCTGACCGATCTCGATCCGGCGCGGATCGAGGCGCTGAAGTCTGACGGCACGATCAAGGGGGGCATGATCCCCAAGGTCGAGACCTGCGTGCATGCCGTCGAGCGGGGCGTGGATGCTGCGGTGATCCTCGACGGGCGCATCCCGCATGCGATGCTGCTCGAGATCTTCACGCGGAGCGGCGCGGGCACGCTGGTCCACGCCTGAGTTCCCAACACGCGCATCCAGCGCGACTCGGTGAAACTTCACGCCGTGGCGCTCGAACTTTACGAAACGCGCGCACTGCGGGCATGGATGCCGCGCGAAGTTTCGGGCGTGGCGCAACATGCTTGCGCGTGCGCGATCCTATCTTTCCAACATGTCAAAGAGCGGCCCGGCGCGAGGCCTGGCCGCGCGAGCCCAGCAGGCTAAATCCTACATTGCAAGCGCGTGCCCGGCGACGGGGTTGTTGCGGGGCCCCGCATTCCCTAATCTTGGAGGCAAGAACCCCACGCGGAGAGCGCATTGATCCCCTTCCTTCTCATGATCGTCGACATCATCGGCTTTCTGCTCTGGGCGCTGAGCGTCGTCATCGTCATCCAGGCGATCCTGTCGTGGCTGGTCGCGTTCAACGTGATCAACCTCTACAACGAGTTCGTCCGCTCGGTCTGGCACGCGCTCGACGTGATCACCAAGCCGATCTACCGCCCGATCCGCAAGGTCCTGCCCGATTTCGGCGCGCTCGACCTGAGCCCGCTGGTCGCGCTGCTGATCATCTATGTGCTGAGCAACTTCGTGCTGCCGACGATCGCCGCCCAACTGGCCGCCAGCGCCGGCTGAGCCGCGCGTGCCGGCCTGGCGGCGCAGCGCCGACGGCGTGGAGATCGCGGTCCGGGTGACTCCGCGCGCCGCGCGCGACGCCTTTGCCGCGGGCACCGACGCGCATTTCGCCGCGCGCCTTGCCGCGCCGCCGGTGGAGGGCGCGGCCAATGTGGCTCTGGTGCCGTTGGTGGCGGGCGCCTTTGGGGTGCCGAGGCGCGCGGTGACGCTGATCGCAGGCGATACGGCGCGGCTGAAACGGCTTCGTATCGAAGGAGACCCCGCGGCGCTGGAAGAGATCGCACTCAGGCTCTATGGCGGGTCGCATGACGGCTGAGATCATCGACGGCAAGGCGTTCGCGGCGGGCCTGCGTGCCCGCGTGGCGGACCTGGTTCCTGCATTCCGCGAGGCCGCCGGGCGCGCGCCCGGACTGGCCGTAGTGCTGGTCGGCGAGGACCCGGCCTCCTCGGTCTATGTTCGCTCCAAGGGCAAGATGACCCGTGAAGCGGGCATGGAAAGCTTCGAGCACAAGCTGCCCGCCGAAACGCGCGAAGAGGACCTGATCGCGCTGATCGACCAGCTCAATGGCGACTCGGCGGTGGACGGCATCCTCGTCCAGCTGCCGCTGCCCAAGCACATCGACGAGCAGGCGGTGCTCACCCGGATCAGCCCGGACAAGGACGTCGACGGCTTCCACCCGGTCAATGCCGGGCGGCTGGCAACCGGGCTCAACGGCTTCGTGCCGTGCACCCCGCTCGGCTGCCTGATGCTGCTCGAGGACCGGCTGGGCGATCTGAGCGGGCTCGACGCCGTGGTGATCGGCCGCTCGAACATCGTCGGCAAGCCGATGGCCGCGCTGCTGACCAGGGCTAGCGCCACGGTGACCCTCGTCCATTCCAGGACGCGCAACCTGCCGCATTATCTGAAGCATGCCGATATCGTCGTCGCCGCGGTGGGCCGCGCCCATTTCGTCAAGGGCGAGTGGCTGAAGCCCGGCGCGACCGTGATCGACGTCGGCATCAACCGGACCGACAACGGCCTGGTCGGCGATGTCGATTTCGACAGCGCGGCGAGCGTCGCGGGCGCGATCACGCCGGTGCCGGGCGGCGTCGGGCCGATGACCATCGCCTGCCTGCTGCGCAACACGCTGGTCGCCGCGCACCGCAATGCCGGGGTGCCGCTCGAGAAGGGTGTGATCTGATGCGGGGCGCGCTCGCATGATCGAACTCTTCATCTCGACCTTCATCACCTTCTTCGTGGTGATCGATCCGCCCGGCTGCGCGCCGATCTTCGCCGGTCTGACCGCGGGGACGAGCGCGGTGCATCGCCGGGTGATGGCGACTCGCGCGGTGCTGGTCGCGGCGTGCATCCTGTTCGGCTTCGCGCTGTTCGGCGAGGCGCTGCTGCGTGCGCTCGGCATCAGCCTGAACGCCTTCAAGATCGCCGGCGGCATCATGCTGTTCCTGATCGCGCTCGAAATGGTGTTCGAGAAGCGCACCGAGCGGCGCGAGGACCGGGCCGAAAAGGTGAAGGCGAGCGAGCCGGCCGATATCTCGATCTTCCCGATGGCGATGCCGATGATCGCCGGGCCGGGCTCGATCGCATCGACGATGCTGCTGATGTCGCAGAACAACGGGATCGAGCGCACCGTGGTGGTGCTCGCGGCGATGGCGGCGATCCTGTTGCTGACGCTGCTTGCGCTGCTGGCGGCGGGTCCGCTGATGCGGGTGGTCGGGGCGAAGATCGAGGCAGTGGTGTCGCGGTTGCTCGGCGTGCTGCTCGGCGCGCTGGCGGTGCAGTTCGTGATCGACGGGATCAGCGCTGCGCTGGTCGCCGGGCGGGCGGTGGCGGGGCATTGAACCCCTAAAATCGTCATCCCCGCGAAGGCGGGGATCCAGAGTCAAGTAGAACCGCGGCGCAGAGTAACCCTGGATCCCCGCCTTCGCGGGGATGACGGCTATTGTTTTGCCGGAGCCTTCACCGCCACATCCGGCAGGTCATAGCGGATCTTCCACAGCTTGAACGGCAGCGGCTTGCCGGTTGGCCCGTCGCGCAGCTTCACCGGTTCGAGCCAGTTCGGCACATCGCCGTTCACCAGCTGGGAATAGAAGCCATTGGGCCCGCGGGCGCGGTAGAGCGTCGTTTCGGACATGTCCGGGCAGACCAGCAGATATTGCGCATGATGCGCGGCGGCGATCGGGCGGAAGTTCGGCGTCGCCCAGGTGAAGGCGTGGTGGACGTCGAGGATCGCGCGGCCGTTGCGGTGATAGGGGCCGGCGATGCCGCTGTGATGGGTGACGGTGATCAGCCGGGGTCCCAGATCGACATGGGTGAACAGGATCGCCGGTGGAATATCGTTGAGCAGGCGCAGGTTGCTCATCCGCGCACAGGCGGCGTTGGCGGCGGCAACCTTGTCGGGCGGGGCGGGCTTGCCGGGCTTGGCGGTATCGCCGCCGGTGAAGAGCGGCGGAACGAGCCCGGCCCAGAGGCCAGAGAGAAGCAGGAAGGCGCCGACCGTGCCGAATACGCGCACGAGGATGCCGAGCAGGCGGGCTGGGACCTCGCCGATCCAGCGGGCAAAGGGCTCGCGGCTGCCGAGGAACCAGGGGATTGCGACGACGAGCAGGGCAGTCGAGCCCGGCACTGCGAGCAACTGCGCGGCGGGAGCTGCGCGGACCTGCCACAGCAGCATCGCGCTGGCGAAGGCAGTGAACAGTGCGACCGCGGCCCAGCCGACCAGCGCTTCGCTGCGGCGGGCACGCCAGGTGGCGAAGAGCGCGCCGAGCACGCCGATCACCGGCAGCACGGCCATCGGGAATGCGGTCTTGAAGGCGTGCTTGTAGATCGGCCGCGCCTCGCGGACATTGTTGAGCCAGGTGTTGGCGAGCTCGTCCGAGACTTGCTCGGGGCGGCCCAGGCATTGCGGGAAGCACAGCGCGAAGCCGCCGACGATCACGCCGCCTGCGGCCGCGGCGAAGGCGAGGCGGACCCAGCGATTGGCGGGGTTCAACAGCGACAGGCCGAACAGCAGCGCGCCGGCGGCGACCATGACGCTCAGCCAGACCGGCGTCAGCGCGTCGCAGCGCATGACCTGGTTGGCGTTGGAGGCGAAGAGCGCAAAGCCGAGCGCCGAGCCGCCGCCGAGCGTCAGGCCATAGACCTGCATGCGGCGGACATCCTCGCGGTCCCAGATCCAGCGCAGTGCGATGATCGCGCCGGCCATCGCGCAATACGGCAGCAGCTCGAGCCCGATGGTGAGCGAGGCGGCGCTCGACAGGCCGACCATGGCGCCGCCGCGGGCGCGCTTCGGGTCGGCGAGGCCGGCGACGGTGAGCGCGAGGAAGGCGAGCTGCCAGCCATGATGATCGATCCGCATCGGCGCGTACATCGACATGGTCGAGGTGCAGCCCATCAGCACGACCAGCGCCACCGGCCAGGCCCAGGGCGCGACGAGGCGGCGCACCGCGAGCGACAGGCCGGTCATGGTGACGGCGAGCGGAAGCAGTGGGGCGATGCCGCACGCCCATTTCTCGGCAGTGGCGGTGCCGACGAAGGGCTTCAATGCGAGGATCAGCCCGGCGAGCGGCAGGTCGACGAGGCGCGACCAGTGGATGTCGAAGCCGCCCAGCGCCGGATCGAGGCGATATTGGCGCAGATCGTACCAGCCCTGGCCGGCGAGCCAGGCGCGGACCTGCATCAGGCGCATGTTGTCGTCGGTATCGCCGAGCAACAGCCAGTAGATGTTGCCCTGGCGATCGTAGAGGAACCAGGCGACGACGCAGACCCAGAAGAGCGCCATCCAGCGCAGCCAGTTGCGGTCCAGTTCCTGGTCGAGGCGGAACCCGCCCTGCGCGTCTGACTTCAAAATCGCTTCCCTCGCTCGGCTGCACGCATTAGGGCGGCCCGCGGTTCTTGGGCAAGCGATAGTGACGGCTGTAATCAAGCGATTTGAAGAGATGTGGGCGAACGGCGTGCTGGGACAGCTGGTGCGCTTCGGCATCGTCGGCCTAGCATCGACCTTCGTCTATTCCGCCGTCTACTGGCCGCTGGCTACCTATGCGATCCCGCCGGTGCTCGCCTCGATCGCGGGTTTCCTGGTCGCGGTGGTGTTCGGCTGGGTCTTCCACAGCCGCTGGAGCTTCAAGGGGCACGAGGCCGAGGGCGGCGTCGGCACCCAGTCGAAGTTCCTGGCAGTCCAGTCGGTCGGCATGGCAATGAATGCCTTCTTCACCTGGCTCTTCACCGGGCCGCTCCACGAGCCGACCTGGGTACCGCTCATCCCCGTGATCTTCGTCACGCCCGTCGTTACCTTCGCGCTCAACCGCTATCTGGTATTCAAGTAAGATGGACCGCATCGTCTACGAGCGCATGGCTGCGCATGACACCACGCACTGGTGGTATCGCGCGCGCCGCGAGATCCTGGCGGACTATCTGAAGCGCTATGCCGAGGTGCCCGCGGGCGCGCGCATCCTCGAGATCGGCTGCGGTACCGGGCACAATCTGCCGATGCTCGCCCAGTTCGGCGAGATCGACGCGATCGAGATCGACGAGACCGCCGCCGCCCAGGCGAGCGAGCGGCTGGGCAAGAAGGTCGGCTCGTCGCCGCTGCCCGAGCTCGCCGGTGTCGAGAACGACAGCTACGACATGGTCGCGGTGCTCGACGTGATCGAGCATGTCGAGGACGATGTCGCGGCGCTGCAGGCGATCGCGCGGGTGCTCAAGCCCGGCGGCAAGATCCTGATCACCGTGCCGGCGCACCAGTGGATGTGGAGCGCGCATGACGTGGTGAACCACCACAAGCGGCGTTATTCCAAGGCCTCGCTCGCCGCATCGCTGGAAAAGGCGGGGCTGGGCTGGCGCAAGCTGCGCTGGTTCAACTCGCTGCTCTTCCCGGTGGCGGTCGCGGCGCGGCTGTTCGGCAAGCTGACCGGCAAGGACGACAGCGACGATTCGCCGCCGCCCAGGGCGCTCAACGCGGCGTTCGAAGCGGTGTTCGGGATCGAGCGGCACCTGCTCGGCCGGCTGCCGATGCCGCCCGGCCTGTCGATCATCGTGCTGGCGGCGCCGAAGTAACCCGCCTTCCCGGCTTTCGCCGGGATGACGGTTACTTGTCGTCGGCGAACTCGCGCGCCTCGGCGCTGTCCTCGAAGCGATAGCCGAGCCTGGCATGGCCCATCACCGGGCCGGCGACATCGGCGACGATGTAGAGCGGGCGGTGCTTCGATTCGACATAGAGCCGGCCGAGATACTCGCCGATCATGCCGAGCACGAACATCTGCACTGCGCCAAGCACGACGACGACGAGCATCAGCGAGGTCCAGCCGGGGATAGCCGCGCCCATCAGGAAGCCGGCGACGATGTAGAGCACCAGCAGCGCGGACAGGCCGGTCAGCACCAGGCCGACATGGCTGGCGAAGCGCAAGGGCGCGGTCGAGAAGCCGGTTATCGCGTCCAGGGCGAAGCGGATCATCTTGCCGAGCGGGTATTTGCTCTCGCCGGCGAGGCGCTCATGGCGGTCATAGGGGAAGGGCACCTGGCGGAAGCCGACCCAGGCGACCATGCCGCGGATGAAGCGCGCCTGCTCGGGCAGCGACAGGAACGCGTCGAGCGCGCGCCTTGTCATCAGGCGGAAGTCGCCGGTGTCGAGCGGGATCGGCGTGTCGGTGATCCGGTCGAGCATCCGGTAGAAGAAGGCGGCGGTGATCTTCTTGAAGATCGTCTCGCCGTCGCGCTTGCGGCGCACGGCATAGACGACGTCGGCGCCCTGCGAGCGCATCGCTGCGCGCATGTCGGTGAGCAGCTCGGGCGGATCCTGCAGGTCCGCGTCGATGATCAGTATCTCCTCGCCCGAACACAGGTCGAGGCCCGCGGTGAGCGCGAGCTGGTGGCCGTGGTTGCGCGAGAGGTTGATCGCGACGAGGCGCGGATCGGCGGCGGAGATGCGCTGCATCACTTCCCAGCTCTTGTCGCGCGAGCCGTCGTTGATCAGCACGATCTCGTAATCGTCCCCCACCGCGCCGCGCGCGGCGGCGGAGACGCGGCCGTGCAGCGCTTCGAGGCACGCCTCTTCATTGTAGCAGGGAATGACGACGGAGAGCTTGGGACGCTTTTGCATGACCGGACGCTCTAGCGTTGCGGCAGGCCGCCGTCGAGAAGGGGATTATCCCCCCGCGCGATCGACGAGGTCCCGCAGGAAGAGCAGGTGCTCGGCAAAGGCGCGGCGGCCCTCGGCGGTGATCGCGACCAGGGTGCGCGTGCGCTTGCCCACCGGCTCTTTCTCGATCGCGATGTACCCCGCCTTTTCCAGCGTCGCGAGATGCGCGCCGAGATTGCCGTCGGTCGCCTGGGAGATGGCCTTGAGCCGCGCGAATTCGAGCTGCGCGCCCTTGGCCTCGGCATCGAGTGCGGCGAGGATGCGCAGCCGCGGCGTCTGGTGGATGATCTCATTGGGGATCATCGCTCAGGCCCGCGCCAGCGGTCAGGTCCCTCTCTCTCTCTCTCTCTCTCTCTCTCTCTCTTTCGTTACGGGGTTGACGCTCCCGCCGCGCCCGCCTAACGCAATCGCAATTGAGAGTCAGTTGCATTAGCAGAAGGAAGTTCAGGGCATGCGCGGGTATATCGGGGTGGGGATCAGTCTTTGGGCACTTGCAGCGGCGATGCCGGCGCTGGCGCAGGACCAGGACAAGAAGCCGGCCGAGGAGGATTCGACGATCACCGTCACCGCTACGCGCATCCCGACCGATGTGAAGGACGTGCCCGCCACCGTCACCGTGATCGACGACAAGAAGATCGCCGACCAGCTCGTCACCGACATCAAGGACCTGGTCCGCTACGAGCCGGGCATCAGCGTGCCGCGCGGGCCAACGCGCTTCGGCGCGGCGCTGGGCGTCACCGGGCGCGCGGGCAATGAAGGCTTCATCGTCCGCGGCATCGGCGGCAACCGCGTGCTGATCCAGGTGGACGGCGTGCGCGTGCCCGACGGCTTCACCTTCGGCGCCCAGTCCTCGGGCCGCGACTATGTCGATGTCGGGCTGGTCAAGTCGGTCGAGGTCCTGCGCGGCCCGGCATCGGCGCTGTACGGCAGCGACGGCCTGGCCGGTGCGATCAGCTTCACCACCAGCGATCCCGCCGATTTCCTGGGCGGCGACAAGAAGGTCGGCGGCCTGGTCCGCGCCGGCTACAGCTCGGCGGACAACGAGTTCGCCGAGACCGGCATCCTCGCCGGCCGCTTCGGCGATCTCTCGGCGATGCTCTCCTATACCCGCCGCGATTTCCGCGAGCTCGACAACAAGGGCAGCGTGGGCGGTACCGGCGCGGCGCGCACCGAGCCCAATCCGCAGGACGGCCAGTCCAACGCCGTGCTCGGCCGCATCGTCTATGAGCCCGACAGCTCGAACCGCTTCCGCCTGACCGGCGAATATCAGGACAGCAAGGTCTACACCAACGTGCTGACTGGGCTCAGCACCACGGTCGACCTGCTCCAGGCGCATGACAGCACCAAGCGCGGCCGCATCGCCGGCGACTGGTTCTGGAAGGGCGACGGCCTGTTCGACCATGCCCGGATCAGCGCCTATTGGCAGGACGGCGAGAACCGCCAGTTCACCGACGAGGACCGCACCCCCGCGGCCGATCGCGAGCGGCTCAACACCTTCGAGAACACCGTGTTCGACGGCTCGGCCGAAGTCGGCATGCGCTTCGACACCGGCGCGGTGACGCACCGCGTGCTGTTCGGCGGCGACATCAGCAAGACGCACCAGGAAGGGCTGCGCGACGGCGTGGTGCCGCCGGCCGGCGAGACCTTCCCGACCCGCGCCTTCCCCGAGACCAACTACATGTTGGCGGGTGCGTTCGTCGCCGACGAGATCGCGTTCGGCCCGCTGACGCTCTACCCGGCGCTGCGCTTCGACGCCTATGACCTTTCGCCCGAAGCCGACCCGCTGCTCCCCGCCTTTGCCGGCGCGGCGCAGTCCGGCTCGCGCATCTCGCCCAAGCTGGGCGCGGTGCTCAAGCTGGGCGAAGAGATCCGCTTCTTCGCCAACTATGCCCAGGGCTTCAAGGCGCCCGAGCCGAGCCAGGTCAATCAGTTCTTCTCCAACCTCGCCTTTGGCTACACCTCGCGGCCCAACCCGAACCTGCGCCCCGAGACCAGCGAGAGCTGGGAAGCCGGCTTCCGGCTGAACAGCGGCGCGGTGGGGCTGAACGTCACCGGCTTCCTCTCCAACTATGACGACTTCATCTCGCAGGAAGTGACGAGCGGCGGCTTCACGCCCGCAAACCCGGCGGTCTACCAGTTCATCAACCTCGACAAGGTGGAGGTGAAGGGTGCCGAGGCGACCTTCACGGCGACCGCGGGCAATGGCCTGTTCGGCAAGATGGCGATCTCCTATGCCAAGGGCGACGTGATCGACCCGAGCGGCGCGCGCTCGCCGCTCTCGACGGTCGACCCGCTCAAGCTGGTCGTCGGTCTCGGCTACCGGGCGCCGGACGGCGGCTTCGGCGGCGACGTGACAGCGACGCACAGCGCCCAGAAGGAGCTGAGCGCCACCACCGGCGTATGCACCGGCACCTGCTACACGCCGGGCGCTTTCACGATCCTCGACGCGACGGCATTTTTCCGAGTGACCCAAGAGCTGACGCTGCGCGCCGGCGTGTTCAACCTCTTCGACGCCAAATACGCCTGGTGGAACGACGTGCGCGGCCTGCCCAGCACGTCGACCGTCAAGGACGCCTATACCCAGCCGGGCCGCAACGGCTCGGTCTCGGTCAGCTACCGCTTCTAACGTCAACCGCTTCTGAGGACCAAGATCATGAAGCTGCTTCTACCAATTGCCCTGTTGTTGTTCGCGCCGGCGCCCCTGCTTGCCCAGGGCGCGCCGGCCTCGGCGGTCAAACCGGCCTTCGAGGCGGACCGCGCCGACATCCTGGCGATGGCGGGCACCTACAAGGTGAAGTTCGACATGCAGGAGAGCACCTCCTGGCGCGCCGACTATACCCCGATCCCGGTCAAGGTGTCGGGCGGCAACGAAGTCGTCCGGGTCATCGAGGACAATGGCAGGATGATCCGGCTCCAGCATCTCCTCGTCGTCGACATGGGCGACGGCAAGAAGATGGTGATCAAGCATTGGCGCCAGGACTGGCAGTACGAGCCGGCCAAAGTGCTGGTCTATTCGGATCGCGACGCCTGGACCTGGGCCGACGTGCCCGCCGCCGAGCGCAAGGGCGCCTGGTCGCAGACGGTGTACCAGGTGGACGACAGCCCCCGCTATGGCGGCTGGGGCAAGTGGACCGCGGTCGGCGGCCAGCGCCGCTGGGAGTCGAACCGGACCTGGCGGCCGCTGGCAAGGCGGGATGCGGTGCGCGGGCCGGTCTATGACCGCTATCTGGGGGTCAACCGCCATGCCATCTCGCCGGCCGGCTGGATCCACTGGCAGGACAATCTCAAGATGGACGGCACCGACACGCCCGTCGTCCAGGAATATGTGCTCAACAGCTATACCCGCTTCGGCGATTTCGACGTGAAGGCAGCGGATGACTATTGGGCGGCGACCAAGGGCTATTGGGCCGCGATCCGCGCCGAATGGGATCGCATCGCCGCGGCCAAGCACGGCATCCGGGTCACCGAGGAAGCCGATCACGGCACCGTGATCGCCGGCCGGGTGCTCGAGATCGCCGACGAGATCCAGCAGGGCAAGACCAGCGAAGCCGAGGCGATCAAGACCGCCAAGGCACTGATGGACCAGGCGACCAGGGCCGCGAACTAAATTCCCCCCTCGGGAAAGGCCCTCTGTCCTTGGTCGGAGAGGGTCGGGGCGAGCCGGACGGAACCCAAGCCCGTCCGGCTCGCCCCTTTTTTTGTTTTGCGGTGGGATGATGTTCAACCGGGTGGTTGAACGATTCGTTGAATCTCTTGATAGTCTCACGTGTGTGAGAACGACGTTCAACCGAGTGGTTGAACATCGTGCTGGTGACGACTCGACGCTGAGAAAGAGCCCGTCCGGGGTGACAGGCGAAATCCTATTTTGGAAGGAGCGTTTTCGCGGGCCTGCAGAGTCGGCCGGGCGCCCGTTCCATTCGAGAGCCGATCGCCTATACGGGCGTCATGACCATTGCCGCCAGCGCGCGCAGCGCCTTGAGAGATGCGACCGCCGGACATCATGACCGCGTCGATGCGATCTTCTCGACCGCGAAATTGCGCGATCGCGCCGCCTATGCGCAGTTCCTCCGCGCCCAGGCGGCGGCGCACATCCCCGCGGAACGCGCGCTCGAGCGTGGTGGGATCGCGGAGCTGGTGCCGGACTGGCCGGCGCGGCGGCGCACCGCCTTGCTCGAAGCCGATCTCGCGGAACTGGGCGAGCGCATGCCGCCGCCGGCGGGCGATCTCGTCTTCGAAGGCGAGCCGGCTTTGCTCGGCGCGCTCTATGTCCTCGAAGGCTCGCGGCTGGGCGGAGCCGTGCTCAAGCGTGCGGTGCCGGACGATTTCCCGGCGCGCTTCCTGGGCGGTGTCGATTCCTCGGCCTGGCGATCGCTGCTGGCGATGCTGGATGCGCGCCTGGGGGGCGAGGAAGCGCTTCGACAGGCGATCGAGGCCGCGGCCGCCCTGTTCACTGCGTTCGAAATCGCCGGGCGGACGCATCTGCAGGGCGCCCGGAGCGGAGCGCTTGCGCCAGATTAATGCCGGCGGGCTTGCCAGGCCTTAGGCTTCCTCGCGCTGGACGCGACGGCTGCCTACCCACCGATTTGCAACCGAAATGATCCGCGGGCGTTACCAAAGCGCCAGACCGGCTTCGGCCATCCGACGACATGGGGTATGCGTGGCTGAATTCGAAAAGGTCGATCTGACCAACTGCGACCGCGAACCCATTCACCTCCTCGGCGCGATCCAGTCTCCCGGTTTCCTCATCGCGGTCAGCACCGACTGGATGATCGCGCGGGTGTCGCGAAACATCCGCGACCTGCTCGGCTTTGGTCCCGAAGACCTGATCGGCAATCCGCTCGCCGATTACGTGCCGGCGGCGCTGCTGCACGACCTGCGCAACAAGATTTCCTATCTGAGCGAGCCCGACATGGTCGAGCGGCTGTTCGGCTGCCAGATCGGCACCTCGGGCCAGCCCTATGACGTCGCGGTGCATTTCTCCGCCGGCCAGATCATCATCGAGGCGGAGCCGGGCACGGCCGCGGGCAGCGACGCCACCAATGCCGTCCGCGCGATGATGTCGCGGCTAGACCGGACCCGGGACATGACTGCCTTCTACCGCGAGGGCGCGCGGCAGGTGCGGGCGTTGCTCGGCTATGACCGCGTCATGGTCTACAAATTCGCCGAGAGCGGCGCCGGCGCGGTCGTCGCCGAGGCCTGCAAGTCCGGCATCGGCAGCTTCCTGGGGCTGAACTACCCGGCTAGCGACATCCCGCGCCAGGCCCGCGCGCTCTACAAGCGCAACCTGGTCCGCGTGATCCGCGATGTGAGTGCAGAGCCGGTGCCGATCGTCCCCGAGGTCGATGCGGCGGGCAGGCGGCTCGACCTGTCGCTGTCGATCCTGCGCTCGGTCTCGCCGATCCATATCGAATATCTCAAGAACATGGGCGTCGCCGCATCGCTGTCGATCTCGATCGTGGTCGATGACGAGCTGTGGGGCATGTTCGCCTGCCATAATTACTCGCCGCGCTCGCCGACTTTCGAGCGGCGCTCGGTGTGCGAGCTGTTCGCGCAGATGTTCTCGATGCGGCTGGAATCGCGCGAGCGCCGGCTGATCGGCGAATATGAGCAGCGCGCGCGCGACATATCGGACCAGCTGCTCGGTGCCGTCGCTTCGGACGAGACGCTGCTCAACGATCCCGACTGGCTCGGCGATATCCTGACCAGCGCGATTCCGGCCAACGGCGTCGGGATCTGGATCAATGGCAATTACGCCTTTTCCGGCTCGACTCCGCCTACCGAGGATTTCCGCCGCATCGTCCGCGCCCTGAACGGCCTGGCGGCGGGGCGCGTCTATACGACCGACCATATCGGCAGCCTGATCGAGGATGCCGGTGGCTTCGCCGCGAGCGCCGCCGGGTTGCTCGCGATCCCGATCTCACGCTCGCCGCGCGACTATGTCGTGCTGTTCCGCTCGGAGCTGAAGCAATCGGTGCGCTGGGCGGGCGATCCCCACAAGCCGACCGAATATGGCCCCAACGGCCCGCGCCTGACGCCGCGCGAAAGCTTCGCGGAATGGCAGGAAACCGTCGAGGGCCATGCCGAGCCGTTCACCGCCGCGGAACTGCGCGTCGCCGAGACGCTGCGCGCGACCCTGATCGAAGTGGTGCTGCGCCTGGCGGACGAAGCCGCCGCCGAGCGCCGCCAGTCGACGGCGCGCCAGGAGATGCTGATCGCGGAGCTCAACCACCGCGTCCGCAACATCCTCGGCGTGATCCGCGGCCTGATCCGGCAGTCGCAGCCGGACAATGACGAAGTGAAGGAGTTCGTGCGGCTGGTCGACGGGCGCATCCACGCGCTCGCCCGCGCGCACAACCAGATCACCGACGACCATTGGGGCCCGGCCCCGCTCGCGGCGATGATCGATGCGGAGGCGGCCGCCTTTGCCGCGACCCGCCAGAGCGCGATCATCTCCAAGGGCGATCCGATCCTGCTCAACCCGCAGGCCTATTCGACCATGGCGCTGGTCATCCACGAGCTGGTCACCAACTCGACCAAGTACGGCAGCCTGTCGGGTGAAGGCGAAGTCCATATCGACTGGTCGCGCGATCACACGGGCGACCTGGTGCTGGTGTGGCAGGAAGTAGGCGGCCCGCCGGTGTCGCCGCCCAAGCGCAAGGGCTTCGGCACGACGATCGTCAACCGCTCGGTCCCCTATGATCTCGGCGGCCGGGCGCGCATCGACTATAATCCGGACGGCGTGCGCGCGCAGTTCTGCATTCCCGCCCGGCATGTGTCAGAGCCCAAATCCTATGGCGGCACGCAGATCCGCGTCCCTCGCCCGGCGGTGTCGAGCCAGCATCCGGTCGATCCGTCCTTCCTTGGCGAGAAATCGATCCTGCTGGTCGAGGACAGCCTGATCATCGCGCTCGATGCCGAGGATATTCTCGACCGCTTCGGTGCCACGGTGAACACCGCGTCCACGCCCGAGGCAGCGCACAATATCCTCGACCAGGAGCGCGTCGACTTCGCGATCCTGGACATCAACCTCGGCGACCAGACGAGCTTCGGCGTCGCGGACCGGCTGACCGAGCTCGGCATCCCCTTCTTCTTCGCGTCGGGCTATGGCGAGCAGGCGAGCCTGCCGATGGACCACCGATCGGCGACCGTGGTGCAGAAGCCGTACACGACGCACAATATCGCCAAGGCGATCGACGACCTCTTCGGATAACGGGGCTCAGCCCGCCGGCGCGTGGATCTCCGCGATATAGCCGCCGGGGAAGCGGACGATCGCCGAGATGCGGCCGGGTTCGGCATGCGGCGCGACCAAGGTCTCGACGCCGGCGCTGCCGGCGCGGGCGAGGGTCGCGGGGAGGTCGGCGACTTCATAGCCGGTCATCTCGCGGCCATAGGGCCAGGGCAGCTGGTTGTCGGAGACGAACACGGTCATGCGGCCATAGCCCGAGGTCAGGCGGATGCGGCGATAGGTCTTGCCGGGCTGGCCGATCTCGATCCCCGGCGCGGCCTTGTCGTCGGCGGTGATGCGGGCATGCGCATAGCCGGTCCAGGCACGCAGGAAGGCCGGCGCTGCCTCGGGCGTCAGGTAGATCCGGTTCTCCTGCACCGTCGTCTGGGCCGGGTAGCTCGGTTTCTGGGTGTGCCAGTAGAATTGCATGTTCACCCCGCCCGGCCATTGCACCACGACGTCGCGCCCGATCGGATCGGGGAAGCTCGCGATCAGGCGGGTGGCGCCGTGGCGCTGCGCGGAGGCGACCGCCGCGTCGATGTCGGTGACGAGATAGCCGGTGCGCTCGGCGCCGAACGGGTAGGGGATCGGCGTCAGAAAGCCGAAGACGGAGAAGGAGCCGGCGGGGGTGAGGATCGCCTGCGACAGGGTCTTGCTGCTGGTCGGGGTTACCTGGAAGGCGCCCTTCTTGGTCGGGGTGCCGCCAAAGGTCGCGACCACGCTGGCGACGAAGCGGTCGAAGTCGGCCGGCGCGACATAGACATGCGTCGTGTCGTACTGCGGGCCTACCGCATATCCCGCCGGCGCCTGCTGCGCGATGGCGGCGCCGGGCGTGGTTGCGGCCAGCACGACGGCGAGGAGGAGGAGACGGTTGAGGCGCATGCTGGGCTCCGGGACGAGAAGGGGAGAAGCCCGTCCCGTCTGTGGGAGGCAATGCTGCCTGCCAACCCACCCAAAAGGGTTAGCTGGGCGACGGGAACGCCGAGGCTTCCCGCCTGACTCCCCTGTCTTGCAGGGAGGGAAAACTGGATGGAAGTCGGCCCTAGGCCCGCTCGGCCGAGCTCACAGCGTCCGCCGCGCGCAGGGCTGCGAGCAGCCGCATCAGGTGCGCGGCGTTGCGCACTTCCAGGTCCATCGTGTTGGTGTGGAAGGTCGTGTCGCGATTATCCATGCGCAGGCCGAGGATGTTGGCCTTGTGCTGGCCGATCAGCGTGGCGATCGCGCCGAGCGCGCCGGGCTCGTTCTTGAGGGTGATCTCGATCTGGGCGACGCCGCCCTCGGCCTTGTCGCCCCAGGTGAGATCGACCCAGTCCTCCTCGCCGGTGTCGGCCAGGCTGGGGCAGTCGATGCGGTGGACCTCGATCGGCTCGCCGGCGCGGCGGATGCCGACGATGCGGTCGCCGGGGACGGGGCGGCAATCGGCGGAGAAGTGGAACGCCACGCCGGGGGTGAGGCCCTTGATCTCGATCGCGTGCTGCTGCGGTGGCAGGTCGTGGACGTCCTCGCCCTCGGTCGAGCCGGGCATCACCGCTTCCATCACCTGGAAATCGGTGAACTGGCGGCGGGCGATCGCTTCCATCAGCGCGGCCTCGTCCTGGAGCTTGAGGCGCTTCAAGGCATCCTTGAGCGCACCTTCGCCCGGCGGGGTGGGCAGGCGCAGCACGATCTCGTCATAGAGCTTGCGGCCCAGCGCGATCGATTCCTCGCGCTCCTTGTGGCGGATATGGCGGCGGATCGCGGCGCGCGCCTTGCCGGTGATCGCGAAGTTGAGCCAATTGGCCTGGGGGTCCTGCGCCTTGGAGCGCAGGATCGCGACCTGGTCGCCCTGGGCGATCTCGGTGCGCAGGGGCACGACGCGGCCGTTGATCTTGGCGCCCACCGCCTGGTCGCCCAGGTTCGAGTGGACCGCATAGGCGAAGTCGATCGGCGTCGCGCCCTTGGGCAGCTGGATCAACTCGCCCTTGGGGGTGAAGGCGAAGATCCGGTCCTGGTACATCGCCATGCGGGTATGCTCGAGCAGCTCCTCGGGGCTCTCGGCATGTTCCAGGATCTCGATCAGGTCCTTGATCCAGCTGACCTGGGTATCGGGGCGGACGTTGCTCGCCTTGTAGGCCCAGTGCGCCGCGAGGCCGAACTCGGCCTGGGCATGCATGTCGCGCGTGCGGATCTGGATCTCGATGCGCGTGTCGCCGGCATGGATGATGCTGGTGTGGAGCGAGCGATAGCCGTTGCGCTTGGGGGTGGAGACATAGTCCTTGAACCGGCCCGGGACCATCGGCCAGCGGCGGTGGATCACGCCCAGCGCACGGTAGCATTCCTCCTCGGTATCGACGATCGCGCGAAAGGCCATGATGTCGCTGAGCTGCTCGAGCGACACATGCCGCTCCGACATCTTCTTCCAGATCGAATAGGGGTGCTTCTCGCGCCCGGTGATCTCGGCCTCGATGCCGCCGCGGGACAGCAGGAGTTTCAGGCCCGAGGCGATCTTGGCGATGCGGTCCTCGCCCTCGACCTTCAGGCTGTCGAGCCGCTTGTGGATCGATTCATACGCTTCGGGCTCGAGCTCCTTGAAGGCGAGCGTCTGCATCTCCTTCATGAACTCGTACATGCCGATCCGCTCGGCGAGCGGGGCGTAGATATCCATCGTCTCGCGGGCGATGCGCTTGCGCTTGTCGGGGTTCTTGATGTGGACCAGCGTGCGCATGTTGTGCAGGCGGTCGGCCAGCTTGACGAGCAGCACGCGGACATCGTCCGACATGGCGAGCAGGAACTTGCGCAGGTTCTCGGCGGCGCGCTCGCTCTCGGTCTGCGCTTCGATCTTGGAGAGCTTGGTCACGCCGTCGACCATGCGCGCGACATTGTCGCCGAACAGGCGCTGGATGTCCTCGGGCGTGGCGACGGTGTCCTCGACCGTGTCGTGCAGGATCGCGGTGACGATCGTCTCGTCGTCGAGGTGCAGGTCGGTGAGGATGCCGGCCACTTCGATCGGGTGGCTGAAATAGGGGTCGCCGCTGGCCCGCTTCTGGGTGCCGTGCGCGTTGACCGAGAAGACGTAAGCCCGGTTGAGCATGGCTTCATCGGCATCGGGGTCGTAGCTCAGGACCCGGTCGACAAGTTCATATTGGCGCAGCACGGGTTCTAGATGGGGCGCGCCGCTGTTGCTTTGCAATAAAATTGAGCGCGATCCGGGATTTTCCGGACCGCGCTCAACATTTTACCTGAACGGGTGTGGCGCGGGCGCCAGCTCAGTGCGCCTTGGCGTTGCACTTCTCGAGGCTGGCAGCGTCGAATTCGGCGCCATTGGCGCGGAAGGCCGAGAGCTTGCCGACTTCGCGGGCAACCAGTTCGCAGACGATGCCGTCACGCGCATTGGCCTTGGCGGCGATGCAGGTGCCTTCGCCGCACTTCCACAGCGTCGAGCGGGTGACGACGCTGGCCTTGGCCGGCGCGCTCACCGGGGTCGCGGCGTAATAGCCGTTCGTGGCACCCTGCGCGATGCCGGCGGCGGGGACGAGAGCCAGCGTGGCCGCGGCCGCTGCGGCGAAAAAGCGGGTCATGGGAAATCCTCCTGGGGATCTGAAAACATGCAGCATAAGCCGCGACTCATTGTCTAATTGACAACAAGGTAAGTTGCAACCAGAAACTATTGCTGCAATGCAAGATGTTACGCCATTCCGTAACGTCCGCTTTTGCTTTAGGGTGACAAGTCATGGGTGGTGCCATTCGAGAATCGCTGCGGCAGCTGGCGAATGACTGCAGTCTGCCGGCGGCGCTGGAGGCGATGGGGGAACGCTGGTCGTTCCTGATCCTGCGCGGCTCGTTCAACGGGCTGCATCACTTCGAGGAATTCCAGAGCGAGCTGGGCATCGCGCGCAACATCCTGGCCAACCGGCTGGCACGGCTGGTCGACAAGGGCATCCTGAACCGCGAGCCCTGCGCCGACGATCGCCGCAAGATCGAATACCACCTGACCGACAAGGGCTATGCGCTGCTGCCGGCGATGGTTTCGCTCAGGCAATGGGGCGAGCGCTGGGAGACCGGCGTCCAGGCCTTCCCGGTGCTGGTCGACGCGCGCGACAGCCGGCCGATCCAGACGGTGCAGGTGCTTAGCCATGACGGGCGCGCGCTGGGCAAGGGCGACCTGCTCTGGGCGCTGCCGGAGGATGTGGTGCGCGATGATGATGCAGTCGAGGTGAAGGCGGCGGAGTAGAATTCCCGTCGATAGCTCGCCCCTTTTGATCGCGAGCGTTATTAAGCAACGATATTTTGCATTGCGAGGCACAAAAAGCAGGCGGAGCTGCTTATGCCAGCTCCACCTTCAGTGTCCGTCCAACGCTTTTTGCTGCGCGAGCCAGTGTTTCAAGTGTCACATTGTGTTCGTTCGGATCAAGCACTCTATCGAGCTGCTTCCGGCTGGTTTGCATTCTTTCTGCCATGGCAGCCTTCGTGAGGCCATGATCTTTCATGGCTCCACGAAGGGCGTCAGCAATCACTTGCTTGATCGCCATGACGGTGACTTCTTCACGAATGCCATCCTCATCCAGAAGATCGTTCAGGCTCGTAAAGTTGCTAGGATCTCTAGGACCCTGCTTCTCCACCATTTTTACTCCTTAAAACTCACTCCGCCTCTTATCCGCCAGATCGATGTCAGACTTTGGCGTTGTTCGTGTCGTTTTGATGAAAGCGTGAACAACGATGATCTGCTGACTGTTGGCATCAAAAAAGTAGAGCAACCGAACCTCCCGTTTGGAGGGGACGGTACTTCGAAGCTCCCAGATAGGTCCTTTGATATGCTTGCAGAGAGGCGGGCCCATAGGGTAGCCGATCTGCAGTCTCATCAAGTCGGTACCAATAACCTCGCGGTCATCGCCGGGAAGCGATCGAATGAAATCCGCTACAAGCTGATTGCCATTAGCGGTCTGAAAGAATGTAACCTTCTTCATATCTTCGCCTTTCGAACATTCTATTTCTCATAAGCATCTCCTTTTTTGTGTGCGGCGGGATTGCCGCGTGTTTGCCCGTCAGAGGGACTTTATCCGGACCACCGCCCGGTGATGACGATGTGTCATATATGATGCATTTTGTCAATCCCGCATGTTCGTCCGCGAATGTCATGATAAGGGGGCAGGGTGGTCGCCCGCATTGCTACGCCGCGCATCAGATCCAGCGAAAATAGCAGGCAGGTCAGCCGCCCAGCCCCTCCAGCCGTGCCCGCACATTCTCCGGGATCGGCTTCGACTTGCGCGTTGCCAGGTCGACATGGACGCTGACCATCTCGATCTCGGTATGCAGTTCGCCGGTATCGGCGTGGCAGAGGTCGATGCGCATCGTCATGCTGGAATTGCCGACGCGCTCGACGCGGGCGAAGCTTTCGACCATGTCGTCGAACACGAAGGGCTTCTTATAGTCGATCCCGGCACGGACGACGTTGAACTCGGCGTCGAGCCAGTCGGGGCCGATGTCGTCGAGCGCCGCCCAGCGCCAGAATTCGCTCAAGGTAACGTCGGCATATTCGAGATAGCGCGAGTTGAAGACGATCTTCTGCCCGTCGATCTCGGAATAGCGGACGCGGAAGCGCGTGGAGAATGGGAAGCCGGGGCGCATCGGGACCGGTTGGCTTGGTGGCGACGCGAGGTCAACTATTCACCTCGTCCCCGCGAGGGCGGGGATCCAGCGCCAAGCAGTACCGGCAGGACAGAGTGACCCTGGATCCCCGCGTTCGCGGGGATGACGGTTAAAGTGGGGTCCCTAGAACAGCAGCCGCGCGCCGACGATCGCCAGCACCGTGGCAAGGATCGGGACCAGCACCTTGTCCGACACGCGCGTCGCGACCAGGCTGCCGACGACGATGCCGGGGACCGAGCCCAGCAGCAGCGCGAGCAGCAGGCCCAGGTCGACCGAGCCCAGCGCCCAATGGCCGATGCCGGCTATGAAGGTGAGGGGTACGGCATGGGCGATGTCCGATCCGACCAGCCGGGCGACCGGCGCCTTGGGATAGAGGACGAGCAGCGCGGTCATGCCCAGTGCGCCGGCGCCCACCGAGGTGAGCGAGACGAGCGTGCCGAGCACCGCGCCGAGCAGCATTGTCGCCCAGCCGATCCGCCCCGCATCGACATTGGCGAAGCGCGGACCGAGCGCCGCGACGATGCGGCCGCGGAACAGGATGGCGATGGCGGTGAGGATCAGCGTGACGCCGAGGATCAGCGATATGAGCTGGGCCGAGGCGCCGGGCTTGCCGTGGGTCCAGGCGAGCCAGACGAGGGTGGCGATCGTCGCCGGCACGCTGCCGGTGGCAAGGCGGCGCACCACCTTCCAATCGACCGAGCCGCGCCAGCCATGCACCGCGGTGCCCGCGGTCTTGGTCGCCGAGGCATAGAGCAGGTCGGTGCCGACCGCAGTCGCCGGATGGAAGCCGAAGGCGAGCACCAGCAGCGGCGTCATCAGCGAGCCGCCGCCGACGCCGGTCAGCCCGACGAGCAGGCCGACCAGCACGCCAGCCAGCGAATAGAGCGGATCGATATGCGGCACGTTGTGGAGCCTCAGCCCGCCTTTGCCGCGGTGTTGACGCCCATCGACTTGAGATATTGCTTCACGTTGCGCGCAGCCTGGCGCAGGCGCTGCTCGTTCTCGACCATCGCGATGCGCACGAAGCCCTCGCCATTCTCGCCGTACCCGACGCCCGGCGCGACCGCGACCTTGGCATGGGTGAGGAGCTGCTTGGAGAATTCCAGGCTGCCGAGATGGGCGAGCGCGGGGGGCAGCGGCGCCCAGGCGAACATCGATGCGGGCGGGGAGGGGATCTCCCAGCCGGCGCGGCCGAAGCTCTCGACCAGCACGTCGCGGCGCTTGTGATAGAGCTGGCGGTTGGCCTCGACGATGTCCTGCGGACCATTCAATGCGGCGCAGGCGGCGGCCTGGATCGGCGTGAAGGCGCCGTAATCGAGGTACGACTTCACGCGGGTCATCGCCGCGATCAGGGTCTTGTTGCCGACCGCGAAGCCCATGCGCCAGCCGGCCATCGAATAGGTCTTGGAGAGCGAGGTGAACTCGATCGCGACGTCCTTGGCGCCCTTGACCTGGAGGATCGACACGGTCGGCTTGCCGTCGAAATAGAGCTCGGAATAGGCAAGGTCGGAGATGATCCAGACCTTGTTCTCCTTCGCCCAGGCGACCAGGCGCTCGTAGAATGCGAGGTCCACCGTCTCGGCGGTCGGGTTTGACGGGTAGTTGACCACCAGGATCGATGGGCGCGGCACGGTGAACGCGATCGCGCGCTCGAGGCTCTCGAAATAAGCCTCGTTGGGCGTGGTCGGCACCGCGCGGATCGTGGCACCCGCGAGGATGAAGCCGAAGGTGTGGATCGGGTAGCTCGGGTTGGGCGCGAGCACGACGTCGCCCGGCGCAGTGATCGCGGTGGCGAGGCTGGCCAGGCCTTCCTTCGAGCCCATCGTCACGACGACTTCGGTCTCGGGATCGATGTCGACACCGAAGCGGCGGGCGTAATAATTCGCCTGGGCACGACGCAGGCCCGGAATGCCCTTGGACTGGGAATAGCCATGCGCGTCGGGCTTCTGTGCGACTTCGACCAGCTTCTCGATCACATGCGGTGGCGGCGGCAGGTCCGGATTGCCCATGCCGAGATCGATGATGTCCTCTCCCGCCGCACGCGCCGCTGCCCGCATCGCATTCACTTCGGCGATGACATAGGGGGGCAGGCGCTTCATGCGGTAGAATTCTTCGGACATTTCCTCGTCTTTCGGGAATTGGAGCGCGACACGATCTTGTGCCGTGGGCATCTCCTACGCCATGTTCTCCCCTGCGGGAATGACGAGTTGCCTGTGGTGCGCTAAAGCGGCGCTTGGAGAGGATGAGCATGGCCGAGACGACGACCCCGCCGATTCCCGACCTCGAAGACCTGCAGCACTGGACCTGGGTGCTGGGACGCGCGCAGCAGATGATGCTGGAGCAGGGCTTCGACTTGATCGAGCAGATGCCGAGCGCTGCGGCGCCTTTCGCGATGTTCGACCCGACCGCGGCGGTGAAGGCGACCACCGATTTCTGGTCGGACACGATGAAGCTTTGGCAGCGCTTCCTCGACCCACAGCATGCCGCGCCCTTCGAGGAGACGCCCGAGCAGGCGCGCGACAAGCGCTTCAAGGCGCCGCAATGGCGCGAGGAGCCGGTGTTCGACTTCCTGCGCCAGAGTTATCTCGTCATCGCCGACCATATGCTGCGCGGCGTCGATGCGCTGGACGGCGTGGATCCGCGGCAGAAGGAGCAGATGCGCTTCGCGACCAAGGGGCTGCTCGATGCGATGAGCCCGACCAACTTCCCGGCGACCAATCCCGAAGTGCTTGAGAAGATCGTCGAGACCAAGGGCGAGAGCCTGCTCAAGGGCCTGCAGAACATGATGGCCGACATGGCCAAGGGCCAGATGACCCAGACGGCGGAGGGCGTGTACGAACTCGGCCGCAACCTGGCGATGACGCCGGGCAAGGTGGTCAAGCGCACGCCGCTCTACGAGCTGATCCAATACGCCCCGGCGGAGGGTGCGAAAGAGGTATACGCGACGCCGCTGCTGATCTTCCCGCCCTGGATCAACCGCTATTACATCCTCGATCTCAACCCGGAGAAGAGCTTCATCCGATGGGCGGTGGAGCAGGGGATCACCGTGTTCGTCGTCTCGTGGAAGTCCGCCGACGCGACGATGAAGGACGTGGTGTGGGACGATTATGTCGAGGACGGGCAGATCGACGCGATCGACACGGTGCGCGACCTGCTCGGCGTCGAAGGGGTGCATGCGATCGGCTATTGCGTGGCGGGCACCACGCTGGCCGCGACGCTGGCCGTGCTGCATGCGCGCGGTGAGGCGGAGAAGGTGAAGAGCGCGACCTTCTTCACCGCGCAGGTCGATTTCGCCGATGCCGGCGAGCTGACCATGTTCGTCGATGACGAGCAGCTGGCGATGATCAAGAGCCTGGGCAGCGAGGGGTTCCTCGACGGGCGCTATATGGCGGCGACGTTCAACCTGCTGCGCGGGCGCGACCTGATCTGGAACTACGTCACCAACAATTACCTGATGGGCAAGGACTATGCCCCGTTCGACCTGCTCCACTGGAATTCGGACGTCACCAACCTGCCGGCGCTATGGCATTTGAGCTACCTGACCGACCTGTACCGCGACAACAAGCTGGTCCAGGCGGGCGCGCTGGCGATCAACGGGACGCCGCTCGACCTGTCGAAGGTCATGACCCCCACCTATGTCCAGGCCGGGCGCGAGGACCATATCGCGCCGGCGCAGAGCGTCTGGAAGATCACCCATTATTTCAAGGGACCCTTGAAGTTCGTGCTCGCCGGATCGGGGCATATCGCCGGCGTGGTCAACCCGCCCTCGGCGCAGAAATATCAATATTGGACCAATTCGGAGAAGGTCGACTCGCTCACCGAGTTCCTTGCGGGAGCAAAGGAAACCCAGGGGAGTTGGTGGCCCGACTGGATCGAATGGCTGGACGGCCTCGACGCGGCGAAGGTGCCGGTGAAGGGCGCCCGGGTGCCCGGCAAGGGCAAGCTCGAGGCGCTGGAGGATGCGCCGGGAAGCTATGTCCGGATGCGCTGAGGCCGGCGCGTTCCCTAGCGTAAAAGCACTTTTTGTGCACTGCACAATAACCCTTGCAATCCCTGTCGGCTGAGCTTACATGCTGCATCGCAGCAATAGCTTTATGGGGAAGGCAGATCATGGCCACCAAGGGACCGAAGACCGGCGCGCCCAAGCGCACCGCTCCGAAGCCTGCGGCGCGCGCCAACGCCGCGCCGAAAGTAGCTGCGCCCAAGGCTGAGAAGCCCGCGCCGGTGAAGGCTGCCGAGACGATCGTCGAAAAGATCGTACCGGCTCCCGTCGTCATCGAGCCGGTCCCGGTCCTTGAGGCAGCACCGCAGGAAGTGACTGAAACCATCGAAGCCGTGATCGAGACCCCCGCCGAGTTGATCGTCGAGGCCGTCACGGAAACCGCAACCACCGCCGCGGAGGCCGTCGAAGAGACCGTCGCCGCGCCGGCAGTGAAGGAAAATGTGATGACCACGATCGAAAACGCGACCGGCAAGGCCCAGGCTCTGTTCGCTGACTGGAATGACCGCACCAAGGCCGCCGTCGAGAAGTCGACCAAGCTGGTCGAGGAAGCCAATGACTTCGCCAAGGGCAATGTCGAGGCGCTGGTGGAGTCGGGCCGCATCGCTGCCAAGGGCTTCGAAGGCCTGGGCCAGGACGCCGCCGAATATAGCCGCAAGAGCTTCGAGACCGCGACCGCGGCGCTGAAGAGCTTCTCGTCGGTCAAGTCGCCGGCCGATTTCTTCAAGCTGCAGAGCGATTTCTTCCGCACCTCGTTCGACTCATACGTCGCCGAGGCTTCGAAGAACACCGAGGCGCTGATCAAGCTCGCCAGCGACGCGGCCCAGCCGCTGTCGAACCGCGTTGCCGTCGCCGCCGAGAAGGTGAAGACCGCGGCGTAAGCCTGGTCCTCCGGCCCGCCGGCGCAAGCCGGACAAGTGGCGTGGAGAACATGGATCGGGGCGGCTGTTCCTTCGGGAATGGCCGCCCTTTCCATTTGCCCGTTCCCAATCAGGGTCTGCGCGAAGTGCGTGGCCTTGCCCTTCGGGACCGGAACCCATATTTTCCGCAGCGTGACCAATCCCGTGACATTCAATATCCGCATGGCCGAGGACGGCAACGACGACGAGCGGGGCAATGATCCCAATGTCGGCCTTGCCACGCGTACCCGCACGCGGACCAAGAAGCCGACACCGTACCGCGTGCTGATGCTCAACGACGACTACACGCCGATGGAGTTCGTCGTGCTGTGCCTGCAGCGCTTCTTCCGGATGAACATGGAAGAAGCGACGCGGGTGATGCTCCAGGTCCACCAGAAGGGCGTCGGCGTGTGCGGCGTGTTCAGCTATGAAGTGGCGGAAACCAAGGTCGCCCAGGTGATCGAGTTCGCACAGCAGAACCAGCACCCGCTCCAGTGCACGCTGGAGAAGGCGTAGGCACGCCATTCCCCTCCCTGGAAGGGAGGGAACTTTGGGTAGCGCGATCGTTACACCCCTGCCTCCGTAGCAACCCGCGTAGGCGCTTTTCCGGGAAATACCGCCCTACGGGCTACCGCTATAACGCCCTCAGTTCCTGAGAACCGGGGGGTTTTTGGGCGGGAACGGGGCCGGACGGCGCGACTTGTCATCGCAGACGTCCGGCCCTCCTCATTTCCGGGCCTCTCCGAAACGCCGGTCAGCCTGCCCTGGGCAGCCAGCCGAGATCGAGCCCTTCATAGCGATTGACGTAATTGGCAGCGCGGGCGAGCGCGCGCTCGTCGACCAAAGTCACGCGGCCATTCTCGCGGGCGATCAACCCTTCTTCCTCGAGCTGGCGCAGCATCCGGTTGACGTGGACCGCGGTGAGCCCGGTCGCGTCGCCCACTTCCTCCTGGGTCAGCCCCAGCGTGAAGGTGTCGGTGACGCTCTTGTCGGTCGCCTTCAGCCGGTTGCGCAGCTCGATGAGCAGCGCTGCGACCCGCGCCTTGGCGCTGGTGCGGCCGAGCGCGGCGAGCCGATCGGTGAGTGCCACCCGCTCGATCTGCGAATGGACCAGCACCATCGCCGCCAGCCGGGGGTGGGCGAGCATCAGCTCGGACAATGCGCCGCGATCGAACGGGCTGACCACGCAGTCCGACAGCGCGGCCAGCGTCTCGGTCGCTTCCTGATAGACTGCGCTGGAGATGCCGAGCATGTCGCCGGGGAAGAGGAAGCGCAGGATCTGCCGGCTGCCATCGTCGAGCAGCACATAGCTCATCATCATGCCCTTGCGCAGGATGTAGAGCTCGTTGCAGCCCTCATTCTCGCGCTGCAGCACCGCCCCGCGGCGCACCGGCCGCTGGCGTTCCTCCAGTTTTTCGAGCGCCTGTTGCTCGACCGAAGTAAGGTCGATCAGTTCGCTCAGCCTTTCCGCGAAACAACTGCCGGACACGCGATGGCTTCCCCCCAACACATCCGATGCAAAGCAGTCCAATTGAATCAACGCATTAAAGTCGATCAAGCCCGACATATTCGGAGCGCCCTTGCGTGCAGCGGGCGAGCGATTAGAAGCCCGGCATGGACCGTATTCTCATTCGCGGCGGCAAGCGCCTCTCCGGCAAGATCCCCGTTTCCGGGGCGAAGAACGCCGCGCTCACCCTGATGCCCTGCGCGCTGCTCACCGACGAGCCGCTGACGCTGCGCAACCTGCCCCGCCTGGCGGACGTCGACAGCTTCGGGCACCTGCTCAACGAGCTGGGTGCCTCGACTTCGATCGAAGGCACGCGGCCCACCGATTTCGGCCGGGTGATGACGGTGCGCGCGGGCAAGCTGAGCTCGACGGTCGCGCCCTATGACATCGTCCGCAAGATGCGCGCCTCGATCCTGGTGCTCGGCCCGCTGCTCGGCCGCGCCGGCGAGGCGACGGTGTCGCTTCCCGGCGGCTGCGCGATCGGCAACCGCCCGATCGACCTGCACCTGAAGGCGCTCGAGGCGATGGGTGCCGAGATCGAGATCGCCGCCGGCTATGTGAAGGCCAGCGCGCCGGGCGGGCGGCTAAAGGGTGGGCGATTCAGCTTCCCGGTGGTTTCGGTCGGCGCGACCGAGAATGCGTTGATGGCGGCAGTGACGTGCAAGGGCACGACGGTGCTCGACAATGCAGCGCGCGAGCCGGAGATCGTCGACCTGTGCAATCTGCTCGTCGCGATGGGCGCGCATATCGGCGGCATCGGCACCGAGCGGCTGGAGATCGAAGGCGTCGATCGCCTGCACGGCGCGACCTATGCGGTGATGCCCGACCGGATCGAGGCGGGCAGCTATGCCTGCGCCGCAGCGATCACCGGCGGCGATGTCGAGCTGGTCGGTGCCGTAGCGGACGACATGCGCGCGACCCTGGACGCACTGGTCCAGGCCGGCGTCACGGTCGAGGAGAAGAAGACCGGCATCCGCATCGCCGCCAATGGCCCGCTCAAGCCGCTGACCTTGTCGACCGCGCCCTTCCCGGGCTTCGCCACCGACATGCAGGCGCAGTTCATGGCGATGCAGCTGGTCGCCGAAGGGGCCAGCGTGTTCACCGAGACGATCTTCGAGAATCGCTACATGCACGTGCCCGAGCTGGCCCGCATGGGCGCGCATATCGATGTGCGCGGACGTACCGCCGTGGTGCACGGGCCGGCCAGGCTGGTCGGCGCCCAGGTGATGGCGACCGACCTGCGCGCCTCGATGAGCCTGATCCTCGCGGGCCTGGCAGCCGAGGGCGAGACCCAGGTCAACCGCGTCTATCACCTCGACCGCGGCTATGAGCGGCTCGAGGAGAAGCTCCAGGCGGTGGGCGCGGATATCGAGCGCGCCGGCGACGGCTGAGGCCATGCGGAGGCGGCGCCTGAAGCTCGCGGCCGGATTGGCCGCGCTGCTGCTGGTCCTTGTCCTGGCCGGAAACTGGTTCCTCGCATCGATGATTGCCCGAGGCCACGCTTCGGCGATCGCGCCGGTGCCGCCACCCGCGCAACAGGTGCGGCTGACCGCGCGGGACGGCGTGACGATCGCCGGCACCTATTGGCCGGGGCGCAGGCCCGATGCGCCGGCGGTGCTGCTGCTCCACGGCGTCGGCGCTTCGCGCAACCAGACCGTGCCGGCCGCCGAAGCGCTGGTGGCGCAGGGCTATGCCGCGCTCGCCATCGACCTGCGCGGGCACGGAGAATCGACGATCACCGACCATAGCTACGGCCTTGACGAGGGGTTGGACGCGCGCGCGGCATTCGACTGGCTCAAGGCGCGGCAGAACGGCGCGAAGACGGCGGTGATCGGCATCTCGCTGGGCGGCGCGGCGGCGCTCGTCGGGCGCGACGGCGCCGTGCCCGCCGATGCGCTGGTGCTGGTCGCGGTGTTCCCCGACATCCGCCACGCGATCTACAACCGGATGGCCGCGATGCTGACCCCGGTGGGCGGCATGATCGGCGAGCCGTTGCTCAGCTTTCAGTCGCTTCCGCGCTACAGTGTGTGGCCGGAACGGATCGCCCCGGTCGCGAGGATCCGCGATTTCCGCGGGCCAGCGTTCGTGATCGGCGGTGCGGAGGATCGCTACACCCCGCCGGCCGAGACGCGGGCGCTTTACGAGGCCGCGCCGAACCGCAAAGGGCTGTGGCTGGTGCCTGGGCTTACCCATGGTGCGGTGAGCAATTTGCACGATGCGGAATGGGCGCGCCGCGTGGGCGGCTTCCTGCGCGAGACGATCGGCGCGCCCTAACTCCGCTATTCGACGAAATCGGTGCTGCGGGTGACCGGTTCCCAGCGGTCGATCTCGTCGATCACCGCATCGAGCTTCTCGCGGGCACGGCGGAGCGCGTCGCTGCCGAGCAGCAGGTGGAGCGGCGGATGGGCCGCGTCCGCCAGTTCGAGGATAGCCGCGGCGGCGCGGCGCGGGTCGCCGAGTTGCTTTCCCGCCATTGCCGACAGCGCCGCCGCCGAACGGCCGGCCGATTCGGCATAGGCTGTGTCGGCGCCAGTCTTGCGGATCGAATGGTCCGACAGGAAATCGGTCCGGAATGCCCCGGGCGCCACGGCGGTGACATGGATACCGAGTGGCGCGACTTCCTGGGCGAGCGCCGCCGACAGGCCCTCGAGCGCGAACTTGGCCGCGGCATAGAGGCCCGATCCGGAATTCGGGGCGCGGCCCGCGATCGACGTGACGTTGACGATATGCCCGGCTCCCTGCGCCCGGAGATGCGGAAGCGCGGCGCGGATCAGGCGGAACGGGCCGAAAAGATCGACGTCGAACAGGCGGGCAACCTCAGCATCGCCTGCCTGCTCAATCGCGCCGATAAGGCCGTAGCCGGCATTGTTGACGATCAGGTCGATCCGTCCCGTGAGCGCGAACGCCTGCTCGATGGTCGAGGCGATCGCGGCCGGATCGGCCATGTCGAGTGAGAGCGTGTGCAGCGTGCCGGCGCCGATCTCCAGCGTGGGCGCCGCGCCGCGAACGGTACCGATGACGGTATCGCCGCGTGCCAGCGCCGCCTGAGCGAGGGCGAGGCCGAGCCCGCGCGAAATTCCAGTGATGAGCCAAGTCTTCATGATGTGATCTCCTTCCGCGCAGGAGATGGGCGTTGGGGCCCGCCAGGATAATACCGGCATTTTGCCATAGACTTGTTAGCTCTGCTAAACAGTGGCGTGGAACCGACGCTGCTATCCGCCGACTATCAACAGCTCCGCGGCTTCGTCGCGGTCGCACAGCTGCTGAGCTTCAGCCGCGCCGCCGGGGCGATGGGCGTGTCCCCCTCCGCGCTGAGCCAGCTCGTCCGCGGGCTGGAGGAGCGGCTCGGGGCGCGATTGCTCAACCGCACCACGCGCAGCGTCTCGCTTACCGAAGCCGGGGCCGCGCTGCTCGCGCGCACCGAGCCGGCACTGGCCGAACTCGGCGAGGCGATGCTGCAGGTGCGGGCGGGCCGCGAAGGCGTTGCCGGGCGCGTGCGCGTCCACGCCTCGCGCTTCGCTGGCGAGCTGCATGTCCAGCCGATCCTTGCCAGCTTTGCGCGGGACTATCCCAACGTCGTGCTCGACATCGCGCTGGACGACACGGTGATCGACATCGTCGCGGGCGGCTATGACGTGGCGATCCGCATCGGCGAACTGATCGAGCGCGACATGGTCGCGCTGGCGCTCGGCACGGAGATGCGCCAGCTCGCCGTCGCGACGCCGGACTATGTCGCGGCGCATGGCGCGCCCGACCATCCGCGCGAGCTGCTGCGCCATCGCTGCATCCGCTGGCGCTGGCCGGGCGAGGCGGCGTCCTATCACTGGGAGTTCTGGGAGAATGGCTGGTTCCAGGTCGCGGTCGACGGACCGCTGATCCTCGACGACAAGCAGGCCTGTCTCGAGGCAGCGCTGCAAGGCATCGGCATCGCCTTCGCCATCGAGCCCAAGGTGCGCGGCCATATCGAAGCGGGCCGGCTGGTGCCGCTGCTCGAGCAATGGTCGGCGCCGTTCCCTGGCCATTATCTCTGCTACCCGCAGCAGCGCCACATGGCGCCGGCGGTGCGCGCGTTCATCGATGCGGTGCGGCGCGGGGGCTAGCGGGCTGTGCTCATCGAATAGGGCCGCACCGCCTTGCCTGTCGCCCAGCTCTTGTTGGGCGCCGCCTGCATCGTGAAGCGCAGCTCGCCGCCGGCGACGAGCTCTTCGTGCGTCAGGTAACCGCGCGCCAGGGGCCTGCCGTTGAGGGTGACCTTGCCGATGTATCCGTTCGCGTCCGACAGACCGTCCGCGACCACGGCGAAGTGCTTGCCGTTCGGCAGGTTGAGCGCCGCACGGTCGAGGAAGGGCCGGCCGATGACATATTGGTTCGAGCCGGGCGCCACGGGATAGAAGCCCAGCGCAGTGAACACGAGCCAGGCCGACATCTGGCCGAGATCGTCATTGCCCGAAAGTCCGTCCGGCGTCGGCTTGTACTGGCTCTCGACGATCTGCTTGAGCCGGGCCTGGGTACGCCAGGGCTGGCCGGCATAGGCGTATAGATAGGCGACGTGGTGGCTCGGCTCGTTGCCATGGATATACTGGCCGATCAGCCCGGCAATGTCCTCGGCATGGCTGTAGTCGAGCTTCGAATTGTCGAAATCGAACATCGCGTCGAGCTTCTTCACCGCCGCCGCCTCGCCGCCCAGCAGCGCGAACATGCCGGCCTGGTCCTGCGGCACGAACCACGAATATTGCCAGGCATTGCCCTCGGTATAGTCCGATCCATAGTTGATCGCAGTGGGATCGAAGGGCGCGCGGTAGCTGCCGTCGGACTTGCGGGCACGCAGGAACCCCGTCTTGGCATCGAAGCTGTTCCGCCAATTGCCGGCGCGCGCCTCGAAGGTGGCGGCGACATCCGCCTTCCCCATCGCCCGGGCCATGCGCGCGATGGTCCAGTCGTCATAAGCATATTCGACGGTCTTGGAGGCGGCTTCGGGCTCCTTGTCGATCGGGACATAGCCGAGCTTCATATACTGGTCCAAGCCGCCATAGGGACCGTAGGTCGCGCTCTTCACTGCCGCATCAAGCGCCGCACTCGGGTCGAAGCCGCGAATGCCCTTGAGCCAGGCGTCGGCGATTACCGGGACGGCGTGATAGCCGATCATCGTCCAGGTCTCGCGGCCATGGAACTGCCACACGGGCAGGATGCCGAAGGGGCTGACAGCCGAACTCGCGATCAGCGAATTGACGAAGTCGGCGTTCTTCTTTTCCGGCTGGGTGAGCAGCAGCAGCGGATGCTCGGCGCGGAATGTGTCCCACAGCGAAAAGGTCGAATGGAAGGTGAAGCCCTTGGCCTGGTGGACCTGGTCGTCCGGCCCGCGCCAGCGGCCGTCTGCGTCGGAGAAGACGCTGGGGGCGATCATGCTGTGATAGAGCGCGGTCGCGACGATCTTCTTCATCGGCGCGGGGCCATCCAGGTCGATCGCGCCGAGTGCCTTTTCCCAGGCCTTGCGGGTGGCCGCGCGGATCGCGTCGAAGCCGCCCGGCTCGCTATCGAGATTGGCGATGGCGCCGTCCTCGTCCACTGCGGAGATCGCGACCTTCACTTCGAGCGGCCTGTCGAGCGCGCCGAAATCAAGGCGCGCGACCAGTTCGCGCCCGGCGAGCTGCCGGGCATCGTCGGCGCCGCGGCTCGGGCCCTGGAAGCCCTTGTACTCGACCTTCTCCTCCCGGTTGAGGAAGGCATGGCCGGCGAGTGGCGCCGAGGGGCGGATCGCGAAGAACAGCTTGCGCGCCGGCGCCCAGCCGCGCGTCTCGCGCGCGCCGGTGATGGCGCCGTCGCTGCGGATGCGGATCGAGGACCACAGGATCTTGCCGGGATAATCGTAGAGCGAGCTGCGCAGGTCGAGCAGCAGATGCGCCGCCTTGCCGGTCGGAAAGGCATAGCGCTGTACGCCGATGCGCGTGCCGGCGGTCATCTCGGCCCGGACGCCCGGCTTGGCGAGGGTGACGGCGTAATAGCCGGGCTGGGCCCGCTCGGTCGCGTGATCGAAGGGCGAGCGATAGTCGTCGGGCCCGATACCCACCGCGTCCCCCGATATCGGCTGGATCAGGAAGTCGCCCAGGTCGGAATGGCCCGCACCCGAGAAATGGGTCATCGAGAAACCCTGGATCGTCGGGTCCTCGTAGCGATAGCCGGCGGCGTGGCTGTAGCATTTGCGGATCTGGCAGGTCGTGTCGGTGTCCGGGCTCAGCTGAATCATTCCGAACGGCGCGACGGCGCCGGGGAAAGTATGTCCCTCGCCGCCGGTGCCGATCATCGGATCGACGGCTTCATAGGTGGTTTGCGCCGCGATCGGCGCAGTGGTGAGCGACAGGGTGGCGAGCGCGGCGAGGCCGGTGCGGAGCTGGGCGAGCATGGCGCGAAGTTAGAGCATGGCCGGCGTTCGACTGCCAGTGGGCGGCAAAAACACTCTAATCCAAGTTAGTTGTCGGAACTTGGGGGGCTGGCTGCCGGTTTTTGCAGCATCCAGGAGAGATTCACAGACATGGCAACCCGCCCCCGCGATTTCGCGAACGACCTCGGCTCGCAATTTCTGAAGGACAGCTTCCAGCGCGGCTTGGCGCATTGGAACCGCGAGCGGCTGGAACCCGGATTCCCCAGCGCCGACTGGCAGAAGATCTATGAGCGCGACGTCAAGATGCAGCGGCTCGAAGGCGATTTCCTCGAGGAGCTTGGCGCCGAAGTGGCCGATGAGGCGGCGCAGGCGCCGACCGATGTCGAAGGCTTCATCGCCTGGTTCGAAGGGCTGAAGGGGGCCGGGCCCGGCGAGAGCGATCCGCTCTTCCCCTGGCTGGCCGAACAAGCCGATCGGGATCAGCTTCGATGGTTCTTCGAACAGGAGGCCGCGGGCGAAGCGGGGTTCGACGATCTCGTCGCGATGACGCAGGTCAAGCTGCCGACACGACCCAAGCTGGAGCTCGCCCGCAACTATTGGGACGAGATGGGCCATGGCACCGCCAAGGGCATGCACGGCCCGATGCTCGACGCGCTGGTCGAGACGCTCGAAGTGCACCCGGTGATCGAGAACACGGTGTGGGAGAGCCTGTGCCTCGCCAATGCAATGACTGCGATGGCGACCAATCGGCGCTACGCCTGGCATTCGGTCGGCGCGCTGGGCGTGATCGAGCTGACCGCGCCGTGGCGCGCCGGGCTGGTCGCCGAGGGGCTGAAGCGCGTCGGACTGACGCCGAAGGAAGCGCGCTATTTCACGCTGCACGCGGTGCTCGACGTGAAGCATAGCGAGGACTGGAACCGCGAGGCGATCCGCCCGGCAGTCGAGGAGGATCCGCGCCGCGCCACCGCGATGGCAGAGGGTGCGCTGATCCGGCTCAGATGCGGCGCGCGCTGCTTCGAAGCGTATCGAGCGCGACTCTGGGGCTGACGCGGCCTGGCGCGGCGGGCTAAGCCAAGGCGATGAAGATCGCCGCGTTCGCACTGCTCGCCCCTTTGTTCCTGTTCGCCGCGCCCGTGCCGGAAAGCAAGCGGCTCGATGTCCATTTTGGCGGGCGCGCAGTCGTCCAGGGACGCGAGATGCGCTTTGGCTGGCCCGGCACCTATGTCGAGGGGCGCTTCCGCGGCACGGAAGTCACCGCGCATGTCGAGACGCATGGCGATTTCCTGCGGCTGAGCGTGGACGGCAGGCCGTTCCAGACGATCGTCACGCCAGGGCCGGCGGAAGTGAAGATCGCCGGATTGAAGCCGGGCGCGCATCTGGTCCGCCTCGACAAGCTGACCGAGAGCCAGCAGGGCAGCAGCAGCTTCTTCGGCTTCACCACGCATGGCACGCCGCTGCCCGCGACCACCCGCCGCACCGCGATCGAGTTCATCGGCGATTCGCACAGCGTCGGCTATGGCAACACTTCCCGGTCCCGCGAGTGCACGCAGCAGCAAGTGCACGACACCACCGATACCAGCCAGGCGTTCGGGCCGGTGCTGGCGAAGCGGCTGGGCGCCGATTACCGGGTGATCGCCTATTCGGGGTACGGCGTGGTGCGCAATTATGCCGGCAAGTTTCCGGGCGAGAACCTGCCCTATCTCTATCCGCGCGCCATTCCCGGCGAGCCGGCACCCGCCGCGGTGGACGGCTGGAAGCCGCAAGTGATCGTGATCAACCTGGGAACCAACGACTTCTCGACCCCGGTGCATGCCGGCGAGGCTTGGGCGGATGCGGCAGCGCTGCACGGCGATTACCGCCAGCGCTACATCGATTTCGTCAAGGCGCTTCGGCGCAAGCAGCCCCAGACGCGGCTGGTGCTGATGGGCGCGGAGAATTTCTACCGCGATGTCGCCGCAGTGGCCGAGGCCGCCGGTGCGACGGCGGTGAAGGTGCCGCCGCTCGAGATGACGGGGTGCCATTGGCACCCGTCGCTCAAGGATCACCGGGTGATGGCAGCGCTTCTGGAGCCGATCGTCCGCCGGTCCGCGATCCCGGCGAAAGCCGGGACCCAGAGCCCCGACCGACGTCGCCCGTAGCCCTGGGCCCCGGCTTTCGCCGGGGGACGGGAACGGGTGACGGGAGATCACACCGCCTTCAGCGCTTCCTCGAAATCGGCGATGAGATCATCGGCATCCTCGACGCCGATCGAGATGCGCACGAGATTGTCGGTGATTCCCAGCGCCTGCTTGCGGGCATCGGGCACCGACAAATGCGTCATGCCGGCCGGATGGCTGGCCAGCGTCTCGGTGCCGCCCAGCGACACGGCGAGCTTGGCGATCTTGAGGCTGTCGAGGAATGCGAAGGCCTCCTTCTCGCCGCCCTTGAGGTACAGCGAGAAGGTCGATCCGGCGCCGGTGCAGTGGCGCTTGTAGATGTCGGCCTGGCGCGAGCCTTCCTCGAGGAAGCCGAGATAGCCGACATGCTCGACCTTGGGATGGGTGCGCAGGAATTCGCAGACCTTCACGGCATTCTCGCCGGCGCGGCTCATGCGCAACTCGAGCGTCTCCAGCGAACGCAGCAGCATCCAGGCGGTGTTGGGGTCGCAGATCGTGCCGATCGTGTTGCGCATCAGCCGGATCGTGTTGATGTGCTCCTTCGAGCCGAGCACGCCGCCCGCCACCAGGTCCGAATGGCCGCCGGCATATTTGGTCAGGCTGTAGACGACGATGTCGGCGCCCTGCTTGAGCGGCTGGGCCCAGAGCGGTCCCAGGAAGGTGTTGTCGATCGCGATCGGGGGCTTGGCGCCCTTGAAGATCGCATCGCGGCTGGCGCGCACGGCCTCGACATCGACCAGGGCGTTGGTCGGGTTGGCCGGCGATTCGAGATAGATCAGCGCGACGTTGCCGCTGGCGGCCTTGCTCAGCACCGCGTCGATCTCCTCGCGGGTGGCGCCGGCGGGGAAGTCGAGCCAGTGGACACCGAAGCGCCCGAGGATGCGGGCGATCAGCGTCTCGGTCGCGGCATAAAGCGGGCCCGAATGGACGATCGTGTCGCCCGGCTTGACCATCGACAGGAACAGCGTGGCGATCGCCGACATGCCGCTGGAGAAGGCCAGCGCGTCCTCGGCGCCTTCCCAGATGCCCAGGCGATCCTCGAGGATCTCCTGGTTCGGGCCGTTGAAGCGCGAATAGACCAGGCCGTCGGCACCGCCCGGGCGCTTGCCGGTGACCCCTTCGAAATGGCGCTTGCCGGCGGCGGCATTGGGGAAGACGAAGGTCGAGGTGAGGAAGATCGGCGGCTTCAGCGAGCCTTCCGAAAGCACCGGATCATAGCCATGGCCCATCATCATCGTGCTGGGCTTGAGCTTGCGGTTGCCGACCTTGTCGACGTTCGCCTTGGGACGGCGCCGGGGGGTGGCGCCGGTCAGGTCGGCTTCGGTTTCGTCGGTCATGCAGGCTCTCCAGGCATTCGCGCGGTCCTCGCGCTTTAGTATCATCCGTAACGAAGCGGGGCGGCGAAGGACACCCCCGTCCGCACCAACGCGCGCGCGAAGGAACCGTTACGGCGCGAACCCCGCTTGCACGGCGCCGACGATGGCGCAGCATTCCCGCCTCTCCGTGGCGTGAAAGGAAAAACGGATGCCGGACAACGCCTTGCTCAAGCGACTCGCGCAGATCTATGCCGGCGAAGCGATCCGCTATCCGCACCTCAAGTCGATCACGCTCGCCCAGTGGATGCTGGAGAGCGGCAGGATGAGCTCCGAGCTGGCGACGGTCCATTATAATTGCGGCGGCCTGAAGTGGCGGCCCGAAATGGCGCCCTATGCGACGCGGATCCTCTACCAGGCGCATGATGGTCTCGACGCCTATTGCAAGTTCGCTACGCTGGAGAACTTCATCGCCGGCTATTGGGCGTTCATCGGCCGCGCGCCCTATTCGGGCTGGGAGACCCATGTCGACAGCGCCGAGGACTATATCCGCTTCATCGGCCCGATCTACACGCCCTCTGCGGACTATGCCGGCAAGGTGCTGGGACTGGAGGACGAGGCGGCGGCGCTGCTTGCGCAATTTGCCGAGGGCGAAGTGCGGACGGAAAGCGCCGGCGCCACCGATATCGGCACGATCATCCTCGATCCCGGCCATGGCGGCACCGCCAAGGTGGAAGGCAGCTCGCCCAACAACGCCGTCAGCGTGAGTGGCGTGAAGGAGAAGAAGCTCACGCTCGATTTCTGCATGATCCTGCGCGACCTGCTGATCGACAAGGCGGAGGCCGCAAACCTGGCGATCAACGTGGTGCTGACGCGGACCAGGGACGAGAATCTGGGCCTGAAGAAGCGCGCGGCCTTTGCCGGTGCACACAAGGCGAAGGCGCTGATCTGCCTGCACTTCAACGGCCTCGACAGACCGGAGGTCTCGGGGTCGGAGACCTATCATGCCGATGCCGCGCACGGGAACCAGAACCTCGCGGCGGACAAGGCCTTTGCGGGTGCGGTCCATGCCGCCTGGATGGCGGGCATGCGCCGCTTCCCCCCAGGCCAAGGACCGTGGGCTAAAGGCCGAGTCGGATTCGGGCCCGGGCGGCCTTACGATCCTGGCCGATGCCAATCTCGGCAATACGCCGCAGCGCATGTGCGTGGGTGCCTATATCGAAGGCGAGTTCATCACCAATCCGACGATCGACAGCCTGCTGATCTCGGGTCCCGATGCGGTAGCCAACCGGCACGCACTGCTCGGATCGGTCGCCGATGCGGTGATCGGCTATATGCGCGCGCACTAGGGCTGGGGTGCGATCCCGATAATGCTGATCTGCCGGCCGTAGTCCGGCTCGCTGCGATGCGTGGCGCGGCGGAAGCTGTAGAAATTCCCGGCCTGGGCATAGGTGTCCTCGCCGAGCATCTCGACGGTGCGGATGCCGGCCGATGCCAGTCGGTGGGCGACATAGGCTTCGAGATCGAACTGCCAGTGATCGTCGCGCCGGCCTTCGGTGAAGAAGCGCTCATTCTCCGGATCGGCTTCGGCGAAGCGCTGGAGGAAGCCGCGATCGACTTCATAGGAGGCGCGGGCGATGGAGGGGCCGACCGCGGCGACGATGCGTTCCCGTTGCGCGCCGAGCGATTCCATCGCGGCGATGGTCGAATCGGTGACGCCGCCGATCGCGCCCTTCCACCCGGCATGCGCGGCGCCGACGACACCGGCTTCGCGGTCGGCCAACAGCACCGGCGCGCAATCGGCGGTGAGGATGCCGAGCGCGAGACCCGGGCGATCGGTGACCAGCGCATCGGCATGCGGGCGCAGGCGATCCTCGAACGGCTCGACGATCACGACGCAGTCGGGCGAATGGACCTGGTAGAGCGTGACCAAGCGGGCGCCGGGCAGCACCGATTCGGTCGCGCGGCGGCGGTTCTCGGCGATCAGCGCGGGATCGTCCGTGGAGCCTAGCCCGACATTGAGGCTCGCCATGTCGCCGATCGAGACCCCGCCCTTGCGGCCCAGGAAACCGTGGGCAACGCCGTGCAGCGCGCGGGCCTGGTAAACCTCCACTTCGCTCACAGCGTGCATCGCATCAGCCGGTCCTCATCCTCATGATCGCCGACCATGAAGATATAGGGGCCCTGATCCTCGAAGCCGTTCTTCTGGTAGAAGCGCCTGGCGCGGTGGTTGTCGACATAGACCGACAGCCACATCTCCTCGGCACCGCGGGCGCGGCCCTGGTCGAGCGCCCAGTCGATCAGCACCTGTGCCGCGCCGCTGCCCTTGGCGCGCTCGTCGAGATAGAGCTGACGGAGTTCGTAGGTGCTGGCCGTGGTCTCGGCCGGGAGCGTCAGGGTGCTCACCTTGGAGAAGCCGGCCAGGCCCTGCTCGTCCTCGGCGAGGCGGAAGGCGAGGCCCGGTTCGGCGAATTCCTCGGTCCAGGCTTCGGGCGTGAACTTGCCGAGGAACGCGGCAAGGTCCGCGGGCTGGTAGAGGTGGCCGAAGGTCGCAACGAAGCTCACGCGGAACAGCGCATCGATCGCGGGCAGGTCGTCGAGGGTGGCGTCGCGGTAGTGCATGGTCTCTTTCATTCGAACCCAGCCGGCACCGGCCAGCCGGGGGCGGTGAGGGCGATCACCTTGAACAGGTCGCCCATCTGCTCGGGATCGACCAGCCGCTCGCGATCGGTGGCGAGCTGCCCGGCGCGGTCGGGTGTGGCCAGCGAAAGCGCGGCGGTGCGCTCGGTGATGCCCAGCCGCATCAGGAAATCGCCCTGCGTGACGGGGCCGTGGACGACCAGTCCCTCGGCCTCGGCAGCTTCCTTGAGCGTGGCGAAATCGACATGAGCGGTGAGATCCGCTTCACCGGGCTCATCGAACGGGTTGGCGTATTCGTGGCCCTTCACCGCCTGTAGCGTGTCGCCGATCGCGGGGCCCCAATAGCCATAGTCGACGATCAGCGCGGCGCCGCCCTGTTCGGTAAGCCGCGCGGCGAGCTGGCGCAGCACCGCGACGCTGGCCGGGGAAGTCTCGAGGATCGAGCCCGGCGCCGCATCCTTGAAGTCGCGCGGGATGATCATGTCGAAGCTGCGGTCGCCAGCGATCGGCAGGAACAGCGTGTCCTGGCAGGCGACCAGCCGCTCGCGCCAGCCCTCTGCCGTGGCGATCAGCTGGCGGATCGGCAGCGCGTCGAAGAATTCGTTGGCGACGAAGACCAGCGGCGCATCGTCGGGCAGGCCGATCAGCTCGAGATGGAATTCGGCGCCCGGCACGCGCTCGGCCTGGACGGCGCGCAACATCGGGCTCGTCTCGATCAGGTCGACCGGCGGCGTCAGCCCGGCCTTGGCCATCGCCCGCAACGCATCGGCGGCAAGCGTGCCGCGGCCCGGGCCCAGCTCGACATAGCGGATCGGCGGCTGGCCGGCGCGCTGCCACAGATCCGCCACCCACAGCCCGACCAGCTCGCCGAACATCTGGCTGATCTCGGGCGAGGTGGTGAAGTCGCCGCGCGCGCCCAGCGGATCGCGCGTGCCGTAATAATGCGCGTTGGCCGCGCCCATGAACTGCGAGAGCGGGATCGGCCCGGCCATGGTGATGGCGCGGGAGAGCCGCTCGGCGAGCAGGGGCTCGGCGGCGTTGGCGCTGCGCTCCTGCTGCCCGGCGTCGAGGGGGCCCTTCTCTACTGGAACGTCGCGCACTTCAGGCCACGCTCTCCGCGCTCGCGATCGGCTCGACCCGCTCGCGCCGGCCCCTGGCGGTGGCGATCAGGTAGATGCCGCCGATGATCATTGGCAGGCACAGCACCTGGCCCATATGGATGACGTTCTCGAACATCGTGCCGGCGAACTGCGCATCGGGCTCGCGGAAATATTCGACGAAGAAGCGGAAGGCGCCATAGCCGAGCAGGAAGATGCCGACGAGCTTGCCCGGCTCGTAGCGCGCCTTGGTGCGCCAGAAGGCGAACCAGAGGATGGCGAACAGCACGATCCCCTCGAGCCCCGCTTCGTAGAGTTGGCTCGGGTGGCGTGCCACGTCGCCGGCGCCGGGAAAGACGATCGCCCAGGGCAGGTTGGCAGGCTTGCCCCACAGCTCGCCGTTCACGAAATTGGCGAGGCGGCCGAAGAACAGGCCGAAGGGGACGACGCACGCGACATAGTCGTGGACGCGCAGCCAGTTAAGCTTCTGCTGGCGGCACATCAGGATGATCGCCAGCGTGGTGCCGAGCACGCCGCCATGGAACGACATGCCGCCGTCCCACAGCTTGAAGATCTCGACCGGGTGCTGGATGAACCGGTCGAGCCCGTAGAACAGCACATAGCCCAGGCGCCCGCCCAGGATGATGCCGAGCGTCGCATAGAAGACGAGATCGTCGGCGTGCTTCTTGCTCATCGGCGCGCCGGGTTCGCGCAGTAGGCGGAGCAGATACCACCAGCCGATCAGGATGCCGGCGATATAGGCCAGCGAATACCATTTGATGTCGAAGAAGCCGAGCGACAGCGCGACCTTGTTCAGGCCGAGATCGGCGAAATGGATATGCTGGGCGGCCGTGGCGGCCAGGGTGGCAAGCAGCACTGATGTCCCTCCGGGTGTACCGCCCGATAGAACAGGTGGTGGGCAAACCCAAGGGGTTCGCGGCGGAGACGGATTTATTCCCTCGCCACCCTGGGTCAGGCCGGGGTGGCGGGATAGGTCAGGGATGACAGTCCCCAGCCCGCAGGATAGAGGAGGCCCGATGAAGGTCGAACTCGGCAAGCTCGCGAAGCTGGACCGGCGCACGCTGCTGATCGGCGGGGGCGTGGGCGTCGGGCTGGTGGTCGCCTGGGCGGTGTGGCCGCGTACCTATCTCCCCAATCTCACCGCGGCGCCGGGCGAGAGCCTGTTCGGCGCCTGGCTCAAGATCGGCGCGGACGGGCATGTCTCGGTCGCGATTCCCCAGTGCGAGGAAGGGCAGGGCGTGTTCACCGCCATGCCGCAGATCATCGCCGACGAGCTGGGCGCGGACTGGAAGCTGGTGGGGGTGGAGCCGGCGCCGCTCAACCCGCTCTATGCCAATCCGCTCGCCGCCGAGACGCTGTTCGAACTCGCGCTGGGCGGCCTGCCCGAGCAATTGCGCCGCAGCCATGCCGCGCGCTCGGGGCTGATGCTCACCGGCTGCTCGACATCGATCCGCAGCTTCGAGGATCAGCTGCGCCACGCCGGCGCCGCCGCGCGGGTGCTGCTGTGCAAGGCGGCGTCGCGGCGCTGGGGCACCGAGTGGCAGAGCTGCGACACTGCCGGCGGTCAGGTTATACACGGCAATTCGAAGCTCGGCTTCGGCGAACTCGCGGCCGACGCGGCGGACGAGAGTGTGCCCGGCGACGTGCCGCTGCGCACCGGCGAGGCCAACCGGCTCTATGGCCAGCCGCTCCCCCGGCTCGATGCGCCGGCCAAGGTGGACGGCAGCCTGCTCTATGCCGCCGATGTCCGCCTGCCCAACATGGTGTTCGCCTCGATCCGGATGGGGCCGATCGGCGAGACCGAGCTGGTCAAGCTTGACCGGGCGGCTGCCAACAAGGTGCCGGGCATGCTCGCGGTGGTGACGACCAGCGACTGGGTCGCCGCGGTCGCGAACAATGGCTGGGCGGCGCAGCGCGCGATCGATGCGATGCGGCCACGCTTCAAGGTCCCCGAAGCGGTGATCAACAATGATTCAATCGCCGATGCGCTGAACGCCGCGCTTGATGCCGGTGGCGCGCGGTTGCACGAGGCGGGCGATCTCGCCTCCGACTTCCGCGGGGCGAAGGTGGTCAATGCCGAGTACCGCGTCGATGTCGCGCTGCACGCCGCGCTGGAGCCGATGACCTGCACGGCGTCCTATGCCGAGGGACATCTCTCGCTGTGGTTGCCCACCCAGGCGCCGGGGCTGGCGCGGGCGGCGGCGGCGCGGGCCATCGGCATCGGCGAAGGCGCGGTGACGGTGCACGCGACGATGGCCGGCGGCTCGTTCGGCGCCAAGCTGGAGCATGAAGTGGCGGCGCAAGCGGCGGTGCTTGCGCAGAAGATCGGCCGGCCGGTGCAGCTCACCTGGCCGCGCGGCGAGGACATGCGGCACGACCGCTATCGTCCGCCGGCGATCGGGCGGCTGACCGGCAAGCTCAACGGGCGCGGCCAGGTCACCGGCCTGCTCGCCAAGATCGCGGCGCCGGAGATGGGACGCGAGCTGGCGACGCGGCTGCTCGGCAGCGATCCGGTCGTCCAGGCCTCGCTCGCACTGCCGGGCAAGGGCGATCCTTCGGCGGTGGCGGGCGCGGAGCCCATCTACGGCATCCCCAATTACGCGGTCGACCACCACCCCGCCGTGATCGGCGTGCCGACCGGATACTGGCGCTCGGGCGCGCACAGCTACAATTGCTTCTTTATCGAGAGCTTCCTCGACGAGCTGGCGCATGTCGCCGAGCAGGATGCGGTGTCGTTCCGCATGGCGATGCTGGGCAACGAGACGCGGCTCGCGCGGTGCCTGCAGACCGCGGCGCAGCTCGGCGGCTGGCAGGGCGGGCAGCCGGGCAGCGGCCAGGGCATCGCCTGCCACGCGTTTCGCGGCTCCTATATCGCGGTGATGGCCGAAGCGAAGCTCGAGGGGCGCAAGGTCCGGGTCGAGCGGCTGGTCGCCGCGGTCGATTGCGGGCGGATCGTGAATCCCGATCTGGTCAAGCAGCAGATCGAAGGCGGGCTGATCTTCGGCATGGCCGCGGCGATCGCGGGATCGACCGGCTTCACCGAGAATGTGGCGGACGTGCGCGAGCTGTCCGAGCTTGGCCTGCCGACGCTCGCCGACGCGCCTGACATCACTGTCGAGCTGATCCGCAACGCAGCGGACCCCGGCGGGGTGAGCGAATTGGGCGTGCCGGCCGTCGCCCCGGCCATCGCCAACGCGCTGCAATCGGCGAGCGGCGTACGCTTCCGGGTGCTGCCCTTGCTATCGGACGCCGAATGATCTGGCCGGAAAAACATGTACCCGTCGCGACCGGCAAGATCGGCGTGCTGCTGGTCAACCTCGGCACGCCCGATGCGCCCGAGCCCGGCGCGGTGCGGCGCTATCTGGGCGAGTTCCTGTCCGATCGCCGGGTGGTGGAGATATCGCCCTTTCTGTGGCAGCCGATCCTGCGCGGGATCATCCTGCGCACCCGGCCGAAGAAGTCCGCTCATGCCTATGCCCAGGTCTGGCGCGAGGACGGCTCGCCGCTCGCCGCGATCAGCATCGCCCAGGCAGAGGCCTTGCGGCACGCCTTCGGGCCGGACGTGATTGTCGCCAATGCGATGCGCTACGGCCAGCCGGCGATCGCGGGACAGCTCCAGCAGCTGAAGGCGCGTGGCTGCGAGCGCATCCTGGTGGCACCGCTCTATCCGCAATATTGCGCGGCGACGACCGCGACGGCCAATGACGCGGCCTTCGCCACGCTGGCCGGCATGCGGTGGCAGCCGGCGCTGCGCACGCTGCCGCCCTATCACGACCATCCCGCCTATATCACCGCGCTCAGGGCCTCGGTGGAAGAGAGCCTGGCCCGGCAGGATTTCGCGCCCGATGCGGTCCTGGCAAGCTTCCATGGCATGCCCGAGCGGACGCTTCACCTGGGCGACCCCTATCACTGCCATTGCCAGAAGACCGCGCGGTTGCTCGGCGAGGCGCTTGGGCGGGAACTGATCGTCACCTTCCAGTCGCGCTTCGGCAAGGCGAAATGGCTGGAGCCCGCGACCGACACGATTCTCGCCGAGTTGCCGACCAGGGGGGTGAAGAAGATCGCCATCGTCGCCCCGGGCTTCTCCGCCGATTGCCTGGAGACGCTGGAGGAGCTGGAAATCCGCGGGCGCGAGACCTTCCTCGCCGCGGGCGGCACCCATTTCGCCTATCTTCCCTGTCTCAACGACAGCCAGGGCGGCATCGAGATGCTGCGCACAATTTTGAGTGAGGAGCTTGCGGGCTGGACCCGGCCTGCCTAGCGTCCGCTGCAACCCATAGAGGAGAGGAAAAACATGGCACGCGTAGCGATCGTGACGGGGGGAACCCGCGGCATCGGCGAGGCGATCAGCCTTGCGCTCCGGGATGCGGGGATGACCGTCGCCGCCAACTATGCGGGCAATGAAGAGAAGGCCAAGGCCTTCACCGACCGCACCGGCATCGCCGCCTACAAATGGGACGTGGGCGATTACGATGCCTGCCACGAAGGCGTGGCGAGGGTGGAGGCCGAACTAGGCCCGGTCGATGTGGTGATCAACAATGCCGGCATCACCCGCGACGGCACCATCCTGAAGATGAGCCGGGAGATGTGGGAGGACGTGATCCGCGTCAACCTGGGCGGCTGCTTCAACATGGCGCATGCGGTGTTCCCCGGCATGCGCGAGCGCAAATGGGGCCGCATCGTCAATATCGGCTCGATCAACGGCCAGGCCGGCCAGTATGGCCAGGTCAATTATGCCGCCGCCAAGTCGGGTATCCACGGCTTCACCAAGGCGCTCTCACAGGAAGGCGCGCGCTTCGGGGTTACGGTCAACGCGATCGCGCCGGGCTATATCGACACCGACATGGTCGCCGCGGTGCCGCCCGAAGTGCTCGAGAAGATCGTCGCCAAGATCCCGGTCGGCCGGCTTGGCCAGGCGCACGAGATCGCGCGCGGCGTGGTGTTCCTATGCTCGGAGGATGGCGGGTTCGTCACCGGATCGACTCTGTCGATCAACGGCGGGCAGCACATGTACTGATGCGACGAGGGCCGCCCCATATGGGAGCGGCCCTCGGCCCTCGATACGCTACGCGAGGGTAAACTATGTGAGGATAACGAACCCGACTCTAGCGGGTTCCCTTTAGTTTCTCCTGAACGTGCCGGTCATCTGGCGTTCATCTTTCGGGCGCTGGTTCTGCGGCCGCAAGCCGCTATGAGCGGGCACAATGCTGCGTTCCGCGATCGCCCTGTTCTCGCTCTGGTTGATCCTGCTGCTCTCCACCTCGGGGCGCGAGAGGCGGGACCTGCTGGGCCCGGTGCCGCTCATGACCGTGGAGCGCGTAGCGCTGGATGCGCAGGATCCATCGCGGACCCGGGTTGGCGCGCTCACCTATCTCGGCGGGGTTCGGCTGAAGAGCCCTGACCGGGCATTTGGCGGCTTCTCATCGCTCCAAATCAAGGGGGACCGCTTCACCCTGCTCGCCGATGGCGGCACCTTCATCCGCTTTCGCATGGGTGCCGACTGGACGCCGCGCGAGCTGCGGTTCGGCGACTTGCCCGATGGGCCGGGCACCGGCTGGCTGAAGGCGGACCGCGATTCGGAGTCGATGGCCGGCGATCCCGCCACCGGCGGGATTTGGGTCGGCTTCGAGAATTACAACGCGATCTGGCGCTATGACGACGGTCTGACGCGCGCCGAGCGGAGCGCGCGGCCGGCGGCGATGCGGGGCTGGTCGAGCAATGGCGGACCCGAATCGATGGTCCGCATGACCGATGGCCGCTTCGTGGTGTTGAGCGAGACCTCGCGGCCCAAGGGCAGCCGAGTCGGCCGCGAGGCTTTGCTCTTCCCCGGCGACCCGACGGCGCCGGAAGCGAAACCGATTCGCTTCTCCTACATGCCGCCTGGCGAGCTTTACGATCCCAGCGACGCGGTGCAGTTGCCCGATGGCCGGCTGATCGTGCTGAACCGGCGCTTCTCGGTGCCGGCGCTGTTCACCGCCAAGCTCACCCTGGTCGATCCGCGCGCGATTCGCGCCGGCGCAGTGGTGCGCGGCACCGAGATCGCGACGCTGGCCGCGCCGCTGCTCCACGACAATTACGAAGCGCTGGCGGTGACGCGCGAAGGCAAGGACACGATCCTGTGGATCGCATCGGACGACAACCAGCAATTCTGGGAATGGTCGCTGCTGCTCAAGTTCCGGGTGGACTTCGCGAAGCGCTGATGGCTGCCGACGATGTGGCGACCATTGGCGCTATGGGTTAGGCTCGCGACGGGAGGGCAGCGCGCATGGTAGCCTCGAAGTGGTTCGAGTGGATCATCATCCTGGTATCCACCGTCACGATGCTCGGTGGCCTCGCCTCAGGCGGCCTCGGGCTAAGAAGTGCGCCGGCCGAATGGCGGTCCGTGACGCGTGAGGCCGACCCTGGCCGATTTTGGGTGTTTATCGTCGCGATGGCAATTGTGACGCTCGCGCTCATCATTGATGTTCTGGTGCGTTAGCCCGACGAGGTGCACGCCGAAAAACGACATGCGAAAAGCCCGCCCTCCGCTGTGGAGAACGGGCCCGCATTGAGCCGTCAGCGGCGTGGCTTTTAGGCCGCGGTCTTCTCGGCGGTCGCCTTGCGCACTTCGCGCTTCAGGCGACGGGCGCGGAGCGACAGGTCGTCTTCGCTGGTCTTGAGCAGCCAGTTGTCCAGGCCGCCATTGTGCTCGACCGAACGCAGGCCGTGCGTCGAAACGCGCAGGCGGACGCTGCGGCCCAGCGAATCGGAGATCAGCGTGACGTTCTGCAGGTTCGGCAGGAACGTACGCTTGGTCTTGTTGTTGGCGTGGGAAACGTTGTTACCCACCTGCCGGCCCTTGCCGGTCAGCTCGCAAATGCGCGACATCGTTTGATATCCTGGTTTGAGCCTCAGCGAACCGGGGCCGGAAAGGTGGCGCGGATAGCCGTATTGGGACGGTGCGTCAACCGATTCGCCCCAAGAAACGCCTTGTGCCCATGCAACCGCCATGGTTGATGCGGCGTTGATTACGCGACCGGTTCGATTTGGCGGACCAAATCTGGCGATTCATTTTGGGGAGATGAAGCGATGCGTGGAATTCTCGTTCTTATAGGCCTTATCGCGCTTGCCGTCGTGGTGCTCATGTCGGTCGGCATGCTGCATATCGAGCAGCAGCAGGGTGCGACCATGCCCACCATCACCTTCGACGCGAAGGGCGGCCAGCTGCCCAAATTCAAGGCCGAGACGGGTTCGGTAGGGATCGGAACCACCAACACGACCGTTGAGGTGCCGACGGTAGAGATGAAGAACACCACAGTGACCTTGCCCACCATCGAAGTGAAGCAGGCCGGCGCGACGCCGACGCCTACGCCCGCCGCAAAATGATGGCCGCGCGCCCTGGATCCGTGGCGGCGGCGGTGTTGCTGCCGCCTTTGAGCACTTATCTGGCCAAGGGGCCGGGGCGCGATTTCTGGATCACAACGGGGCTGACAGTGCTGGGGTTCATCCCCGGCGTCGCCTACGCGCTATGGAGCGTGCTGCGCGATCCGGAAGCGAAGCCCGTCGAGCCTGCGACGCCAGTCACTGCATAGCTTGTCCCCGGCGAAGGCCGGGGCTTAGACTTTAAGCCTGGGACGTTGGACTGGGCCTCGGCCTTCACCGGGAAGGTGACGTGGCACGGCTTCCGCGCTACGCGGGCGCTGATGTTTCCCCTCCCCGAACCGATGCGCCTGGCGCTCGACGCTGCCCGTGCGGCGGCGCAAGCTGGCGAGGTGCCGGTGGGCGCGGTGCTGGTGCATCGGGGCGAAGTGATCGCCACCGCCGCCAATGCGCCACGCACGCTCCACGATCCCACCGCCCATGCCGAGATGCGGGTGATTCGCGCCGCCGCCGAGCAGCTGGGCCGCGATCGGCTCGAGGATTGCGACCTGTGGGTGACGCTCGAGCCCTGCGCGATGTGCGCCGGTGCGATTGCCCATGCCAGGATCGCGCGCGTCTATTATGGCGCGGCCGATCCCAAGGGCGGCGCGGTGGAGCATGGCCCGCGCTTCTTCAGCCAGCCGACCTGCCACCATCGCCCAGAACTCTATCCTGGCATCGGCGAGGCCGAGGCAGGCGAGATATTGCGCGATTTCTTCCGCGAACGACGAGGCTAAAATCCTCCCCCGGGGGTGCCCTCGGAGGGAGGAATTCGCATCCATTCGTTCCGTGGATGCAACGCCGGTTGCCGCGTGCCCCCCTATGCGGATATGAAGGCCGGACACCATGTTAGCGCCTTTCCCCTGGATAGACGTAGCGATCATCTTCGCGCTGATCGTTCTCAACGGCCTTTTTTCGATGTCGGAGCTGGCGATCGTCTCGTCGCGCGCGGCGAGGCTGGAGGCAATGGCGAGGGTCGGCCGCGCCGGGACGGGGGCGCGCACCGCGATCCTGCTCGCCTCCGATCCGGGCAAGTTCCTTTCCACCGTGCAGATCGGCATCACCCTGATCGGCATCATCGCCGGCGCCTATTCGGGCGCGAGCCTGGGGGAGCCGACCGCGCAGCGCATCGAGCTGCTCGGCGTGCACGAGGAGCTGGCCCATACGCTCGGCATCGCGATCGTGATCGGCATCACCACCTTCTTCTCGCTGGTGATCGGCGAGCTGGTGCCCAAGCAGTTCGCGCTGCGCTCACCCGAGCCGATCGCCGTGACGATGGCGGTGCCGATGCTGTGGCTTAGCCGCGCCACCGCACCGATCGTCTGGCTGCTCGATTCAACCAGCGCGCTGATCTTCCGCCTGATCGGCCTCAACCGCGAATCGGAGAACCGGGTCACAGCCGAGGAACTCCACCTCATCGTCGCCGAGGCCAGCAAGTCGGGCGTGATCGAGGAGCATGAGCGTTCGATCATCTCCAGCGTCGTCCGCCTTGCCGACCGGCCGGTGCGCGAAGTGATGACGCCGCGCACCGATGTCGACTGGGTCGATGTCGACCTGGATGCCGATGGCATCCGCGAGGCGCTGCTGCTCACCCCGCGCACGCGCCTGCCGGTGGCCGAGGGGTCGATCGACACGGTGATCGGCGTGGTCCAGGCGCGCGATATCGCCGCGGCGCTGTTCCGTGGCGAAGCGCTCGACCTGCGCAAGCTGATGCGCGAGGCGCCGATCCTGCCCGACACGATCGACGCGATGGACGCTTTGGGCGCCTTGCGCAGGGCGGAAGTGCCGATGGGGCTGGTCCATGACGAGTACGGCCATTTCGAGGGGATCGTCACGCCGGCGAACCTGCTCGCCGCGATCGCCGGCGAACTCGCCTCGGACGTGGATCCGAGCGACAACCCCAATGTCGTGACGCGAGAGGACGGCTCGCTGCTAGTCTCGGGGCAGATGCCGGCGGACCTGCTCGCCGACAAGCTCGGCCTCGATCTCGACGAGGACCGCGATTACGCCACCGTCGCCGGCCTGGCGCTGTCGGTGCTCAAGCGGCTGCCCAACGAAGGCGACAGCTTCGTCGAGCAGGGCTGGCGCTTCGAGATCGTCGACATGGACGGACGCAAGATCGACAAGCTGCTGGTGGCGCGCGCCGAAGGCAAATGAGCAGCGCGTTCCGCCTCGTTGCGCATGGCGCGCGGGGCCAGCAGCTCGGCCTGGTCGGGCTTGGCGTGCTGATGAGTCTCGTCGCACTGTTTGCCGTGCGGCTCGCGGATCCGGTAGGTGATCCAGTGCACTATTGGGCTGGCTGGGCCGGTCTGGTCTTCTTTCCGCTATGCACGCTGGTTGCCGTGCGGCAGATCTTCCGCACCGGCCCCGTTATGGAGATCGGGCCCGAAGGCATACTCTGGCGCCGCTGGTCGCAGGAACGCATGCCCTGGACTGCCTTCACCCGCGCCGCGGACATGAGCATCAAGCGCCAGCGCTTCGTCTCGCTGTGGCTGCGCGAGCCCGAGCGCTATCGCCCGGATACGCTGCACGGGCGCCTGGCCAAGGGCAACAAGCTGATCGGGTTCGGCGAGATCGCGCTGACCGCCCAGGGCCTGACCTGCACGCATGAGGAAATCCTCGCGGCGGTGCACGCTAATGCGCCTGGGCTGTTCCGCGCGATTTAGAGCTTCCCGAACACGCCTTCGAAGCCGGCGATGTCGTCCTTGGCCAGGAAGCCTGCCTGCTCGATCCAGCGGTCGCGGTGGATGCGGCCCTGGAAGTCGCCGAGCCTGGCGTCGAGTGCATCAGCTTCTTCCGGCGTCAGCGCGGCAAGCTGGGCGAAGCTGGTGATGCCGACGGTGTTCAGCCGATCCGCCAGGCGCGGGCCAACGCCCTTCATCCGGGTGAGATCATCCGCGGCGTGAGCAGCGGGTGCAGCGGTGACCGGCTCCGGCGCTGGTGCCGGCTCGGGCTGAACGGGCTCGGCGATGTCCGAAGCGAGCGAGGCCGGCGACGCATCGAGCGGCGCGGCCGCGGCGATCGGCTCGTCTGCCAGGGGTTCGGGTGCCAGGGGCTCGGGTGCCAGAGGTTCGGGCGCAGGCGTTTCCTCGACCACCGGCGGTGGCGGGGTCGGGACGATCTCGGCAACCGGCTCGGGCACCGTCACGGGCGCGGGCGTTTCGACGACCGGCTCGGGGGCGGGTGGCGGCACGATCGGCGCGGGCGGTGCTAGCGGCGGCTCGGCGATCGGCGGAGGCGGCGGGGCGACGGGCGCGCTGATCGGGCGCGAGGGTGTCTGCTCCGCATATTCCTCATTATATTCCTCGACCTCCTCGCGCGCCGCGCGGCGGCGGCTGGCGAGCCGGGCCCCCCAGAACAGGATGAGGAGCGCGAAGACGACTCCCGCCGCGATCGCCGCGAACGGGAGCGTCAACCAAATCGGCGCGCCGTTAAAGAGCGGTTCCGTGCTGTTCATCTGCGCCTGTTCCCGTCGTGCGAGTTGCGATTCCTGTGCAATGCATAACGTGGTGCGACGCAGCGGGACAAGCTAGTCGCTCGCGCCTCCGGACGCGTGTCCCGAATCGGCAAGCTTCACCAGGCGTCCGAACTCGCTGCGCCAGTAATTCTCGGAAGCCGGCGCCAGCGCCCCGATCTGGGGGTAGCTATAGCCGTTGAGGTACTTGTCCCCGCGCAGATGCTGGCCGAACGCCGCGACCGAGGTGACGAACGCCATGTCGCCGCGCGGCGCTGCTGCGCTTTGCATCAGGCTTGCCGGCACTGGCCGCTCGAGCAGCTTCGAGGTCTCGTCGCCGGGGATTTTGTAGCGCAGCTTGACGAAGGCCATCTCGCTGCCGGTGGCCGCGGCGGCAGCGGGACGATTGGCGTCGTAGCGGCGATCAGAAGTCCAGCCCTTCGCATTGGCGGGGACGACTTCGTAAAGGGCGGTCACCTGGTGCCCCGCGCCGATATCGCCGGCATCGACGGTGTCGTTGTTGAAGTCCTCCTCGGCCAGCGCGCGGTTCTCGTATCCGATCAGGCGGTACTGCTTCACCTGGGACGGGTTGAGCTCGACCTGGACCTTCACGTCCTTGGCGATGGTGAAGAGGGTGGCGGAGAGCTCGTCGTCGAGCACCTTGGTCGCCTCCATCGCGCTGTCGATATAGGCATAGTTGCCGTTGCCGACATCGGCGATGCGCTCCATCATCGCTTCGTTGTAATTGCCGGTGCCGAAGCCGAGCGTGGTCAGCGTGATGCCGTCGTCGCGGTTCTTCTTGACCAGCGCCTCGAGCGCGCCGTTGTCGCTCATCCCCACATTGAAGTCGCCATCGGTGGCCAGGAAGATGCGGTTGATGCCGTCCTTCAGGAAATTGGCGCGGGCGACCGAATAAGCGAGCTTGATCCCATCACCGCCCGCAGTGGAGCCGCCGGCCGAGAGGCAGTCGAGCGCCGCCTTCACATATTCCTTCTTGGCTGTAGGCTCGAGCACCACGCCGGCGGCACCCGCATAGACGACGATCGACACGCGGTCGCGCGGGGTCAGCCGGTCTGCGAGCTGGGTGAGGGCGCGCTTGACCAGGGGCAGCTTGTCCTGGCTCTCCATCGATCCCGAGACATCGACCAGGAAGACGAGATTGGCGGGCGGGCGGCCCTTGGCATCGACGTCATAGCCGCGCAGGCCGATGCGCAGCAGCCGCGTCTCCGCGTTCCACGGCGTGGTCGACACATCGGTGGTCACGCTGAACGGCACCTCGCGCGACGTGGGTCGCGGATAATCGTAGCGGAAATAGTTGATCAGCTCCTCGGTGCGCACCGCCTCGGTTGGCACATCCTGCCCCTGCGTCAGGAAGCGGCGGACATTGGCATAGGCGCCGGTATCGACATCGACCGAGAAGGTGGAGACAGGCTGGTCGGCGACCGAGAGGATCGAGGCGATGGCCTTGCCGTCATAGCGCTCGGTATTGCCGGTCGCGCCATAGGGCGGGACGCCGCGAACGCCGTCGGCGGTCTTGGCGCGCTGGAGCGCGCCGGTGACGGTGACCGGAGTCGCATTCTGCATCGAGGCGCGATGGCCGGCGACGACCACTTCCTGGCTCGCCACGGGCGCCGGCGGGGCCGGCATCGGCTCATACATCGGCATGGGAGGGGGCGTCGGGACCGGCACCGGCATCGAGGTCGGCACGGGGTGGCGGCCCCGCACGGGATTGCCCGACATGACGATGTCGGGCTGCTTCACGCAGCGGACCGGCGAGCGGTCCTGCGCGGCAGCGGCGACCGGCCTGGCCTTGGGCAAGGGCGGCGGCGCGGCGGAGGTGGTGAGCAGGGCAGTACAACCGAGCAGCAGAGCGGAACGCGACATGGCAACTCTCCCCTTCAGAGTGCGGCACGCGAGTCGCTGCGTGCCTGGTGGAGCGAATGTTGCGCTTCCGCGATGAGCGCCAGATGAACGAATGATATCTTGTATCATTCTTGGGGTGGAATAGCCATATGCCATGCGCGGTGGCTTGCTGATATTGATGTTCGCGACGCTGGCGGGGTGCCACGATCCGGATCCGCCAGTGCAGAATCAGACGATCGATGAGATCGCGGCGGCGCTGGAACAGCTTCCCAAGCCCCCCCTATCAGTTGCTCGATCGCATCGAGGCGCGATTGGAGGGCAAGCCGTGCATCGGCAGGCTGGACGGTTGGCTTCGCACCTATGGCTATGACCTGCATCGCGACATCGATCGGAGCGCGCCGCTGCGGAACGCGATCGATGAACGATATGTCCTGCTCAATTTCCGCGAGGTCGCCGCATGTTCTGGTCGCCGGAAATTGGCCATTCCCGGTGGCCTCCATCGACGACTCGACGGCCAGGGGTTGTCCTGGGACGCTACGATCGCACGACCGACAGGGTGTGGATCGAATATTGCGGCAAGAATTTCGGCGGCGAGGCCCCCCAGTGGAAAACCTGGCCTTCTAGCCCTCGCGTTCCACTTCGCGCCAGCCGATGTCGCGGCGGCAGAAGCCGGTGGGGAAGTCGATCGCGTCAACCGCCTTATAGGCTGCAACCTGCGCCTCGCGCACCGTGTCGCCCGGCGCCGTGACGTTGAGCACGCGCCCGCCGCTGGAGACCAGCGTGTCGCCCTCCATCCGGGTGCCGGCATGGAACACCTTGGCGCCGGTCGCCTCGGCCTGGTCGATGCCGCGGATCGCGCCGCCGGTCTCGGGGGTGGCGGGATAGCCATCGGCCGCCATCACCACGGTGAGCGCGGTCTTGTCGGCGAACGCCGGCGCGGGCTGGCCGGCCAGCTCGCCCTTGGCCACCGCGAGCATCAGCTGGAGCAGATCGCCCTGGTAGCGGAGCATCAGCACCTGGCATTCGGGATCGCCGAAGCGGGCGTTGTACTCGATCAGCTTGGGGCCGGTCGGCGTCAGCATCAGCCCGGCATAGAGCACGCCCGAATAAGGCGCGCCCATCCGCGCCAGCGCCTCGATCGTCGGGCGGACGATCTCGTCGATCGCCTGTTGTTCCAGCGCCGGGGTTAGCACGCGGGCGGGGCTGTAGGCGCCCATGCCGCCGGTGTTCGGGCCGGTATCGCCGTCGCCGACGCGCTTGTGGTCCTGTGCCGAGCCGAAGGGCACGAACGCCTCGCCATCGGTGAGCACGAACAGGCTGGCTTCCTCGCCCTCCAGGAATTCCTCGATCACCACGCTGGCGCCGGCTTCCGAGAAGATCGCGAGCACCGCGCCTTCGGCCTCTTCATGGGTGAAGGCGACGGTGACGCCCTTGCCCGCGGCCAGGCCGTCGGCCTTGATCACCACCGGCAGCCCGAAATCCTCGAGGCTGGCGAGCGCGCCGTCGCGCGTCTCGCAGCGGACATAGCCGGCGGTCGGGATCTTCTCGCGCGCGCACAAATCCTTGGTGAAGCCCTTCGAGCCTTCGAGCTGGGCGGGCAGCTTGTTGGGCCCGAACACCAGCGTGCCCATGGTGCGGAGGTTGTCGGCCAGCCCGCCGACGAGCGGCGCCTCGGGGCCGATCACCACGAAGCCGATCGAATGGCGCAGGCAGAAATCGATCACGGCGCGGTGGTCGTTCATCGAAATGTCCACGATTTCGGCGTGCTCGGCTATTCCCGGATTGCCCGGCGCGGCGTAGAGCCGTTCGAGCAGCGGCGATTGCGCGAGCTTCCAGGCCAGAGCATGTTCGCGGCCGCCCGAGCCGAGCAATAGGACATTCATGAGCGACCCCTTCTTCGATACGCCAGCGCGGCTCGTAGCCGAGCCCGTGGCGGGCGACAACGCACCGGCGCTTTCGGTCAGCGAATTATCGCTCGCGCTGAAGCGGATGGTCGAGGGCGAGTTCGGCCATGTCCGGCTGCGCGGCGAGATCTCCGGCTGGAAGCGCGCGGCCTCGGGCCATGCCTATCTGGCGCTCAAGGATGCCGATGCGGTGATCGACGGCGTGATCTGGCGCGGTGCCGCCAGCGCGATCCCGTTCCAGCCGCAGGACGGCATCGAAGTGATCGTCACCGGCAAGCTGACCACCTATCCTGGGCGCTCCAAATACCAGATCGTCATCGAGCGGATGGAGCTGGCCGGCGAAGGCGCGCTGATGGCGCTGTTCGAGAAGTTGAAGGCCAAGCTCGCCGGCGAAGGCCTGTTCGATCGCGAGCGCAAGCAGGCGCTGCCCTATATGCCCAAGGTGATCGGCGTGGTCACCTCGCCCACCGGCGCGGTGATCCGCGACATCCTCCACCGGCTCGCGGACCGTTTCCCCAGCCATGTGCTGGTCTGGCCGGTAAAGGTGCAGGGCGACGGCGCCGCGCAGGAAGTCGCCAATGCGATCCGCGGCTTCGATGCCCTGGTCGAGGGTAGCGCGGTGCCGCGGCCCGACCTGCTGATCGTCGCGCGCGGCGGCGGCTCGATCGAGGATCTCTGGGCGTTCAACGAGGAGGTGGTTGTGCGCGCGGTCGCTGCCTGCCGCATCCCGGTGATCTCCGCGGTGGGGCACGAGACCGACACAAGTCTCTGCGATTTCGCGGCCGACCTGCGCGCGCCGACGCCGACGGCCGCCGCCGAGATCGCCGTGCCGGTGCTCGCCGACGTCCGCCACGCGATTGCGACGCTCGCCCACCGCACCGAGCGCTGCGTGCGCCGCTATCACGAGCGCGCCGGCGAGCGGCTGGCGGCCCTGGTCCGTGTGCTGCCCAGGCGGGATGCGCTGCTCGGGCCGCAACGCCAGAAGATGGACGATCTCGGCGGGCGGCTCGACCGCGCGCTCGAGCGGCGCGTCACCGTGGCGCGCGGCGTGCTCGATCGCTCGGCCGGCGCACTGCGCCCGGCGATGCTTGACCAGCGCCTCGCCGCAGCGCGGCAGCGGCTCGACGGGATCGGGCGGCACCTCGACCTGGTCCATCCCAACCGCCCGCTGGAGAAGGGCTATGCCTGGGTCGAGGCGCGCGGCACGAAGAAAGTGATCGGCACCGCCGATGCTGCACGTGCCGCGGGTGCGGTGACGCTCCACTTCATCGATGGCGCGGTCGATGCGCGCCTTGAGCGGCCGGCCGGCAAAACCTATGATGCGCCCAAGCCCGAACAGCCCAGCCTGTTGTGAAGAAGCACGTTTCGAGGATGCCGCCATGCTGATGTCCAACCCCGTCGCCCGCCTGGCGCGCCTCCATTTCATGGCCAATGGCTTTCGCGTGCTGACGCCCGGCGATCATGTCGTCTGCGCGGTCAGCAGCGAGAAGATCCCGCTCGAATTGCTGCGCTACTGGAGTGTCGAGAAGCAGGAGCCCTATGCATCCGCCACCCTGGCGATGCAGGCGATGCAGGGTTGAGGGGGCGCGACTGATGGGCCTCGCTGCCCGGCTGCCCGCCGCCATCCTGGGCTTCACCTTGCTGGGCAGTGCCCAACTGCCCGCCGTCACGCACCTGCCGGCGGCCGCGGCGATTGCTGCGGCCATTCCGAGCGCACCGAACATCGCCGCGCCCTTCGCGCTGCAGGGCCAGCTGATCCAGGGTGGCGCGGTGATCGGGACGGCACCCAAGGGCACCAGCCTGCTCACGCTCGACGGCGAATCGGTGCCGCTCACGCCCGACCGCAAGTTCCTGATCGCCTTCGACCGCGATCATGGCCCGGGCGCCACGCTGGTGGCGACCCTGGGCGACGGCAGCCAGCAGCGCCAGCAGCTGGCGATCGCGCCGCGCGCCTGGGATATCTCGCGCCTCGACACCCTGCCCAAATATCCGGTGCCGCGCCCCGAGTTCGACCGGCTGCGCCCGGCCGAACTCGCCCAGATCAATGCTGCACGGAAATTACAGACTGATGCAGCGGGTTGGCGCCAGATGCCGTTTTTCTGGCCGGTTGTCGGGCGTATTTCCACGCTTTTCGGATCGCAGCGAATCTATCGTGGCGAGCCGGGCTCCTATCATTCGGGAATCGACATCGCCCGGCCCACCGGCACCGTGGTGCTGGCGCCCGCCGATGGCGTGGTGATTCTCGCTGCGCCCAGGCCTTTCACGCTCGAAGGCAACCTGCTGATGGTCGATCACGGCATGGGATTGAACAGCGCTTTCATGCACTTGTCGCGAATCGACGTGCGGGTGGGCGAGCATGTTCGCCGGGGCCAGCCGATCGGCGCGGTGGGGATGACGGGGCGTGCCACGGGCCCGCATTTGCACTGGAGTCTCAAATGGCGGGAGGCGCGGATCGATCCGCTGCTCGTGGCGGGGTCAATGCCCGTCACGGATTGAGGCGCAAATGTGTCGCGCTGCAACATAATGAAACAGGAATCGGCGCTGCCGCGCAATATTCGAGCGCGGTTGTGGCATTTTAGCTACAGTCATTTTGAAAGCGCCCGCAGCATGACCGCGTGCGGTTTACACCGAGGGGGCCGCGATCCACGATCCCGTCAAGCTCTGCCTTCCTGATACGTGAGTTGCACACGAATGGAGGGGGGAGCGGGGAGACAACCCGGCTGCCGAGCATCCGTGACGCGGCCGGATACACAGAGGGATCACCATGAAGAACACGCAGATCACGCTGCGCGGGGGCACGGCTCTGTCCGCGCTCGTTCTCGCGAGTGCGCTGTTCGCCGCACCGGCGATGGCGCAGGATACGAGCTCGAGCACGACCGTGCCGGTAGCGCAGGAGAAGGACGATCAGGCTGGCGAAATCGTCGTCACCGGCTCGCTGTTCCGCCGCACCGATACCGAGACCGCTTCGCCGGTCACCGTGCTGAGCGCCGAGACGCTGCAGCAGCGCGGCATCAACACCGTTGCCGAAGCCGTTCAGCGCATCTCGGCCAACGGCGCCGGCACGATCACCCAGGGCTGGAACACCGGTTCGAACTTCGCCACCGGCGCCAACGCGGTTTCGCTGCGCGGCCTGACGGTGCAGTCGACCCTGACCATCTTCGACGGCATGCGCATGGCGCCGTATCCGCTCGCGGACGACGGCCACCGCAACTTCGTCGATCTCAACGCCATCCCGAACGCGATCATCGAGCGTATCGAAGTGCTGCGTGACGGCGCTTCGTCGACCTACGGCGCAGACGCCGTCGCCGGCGTGGTCAACGTGATCACCAAGAAGCAGATCCAGGGCCTGCACCTCAACGGTTCGGCCGGCATCTCGCAGGAAGGCGACGCAGGCGAGCAGCGTCTTGACGCGACCTGGGGCTATGGCGACCTGAACGAGCAGGGCTTCAATTTCTACATCAACGGCGAATATCAGCGCCAGGACGCGCTGTACGCCCGCGATCGCGGCTATCCGTACAACACGTCGGACCTGAGCGGCGTCTGTAACGATGGCCGTACCTCGTGCATGTTCAACGGCGTCCGCAACAGCTACACCAACGGCCGCTTCAACGGCCTCTCGGCGACTCCGGTCCCGACGGCTCGTCCGGTTAGCGCTGCCGGCACCGCGACCGGCCTGTTCCAGCTGATGAACACTGCGGCTGGCTGCCGCGGCCTGGCCCCGGTCAATGTTCCGGTTGCTGCCAGCGGCACTGCTGGCGGCACCGTGCAGTGCCAGCTCGACACGCGCGCTGCCTATGGCCAGCTCCAGCCGGAGCAGGAGCGCCTCGGCTTCTCCGCGCGCTTCACGGCGCGGATCGGCGACAATGCCGAGTTCTACGCTGCGGCCAACTATTACCAGGTCAAGACTTCGACCACCGGCACGCCGAGCGGCCTCAGCGGCACGCTGCCGCCGCCTAACCCGAACGGCTTCCTGCAGCCGTCGAACCTCTATCTGCCGGTCTATGTCTGTTCGACGGGCGTCGGTACCCGCCTGATGGACAACACGGGCTGCACCGCCGCGAACGGCGTGCTCAACCCGCAGAACCCCTATGCTGCCTCGGGCCAGCGTGCGCAGGTTCTGGCGACCTACGACCTGCCGCGCATCATCGACAGCAAGGCGCGCAACCTGCGTGGCGCGATCGGTATCAACGGCACGTTCGGCGATGGCTGGGGCTACCAGGTCGATGCCACCGCGTCGCAGGTCCAGCTGGACATCGACCAGGCCAACTACATCATTCCGCAGCGCCTGTGGAACATGGTTGCCACCGGCCAGTACAACTTCCTGAACCCGGCTGCGAACACCCAGGCGGTCCGCGACTATGTCGCGCCGCTGAACAGCAGCCGTTCGTTCTCGGATCTGTGGCAGGTGTCGGCGACGCTGACCAAGGAAGTCTTCCAGATGCCGGGCGGTGCGTTCGGTGTCGCGGCGGGCGTCTCCTACCGTCACGAGTCGATCGACAACCCCTCGGCTAACCCCGAGAACCTGGCTTCGCCCTATGATCGCTACTTCGTGGCGAACGCAGTGGGCGCCGTCGGCAGCCGTAACGTGAAGTCGGCCTATTACGAAGTCTCGGCGCCGATCTTCGATCAGCTCGAGCTGGGTGCGAGCGGCCGTTACGACGATTACTCGTCGGGCCAGAGCAACTTCTCGCCGAAGTTCACGGCGAAGGTTAAGCCGATCAAGCAGATCGCCGTTCGCGGCACCTGGTCGAAGGGCTTCCGCATTCCGTCGTTCAACGAAGCATACGGCCTGCCGACCACGGGTTACGTGACCTACACGCTCAACCCGGCGACCCCGGCCGAAGCGGCCTTCATCGCGGCGCACGGCGGCAACGCCTATGCCACGGGCAGCTTCCCGGTCGGCCTGACCTCGACCGGCAATCCGGCGCTCAGCCCGGAGAAGTCGACCAGCTGGACGCTGGGCACGATCTTCGAGCCGATCCGCAACGTCAGCTTCACCGTCGACTATTGGAACATCAAGGTCACGGACATCATCGGCGGCGCGGACTATTCGGATGTGCGTCGTCAATACTATGCCAACAACGGCGTCGTGAACGTGCCGGGCATCACCGTGGTCCCGGGTACCCCGGACACGGCGTTCCCGAACGCGCTCCCGCAGCTCGGCTTCATCCAGTATTCGTTCCAGAACAACGACTCGCAGGAAGTTTCGGGTCTGGACTTCGGTGCGAATGCCCGCGTTGCCCTGGACGAAGAGACGACCTGGACGAGCTCGTTCGAGTCTTCGTACCTGATCAAGTTCGCCAAGACGATCGGCGGCAGCGAGCAGCGCTACGACGGCACGCTCAGCCCGTGCGACGTGACGTCGTGCTCGGGTGCGCCGAAGTGGCGCGGCAGCTGGCAGAATACCTTCGCGACGGGTGGTCTCACCTGGTCGACGACCGTATACTACACCAGCGGCTATGACCTGGCGTCGATCGATTACGGCGGCGTGAAGGGTGACTGCGCTGCCAGCATCGGTGCGTCGGTTGCGACCTATGCCAACGGTCAGCCGGTGCTCTGCAAGACCAAGGCGCAGTGGAACGTCGACTTCTCGGCGAGCTACAAGATCAACGACAAGTTCACGCTGTACGGCAACATCATGAATGTCGCCGGCATCAAGCCTGTCTACGATCCGTCGGCAGGTTACAGCATCTTCCAGTTCAACCCGGCCTGGGCCGGCGCGAATATTCTGGGCCGTTACTTCCGCGTCGGTGCCCGGGTCGATTTCTAAAGATCTGAGCTGATCGCAAAAAGATTGGGCCGCTCCTTCGGGAGCGGCCCTTTTTTTGTGCGTCGCCAGGAAGGCGGGGAAGGCGGCGGCACCGCCCTCCATTGCCGGCGGATCAGGCGACCGACAGCGCGAGCGCTCCGTCGCCTTCGTCCACCTTCACTGTCGATCCGTCCTTCACATCGCCGCGCAGGATCATGTCGGCCAGCGGGTCCTGGAGATAGCGCTGCACGGCTCTCTTCAAGGGGCGTGCGCCATATACCGGATCATAGCCGACCCGGCCCAGCCAGGCACGGGCGGCGTCGGTCAGGTCGAGCACGATCTTGCGATCCTTGAGCAGCTTGCCGACCCGGCCGACCTGGATGTCGACGATCGGCGCCATGTGCTCCGCGGCCAGCCGGTGGAACAGGATGATCTCGTCCAGCCGGTTGAGGAACTCGGGACGGAAATGCCCGCGCACGATTTCCATCACCTGCGGCTCGACACTCTCGACCGACTGCCCCTCGCCCAGATTGGTGAGGAACTGCGAGCCCAGGTTCGACGTCAGGATCACGATCGTGTTCGAGAAATCGACCGTGCGGCCCTGGCCATCGGTCAGCCGGCCATCATCGAGCACCTGGAGCAGCACGTTGAACACGTCGCCATGCGCCTTCTCGACTTCGTCGAACAGCACGACCTGGTACGGCCGCCGGCGCACCGCCTCGGTCAGCACGCCGCCTTCCTCATAGCCGACATAGCCCGGAGGGGCACCGAGCAGCCGCGCGACCGAATGCTTCTCCATGAACTCGCTCATGTCGATGCGCACCATCGCGTTGGGGTCGTCGAACAGGAACTCCGCCAGCGCCTTGGTCAGTTCGGTCTTGCCGACACCCGTCGGCCCCAGGAACAGGAACGAGCCCAACGGCCGGTTCGGGTCCTGCAGGCCGGCGCGCGAACGGCGCACCGCGGTCGCCACGGCCTTCACTGCATCGGCCTGGCCGATCACGCGCTTGCCGAGCACTTCTTCCATGTTGAGCAGCTTCTCGCGCTCACCCTCGAGCATCCGCTCCATCGGGATGCCCGTCCAGCGCGCGACCACGGCGGCGATGTCGTCGGGCGTAACTTCCTCGCGCAGCATCGCGCCCTTGGTGGTCGCCTGGGCTTCCTCCAGCTGCTTGGTCAGCGCGGGGATGGTGCCGTAGCTGAGCTCGCTCATCTTGCCGAGATCGCCGGCGCGCTGGGCCTGGTCGAGTTCGAGCTTGGCGGCCTCGAGCTGTTCCTTGAGCCGCGATTCGGAGTTGATCTTCTCCTTCTCCGCCTGCCAGCGCGACGTCAGCCCGGCCGAATGCTCCTCGAGGTTCGCCAGCTCGGTTTCGAGGGTGGCGAGCCGGTCCTTGGAGGCCGCGTCGGTCTCCTTCTTCAGCGCCTCGCGCTCGATCTTGAGCTGGATGATGCGCCGATCGAGATTCTCGATCTCCTCGGGCTTGGACTCGACTTCCATGCGGATGCGCGAAGCCGCCTCGTCCATCAGGTCGATCGCCTTGTCGGGCAGGAAGCGGTCGGTGATGTAGCGGTTGGACAGCGTCGCGGCGCTGACGAGCGCGGCATCGGTGATGCGCACGCCGTGATGCAGCTCGTACTTCTCCTTCAAGCCGCGCAGGATCGAGATCGTGTCCTCGACCGTCGGCTCACCGACGAACACGGGCTGGAAGCGCCGCTGCAGCGCCGCGTCTTTCTCGACATATTTGCGATACTCGTCGAGCGTGGTCGCACCGATGCAGTGCAGCTCGCCCCGGGCGAGCGCGGGCTTTAGCAGATTGCCCGCGTCCATCGCGCCCTCGGTCTTACCCGCGCCGATCAGCTGGTGCATCTCGTCGATGAACAGGATGATGTCGCCTTCGCCGGCCTTCACTTCGTCGAGCACGCCCTTCAGCCGCTCCTCGAACTCGCCGCGATATTTCGCGCCCGCGATCAGCGAGCCCATGTCGAGCGACATGAGGGTACGGTTCTTGAGGTTGTCGGGCACGTCGCCATTGGCGATGCGCAGCGCAAGGCCCTCGGCGATCGCCGTCTTGCCGACGCCGGGCTCGCCGATCAGCACCGGATTGTTCTTCGTGCGCCGCGCCAGGATCTGGATCGTCCGGCGGATCTCCTCGTCGCGGCCGATCACCGGATCGAGCTTGCCGGCCCGCGCCGCCTCGGTCAGGTCGCGCGCGAACTTCTTGAGCGCGTCATAGCGGTCCTCGGCGCCGGCGGTGTCGGCGGTGCGGCCACCGCGCAGCTGGTTGATCGCGGCGTTGAGCGCCTCGGGCTTCGCGCCCGCCGCCTGCAGCGCCTTGCCGGCCGCGGTGTTGAGGCTGAGCGCAAGCGCGACCAGCAGCCGCTCTACGGTGACAAAGCTGTCGCCGGCTTTCTGGGCGATCTGCTCGGCCTGGTCGAGCACCCGCACAATGTCGTTATCGAGGCCCGGCGTCTGCTGCGCGCCGCCGCCCGAGACGGCGGGGATCTTCGACAGTGCCAGGTCAGTCTCGCTCAGCGCACGCCTGGCGTCGCCGCCCGCCGCGTTGATCAGGCCGCTCGCCATGCCCTGCTCATCTTCGAGCAGCGCTTTCAGCAGATGCTCGGGGGCGATGCGCTGGTGGCTCATCCGGATCGCGACAGTCTGCGCCGACTGGAGGAAGCCCTTGGCGCGGTCAGTGAATTTCTCGAGGTTCATGCTCGTCCCTGTTGGTTCGTACCCGCGAGATAGTGTTGCGAAAATGCAACACAAGGGGCGCTCGTTACGCTGTCTGCATCATGTAGGTACGCGCGCGCCGTCGCCAAGTTGCCCGCGACCCGGCGCACTCGTTGCATGTCCGAAACCTGTAACGCCAGCGTCTCGCAACTGCCATCGCCACTACGCGATGCTGCAACGCACAAATTCTAGCCCCCGCGCAGCAGGGCATGCCGCCCTGACGGGGGAATCAGCCCATGCGTACGCTTTCCATTCTGCTCGCCGGCACGTCGATGCTGTTGTCGGGTACTGCCTTCGCCCAGGAGACGATCGCACCGGTTCCGGCCGACGATGCGGGCGCCGACCAGACTTCGATCGTGGTGATCGGCCGCGGCGAGACCCGCCAGGTCCAGCAGCTCAACAGCTCCGACATCGCCGAGCTCGCCGCCGGCACCAGCCCCCTGAAGGCGATCGAGAAGCTGCCGAGCGTCAACTTCACCGCGGCAGACCCCTTCGGCGCCTATGAATGGGCCGAGCGCGTCTCGATCCGCAGCTTCAACCAGAATCAGCTGGGCTTCACGCTCGACGGCATTCCGCTCGGCGACGCCAGCTATGGCAACGTCAACGGCCTCCATATCAGCCGCGCGATCACATCCGAGAATGTCGGCGAGGTCCGCGTCTCGCAGGGTGCCGGTTCGATCGGGACCCAGGCGACCAATAATCTCGGCGGCACGCTGGAATTCTTCTCGCGCGATCCCTCGGACCAGTTCGGCGTGCACGCCGAGGGCACCTATGGCAGCGAGAACACCAAGCGCATCTTCGGGCGGATCGAGACCGGCGACCTGGGCGGCGGCGTGAAGGCCTATGCCTCGTACGTCTATTCGGACCTCGACAAGTGGAAGGGCTGGGGCTCGCAGCGCACCAACCAGGCGAACGGCAAGATCGTCGCCCCGCTGGCCGAGGGCATCCGCCTGGTCGGCACGCTCAGCTATTCGGACCGCCGCGAGAACGACTATCAGGACCTGTCGCTCGGCATGATCAACCGGCTGGGCTATGACTGGGACAATATCTCGAACGATTACGCGCTGGCGGTGCGCATCGCCGACATCGCCAATAATCGCGGCGATACCGGCGCGCCCGTGTCGAACGTGGCGGCGGGCACGGTCTATCCCACGCCGATCGCGACGGTGGACGATGCCTATTATGACGCCGCGGGCCTGCGCCGCGACTGGCTGGGCGCGTTCGGCGTCGAGGGCGACACCGGCGGGCTCAACTTCGCGCTCAAGGGCTATTACCACAACAATCACGGCCAGGGTCTGTGGTACACGCCCTATGTCCCGAGCCCGGGCGCCGGCGCCTCGCCGATCTCGATCCGCACCACCGAATATGACATGGACCGCAAGGGCGTGTTCGGTCACCTCACCGGCAAGATCGGCGAGACCAACGAAGTGACGGTCGGCGGCTGGTATGAGAACAACGCATTCCAGCAGGCGCGCCGCTTCTACGCCCTGTCGAGCCGCACCGCGGTCACCCGCGACAGCCTGGATTTCCAGTCGGATTCCTTCGCGACGCAGTGGGACTATGACTACACCACCGACACCTTCCAATATTATGTCCAGGACAAGCTGACTTTCGGCGGGTTCACGCTGAACCTGGGCTGGAAGGGCTTCAGCGTGAAGAACTCGGCCGATCCGATCACCGCCGGCAGCCTCGCTTCGGGCGAGATCAAGGTGACCGACTGGTTCCAGCCGACCGCGAGCTTCAACTTCCGCCTTGGTGGCGGCGCCGAACTGTTCGGCGGGTTCAGCCAGGTGACGCGCGCCTTCACCGCATCGGCCACCACCGGCCCGTTCGCGACCACCCAGGCGGGCTTCAACGCGCTGCTTTCGGGTTCGACCAAGCTCAAGCCCGAACAGTCGGACACCTATGAGCTGGGCGGCCGGGTCCGTTCGGGACCGTTCACCGGGTCGCTGGCGGGTTATTACGTCAACTTTCGCAACCGCCTGCTCGGCGTCACCACCGGCGCCGGCATCGTCGGCAATCCGGTGACCTTGCAGAATGTCGGCGATGTCCGCTCGCTTGGCTTCGAGGCGACCGGCGACCTGCGCCTGGGCAGCGGCTTCGGGGTGTTCGCATCGTACAGCTACAATGACTCGACCTATCAGGACGATGTCCGCAACGCTGCCGGCACTTTGCTCGCGGCGACCAAGGGCAAGACCGTGGTCGATGCGCCCATGCATTTGCTCAAGGGCGAGCTGACCTATGCGAACTCGGGCTTCAACGCCCGGATCGGCGCCAACTATATGAGCAAGCGCTACTTTACCTACACCAACGACCAGTCGGTCGACGGCCGCGTGCTGGTCGACGCCACGCTCGGCTACAAGTTCAACCTGGGCGGGCACGGACTGGAGATCCAGGCCAACGCGACCAACCTGTTCGACAAGAAATATGTATCGACGATCGGCACCAACGGCTTCGGCAACTCCGGCGACAACCAGACGTTGATGGTCGGAGCCCCGCAGCAGTTCTTCGTGACGCTGAAGGCCGGGTTCTAGGGCTTCTCCCTCCCACGGACAGCATCCTGGAGGGGAAACGGGAAGGCCGGGGCGCAAGCCTCGGCCTTTCTCGTTTTGGAAGGGCGCTCGCCATTCCCTCGCAACCCCGAACTTGTTTCAGGGTCCAAGGTCGGGCTTGGCGGCGGCTTTTCGAACAGGTGCCACCGCTCGCCGCACATTGGATGCCGAAACAAGATCAGCATGACGAAAGTGGGGCGATCAGTTCTTCTTGGATGCCGGCGCAGGCGGCGGCACGCTTATCGTCACCACCGGCCGCGGTGCCGAAACCGCCGGCACCGGCGCATCGGCCGGGCGCGGCGCCTTGGGCGCGTCCTTGGCGAAGCGCATGCCGAAGCTGTTGCCTTCGTACCAGCGCGGCTCCTGGTCGGCATCGGCGATCTCGCGCGCGATCAAGTAGTTGATCTTGGCGAACTTGGCCCCGGCCTTCCAGTCGAAGGGCTGTTTCAGATCGTCGGAGACCTTGTGGTAGTTGGTCTTGAGGAAGTCGCGGAATGCCTTCTCGCCGCCATTCTTGAAGCCAGTGACCAGGAACACCGAAGGCACGCCCGCCTTGACGAAGCTGTAATGGTCCGAGCGCAGGAACAGCTGCTCCTCGGGCATCGGATCGGGCGACAGGGTGACGCCCATCTTCGCCGCCGCACGCTGGACGATCGGGCCCAGCGTCGAATGCTCGGCGCCGAACGCGACCACGTCCTGGAAGTCGTACAGCAGGATCGGCATGTCGAGATTGACGTCGGCCACCACCTTGCCGCTGCCGACCACCGGATAGCGGGCGAGATATTCGGAGCCGATCAGCCCGTCCTCCTCGGCGGTCAGCGCGACGAACAGGATCGATCGGCGCGGGCGCTTGCCGCTCTGGGTGAAGGCGCGTGCTGCCTCGAGCATGCTGGCCACGCCGGCGGCATTGTCCATCGCGCCGTTGAAGATCTTGTCCTCGCCTTCGACGTCCGGCTGGGTGCCCTCGTGATCGAGATGGGCGGAGATCACGACATATTCGCTCGACAGCTTCGGATCGGATCCGGGCAGCACGCCGATCACATTCTCGCTCTTCTTCACCGTGACGATGCTGGTGCGCTGCAGCGTCACGCGCTGCTTGAGCGCGAAGCTGCCCGGCATGCCGCCGGGTGCCGCGATCGTCGCATAGACCTGCGCCGCGCTCATCGGCGCGCCCTTGAACAATGCGTCTGCGGCGGCGCCCTTCACATAGGCGCCGATCCTGATCCCGGGATTTTCGCCCTTGGGGGAGCCATCGGGGGCCAGCCAGTTCGTCTGGGGCTGCTGGAAGTACATCACAGCCTGTTCCCAGGGGAAGGCGCCCTTCAGATTGTCCGGGGTGATCAGATAGAGCAGTCCGAGCGCGCCGTGCTTGCCGGCGATCGCCGCCTTGTCGAGCTTGCCCGCCATCGCTCCCGGCGGCGGGCCGAGCGTGGCGATCACGAACTTGCCGGTCACGTCGAGCCCGGCATAATCCTCCTCGCGGCCATGGCCGACGAACACCGCGTCGCCGGTGACGGTCTGCGTCTCGTCGCCGAAGCGCGGGCTGGGGGCGACCAGTATGTCGGTGCCGCCTTCATATTTCTTCGTGCCCACGGTGAGCAGTGCGGGCTTGTCGAAATCGAGCACATATTCGGCGATGTTCACCGGCTGGTACCAGCCCCGGGTACCGCCCGGCTTGAAGCCCATCGCGTCGAAGCGGCTGGAGACGTAGCGCGCGGCGATGTCGAAGCCCTCGGTGCCATTGTCGCGCCCGCCGAGCAGGTCGTCCGCCAGGAACTCGACATGCGCGCGCACTTCGTCGGGGCTGAACACCGGTTCATTCTGCTGCGCCCAGGCGCTCGCCGGCGACAGGCAAAGCGAAAGCGCGACAAGAAGCGGCGTGCGATGCATGGAAACTCCCAAAATGGCCCCAGTTTTCCGCAGGCTAGAGCAAATAGTATCGCGCGCAACTGACTTGCCTGGGTCATACACTGCGCTATGCTCGCGCCATCCAAGGTCCTGTCGGGGAAACAGTCACATGAAATCGTTCCGGATGCTCTGCAGCGCGTCGGTCTGCGCGCTCGCAATCGGCGCCGCCATGCCGGTCGCGGCACAGCAGGCGCCCGCCACTGCCGCCGCACCCGCGCCGGCCGCCAAGCCCGTGCCCGTGGCTGATCTCGTGAAGCGCGTCGACATCCCGTACGAGGCGTTCACGCTGAAGAACGGCCTGCGCGTGCTGGTCCACACCGATCGCAAGGCGCCGATCGTCGCGGTCTCGACCTGGTACGATGTCGGCTCGAAGCATGAGCCCAAGGGCAAGACCGGCTTCGCACACCTGTTCGAGCATCTGATGTTCAACGGTTCGGAAAACGCCCCCGGCGATTTCTTCGAGCCCCTGAAGCAGGTCGGCGCCACCGATTTCAACGGCACCACCAGCTTCGATCGCACCAATTATTTCGAGACGGTGCCCGGCCCGGCGCTGGAGCGCGCGCTGTTCCTCGAGAGCGACCGCATGGGCTATCTTACCGGCGCGATCACCCAGGATGTGCTCGATGAGCAGCGCGGCGTCGTCCAGAACGAGAAGCGCCAAGGCGACAACCAGCCATACGGGCTGGTCTATTACAAGATCCTCGAAGAGCTGCTCGGCACCACCCCGTACGGCCATAACGTCATCGGCTCGATGGCCGATCTCGACGCTGCCAGCCTCGACGACGTCAAGAACTGGTTCCGCTCGCATTACGGCCCGAACAACGCGATCCTGGTGCTCGCCGGCGATATCGACGCGAAGACCGCCAAGCCGCTGATCGAGAAGTATTTCGGTGCGATCCCGGCCGGCCCGAAGAGCGTGCTGCCGACGGTCACCGTGCCGACGCTGCCCGCGGCCAAGACCGTGACGCTGAAGGACAACGTCGCCGCCACGCTGGTGGTGCGCACCTGGGCGGTGCCCGGCCTGAACGACAAGGACGCGACGCCGCTCAACGTCTTCGCCTCGGTGCTCGGCGGCCTCGCCAGCTCGCGGCTCGACAATGCGCTGGTCCGCCAGGACAAGACCGCGGTGCAGGTTTCGGCCAGCGTCCAGTCGATGGCGCAGATCGGCATCTTCACCATCCAGGCGGTGGTGAAGCCCGGCACCGATCCGGCGCTCGTCTCCAAGCGGATCGACGAGATCCTCGCCGACCTGCTCAAGAACGGGCCGACCGCGGACGAAGTGACGCGAGTCGCCACCACCAAGGTCTCGGGCCGCATCGCAGGCCTCGAATCGGTCGGCGGCTTTGGCGGCAAGGCCGTGGCATTGGCCTCGGGCGAGCTCTATTCGGGCGATCCGCTGTTCTTCAAGAAGGAACTGGAAGCGACCGCCAAGGTCACGCCGGCCCAGGTAACCGCCGCCGCGAACAAGTGGCTCAACCGGCCCGCGCTCACCGTGATGGTCGTGCCCGGCGCGCGCGAAGCCTATCAGGAAGCGGTCGCTCCGGTCGTCAAGCCGGCGGAAGGCCCCAAGGCCGAGCCGGTCAAGGGTACCCGCGGCGCGCTGCCCGCCGTCGCCCCGATCGGCGATCTCGTTTTCCCGAAGGTCGAGCGCACCAAGCTCTCGAACGGTATCGAGCTGGTCTATGCTAAGCGCGATGCGGTGCCGATCACCCAGGTGGTGCTCAGCTTCGATGCCGGCGTCGCCGCCGATCCGGGCGACAAGCTCGGCACCCAGCGCCTGACGCTCGGCATGATGGACGAAGGCACGACGACGCTCGACTCCACTGCCTTTGCCGAAGCGCGCGAACGGCTCGGCGCCAATATCGACACCGGCAGCTCGTCGGACCGCACCTATCTCAGCGTCGATACGCCCAGCCCGAACCTGGCCGGTGCGCTCGACCTGTTCGCCGATGTGGTCGAGCGTCCTTCCTTCGCGCCTGCCGAACTCGAGCGCGTCCGCGTCCAGATGCTCACCGGCATCGCGCAGGAGCTGACCAGCCCGCAGGGCCTGTCGGGCCGCATGGTGCCGCGCGTGCTCTACGCCGCCGGCAGCCCCTATGCGAAGCTCGGTGCCGGCGCCGGCGATCCGGCGGTGGTCAAGACGATCAGTCGCGACGATCTCGTCGCCTGGCACAAGGCCTGGATCCGTCCGGACAAGGCCAAGATCTTCGTGGTCAGCGATCGTCCGCTCGCCGAGATCAAGTCCGCGCTCGAATCGCGCTTCGGCGGCTGGAAGGGCGAGGGTGCCGCCGGCACCAAGAGCTTCACCGCCTCGACCCAGGCGATGACGCCCAGGATCATCCTGATCGACCGGCCCAATTCGCCCCAGTCGCAGATCGTCGCGGCGCAGCTGACCGGCATCGATCCCTTCTCGGACACGCTGGCCGTGGCGACCGCCAACCAGGCGCTCGGCTCGGGCTTCCTCTCGCGGATCAACATGGATCTGCGCGAGGCCAAGCACTGGTCCTATGGCGCCGGCGGCGGCTTCTCCTTCCTGGAACATGCCGTGCCCTACACGATCAGCGCACCGGTCCAGGCCGACAAGACCGGCGAGTCGATCAAGGCGATCCAGCAGCAGGTGAAGGACTTCCTCACCACCAAGGGCGTCACCAACGAAGAGCTGACCCGCGAAGTCAACGGCTCGACTCGCGAGCTGCCCGGCCGCTTCGAAACCTCGGACGCGGTGCTCAGCGCGATGCAGCAGAACGACATCCGCCGCCGTCCGGACGATTATTTCGGCACGATCGCACAAAAATATCGCACGCTCACCGTGCCCCAGCTTGACGCTGCGGCACGCGCGGCTCTCGACCCGAACAAGTTCGTTTTCGTGGTCGTCGGCGATGCCGCGAAGGTCCGGCCGCAGCTTGACAGCCTCGGCCTGCCTGTTGAGGTGGTCCCCGCAGCTTCGCTGGCAAGCACCAAGCCGGCCGGCAACTAATCAGGAGAGAAACCATGGCGAATGTGGATGGCAGCTGGAACACGGTCGTGAAGTCGCCGCTGGGCGATCAGGCGGCGGTGTTCACCGTGACCAGCAACGGCGACACCTTCACCGGCACCTTCGCCGGCGCGATGGGCAATGCCGAAGCCAAGGACGGCAAGGTCGATGGCGACAAGCTGACCTGGTCGATGGACGTCTCGGTTCCCATGCCGATGACGCTGACCGGCGAAGCCACGGTCGATGGTGACACGCTCACCGGCACCGTGACGGCAGGTGCCTTCGGCGCCTTCCCGCTGACGGGCACGCGCGCCTAAGCACGCGGCCGTAGGGCTAACGAAGCGCCCGTCCCGCACATGCGGGGCGGGCGCTTTGCGTTTGGGAACGACGCGGAAGCGCGAACAAGGCTCAGGGGAGCCACGCCCCGCTTCCGCAAGACACGGCGCCAGCGGGAACGGCACCGCGCCTTCCACGATCGGTCCGCCACTGGACAACGAGAGCGGACGATGGACCGGTCGCTGGCTGTGGCACCACCGAAGCCGATGCCGCCTTGTCGCGTGGCCATGCGCAGCGCTGATGGGGTCGGTGAGGAGAAATGGTGCAGGGGCGAGCGTTGCGCCTACCTGCGGCTCCGCTATGTGCTGGACCGCAGTCACAAAAGGGGAAGACATGGCGGGCGGTCTGGTTGCGTTGCTGGATGACGTTGCGGCGCTGGCCAAGCTGGCGGCGGCATCGCTCGACGATGTCGCGGGCGCGGCTGGCCGCGCGGGCGCCAAGGCGGCGGGTGTGGTGATCGACGATACTGCGGTCACGCCGCGCTATGTCGTCGGCCTCACCCCCGATCGCGAGCTGCCGATCATCTGGAAGATCACGCTTGGGTCGCTCCGCAACAAGCTGCTCTTCATCCTGCCGATCGCGCTGCTGCTCAGCGCCTTCGCGCCCTGGGCGGTGACGCCGCTGCTGATGGTCGGCGGCTCCTATCTCTGCTTCGAGGCGGCCGAGAAGATCATCGAGGCGCTGACCGGCCATCATGCCGAGGAGGAAGTCGCCGGGATCGAGACTGCGGCGGAGTTGGAGAAGCGCCAGGTAACCGGGGCGGTGCGCACCGATTTCATCCTGTCGGCCGAGATCATGGCGATCGCGCTGGCCGAGCTGCCCACCGCGTCGCTCGGCATGCGTGCCGCGGCGCTGGCGGCGGTGGCGGTGGCGATCACTATCGGCGTCTACGGCGTAGTCGCGCTGATCGTGAAGATGGACGATATCGGCCTGCACTTGAGCAAGCGCCCCTCGAAGGGTGCCAAGCGGTTCGGCATGGGGCTCGTCCACGCGATGCCCGTGCTGCTCCAGGCGCTGTCGCATATCGGCGTCGGGGCGATGGCCTGGGTCGGCGGCGGCATCCTGCTCCACGGGCTGGAAGTGTTCGGACTGAACGCGGTCCCGCATTTCGTGCATCATCTGGCGGAGGTCGCCGGCCATGCGGTGCCCTTCGCCCAGGGCTTCGTCGAATGGCTGGTCGGCGCGATCGGTTCGGGGATCGTCGGGCTGATCGTCGGCGGGGTGATCGTCGGCGCGATTCACTTGACCCCGCGGAAGAAGGCTGCGGCGGCCCACTAGACCCTAAACCGTCATCCCCGCGAAGGCGGGGATCCAGGGTTTCTCTGCCGTGTCGCTCTTGACTCTGGATCCCCGCCTTCGCGGGAATGACGAATGAAGGGTGACGAGGCTCAGCCTCGCTTCACGCGCGTGACATGCCCCATCTTCCGCCCCGGCCGGGCATCGCCCTTGCCGTAGAGGTGGAGATGCGTCCCCGGCTCGGCGAGCAGCTCCTCCCAGCGGTCGACATCGTCGCCGATCAGATTGTCCATCTCGATCGCCGTGCCGGTCAGCCCGGTCGAGCCGAGCGGCAGACCGCAGATCGCGCGGATATGGTTCTCGAACTGCGAGCACTCGGCGCCTTCGATCGTCCAGTGCCCCGAATTATGGACGCGCGGCGCCATCTCGTTGAACACCGGGCCCTCGTCGGTCGCGAAGAACTCCAGCGTCAGCACCCCGACATGGCCCAGCGCCTCGGCGACCCGGCCGGCAAGCGCCGCTGCCTCGGTCCAGTGGCGCGCGATCTCGGCCGGAGCCGGCACGGTCGAGCGGTCGAGGATGCCGTCCTTGTGCTCGTTCCACGGCGGCGGATAGCTGGCCAGCGACCCATCCACGCCGCGCACCGTGATGATCGAAAACTCGTGCGTGAACTCCACGAAACCTTCGAGAATCGCCGGCCGCTCGCCAATCTCTTTCCAGGCCGAAGCCGCATCCGCTGCATCGCGGATACGCACCTGGCCCTTGCCATCATAGCCCAGGCGCAGCGTCTTCAGGATCGCCGGCGCGCCGATCTCGGCCATCGCGGCGTCGAGCTGCTCGCGCGTCTCGACCAGCGCCCAGGGCGCGGTCTTGCCGCCTAGGGCTGCGACGAACGCCTTTTCGCGCGCGCGGTCCTGCGCGATCGACAGGCTCTGCGCGCCGGGGCGCACCGGCACCTTCCCCGAGAGAAATTCGACCGGGCCGATCGCAATATTCTCGAACTCATAGGTCACGACGTCGCATTGCGAGGCCATCTCATCGAGGACGATGCGGCTGTGATAATCGGCGCGCGTGTAACTGGAGGCAGTCTGCGCGGCGACACTCTCCTCATCGGGTGCCAGCACATGCGTGCGGTATCCGAGTTGTGCGGCGGCAACCGCGAGCATCCGGCCGAGCTGGCCGCCGCCCAATATGCCGATGGTCGATCCGGGAGGAAACGCGCTCATTCGGGGTCGGTCGCCACGCTCTCGGTCTGCGCCGCGCGCCAGGCCTGGAGGCGCTGGCTCAGCGCTTCGTCCGAAATCGCCAGGATCGCGGCGGCGAGCAGCCCGGCGTTGATCGCGCCTGCCTTGCCGATCGCCAGCGTGCCGACCGGAATGCCGCCGGGCATCTGGGCGATCGAGAGCAGGCTGTCCATGCCCTTCAGCGCCTTGGATTCGACCGGCACGCCGAGCACCGGGAGATGCGTCATCGACGCCGCCATGCCGGGCAGATGCGCCGCACCGCCGGCCCCGGCGATGATCACCTTGAGCCCGCGCTCCGCCGCGCTGGTGGCATAGTCATAGAGCCGCTGGGGGGTCCGGTGTGCGCTGACCACCTTGGTCTCGTGCGCCACGCTAAGCTGGTCGAGGATCCTGGCGGCATGGTGCATCGTCTCCCAGTCGGAGGTGCTGCCCATGATGATGCCGACCAGAGGTGCCACGCCTTGCCCCATGCTGTTGGAAGCGCGGTTCCTAGAGGCGCGGGCGGGGGAGGGCAACTCCTGGTGGCGCAAGATTGGAAGAGTTTGGGCGGGGATTTCGCAGTTATGGTGCTTTTCGTATCCGCGCAGGCGGCGCTCAAAGCGGCGAGAAAGTTGGTTCATGGCTGGTCTCCCGGTTGAGAGACCAGCCTTGGCTCGTATCGCTAGCGTCGATTACGGCGCATTACCGCTCGTTCAGATAGTAGCGATCCAGCGCCTTCAGGTCGCCGTCCAGCTCATAGACGATCGGCTGCCCCGTCGGGATCTCCAGGCTGACGATCTCCTCGTCGGGGATCCCCGACAGATGCTTGACCAGCGCACGCAGCGAATTGCCGTGCGCGGCGATCAGCACGCGCTTGCCGGCCTTGAGCTCGGGGGCGATGCTTTCCTCCCAATAGGGCAGCACGCGTGCGATCGTGTCCTTCAGCGATTCGGTCTGCGGGATCGGCACGCCGTGATAGCGCGTGTCCTTGGCCAGGTCCCAGGGCGAGCCCTCTTCCGGCAGCGGCGGCGGCACGTCGAAGCTGCGGCGCCAGATCTTCACCTGCTCCTCGCCGTGCAACGCCGCGGTCTCGGCCTTGTTGAGCCCGGTCAGGCCGCCATAATGGCGCTCGTTGAGCTTCCAGCTCTTCTGCGTCGGCAGCCACAGCCGGCCCATCGCCTCGAGCGCGAGGTTGAGCGTCTTGATCGCGCGGCTCTGGAAGCTGGTGAAGGTCAGGTCAAAATCGAGCCCCTTCTCCTTCATCAGCTCGCCCGCCGCCCAGGCTTCCTGCACGCCCTGCTCGGTCAGGTCGACGTCCCACCAGCCGGTGAAGCGGTTCTCGAGGTTCCAGGCCGACTGGCCGTGGCGGATCAGGACGAGCGTGGGCATGTGAACTCCTTGCAACCGGATGCGAGCGCTCTTAGCGGCAGGAGCGGCGGGGACAAGGAGAAGCGCGCATGGCGATCGTTCGGCGGACTCTGGTGTATCAAGGCCCTGGCGGCCCGTTCGAAGGCGTGATCGCCTATGCAGACGACGTGACGGCCCCGCGCCCCGGCATACTCGTCCTGCCGAACGTGCTTGGCCAGAAGGAAGCGGACAATCTCCATGCCGAGAACCTGGCCAGGCTCGGCTATGTCGCGCTGGCGGCGGACGTGTACGGACAGGGCAAGCGCACCCAGCATGGCCCCGACGCCGGTGTCTACATGGCCCAGCTCAACGCCGACCGGCCGCTGCTGCGCGACCGGCTCGCCGCTTCGCTCGAAGCGCTGGCGGATTTCGACCGAGTCGATTCGGCCCGACTCGCCGCGATCGGCTTCTGCTTCGGTGGAAAGTGCGTGCTCGACATGGCCCGCGCCGGACTGCCGATTCTCGGCGGCGTCTCGTTCCACGGCGTCTATGACCGTCCCGACTATGCCAGTGTCGATCCGATCCAGGCCAAGCTGCTGATCTGCCATGGCTGGAAGGACCCGATCGCCCCGCCCGAGAAGACCGTGGCGCTGGCGCAGGAGCTGACCGATTCGGGCGCCGACTGGCAGATCCACGCCTATGGCCATGCCGGCCATGCCTTCACCGACCAGGACCGCAAGACTTCCACCATCCCGGGGGTAGTCTACGAGCCCAGGTCCGACCGCCGCAGCTGGCAGGCGATGACCAATTTCCTCGAGGAAGTCTTCGCCTGAGAGGGCGCCGGGAGCGGGCGCCCGAGTCGCGTTTCAAGGTTAACGGATCGTCTATCCACCAGCCCCGGATTCATCCGTAAGGTGCGACTACCATAAGGGTCTGCGCCGAATATTCGTGGTCCTCGTCCCGGTTCATAAACCCCTCACGACAGCAGCACAGCGCTGCAGAAGCAGGGGATTGCAGACCATGTCGAAGATCACGATCGCACTCGAAGCCGCCGTTGCCACCGTTATCGAGAACACGCCCAAGGACGTGCCGCAGACCAACCGTCAGCGCGTCTATGTCGATCGTGCCTTCGCCCAGATCCTCAAGCTGATCGCCCCGCGCATCCGCCACTTCGTCCGCCAGTACGGCCTTGTCGCCCATTGGGAAGACGCCGAGCAGTGCTGCGCCATCGCCGTGCACCGCGCGATCGAGAGCTATGACCCCACCAAGGCGCAGTTCACCACCTTCGTGAACTGGCAGATCCGCGGCGAGCTGCAGAGCCTGCGCTTCCGCCTGATGACCGATCAGCGCTCGTCGGCGAAGAAGGTCGAGGCCACCACCGTTTCGCTGTCCGCCCTCTCCACCTCGCCGGACGGCGACGAGATCAGCCCCGAGGCGATGATCGCGGACGAATATGCCGTGGCCCGCACCGAAGCCGCCGCTTCCGATTACCTCGCCGAGGGCGCCGTCTCGCAGCTCATCGACGCCTATGTCGACCAGCTCCGCAAGGTCGGTGTCGAGGCGCTTCGTCGCCGCCCCCGCGTCAAGGCCGCACCCCGCGCCGAAGGCCCGCGCTTCAAGTCGATCGATCCCGTCGAGCTGGAGAAGCTCGAAGCCAAGCTGCAGCGTGACCGCGAGATCGTCGAGCGCCGCATCTTCGAGACCGCCACGCTGGACGAGATCTCGAACGACACCGGCGTCACCAAGGAGCGCATCCGCCAGATCACCAAGCAGGCGACCAAGCTGCTGACCGAGATCGCCGCCGAGAAGCCGGCCTTCGAAGTGATGGCCGAAGATGCCCGCCGCGCGATGCCGCCGGCCCGTCCCCGCCGTTCGGCAGCTCCGAAGGTGTCGCTGCTCCCCGATCCCAACGCGCTCCACAACCGCCTCTCGCACATCGAAGCGATCGAGTCGGAGCGCATGTCCTATGTCACTCCGGCCCTGCCGGTTCCGCAGATGTCGATGCACTGATCGGCGGCGCGGGTGTCGCTATCTCGAGCGATACCTTCACATTCGAGAATATGATATCTTTCGCCGGCCGCCTGGGAGGTGCCGGTGAAACGAATTCCGATCCCACCGACGAAATACGACCCGATGCGGCCGGTGCAGGCGAAGATGGCCGCACCGCTGGGCGGCCCGGGCGTGGCGATCCCTCCCACCAGATTTGGCCCGGTCCCGGTCCAGCCGCGCATGGCGGGCCCGGCCCGGGAGCCCGGCTCCCTAGTCCTGCCGATGGGCTTCGGCCCCGGCCATCCTCCCATCTTGCCGCCGGGAAAGGTGGTGCAGCGCGCCGCCGCCGCGGCTGCAGCAGCCACAAGCGCAAATGCAAACGCAAGCAAGATTCCGACGCGCAAGAGAAATAACACCGCGCAAAGAACTTACCAATCCGACTTGGTCGCGGCGCAATTGGATGACGATAGATTGATCGCATGCATGAAGGCTGCCGTGTATATCGGCCATGACGACAGAATAGCTTCAGAACTGGAATCGAATAATATTCATTGCCTGGCCGTGTGGCAGGAATATTATGATCTAAGGGGTGGCTCTCATTCCAATATGAATTGGCTGAAGAGCCTTCGAGAAAAAAGAGCTACATTCAACATTCTGGCTGCCAGTTTCGACGGATTGGCGATGTGCACGGACAATAGATTCCTGATCCGGGAGGTTAAGAACCTCCAATCCGAGATCAGTTTCCTGGCATCCTTTGGCTATGCGCTCTCGCAGGATCGGTCGCAGCTGCTGGCGCCGGCGGCATTCCTGGTGCCGCAGCAGCGCATAATAGGCGGTGCCAGGCCTAAAGCTGCGGGAGCTGCCGCAGGTCCCCCCGTTGCGGCGGCGGCGGCCGCCGCCGCGGCTGCCGCCCCAAAGGCGACCGTCGTCGAACCGGTCGCGAAGTCGAAAAAATAGCGCGGAGCGGCGTTATACCACCCGCGACAGGAACCGGCTGAACGGGTCCTCGCGATAGTCGCCGAATGGCCCTGTCTCGGTGAAGCCGAACTGGCGGTAGAGCGCATGCGCGGCATCGAAGGCATCGCCCGATCCGGTCTCCAGGCTCACCCGCTTGTACCCGCGCGAGCGGGCGGCGCTCAGGATGTGCCCGACCAGCTTGGCCCCGGTGCCGCGGCGCAGATGCTCCGACGCCGTGCGCATCGACTTGATCTCGCCATGCCCCGAATCGAGTTCGCGCAGCGCGCCGCAGCCAAGCAGGTCCTCACCGTCCCACACGGACCAGAAGGTCACGTCGGGCGCGGCGAGGCCGGAGAGGTCGAGGAAATGGGTGCTGTCCTTGGGCGAATTGGCCAGCATCCCGGCAAAATGCGCCTCGAGCAGCGACCGGACCCGACCATCGTCGAGCCCGCCCTCGCGGATTTCCATGTTGCGACCCCCTTTTGTTTTTTCCCGCCTCAGATCTCGTCGATAAATCCTGCCAAAGTCTCAAGGCACGAATGGGCGAGCGTCTTGCAGCGCGCCGGCGACCAAGCGAACTCGGCGTCCGCATTGGCCTCATGGTCCTTGAACGGCATTTCCAGCGTCATCGATACCGCGCCGAAGCGCTCGGCGAGCTGGTTGGTCGACATCGACAGGTTCGCCTGTCCCGGCGCCGACTTCTCATAGCCCAGGTCGAGCTGGAAGTCGGGCGTCGCCGTGGCGAGGCGGCGGGCATATTCGTAGAATTTCTCGCCATGTTCGTCGGTCCAGGAAGCAATGCCCTCATAGCCCGCCAGGAAGTTGGCCGGGATCGCCTCGTCGCCGTGGATGTCCATCGCGAAGTCGCAGCCTGTCTCGTCCATCGCCGCCTTGACGAGGAACACTTCGGGGCTCTTCTCCATCGTCGGCGCATGCCATTCGCGGTTCAGGTTGATGCCCGCCGCATTGGTGCGCAGGTGGCCGCGGCGCGAGCCGTCCGGGTTCATGTTCGGCACGATGTGGAACACCGCCTTCTCGCGCAGGGCGAGCGCGGCCTGGTTGGTCGGATCGGTCAGATACTCGATCGCGCCTTCCATCCACCATTCGGCCATGGTCTCGCCCGGATGCTGGCGGGCGTAGAGCCACACGGTCTTGGGGCCGGTGCCGAGCGTCAGCAGGTCCATCGGCTGGCCGTCCAGCGTCTTGCCCAGCTCGCGGTGCGACACGCCGGGCATCAACGCCATGCGGCTGATCAGGTCGTGGTGCCGCTCCATCGAATAGGGCGCGAAATAGGCGAACCAGGCGAAGTCGGTGTCGAAGGCCTTGGTGAAGCTCAGCACGCCGTCCGCATAGGACGAATCGGCGGTCCGCCACGCCTCGCGGTCGGTCGACCAGCGTGCCTTGTAGCCCGGCCAGCCGAACGCATAGGCCGCGCCGCCTGCGTTGACGATGCGGAAGGTCAGCGTGCGCCCCTTCGCCCCGGCCACGCGGAAGTGGAACCACTGGTAGAAGTCGGACAGGTGATCGGTGACGATCTCAAGGTCGACGCGGTCGCCCTCGATGCCGATTACGCGGATGTTGCCGGAGTCGAAGCCGGAATTGATCTGGATGCTCATTTCACCGTGATAGTGATGCCGGACTCGCCGGGGAAGTCCTTGAACAACGCCTTGGCCATCCGCGCGGCCGAAACGGCCGGCTGGGCGGGGTCGGTGCCGCTGACATTGTCGGTGATCGCGCGGCCTTCCCACACGGTGGTGTTGTCGCTGCGCCGGCGCAGCTGCACCCAGAGTTCGGTCGAATAGAGCTCGCGGGTCTTGCCGCCGATGCCGAAGCCGACATCGCCGCCAACACCCACGCCGCCGCGGCGGCCGCCGCTATAGCTGCCCCCGCCCAGGCCGATGGTCACGGGCGGCGGCTCCTTGAAGGCGCCCTTGGAGACGCGGCGAAAGGCAACCGCGGCGATATAGCCCGACGGCGTGCTGCTCACCGACTGGACATAGCCGAGCCGCTCCAGTTCGCCGCGCACCGCATCGGAATAGGTCTGGTATTCCGGCCCGAACGAATCGGTGTTGGCCATCGGCTCGATCGCCACCGTGGTGCGCTCCGTCGGAGTGCCCAGATGATAGCGGGTTACATCGATGGGCTGGGGCCGATAGGTCGGCGCGCAGGCCCCCAGGGCGATGAGCAGGGCGATGCTGAGCGGCTTCTTCACGCGGACGAACTCCTGTTTCGCGAACGGAACGTCTCCGTTTGCCCTCCAACGGGGAGTGCGTCGAGTCGGTTCCGCGAGTCGGGCCCTGGGCAGACTCTGGGTTGACTTGGGCGGGATCGATCTCTAGGCGAGCCCCCTCTTTCAGGCATTCCAAATTTGAGAAGCGAATCGGTCATGAAGATCGTGAATTCATTGAAGTCGCTCAAGGATCGGCACCGCGACAACCGCGTGATCCGTCGTCGTGGGCGCATCTACGTCATCAACAAGACCCAGAAGCGTTTCAAGGCTCGCCAGGGCTAAGGTGATTCCGCACGCCGTCATCTTCGATGTCGGCAATGTGCTGTTTCCCTGGAATCCGCGGTCTTTGTACGAGCGCCTGATCGATGACGATCGGGCGCTCGACGCGTTTCTGGCGGATGTGCTCACCATGGCGTGGCACACCGAACTCGATTGTGGGCGCCCCTTTGCCGAAGCCTCGGCAGAGCTGGCCGCCGCGCATCCCGAGCATGCCGACCTGATCGCCGCCTGGGGCCCGCGTTTCAACGAAACGCTCGGGCCTGTGCTTCCCGGCATGGCGGAAATCCTGCGCGACCTTGATTCGCGCGAGGTCCCGCTGTTCGCGATCACCAATTTCTCGGGCGAATTCTTCCGCGCCTTCGCGCCGCTCCACCCCGATATTTTCGGTCGCTTCCGCGATATCGTCGTCTCGGGCGACGAGAAGCTGATCAAGCCCGATCCCGCCATCTACGCGCTGGCACTGCGCCGATTCGGCCTGCACGGCCCCGATTCGGTGTTCATCGACGATAGCGCGAAGAATGTCGCCGCGGCGAACGACGCCGGCATCCACGGACTGCTCTTTACCGGCGCGGACAAGCTGCGCGGCGAGCTGGAAGGACTGGGGCTCCTCTAACACCCTCCCTGCAAGGGGAAGGCTAGGGCGCGCGCCAGCGAGCTTGCGACCTCTCCGCATGGAGAAAAGGCCGGGCATCGAGCCCGACCTTTCCAAACCCACCCCTAGCCCCTTCCTTGTCAGGGAGGGGAACCGGCAGCGTCAAATCGCGTCCGGCTCGTCGCGGCCCGGATGGTTCTTCAGCTCGTCGCCGACCAAAGTCACCACGTGCAGCACATTGGTCGAGCCCGGCGTCTTGAACGGCACGCCGGCGCACAGCACCACGCGGTCACCCGCCGCGGCGATATGGTGGCGCAGCGCCATCCGCTTGGCCTTGGCGACCATCTCCTCGAACGAATCGACGTCGCGGGTGTGCACGGCGTGCACGCCCCACAATAGGCCGAGCCGGCGCGCGGTCTCGATATGCGGGGTCAGCACCAGGATCGGCACCGGCGGGCGCTCGCGGGCGATTCGCCGCGCAGTGGAGCCCGAGGTGGTGAAGCAGGTGATGCCCGAGGCCGAGACCGTCCTGGCGATGTTCTTCGCCGCCTCGGCCAGCGCGTCCGCGGTCGTGGGATCGGGGCGCGTCACGGTGAAGTGGACGCGGTCGCCATGCGCGGGGTCGCGCTCCACCGCATCGGCGATCGAGTTCATCATCGCCACCGATTCGACCGGCCACTTGCCCGCGGCGCTCTCGGCCGAGAGCATGATCGCATCGGCGCCGTCATAGACCGCGGTCGCGACGTCGGAGACTTCGGCGCGGGTCGGCGAGGGCGAATCGATCATCGATTCGAGCATCTGCGTCGCCACGATCACCGGGCGGCCCATCCGCCTTGCCGTCTCGACGATGCGCTTCTGCAGCGGCGGCACGGTCTGCGGCGGCAGTTCGACGCCCAGGTCGCCGCGCGCCACCATCACGCCGTCGCACTGCTCGACGATCTCGTCGAGGCGGGCGATGGCGCTCGGCTTCTCGATCTTGGCGAGCAGGGCAGCCTTGCCGCCGATCAGCCGGCGCGCTTCCATCAGGTCCTCGGGGCGCTGCACGAAGCTGAGCGCGATCCAGTCGGCGCCCTGCTCGACGGCAAAGGCCAGGTCGCTGCGGTCCTTCTCGGTGAGTGCCGCAAGCGGCAGCACCATGTCGGGCACGTTCAGGCCCTTGTTGTTCGAAAGCGCGCCGCCGACCTCGATGATCGTGGTCATGCGGTCGGGCGCGGTCGAGACCACGCGCAGCACCAGCTTGCCGTCGTCGAGCAGCAGGCGCGCGCCTTCGTGCGCCGCCTCGAAGATCTCGCGGTGCGGCAGCTCGACGCGAGTCGCGTCGCCCGGCGTCTTGTCGCGGTCGAGGATGAACTCGTGGCCGGTGACCAGCTGCACCTTGCCGTCGGCGAACTTGCCGACGCGCAGCTTAGGGCCCTGCAGGTCGGCCAGGATCGTGGTCGGCCGGCCGTATTTCTTCTCCATGCCGCGGATCGCCGCGAACAGCGGCACCTTCGATGCCTGGTCGCCATGGCTCATGTTGATGCGGAACGCGTCGGCGCCGGCCTCGAAAAGCTTGGCGATCATTTCGGGTGTCGCGCTCGCGGGGCCGAGCGTGGCGAGGATGCGCACCTTGCGGCTGCGGGGGCTGATTGCCTTTGTCATCGTTGTCATATCCTCGGCTTGTGCCTCGGTGCCTCTAGCCTCATATCCCAGAGGATCAACCTCGGAGGTGTGATTAATGGACGATCTCGACAAACTGGATGACGCTACAGCCGCCAAGGCGTTCCGTGCGCTGGTGCGTCATCTCCGCCACCGCACCGACGCGCAGAACATCGACCTGATGGGCCTGGCGGGCTTCTGCCGCAACTGCCTGGCCGACTGGATCGACGAAGCCGATCCCGCGATCGACCGCGAGGAGGCGCGCCGCATCATCTACGACATGCCCTTCTCCGAATGGAAGGCGCAGCACCAGGGCGACGCGACTCCCGATCAGATCGCGCGGATGGAGGAGAGCCTGAAGAAGAACCGGTCGGCCGATACCGAGCTTGACGACGAGCTCGACGACAGCTTCCCGGCCAGCGATCCGCCGTCGATCACCCAGCCGGGGGGCTGAGCGGCGCGGGCAGGGGCCTGGCCTTTGCCGGCAGCGGCTTCGCCTTCAGCGCCTTGGCCACCGCGCTGCGCCAGATGTCATAGCCCGCACGCGTCATGTGCAGCCCGTCCTCGCGGTACAGCTCCGGCCGCGGCTTGCCGTCGCGGCCCAGCATCGCGGGCACGATATCGACATAGCCGAGCCGCGGATCGCCCGCGACATAGTCCCGCACCAATGCATTGCTCGCGCGGATCCCGTCGATCAGCTGCCAGCGCGACAGGCTCGGCTTGATCGAGACGAACAGGATGCGCGTCGCCGGCAGCTTCGCATGCACGCGGTTCACCAGCGCCTGGAAATCGCCGAGCAGCTCTTCGGGCGTGCGGCCGGCGCCCAGGTCGTTGTCGCCGGCATAGAAGACGATCGTCTTCGGCGCATAGGGCGTCACGATCCGGTCGACATAGCGCACGCTGTCGGGGATCGTGGAGCCGCCAAAGCCGCGGTTGATCACGTTGAGCCCCGGAAAGTCGTGCGCCAGATCGGTCCACATCCGGATGCTCGAGCTGCCGAGGAACAGCACGCCGCCCCTGGCCGGCTTCGCCACGGCGTCGCGCGCCTCGAACGCCGCGATCTCGGCGGCGAAGGGCTGCTTCTCCACCGGTGCCGGGCGCGGCGGCACCCGCATGGCGGGCGGCAGCTGCACCGGGGCCGCAGGCTTGGCCGGCGACGGCCCTGCGGGCCGGGTCTGGGCCGGAGCGGTGGCGGGGAGCAGGGTGAGGGCAACGGCGAGAAGCGTGGAAATATGTCGGAACATGCCGGTCCGGATACCGTCCGATGCGATTCGCCGCAATTGAGTCTTGAGCCTGCTCGCCAGCTTCTCTAATCGCCCCGCTTCAACATCAGGAGCCTTCAATGTCCGACTCGATTTCCGCCGAACAGCTGCGCCTCCTCATCGAGCGCATCGAGCGGCTCGAGGAAGAGAAGAAGGGCATCGCCGACGACATCAAGGATGTCTATGGCGAGGCCAAGTCGACCGGCTTCGACGTGAAGACGATGCGCAACATCGTCCGCCTGCGCAAGATGGAGAAGCACCACCGCGACGAGGCGGAGATGCTGCTCGAGACCTACAAGCAGGCGCTCGGCATCTGATCGATGCCGCGGGGGCATTGCGCCCCCGCCAATGCCTGGCCTAAAGCCGCGCGATCAGTTTCATGTGAGAGCGCAATGGCAGGCCATTCCAAATTCAAGAACATCATGCACCGCAAGGGCGCGCAGGATAAGAAGCGCTCGGGCATGTTTTCCAAGCTCAGCCGCGAAATCACCGTCGCGGCCAAGATGGGCTTGCCCGATCCCGACATGAACCCGCGCCTGCGCGCCGCGATCAACGCGGCCAAGGCGCAGTCGATGCCCAAGGACAATATCCAGCGCGCCGTCGACAAGGCGAGCAAGGGCGACACCGAGAATTACGAAGAGATCCGCTACGAGGGCTTCGGCCCGGCCGGCGTCTCGCTGATCATCGAGGCGCTGACCGACAACCGCAATCGCACCGCCACCAATGTGCGCACCGCGGTCAGCAAGAATGGCGGCAATCTCGGCGCGAGCGGCTCGGTCAGCCACGGTTTCGACCGGATGGGCCTGATCAACTACCCCGCCAAGGCCGGCGACGCCGAACAGATATTCGAAGCCGCGCTCGAGGCTGGCGCCGAGGACGTCACCAGCACCGAGGAGGGCCATGAGATCTGGACCGCCCAGGGCGATCTCCACGAAGTCGCCAAGGCGCTCGAGCCCGTGCTCGGCGAAGCCGAAGGCGCCAAGCTCGCCTGGCGCCCGCAGACCATGGTCGATGTCGGCGAGGAAGACGCCGCCAAGCTGTTCAAGCTGATCGACGCCCTCGACGATGACGACGACGTCCAGACGGTATGGGGCAATTACGAAGTGTCGGACGAAGTCATGGAGAAGCTGGGTTGATCGCGTTCCCCTCCCGCTTGCGGGAGGGGTTAGGGGAGGGGCCGACCCTTCCCGGCCGCATGGATCGACAAGCCCGCCCCCGACCCCTCCCGCAAGCGGGAGGGGAGATTTGATCATCCTCGGCCTCGACCCCGGCCTCGGCACCACCGGCTGGGGCCTGATCCGCGCGGAGGGCAACCGCCTCTCCCACCTCGCCAACGGCAAGCTCAAGACCGACACAAAGGCGCTGCTCCCCCGCCGGCTGGCGCATCTCGACGCGATGCTCGCCGCGCTGATCGCCGATCACGGCCCTGAAGCTGCGGCGGTCGAGGAAGTGTTCGTCAATTCCAACGCCCAATCGACGCTCAAGCTCGGCCAGGCGCGCGGGGTGGTGCTGTGCGCCGCGGCGCGGACTGGCATCGATGTCGGCGAGTACAAGCCGAGCACGATCAAGAAATCGGTGGTCGGTGTCGGCAATGCCGACAAGGACCAGGTCCATGCGATGGTGTCGCGGCTGCTGCCGGGCGTGAAGATCGACGGACCCGATGCCGCCGACGCGCTCGCCGTGGCGATCTGCCACGCCCACCATCTGGCGAGCGCGCGTTTCGGGCTGCGTTAGGCGCGAGACCCAATCTTCCTCCGCCGTCACCCCGGCCTTGAGCCGGGGTCCCGCTGTCTTTCCGCGGCAAGAAGAAGCGAGATCCCGGCTCAAGGCCGGGATGACGAAAGGAATTCAGATGCCTGTTTGAATTCTGCCTAAGCCGCCAGCGCGAACGTTCCGTCCTCATCGTCATTGGAGGCGCTGCGCTCCACCGGCCGGCCGCGCCGCGCCCGGGCCGCCCGGCGCCCGATCGGCAGCCGCGTCGCCACCCATGCCCGCACCGCGCTCAGCTTCACCGTCGATGCCGCCATCGCAGTGAACACGATCGCATCGACCAGCGCGCTGATCTCGAACATCGATATCCAGCCGGCGATCTCGGGCAAGGCCATGGAGAACAGCCTCAATCCCTCCTCCTCGAGGAACCAGAAGCAGAGCAGCCCGAGTACGCCGAGCAGCATCCAGGTGATCACCGCGCCGCGCTCGATCCGCGCGAGCCGCGCCGCCGGCCAGTCGACCAGCACGCGACGCATCAGGCGCCCGACGGGCGTGCCGCCCGCGAGCAAAAGCGTGAGCCAGAGTCCGAGCAGCGCGACGATCATGTCTTTCCCCCAAATTCCCTGCGCCCGAATTGGGGAGCCGCGCATCCCAGCGCCAGAGGGGGCACGGCGTTTTCGCTTTCCTACAACTGCTTGTTCCGCTTATGTACCAGATGTGACTCTGCACCCGCCTCGCCCGCCGATCCTGCGTCTCCCGCGCACGTGGGGAGTATCAAGGGATTCAACATTTTCGTTCAACCGCATGGTTGAATATCGGGGGCAGGCAGCATGATCGCCCATCTCAAGGGCCGGCTGGAAGCGACGGGATTCGACCATGTCGTGATCGACGTGAACGGCGTCGGCTATCTTGCCGGGGCTTCGGCGAAGACGATCACGGCGCTCGGCGCGACCGGCGAGTTCGTCACGCTCCACACCGAGATGCTGGTCAGCGAGGATTCGATCCGGCTGATGGGCTTCGCCACGGCGGCGGAGCGTGACTGGTTCAAGCTGCTCACCAGCGTCCAGGGCGTCGGCGCCAAGGTGGCGCTGGCGATCCTGTCGATCCTGTCCCCTGAGGAAGCGCAGACTGCGGTGGCGCGCGCCGATTCGGCGATGATCGCCCGGGCCAATGGCGTGGGGCCCAAGCTCGCCCAGCGTATCGTCAACGAACTCAAGGACAAGGCCGGCGGCGTGGCGCTGGGTGGCGGGGCCGTAGGCGTGGCCCCGGCGGGCAGCGCGGCGCAGGATGCCGTCTCGGCGATGCTCAACCTGGGATTCAAGCCCGCCGAGGCGGGCACCGCGGTCAATGCCGCTGCCGACGAACTGGGCGGCGACGCGACGCTCGACGCGCTGGTGCGCCTGGCGCTCAGAAAGGCAGCGAAATGACGACGCGCACCGCCACCTGCCGCTGCGGCCAGCTTCGTGCCGAATGCACCGGCGAGCCCGTCCGCATCTCGGTCTGCCATTGCCTGAACTGCAAGCAGCGCAGCGGCTCGGCCTTTGCCGTCCAGGCGCGCTTCCCCGCCGACCAGGTCAGGATCGAAGGCCGCTCGACCGCATGGGTCGCACCTTCGGCAAGCGGCGGTGCACCGACGCCTTTCCATTTCTGCCCGATCTGCGGCGCGACGGTCTGGTACCAGGGTGGCGGCATGCCCGAATTCATCGCCATCCCGGTCGGCGGCTTCGCCGATCCCGGCTTCCCCCCGCCCACCATCTCGGTGTTCGAGAACCGCCAATGCGCCTGGCTCGAGATCAAGGGCGATATCGAGCATGACTGACGCGGCGCGGCTAGAGCAGCGGCGTCACCAGCGGTTGCCCGGCGAAATGCGCGTCGAGATTGGCGAGCACCAGGTTGCGCATCTCGGCGCGCCCTTCCTCGGTGGCGCTGCCCTGGTGCGGGGCGAGCACGACATTCCCGAGCGCGCGCAACGCCTCGGGCACCTGCGGCTCCTGCGTGAACACATCGAGCCCGGCACCGGCGATGCGGCCCTCGGCCAGCGCGGCGACCAGCGCGTCCTGGTCGACCAGGCTGCCCCTGGCGATGTTGACCAGCACGCCGCCCGGCCCCAGTCGGTCGAGCACCGCCGCATCGACGATGCTCAGCGTCTCCGGCCCGCCGGGCGCGGCGAGGATCAGCACGTCGCTCGCTTCGGCCAGCGCGGCGATCTCGGGCGCGAAGGTCCAGGGCACCGGCTTTTCCGAGCGGGCAGTGTAAAGAATCTCGCTGGCAAAGGGTGCGGCGCGCAGCGCGATGGCATGGCCGATCTGGCCGAGCCCGAAAATGCCGATCCGGCGCCCGCTTGCCCGCCGGCCCAATGGCGCGGCCCAGCCGCCGTCGCGCACCAGCGCGTCGTTGGAAACCACCCGCCGCTGCACCGCGAGCATCAGCGCGATCGCCTGGTCGGCGACATCCTCGGTCAGCACGCCCGGCGTAGTGGTGACGCGCACCCCGCGGGCCTTCAGCGTCTCCAGGTCGAGCCGGTCATGGCCGACGCCGTGGATCGCCACGATCTCCAGCGCGTGCAGCGTCTCCAGCAGCGCCGCATCCACCTTGGCCATGCCCCCGCCGACGATAGCGCGGATGCTCGGGGTGGGAGCTTCGTGGAGCGTGAACCGCTCGGCCAGCGCCGTGCGCAGCGGAGCGGGAATGGCAGTTGCGATCAGCAGGTCAGGGCGCGACATGCCGCCGCCCTAGCTCCCTCGCTGCGGGCAGGATAGGGCAGGGCGATGGAAATCGAAGTCAGCGCCGAGGCCAAGGACAAATCGCTCAACCGCAACGTCGCGGTCACCGTAGTCGTGCTTTCGGTGTTCATGGGGTTGTGTGGGATCAAGGACGGCAATATCGTCCAGGGGATGCAGGCGGCCCAGTCGGCCTCGGTCGACAAGTGGAACGAATATCAGGCGACCAAGACCAAGCAGCACGGGGCGGAAGCCAGCCGCCTCCAGATCGCCGCGCTCGCCGATCCGAAGCGCGCCGCCCCGGTGCTCGCCGGGCTCGACGCCGATATCGCCAAGTACAAGCAGGAAGCCCCCCGCCTCGCCGCCGATGCCAAGGCGCAGGGCGACCAATATGACGCGCTCAACGTCCATGACGACCAGTTCGACGCCAGCGACGCCGCCGTCTCCACCGCCATCTCGATCGCCGCCGTCGCCGCGCTGGCGGAGAGCGGCTGGCTGCTCTGGGCCGCCTGGGCATTTGGCGGCTTCGGCGTGTTCATGGGGCTGTGCGGGTTTTTGGGCTGGGGCTTCCATCCGGCGCTGCTGAGCGGGTTGCTGGGGTGAGCATGTTCCCTCTGTCCGACTCCGCTATGGCGATGCGCTATGTCTGATTCCGACCGCATCCTCACCCCCGCCCGCCGCGCCGACGATGTCGACGCCGCGCTGCGCCCCAAGAGCCTCGAGGAATTCGTCGGCCAGAAGGCGGCGCGCGAGAACCTCCGCGTGTTCATCGATGCGGCGAAATCGCGCGGCGAGGCGCTGGACCATGTCCTGTTCTTCGGTCCGCCGGGCCTGGGCAAGACCACGCTCGCCCAGATCATCGCCCGCGAGATGGGCGTCGGCTTCCGCTCCACCTCGGGCCCGGTGATCGCCAAGTCGGGCGACCTCGCGGCGCTGCTCACCAATCTCGAGGACGGCGACGTTCTGTTCATCGACGAGATCCACCGCTTGAATCCCGCGGTCGAGGAAGTCCTCTACCCGGCGATGGAGGACCGCGCGCTGGATCTTATGATTGGTGAAGGGCCGTCGGCACGCAGCGTGCGGATCGACTTGCCGCGCTTCACCCTGGTCGGCGCCACCACGCGCCAGGGGCTGCTCACCCAGCCGCTGCGGGACCGCTTCGGCATCCCGGTTCGCCTCAATTTCTACGCGGTTGACGAGCTGGAGAAGGTGGTCACCCGTGCCGCCTGCCTGCTCGACCTCCATGTCGCTCCGGACGGTGCGCACGAGATCGCCAAGCGCTCGCGCGGCACGCCCCGCATCGCCGGCCGGCTGCTCCGCCGGGTCCGCGATTTCGCCAATGTGCTGGGCGAGGAGACGGTGCATGCCCGCGTCGCGGACCAGTCGCTCACCCGGCTTGAGGTGGACGCGCTCGGGCTCGATTCGATGGACCGGCGCTACCTCACCATGATCGCCGATATCTACAAGGGCGGCCCGGTCGGGGTGGAGACGCTGGCGGCGGGGCTCAGCGAGCCGCGCGACACGATCGAGGAAGTGATCGAGCCCTATCTCATCCAGATCGGCATGATCGCCCGCACCGCGCGGGGGCGCTGCCTCAATGCGGCGGGGTGGAAGCATCTCGGCCTCACCCCTCCATCCACCGCGCAGGAAGGGCTGTTCGACTGAGGGCGGGGGTTCCCCCCGCGGAATCGCTGGGTTAGGGCCGCCTTATGCATGCACCGTTTGCACCTGGCCGCTTCGAAGGCCTCGAGCATCATTTCGTCCTGCGTGTCTATTTCGAGGACACGGACCTCAGCGGCGTGGTCTATCACGCCAATTATCTGCGGTTCATGGAGCGGGCCCGCTCGGATATGCTGGCGCTTGCCGGTGTCGACCAGCGCGCCGTGCACGAGGCCGGTATCGGCGCCTATGCGCTGCGGGAAGCGAATGTCCGCTTCCGGGCGCCGGCGCGCCTGAGCGACGAACTGGTGGTGGTCAGCCGGGTGGTCCGGCTGCGACCCGCCGCGGTGGATATTCATCAACGAGTCATGCGCGAGCTTACCATAGTGGCCGAAGCGGAAGTGGAGGCGGTGTTCGTCGCCCCCTCCGGCCGTCCACGCCGCCAGCCCGCGGAATGGATGGAGCGGTTCGCGCCGCTGGTCTCAAAGGGGAACTGAACCGATCATGGAATTCATCAGCACCGACGCCGCAACCATGTCGCCGATCGGCTTGTTCCTGCAGGCCGACTGGGTGGTGCGCGCCGTGATGATCGGCCTGCTGCTCGCTTCGCTCTGGACCTGGGCGATCATCTTCTCGTTCGGCTTCAAGATCAGCAGCGTGCGCAAGGCTATCGACAAGTTCGAGGGCGACTATCGCGAGGCCGACGATATCGACGAGTTCCATCGCCGCGTCGCTGGCCGCGACCAGCCAATCGCCCGGGTCTTCGCCGCCGGGGTCACCGAATGGCGCCGCTCGACCAGCGGCAAGGCCATCGACCGTGAAGGTACCCGCGAGCGCCTCGCCACCGCAATGGGCGCCACCGTGGCCCAGGAGATCGACCGCCTGGCCGACCGCCTGAACTTCCTCGCCACCGTCGGCGCGGTCGCGCCGTTCGTCGGCCTGTTCGGCACGGTCTGGGGCATCATGCGCAGCTTCACCAGCATCGCCAAGGAGCAGAGCGCCTCGCTCGCCGTGGTCGCGCCGGGCATGGCCGAGGCATTGTTCGCCACTGCCATCGGCCTGTTCGCCGCCATCCCCGCGGTGATCGCGTACAACCGCTATGCGCACGGCGTGAACCGCGTCGAGCAGCGGCTCAATCGCTTCGCCGACGGCTTCCACGCGACGCTCAGCCGCCGCCTGGAGATGGAGGCCTAAGCGCATGGCGATGCACCTCCCTTCGAACAAGAGTCGCGGCCGCCGCGCACCGATGGCGGAGATCAACGTCACGCCGCTGGTCGACGTGATGCTGGTGCTGCTGATCATCTTCATGGTCACCGCGCCTTTGCTCACCGCCGGCGTGCCGGTGAACCTGCCCGAGAGCCGCGCCAAGCCGGTCGACCAGGACCAGAAGCCCGTCCAGATCTCGATCGACGACAAGGGCCAGATCTTCGTCGACGACGAGCTGACGTCGGACGCCACCCTCTCCACCAAGCTCGAGGAAATCGCCGGCCGCGCGCCGGGGCCGGACGGCAAGCCCGCCGCCGTGTTCCTGCGCGCCGATCAGGGCCTGGGCTATGGCAAGGTCATGAAGGTGATGGGCGAGCTCAACCATGCCGGCCTCAACCGCGTCTCGCTGATCACCGACGCGAGCAGCAAGCCGTGATGGACAGGGGCGAAGGAGCAGGGCTGACGGTTGCGCTGATCGGGCATGTCGCCCTGTTCGGCCTGTTGTCGGTCGGCTTCCTCGCCACGCCCAATCCCGACAAGCTGAAGGCGCAGCCGATCGAAGTCGCCTTGGTCGATTCCGTCGCACTGGAAAGCACCTCGCCTACGCCGACCAGCGAGGAGCCCGCCGCCAAGCTCTCGCCGGTTGAAGCGCCGGTTGAGCCCGACAGCGCGCCGCCCGAGCCCGCACCCAATCCGCAGCCGATCGCCAAGCCGCAGCCGGCCCAGCCCAAGCCCGCCCCGGCACCAGACGTGACCAAGCCCGCGCCGAAGACGCCGCCCAAGGCCGCGCCGGCCCAAGCACCCGCGCGCCCGTCGAACCGCCCGACAGCGCCGACCGGCCGGCTCGATGGCTTGCTCAACGGGATCAACGACAAGCCGACCCCAAGCAAGTCGGTCACGCCGCCTGCCGCGGTGGCCGGGCCCGAGGTCAAGGCTGCGCTCAGCGGCGCGATCATCCGCCAGATCCGTCCGCACTGGGCCCCGCCCAGCGGCGCCGATTCGGACAGGCTGCGCACTACGGTGACGGTGCGGCTCAACGAGGACGGCACGCTCGCCGGCGAGCCGCGCGTCACGTCGCAGACCGGCGTCACCGACAGCAACCGCGCCCAGGCCGACCTTGCCCGCGACCGCGCCATCCGCGCCGTGAAGCTCGCTGCTCCCTTCAAGCTTCCCCCGCAATATTACAGCGCGTGGAAAGTCATTGCCCCGGTTTTGTACGAGGACCTGTGAAGATGAAATTTGCCCATCTGACCATCGCCGCCCTGCTGGCATCGGTCGCCGCCACCGCGGCGCAGGCGCAGGACGTGCCGGCCCCGCAGCAGCCGGCACAGGACCAGGATCAGCCGCTCAGCGTGGACGTGTCCAACACTGCGGCAAAGGATCTCGTCATCTCGATCCCGGCAATGCCGACCTCGCAATCGGTCGACACTGCCGCGGGCCCGACCGACCAGCTCGGCGCCAAGCTCGCCCAAGTGGTCGAGGACGATCTTCGCAACACCGGCCTGTTCAAGACGCGCGGACCCAGCGCGAGCCGCAGCATTGCCTACAGCGAAGTCGCCGCTCCCAACTATAGCAGCTGGAACGGCAACCAGGCGATCATCCAGGGCTATGTCCGCGCCAATGGCAACGGCTCGCTGACGGTCGGGTGCTATCTCTACGATGTGCTGCTGCAGAGCGAGCTGGTGCGCCAGGGCTTCGTCGTCTCGCCGGGCGACTGGCGCCGCGCCGCGCACAAATGCGCCGACGCCGTCTATTCGAAGCTCAGCGGCGAAGGCCCCTATTTCGACAGCCAGGTCGTCTACGTCGCGGAGACAGGCCCCAAGAACAAGCGCCGCAAGCAGCTGGCGATCATGGACCAGGACGGCGCCAACCACCGCTTCCTGACCAACGGCCAGTCGATCGTGCTCACCCCGCGCATGTCGCCGAAGCAGAACGCGATCGTGTACATGAGCTACACCCAGCGCAAGCCGGCCATCTATGTCTATGACATGGCGACCCGCGAGAACCGGCTGCTCGTCTCCAATGTCAGCCTCAGCTTCGCGCCGCGCTTCTCGCCGGACGGGCGCAACATCCTCTTCTCGATGTCGCAGGCGGGCAACACCGATGTCTACCGCGTCGCGACCGCCGGCGGCGAGCCGCAGCGGCTGACCACTTCGCCCGGCATCGATACCGGCGGCAGCTATTCGCCAGACGGCTCGAAGATCGTCTTCGAGAGCGACCGCAGCGGCACCCAGCAGATCTACGTGATGAACGCCGACGGCTCGAACCAGCACCGGATCAGCTTCGGCGGCGGCCGCTATGCCACGCCGGTGTGGAGCCCGCGCGGCGATCTGATCGCCTTCACCCGCACCGGCGGCGGCTTCCGCATCGGCGTGATGAACCCGAGCGGTGGCGGCGAGAAGCTGCTCACCAACAGTTGGGGCGACGAAGCCCCGAGCTGGTCGCCCAACGGGCGCGTGCTGATGTTCTTCCGTGCGGCCCAGGGTTCGGGCCGGCCGGACCTGTGGTCGGTGGATCTCACCGGCACCAATGCGCGGCGCATTCCCACGCCGCTCGACGGATCGGATCCCAGCTGGGGACCGATTCGCCCCTGAAACGTTTCCGCATTTGTGATAGGGCCCGGGAGAGCGGGTTCGATGCGATGAGAATGGAGGAGAAAAGACCATGTCCAAGATCACGACTGGCCTGGTGCTCGGCATCGCGCTGATTGCCACTGCGGGCTGCACCAAGAAGCGCGACGCCAACACGATTCCCCCCGCGCCGTCGGAGACGGGTCCGGTCACTACCGGCGACGGCGACAGCGATACGGTTGCGGCACCGATCAACGAGCAGTTCCGCCGCGAAGTCGCGAGCGACACGGTCCACTTCACCTTTGACCAGTACGACATCGATCCCGAGGCGCGCGCGATCCTCGACAGCCAGGCCCAGTGGCTGGCGGCGCATCCGAACACCCGGGTGACGATCGAAGGGCATTGCGACGAGCGCGGCACCCGCGAGTACAACCTCGGCCTCGGCGACCGCCGTGCCAATGCGACCAAGAACTATCTGGCGTCGCGCGGCATCTCGCCGACGCGGATCACCACGATCAGCTATGGCAAGGAGCGCCCGATCGCGCTCGGCTCGGACGATTCCAGCTGGGCACAGAACCGCCGCGCGGTGACCATCGTCATCAGCTGAGGCGTTTCGCCTGAAAGAATGGGCCGCCGGGGAGATTCCGGCGGCCCTTTTCTTGCCTAGGGCTGGCGCGCCAGCGGCAATGCGGGCCCTTCGCCCCTGGCGAAATAGTCGAGCCGGGCGACCTTGCCCGCGCTGTCACGAACCGCAGCGAAATAGCTGAGCTCGTCGGGCACGAAGCGAATCGTGCCATCGGCCTCCAGCATTGCCGGGATCGACGAGCGGCCCGGTCGCGCGATCGCCAAGCTGCCGTCCTGCACTGTCATCGTGCGCATCGTCGCGGGATCACTGCCATAGGTGCCGGCCAGCCCGGTGAGCGTCTCCGCCGTGGCGGCGGCGGGACGGGGCAGCGGATAGGGCTCGCCGATAACGATCGCCGCCATTCGCCGCGCCAGCGATTGCGCGTCGAATTCGTCATTGTTGGCGAGGACCACCACCGTCGCATCCTTTGCCGGCACGTAGAACAGCGCGGAAGCGAAGCCGTTGATCTGGCCGGTATGCCCGATCGCATCCTGCCCGCGTATCTGCCAGCGATAGAGGCCGAGGCCATAGCGCTCCTGCACGCTAACGCCCTCCTGCGCGGGGCGGCTCATCTCGGCAAAGTCGGCGGCGCTTACCACCCGGCCCTGGGACAGTGCGCGCATCCAGTGCAGCAGATCGGCCAGGGTCGAACGCAGCGATCCGGCGGTCTTGGGAATGGAAACGTTGAACGGCATTGCGTTGTGCAGCGCTCCCTTGTCCGTCGTATAGCCGGCCACCCGCCCTGCGACGATCGCGTCGGGCCGGTCATAGGCGGTGTCCGCCAGTCCGAGCGGCACGAACAGGCGCGTCCGCATCGCTTCGTCCCAGCCTTGGCCCGTCACCTTCTCGATCACGGCGGCGAGCAGGATATAGCCCGAATTGGAATAGCGCTGGGCGGCACCCGGTTCAAAGGTGAGGGGCCGCGCGGCGATCCGCCGGACCTGCTCCGCCAGCGGCACTTCGCCATTGCCGAAGGGCGGCTGGGGCGCTGGATCCTTCTCGCCGATCCCGGCGGTATGGCTGAGCAGCTGGCGCAACGTGACGCGGGGGTCGATCGGCACCTCCGGCAGATAGCGCACAACCGGCGCATCGAGTGCCACCTCGCGGCGCGCGGCCATCTGCACGAGCAGCGCGGCGGTGAAGGTCTTGGTGATCGAGGCGATGCGGAAGACCTGACCGGGCGAAAGCGGCGCGCCCAGCTCGACCTCGGCCAGCCCGCGTGCCCGGCGATAGACGATCGTATCGCCGCGCGCGATCAGCACCACGACGCCTGATCCCTTGGGATCGACCGCAATAGCCAGCGCGGCATCGGCCTCGCGAGCGATCGTCGCGGCCGCGGGCTGGGCCAAGGCCGGTGTGGCGGGCAATAGCAGCACGGCGCACAGGGCCGGCAAAAGCGGTCGCATCGATTCCCCCTCCATCAAGGGCCCGCACTCTCGCCGGCGCGGATTAGCAGCGGATGAACCGCCAACCGAATTCGCTTGCGACGGCCCGAGACTCGATATAAATACGATATCATAATTTAGGGAGGCAAGAATGACCGACGTCCGTGCCGCCGCTTCGGCGTTGCGCCAGAGCAGCGAGAAATCCGCCAGCACTGCGAGCGGCTACAGCCTGTTGCTGGTGCTGGTCGTCGCGCTCGCTGCGACCGTGGGTGCGATCACCCAGATCGACCGGCTGCCGGATTGGGTCGTGGTTTCCTGGCTCATCGCCTCGATCCTGGTCGAGCTGTTCGTGCTGTGCGGCTTCTATCTGCTCCAGCCCAACCAGGCGGTCGTGGTCACGCTGTTCGGCGATTATCAGGGTACCGATCGTACCAGCGGCCTGCGCTGGGCATGGCCGTGGCTGATCAAGAAGAAGGTGTCGGTCCGCGCCAACAACATCATCTCCGACAAGATCAAGGTCAACGATCTGCGCGGCAATCCGATCGAGATGGCGGCGCAGGTGGTCTGGCGCGTGACCGACAGCGCCCAGGCGCTGTTCGACGTCGATGACTATAAGGCGTTCGTGATGGTCCAGATCGAGGCGGCGGTGCGCACCATCGGCTCGCGCTACCCCTATGACGATTTCGAGCATCAGGAAGTCACGCTGCGTGGCAATCACGACCAGGTCGGTGCCGAGCTGCGCGACGAACTGATCGCCCGCCTGCGCGTCGCCGGCATAACGGTCGACGAGTGCGGCTTCACCCACCTGGCCTATGCGCAGGAGATCGCCGGTGCGATGCTCCGCCGCCAGCAGGCCCAGGCCGTGGTCGCCGCGCGCCAGACGTTGGTCGAGGGCGCAGTCGGCATGGTCGAGATGGCACTCGCCCAGCTTTCGGCCAAGAATGTCGTCGAGCTCGACGACGAGCGCCGCGCCGCGATGGTCTCGAACCTGATGGTCGTGCTGTGCGGTGAACGCGACACGCAGCCGGTGGTCAATGCAGGCTCGCTGTATCAGTAAGGCCTGAACCGTGTCCCAGCCGCCGCAGAAGAAAGCCTTTCCGCTCCGTCTCGATCCCGCGCTCTACGCGGCGATCGAGCGGGCGGCGGCGAGCGACCTGAGGAGCGTCAACGCGCAGGTCGAATGCCTGCTGCGCGAGGCGCTGGGCCGGCGCGGTGTGAAGCTGGCGGATCCGGTGAAGCCCAAGCGCGGCCGCCCACCCAAGGCGAAGGAAGGCGAGGAATAGTCGCATGACCGAGCAGGATGCCTGGTTCGTCCGCCGCCAGCGCGGCGCCAGCTACCAGATCGTCCCGCGCAGGCTTCAGGGTTGGCTGGTCCTCCTCTTCTACGTTGCGTTCACGATCGCGATCACGCCGGTGCTGCGCCCGCCGACGCGGTACGCCTGACCATCTGGCTCACGCTGATCGCCGCCGCGACGATCGTTTTCTCGCTCACCGTCTGGCGCACCTCGATTCCGATCGAAGACTAAGGAGAAAACTGATGTTCCTGCCCCCGCATGTTAGCCCCGAGCGGCTCCCGATCGTGATCGGCGTAGTCGTCGTAGCGCTGCTCGCCGGCATCGCGCTGGCGCTGCTCCAATGATCGGCGACGCCTTTCGGATACGCCCCGGTTATTGGTTCCGTCCCAAGCGCTTCGGCCTGGGTGCGGTGCCGGTCACCTGGCAGGGCTGGGCGGCTACGCTGGCGTTCGTCGCACTCGCCGCCCTGCTCGCCAATTTCGTCACGCATCGTGGCCAGGTCTGGCTCGCACTGTTCGTGCCGTTGGTCGCCGGCTTCCTGTGGCTGGTCGCCAGCAAGACCGATGGCGGCTGGCGCTTTCGCTGGGGAGAAGAATGATGCGTTCGCATTCCTGCTCGAAATGCCAAGGCACGATGGAAGAGGGCTTCACTCTGGCAGACCGCGACAGCTATCGGCGCACGACCGGCTGGGTGGCCGGGCCGCCGCGCAAGAAGCTGTTCCTCGGCCTGCAGCTGCCGCACCAGCCGCTCCCCATCCAGACGTGGCGCTGCTCGCGCTGCGGCTTGCTGGAGCATTACGCCAAAGGGTGAGGGCGCCTGGCGCCGGACTGGAAAGGATGTGTGCTCCGATGATTGGCAAGACCGGCTTTTCGTTTCGTGCCCTTGCGGCGGCACTCGCGCTCGCAGCCGCGCCCGCCGCGCTGGCGCAGGAGGTGGCTGCGGGTGTCGAGGTCAGCGCGCGCGGCCCGGAGGGGTCGCTTGCCGGGACGCTGATCGATCCCAATCCCAGGGCGCCGCTGGTCCTGATCGTCCCTGGCTCCGGCCCCACCGATCGCGACGGCAACAACCGGCTGGGCGTTGCCGGCGGCCCCTATCGCCAGCTTGCCGAGGCGCTGGCGAAGCGCGGCGTCGCCACGCTGCGCATCGATAAGCGCGGCATGTTCGGCAGCCGCGCCGCGGTAGTGGATGCCAACCGCGTGACCATCACCGATTATTCTGCGGACGTGCACAGCTGGGTCGATGCCGCGCGCAAGCGCACCGGCCGCGCCTGTGTCTGGCTGCTCGGGCATAGCGAGGGCGGGCTCGTCGTGCTCGCCGCCGCGCAGAAGCCGGACGGGATTTGCGGCGTGGTGCTGGTCAGCGCCGCCGGGCGGCCGCTCGGCACGATCATGCGCGAGCAGTTCCGCGCCAATCCGGCCAATGCGCCGCTGCTGCCCCAGCTTCTCGCGCTGGTCGATACGATGGAGGCGGGCAAGCGCGCCGATGTCTCGGCACTGCCGCAGCCGGTGCCGATGATCTTCCCCGACGCGGTGCAGGATTTCCTGATCGACGCGTTCCGCTACGATCCGGCCAGGCTCGCCGCGGCGCTTACGGTGCCGCTGCTCGTTACGCAGGGCGATAGCGACATCCAGATCGGCACCGTCGATGCCCAGGCGCTGGCGAGCGCCAGCCCCGGCGCCGAGCTGGTCATCGTCCCGGGCATGACGCATGTGCTGCGCATCGCCGGAAGCGCGGACCGCGCGGCGAGCGCCGCCACCTATTCCAATACATTGCTCCCCGTCGCCCCGGCACTGGCCGATGCCATTGCCGGGTTCGTCACGCCGAAGCGCTAGGCCAGCGCCTCGTCGAGCAGCCGGGCCAGCCGCAGCCCGCCCTTGATCACCTGATCACGTGCCGACGGCACCCACTTCACGATCATGTCCTCGGTGATCGCGACGCGGCCGGTGATCGGCTTGCAGGCATCGCCGCCGTTCAGATCGGCATAGACGGTCTTGGAAAGCTCCCAGCTGTCCTTGCCCCAATCGGCGACGGTGCCGCCGCCGAACCGGGCGCGGTCGGCGCGGCTGTACGTGCGCACGATGTTCGGCCCCGAAGTGATCGCACGCTCGGCGAGCAGCCCGTCCCAGACGGAGTGCAGGTTCAGCCGGTCGGTCGAGTAGATACCGTAGCTCACCAGCACCTTGTTGCCGCCGGCATCATGATCATGCTCGGCGCCGTGGAGCGGCTGGCCGATATCGCCGACGAAATGGACGAGGAACAGCAGCGCCTTCACGCGCTCGACCTGCGGCGCCTTGCGGTCCTTGAGCAGCTTCACGTCGCGCTCGATCTGGGCGGAGACGCAATTGCCGTCCTTGCATTCGGCGGTGACATCGAACGGCTTGCAGATATCGGCGTCCTGATAATGCCAGACCGAGGCATAGCGCCAGTCGGCGCCCAGCTTCTTGATGCAATCGGCCCAGACGGCGGCGTCCTCTATGGTCGTCGCGGGGCAGCCCTCCGTCTTGAGCAGGTCGGTCTGGCGGAGCAGCTGGCTCACCTTCGCGCGCGTCGCCGGAGTGATGTTGCGCCAGGCGATCGCCGCCACGGTCTGATGGCCATATTCCCAATAGGCATTGGCGGGCGCGGCGAACCCGATCAGGGCCGCGAGGATCACGAGAAAGCGCATCAGACTACTCCACTGGCAGGCTCGGCCTCCCTAGCAGAGGTTTTGCGCTTCGCCAGCGAGTTGAGTCCGATCAAGGGCCGCAGCCAGCCGATGCGCCGGCCGATCAGATAAGTCGCGGCACAAGCGGCGCTGGTGCCGACGAGCAGCAGCGCGAAATCGGCCGGAGCGCTCAGGTGGAGCGGCAGCGAATACCAGGCGATCAGCACGATCGCGGGATGGTGGACGATGTAGAAGGGGAACACCGCCTCGGCGAGCGGCTTGCGCCAGCGGTGATCGCGGTTCCAGCGCGCCTCCGCGATCTGGAACAGCGCCAGGATCATCCCCCAGGCCATCGCGGTGCGTGCGGCGCGGTCGAGCGCCATCACTGCGTGTGGCGGCACCTGCGTTCCCGGCCAGGCAAGCTCGACCGCGACGATCGCCGCCCCGGCCATTGCCGCCAGTGCCGCGGCCGGCTTCCAGCAACGCGCAATCGCCGGCCACAGCCCGGGCGCGCCGGCCAGTGCGAAGCCTAACAGGAAGGTCGGCACATATTGGGAGTGCCCACCCCAGTCGCGCAGCAGCCCCTGGCGCTCTGGTGCGACGAACAGCAGCGCCAGCCGCGCCGCCGCCAGCACCAGCACCGGTGCCCAGAGCAGCCGGCGCCCCTTGGCGAGCCACGTCGCAGCGCCGTCGATCGCGCGCATCACCACGGGGCCGCGCAGCGCCAGCACCCCGGCAAGCAGCAGCGTATAGGCGGCGAGATAGGCGACGAACCAGAGATGCTCCCAACTCGGGAATTCGCGGCCCCAGAAATCGCCGGCGCGCCAGTAATCGAGCGCCCAGAAATGGAGATAGCCATGGGGATAGCCATTCTCCATCACCCGCACCCACATCTCGAGCGGCACCAGCGCGACCATGCCGAAGGCGAGCGGCACCAGGAGGCGCTGGGCCCGGCTACGCGCGAAATCCCCGGATGCGCGCTCGTAAAGCTTGCGTGAGGCATAGCCCGAGACCGCGAACAGCAGCGGCAATCGCCACGGCGTCAACAGAGCCATCGGCGGGATCAGCCACTGGAAGGCGTATCCCGTCTTGATCACCCAGTCCCAGGGCGAGAAGGCCATGGCGACATGGTAGAGGATCAGCAGGCCGAACGCGGCGATGCGCAGCCAGTCCATGCCATAATGGCGCTGGCTGATACGCGGCGCGGCAGCGTGGATCGGGTCGTGCTGCAACGCATGCCTCGGCTTCGGGAACAGCCGGCAAGGCTAACCCGGGTTGCTTAGCATCGCGTAAAGCCGGCCCCAGGATTTTCTGCACGGAATCTCGATATTCTCGCGGCTGGCCCCCCGGGGGCAAAGTGCCTATATGGCCCGCATGTCCGTACGTCCCTGGCGCGATATCGTTCGGCGGCCCAGCCGCCAGATCATGGTGGGTAATGTCCCGGTTGGCGGCGATGCGCCGGTGACGGTGCAGACCATGACCAACACTTCCACCTCCGACGCGCGCGCGACGATCGATCAGATTCGCCGCTGCGAGGATGCCGGCGTGGATATCATCCGCGTCTCCTGCCCGGACGTCGAATCGACTGCAGCATTGAAGCAGATCGTCCGCGCCAGCCGCGTGCCGATCGTCGCCGACATCCATTTTCACTACAAACGCGCGCTCGAAGCCGCCGATGCCGGCGCTGCCTGCCTGCGCATCAATCCGGGCAATATCGGCTCGGCCGAGCGCGTCAACGAAGTGGTCAACGCCGCCAAGGCCAATGGCTGCGCGATCCGCATCGGCGTCAATGCCGGCAGCCTCGAAAAGGACCTGCTCGAGAAGTATGGCGAGCCGTGCCCCGAGGCGCTCGTCGAGTCGGCGCTCGATCATATCAAGCTGCTCCAGGACCGCGACTTCCACGAGTTCAAGGTCGCGGTGAAGGCTTCCGACGTGTTCCTCGCCGTCGCCGCCTATCAGCAGCTCGCCGACGCCGTGGATTGCCCGCTCCACCTCGGCATCACCGAGGCGGGCGGCTTTGTCGGCGGCACGGTGAAGAGCGCGATCGGTATCGGCTCGCTGCTCTGGTACGGCATCGGCGACACGATCCGCGTCAGCCTTTCGGCCGAGCCCGAGGAGGAAGTCCGCGTCGGCTTCGAGATCCTCAAGGCATTGGGCATCCGTAACCGCGGCGTCCGCGTCGTGTCCTGCCCCAGCTGCGCGCGCCAGGGCTTTGACGTGATCCGCACCGTCCAGGCACTGGAGGAGCGCCTCCAGCACATCCGCACGCCGCTGTCGCTCTCGGTGCTTGGCTGCGTCGTCAACGGCCCCGGCGAGGCGCGCGAGACCGATATCGGCCTCACCGGCGGCGGCAACGGCAAGCACATGGTCTATCTCTCGGGCGTGACCGACCACACGGTGAACGACGCCGACATGCTCGAGCACATCGTCAAGCTGGTCGAGGCCAAGGCGGCGGAGCTCGAAGCGGCCAGCGGAGCCGCCGCCCAAGCCGCGGAATAAGGCACGCGCCTTAGCCGATTGGTAAGGACGCGCCCGCTATTTTGCTGCGATGCGGTGGGCCCTTCTCCTGATGATCGCGGTGGGCGTCGCCGTCGGCATGCTGATGCCGGTGAAGCACCCGCCCGCGCCGGTGATCGCGGTCGCCGAGGCCGAGCCCGTCGATGCCCCGCGCGAGACGGTGATCACCCCCAACAGCAACGGCCATTTCATCACCTTCGCCAAGGTCGATGGCGAGATGACGCGCTTCGTCGTCGATACCGGTGCCGACATGGTGGCGCTGACCATGGAAGATGCACGCAAGGCGAAGGTCGCCTTCGACGAGAACCGCTTCGAAGTGGTGGCGCGCGGCGCATCGGGCGATGTCTACGGCCAGAATGTGCGGATCGACGCGATCTCGCTCGACGGCAAGACGGTGCGCGACGTCCATGCCGCGGTGATCCGCGATCTCGACATCTCGCTGCTCGGCCAGTCCTTCCTGCGCCACATGAAGACAGTGCAGATGAGCGGCGACGAGATGCGCGTGCGCTGAGGCGTGACGGGGGCGGGTGCCCCCGCTATGCGGCGTGCATGCGTACCGTCACCCTGGCCCTGCTCGCCGCCTGCGCAGGCATTGCGCTCTATTCGGTGATGGACGCGGTGATGAAGCACATCAGCCTCGTCACCGGCGCCTATGTCGCGCTGTTCTGGCGGCTGGCTGCCGGCGCCACGATCATGACGCCGCTCTTCGCCTTCACCGGCCCGCGCCTGCCGGAGCCGCGCGTGCTCAAGATCCACGCCATCCGCAGCGCGGTGATCGCGGTGATGGCGATCGCCTTTTTCTGGGGCATCGTTCGCGTGCCGCTGGCCGAGGCGATCGCGCTCACCTTCATCGCCCCGCTGATCGCGCTCGCGCTCGCCGCACTCTTCCTGAAGGAGAAGATCGGCGCCCGCTCGATCCTCGGCTCGCTGCTCGGCCTTGCCGGTGTCGGCATCATCCTCGCCGGCCAGCTCGGTGCCCCGCACCGCCCCGATTCGGCGCTCGGCATGGCGGCGGTGCTCGTCTCGGCGGTGTTCTACGCAGTCAATCTCGTCATCGCCCGCCACCAGGCGCAGCACGCCAAGCCGATCGAGATCGCCTTTTTCCAGAACTGGATGATCCTCGGCCTGTTCGCCCTGCCCGCACCCTGGCTGCTCCAGGTGCCTGCGCCCGGCCAATGGCCGCTGGTGGTGCTCGCCGCCGCGCTCGCCATCGTCTCGCTCCTCCTGCTCTCCTGGGCCTATGCCCGGGCCGAGGCGCAGATATTGCTCACCGTCGAGTACACCGCGTTCATCTGGGCCGCGATCATGGGCTGGCTGTTCTTCCGCGAGCCGCTGACTGCAGTTACGATCGCCGGCACCTTGCTGATCGTCGCCGGATGCTGGATGGCGGCGCGGGGCCAGCCGGTTCAGGCCGCGCCCGTGGAGCCTGTACTGTCATGATCGCCATCCGCCCCGCCACGCCAGACGATGTCGCGCTGATCCTCAACCTGGTGCGCGAACTCGCCATCTATGAGCGCGAGCCCGATGCCGTGGTCGCGACCGAGGCGATGCTCCACACCGCGCTGTTCGAGCGCTGCGTCGCCGAGAGCCTGATCGCCGAGCTCGACGGCAAGCCCGTCGGCTTCGCGCTGTTCTTCCACAATTTCTCGACCTGGACCGGCAAGCCCGGCATCTATCTCGAAGACCTGTATGTCACGCCCGAAGCGCGCGGGGCAGGCGCGGGCAAGGCGCTGCTCCAGCATCTCGCCGGCATCGCGCTCGACCGCGACTGCACCCGCTTCGAATGGGCGGTGCTCGACTGGAACACCCCGGCGATCGATTTCTACCGGGCGATGGGGGCACAGCCGATGGACGAATGGACGGTGCAGCGCGTCAGCGGCGAGGCGCTTGTCGCATTGGCGGGGCGCAACTGATGGCCTGGGCGATCCTCGTGCTCGGCGGCCTGTTCGAGGTCGGATTCACCACCTGCCTTCGCTATGCCGACGGCTTCCGCAACATTCCCTGGACTTTGGGCTTCCTGGCCTCGGTCACGCTGTCGATGGTGCTGCTCGAGATCGCCTCGCGCAGCATCCCGATGGGCACGGCCTATGCGGTCTGGACCGGCATCGGCGCGCTCGGCACGGTGATCATCGGCATGCTCTGGTTCGGCGAGCCGTTCACACTTGTCCGCTCGCTGTTGATCCTTGGCGTCGTCGCCTGCATCGCCGGGCTCAAGCTGACGGCACATTGATGGCGGTCGACGAAGGCCTGGTCGCCTGGGTCACCGAGGCGATGGAGCCGCTGGGCGGCGTGAGCATGCGCCGGATGATGGGCGGGGCTGTGCTCTACCTGGACGGCAGCGTCTTCGCGCTCGTCCATGACGGCGAGCTGTGGATCAAGGCGGATGCCGAGAGCAATGCGACCTGGGACGAGGCCGGCCATACCGACCGCTTCACCGTCAGCTTCAAGGACGGCACCGTCGACCAGATGAACTATCGCCGCGCGCCCAGCGATACCTATGACGATGCCGATGCGCTGCGCGAATGGGCGGGGCTGGGGGTTGCCGCAGGGCTTAGGGCTCCGAAGAAGAAGCCCAAAGCGAAGGCCTCCTAAATCCTCCCCGAGCAAGCTGGGGGAGGGCTTAAATGGCTAGCCGCCCAGCACGTTGATCGTGAACGCCAGGATGCCCAGGTTGAATATGAACGCCGCCAGGCAATGCCCGGTCACCACGCGCCGCATGCGGCGCTCGTTGATCGTCACGTCGCTGGTCTGGAAGGTCATGCCCAGGCACACGGCGAAATAGAGGAAGTCCCAATAATCGGGCTCGCGCGTGTCGGGGAATTGCAGCCCGCCGGTATCGCCGCCGCCGCGCTTCTCGATGTAGAAGAGATGGGCGTAGTGCAGCGCGTAGATGACGTTGCTGAACACCCAGCTCAGCACCAGCGTCCCGACGATCACCGGCGGCGCCCAGGGGTGGTTCTTGGCGTTGCTCATCAGCTCGCTGGCGATCGAGGCGAACACCGCGACGCCCACCATCACCGTGATCAGCAGTAGCATCGCCCGGTTGCCGTCGTTGCGGCAGGCGCTTTCGCGCATGTTGCGGGCGCGGTGGTGGAGCAGCGGGCTCAGCGCGAGCAGGAAGACGATCGCCCCGGCATCGAATGCGGCCATGATTCCGATGCGCAGCCCGAGCACGGGAATCGCGAACCAGGCGGCGAGGGCGGTGACCGTGAGGAACAGCAGGAAGCGCGGCGGCGCGATGACGTTGCCGATGCTGCGGATACGCTGGTGCTTGCTCATGTGCGTTTCACCCACTCTCGCTTGACCGACCCAGTGAACGCGAGCGCGAGCAATGCCATCCAGGCATAGCGATGCCCGAGCATCATCGCCGGATCGTGCGGATCGTTGAAAAGGAACCACAGCGAGACCAGCCCGCCGGCCGCCAGCACCACTGCGCCGACCTTGCCGATCGCGGTTCCGCGCCAGGCAAGGATGGCGAGCAGGATCTCGCCGAGCGCGAGCAACGCGAACTTGCCACGTACCACGAAGATCAGCACCTCGAAGGTGCCGGTGCCGGTGCCGGTGCCGGTGCCTTGCGGAGCGGCCTGGAGAAGCTGGAAGAGCAGCAGGCCCTCGAACTCGTCGAGGATCGCGGCGCCGCCCAGCGCGCCCATCGCGTTCCAGGCTAGCTCGTGTCGGGGCAGCACGTTCAAGCGGAGCTGCCGGGGCTGGGGCCGTAGCGCCGCCGCACCGAGGATCAGGAACAGGGCATAGGCGGGAATGAACGCGATCGCGTCCCACCAGCTGGCCGCGAACTGCGCGGCGCGGAACTGCTCGGAACAGGAAGGCTGGCCGAACAGCTCGGCCAGTTCGGCGGGGCTTCGCACCAGTTCTAGTGCGATGATCGGCCCCGCGCCATGCGTGGGCCCGCAGGCATCGACGGGCGGGAAGCCCATCGACGCCGCAAGCGTCGCCAGCCCGGCCACTGCGCACAGTCGCCAGGCCAGCGCACCGGTCAGGCTGCCTCGGCCTCCTTGGCCTTCTTGGCAGCCTCGATCGCTTCGAGCACGATCCGCTTGGCTTCCTCGGCATCGCCCCACTGGCCGATGCGCACCCACTTCTCGGACTCCAGGTCCTTGTAGTGCTTGAAGAAGTGCTCGATCTGCTGGAGCACGATCGAGGGCAGGTCCTGCCGCTCGCCGATGTCCGAATAATAGGGGAACGTGCTGTCCACCGGCACGCAGATCAGCTTCTCGTCGCCGCCGGCCTCGTCCTCGAGCTTGAGCACGCCGATCGGGCGGGCGCGCACGACGCAGCCCGGCACGAAGGGCGAGCGCGCGATGACGAGTGCGTCGAGCGGATCGCCATCCGGCGAAAGCGTGTGCGGCACGAAGCCGTAATTCGCCGGATAGCGCATCGGCGTGTGCAGAATCCGGTCAACGAACAGCGCGCCGCTCGCCTTGTCGAATTCATACTTCACCGGCTCGCCGCCGACGGGAACCTCGATGATCACATTGAGGCTGTTCGGCGGATCATCACCCACCGGAATCAAATCGATACGCACGCTATGCTTTCCTTAAGCTGGGCGGTTGCGCCCTCCAGGCCTCACTTGGGCTGGAGGAGCTTGTCCAGGCCAGCCTCTCCTTCGGTTGTTTTCTCGAGGTGCGGATAGCGCAGGCCATCGTGATAGTCGATGGCCACGTCACGATAGCGCGTGCCCCGCTTCACGGTGAGCTTGATCGGCTCCTTGGTCCCTTTCGCCGCTTTCACGGCGGCCGTGAGTTTTTCGCCCGTGAAGGTCTGGCCGTTCACCGCGACGATCTCGTCGGCAAGGGTGATACCCGCGTCGAACGCCGGGCTGCCCCACATCACGCCGGATATGCCCTTGGCGCCGATCGCGAGCCCCAGCGAATAGGACAGGTCGGTCGTGGTCTTCGGCGTCGCCTTGTTGGGCACGTCCGAATAGACCAGCTTGTAGCCGTTGCGCTCGAAGCCCTTCAGCGGCGCGTGGTCCGAAACCTGGTTCACCCGCTCGTCGAGGAACGTGCGCCAGTCATAGGGCACCACCTGGTTGAGCGTCGCCACCACGTCGTCGAAAGTGTAGGTCACTTCGCCATAATCGCCGTCGCGCCCGCCGAAGAACAGCGCTGCGAAGTCGTCGATCGACCTGGTCCCGCCGGACTTCTCGCGGATCACCGAATCGGCGTCCATCCAGATCAGTAGGCCTTCGTTGTAATAATCCTCGCTGCGCTGCCAGCTCACCCAGCCCTTGGGCGCGCGCGGACTGATCACCGGATCGTTGGTGGTGTCGCCCATCGGGCGCCAGGTGCGGCCCTGGCGATTGTCGAGGCTCGCGGCGATGCCGGCATATTGGTCGAGCGTGTCGGCCTTGCTCACCAGCCCCGATCGCGCCTGGAGCACATAGCCCCAGAACTGCGTCTGGCCCTCGTACACCCATAGCAGCGAGCCGCGCATCGGCTGGCGGAAATCGGCGGTCCACAGGTCGGCGCCGCGGCGGAACTTGCCGTCCCAGCTATGCGTGTATTCGTGCGGCAGCAGGTTGCGGCTGGTCGCCTTGTCGTCCCACTTGGTGAAGAAGCCCAGGCCCGTGCCGTTCTCCGAGCTGCGGTGATGCTCCACGCCGATCCCGCCCAGCTCGTCGCTGATCGAGAACAGGAAGCGGTAATGATCGTAATGCTCGACGCCGAAGGTCTTCACCGCCTGGTCGACCAGCCGCTTCAGCGCATCGACATGCTCGGGCTTGGCGGCCAGTTCCTCGGGGGCATCGGCATAGGTCTCGACCGAGACGCGCTCGCTGAGCTTGATCTGGCGGTAATAGCGACCGGCGAGCACTGGCGAGTCCATCAGAACGTCGTAGTTCGCCTTGTCGTAGGTGTAGACGTTGCCGTTCGTCTTGGCGTCCACCGCCGAACTGGCGGTCCAGCCGTCCGGATAGGTCACCTTCGCCTGGATCGGGATGCGGCGGGTATAATAGCCGGCCGGATAGAGGCTGAGCGAGAAGAACTGCAGGCTCATCAGGTTCGGCGTCATCACGATGCGCCCCTGGTCCGCCACGGTGGCCGAGACGAAGTTGAAGCTCGCCTCCAGCTTCTTCACGCCCGCCGGCACGTCGAGGTGGAAGGCGAAGACATCGACCGGATCGCGCTTCCACGGGATCACCTTGCCGTTCGCCTTGATCACCAGCCCGCCCAGCTTCTCGATCTCGCCGCGCGGGCCGTGCTTGCCGGGAATCCACTTCGGGTAGAGCAGCACCATGTGCCCGCTCTTCGCGACGGGGATCGTCTCCTTAACGTTGAAGATGCCGCGGGTCGTGTCCGTCGCGTCGATGTCGAGAGTCAGCGTGCCCGGATAGGCGATGTCGCGCGCGTCGGGGATCGTGTTGGAATAGGGCGCGGTCTGCGCCGGCGCGGAATTCTGGGCCAGCGCCGGGGCGGAAACGGAGGCGAGCAGGGCAGCTGCGGCAAGCGCACGGATCATGGCGGGAGGCGACCTCTCTATTCTGAAGCGCGGGGTCATAGGACCCCTTTGACGGGGGCGTAAAGGCCTGCGCGCAAGCGCAATGCTTCACGGGACGCTAACCATTGCGCGCTAGTCGTTTCCGCCATGTATCACGATCCCCAGCTGGCGGCCGAGGCCAAGGCCGATCCGCGTCCCCGCTCGGCGGTGAGCACCGGCGTCGGCATGGTCGGGCTTGCCGGCATGACGGCATGGACGGGCTTCGCTTCGATCTACGGGCTCGACGGCCCCTATTCGGCGATGGTCAACGTCCTCGCCTGCGCCATTCCGATGGTGCTGTGGTCGCTGCTCGTCGACAAGGTGCACCTGAACCCGACGACCGGCATCGACTGGTCCTCGAAGCGCACGCTCAAGGACACGCTCGATATCTCGGTGACCAAGCTCACCGGGCTGTGGCTCACCTGGGGCGGCATCGCCGTGATCTACGCGACCTTCCGCTTCTGGTGGACCGGCCGCTACGCCAATTTCGCCTGGTCGATCTGGTGCATCGAGATGGCGGCACCCGCGCTGTTCCTGCTCTCCATTCCCTATGTCCTCTGGCTCGACCGCAAGCTGGTCCAGCCCAAGGATGGCGCCTGGAACCTTGGCGCCTGGCTGATGGGCATCAAGGAACCGATCGACCACAAGGCGATCCAGAACCATCTGCGCAGCTGGGCGGTGAAGGGCTTCTTCCTCGCCTTCATGCTCTCGATCGTCCCGCCCAATTTCGGCGATTTCGTCGGCTGGAACTTCGCCCGCATGTTCGAGAGCCCGGCGGTGGTCGCCAATTACTGCATCAGCTTCATGTTCGTGATCGACGTGGCCTTCGCCACCGCCGGCTACATCCTGACGATGCGCCCGCTCGATTCGCATATCCGCACCGCCACGCCCTATGCGGCGGGCTGGACCGCGGCGCTGATCTGCTACCCGCCCTTCGTGCTGATGAACGAAGGCGGCGTGCTCGACTATCACCCCGGCAGCGCCGACTGGACCTGGTGGCTCGGCGGCCATCCCTGGCTGCTCGGCGGCCTTGGCGCAGTGCTGGTGGTGCTGACCGGAATCTATGCCTGGGCGACGATCGCCTTCGGCATCCGCTTCTCCAACCTCACCCACCGCGGCATCCTGACCCACGGGCCCTATGCCTGGAGCCGCCACCCGGCCTATCTCGCCAAGAACAGCTTCTGGTGGCTGTCGGGTCTGCCCTTCCTCGCCACCACCACCTGGCTGGAAGGCCTGCGCAACGCCGCGATCATGGGCGTGGTGAGCGGCATCTATTACTGGCGCGCCCGCACCGAGGAGCTGCATCTCGGCTCCGACCCGGCATACCAGGAATACAGCGCCTGGATGGCCCGCAACGCGCCGGTGCCGAGGTTCTTCCGCTGGGTGGGGAAGGCATTGCGGCCCGCATAATCCCTTTCCGTCATCCCCGCGAAGGCGGGGGATGACAATTATTGATCGGCGGAAAGCGCCTCACCAATCCCCCGCAGCCCCCATCCATAGCGCCACGGCCGCAGCAGCCGCCGTATCCGCCCGCAGGATCCGCGGCCCCAGCGCAATCCCGATCGCCTGGGGATGCGCCTTGATCGCCTCGCGCTCGGCATCGTCGAACCCGCCCTCGGGCCCGATCAGGATCGCCGCGGGACCCGGATGCGCGCGCATCGCCTCGATCGCCGGCACGCCGCCGGCTTCATCGGCAAAGAACAAGGTCCGCCCCTCGGGCCAGTCGCGCAGCAAGGCCGGCAGCTTCACCAGTTCGTCCAGCTTCGGCAGCGCCGTGCGCCCGCATTGCTCGGCCGCCTCGACCATGTGCGCGCGCAGCCGCTCGAGGTTGAGCTTGTCGACCACGCTGCGCCTTGTCAGTACCGGCACCAGCCGATCGACTCCCAGCTCGCAGGCCTTCTCGACCAGCCAGTCGATCCGCCCCTTCTTGATCGGCGCGGCGCACAGCCACAGGTCCGGCACCGCCTCGCGCTCGCGCAGCTGATCGGTGATTTCGAGGACCAAGTCACGCTTGCCGATCGCCCGCGCCACGCCGGCCCATTCGCCGGTCCTGTCGTCGAACAGCTTGATCGCCTCGCCCAGCTTTATCCGCATCACCGAGATCAGATAATGCGCCTGCGGCCCGTCGATCCTGATGTCGCCGGGAGACAGTTCGGTCTCGACGAACAGGCGCGGAGCGGATTGGGGCGGCCAGGCGGGGGTAGCGGGCATGCGCTTGCTCTAGCGCCAGCCTTGCCCCCCAGTCACTAGCTCAAGTGCACTAGCTCAGGTGCACCGGCCCAGGATCATTGCCCCGTGCTGCCGCCCGCGCTGCCGGCATAATCGCGCCGGCGGCCGCCGCCGCGGTGGTCCTTCTTGTTCGCCCTGGCGCTCGGCTTGTCCAGCTTGGGCAGCTCGCTCTTCTCGAGCTTGCCGTCGCCATTCTTGTCGAGCAGCGCGAAGCGCTTGTCGGCGGCGAGGCGGAACTCCTTGGCGTCCACCCCGCGGTTGAAGTTGGTATCGGCCACGGCCACCGGCTCGGGATAGTCGAAATAGCCGTAGCGCGCCGCGCCCTGCGCGACATAGGCCATCTTCCTCGGCATGTCCGCGGTGCCCGTGCCGACGGTGTCCATCTCCGGGGCATCGCCCATATAGGTGCCCACCCGGATCATCGGCGCCAGCACCGTCTCGTAATATTCCAGGTCCTCGGGATCGATCTCGCCGTCCTTGCCGCGGTCGAGCACGGCGAACCAGCGTGCGGCATCGGCCTCCATCTCGTCCTGCGTCAGCACGCCGTCATGGTTCGCATCCGCCTTGTCGAACCAGATATTGGGCGCATCCGGCCCGCGCACCGGCTCCCCCATCGGGCTGATGAAGAAACTCGGCGCGTCATCGGCCAAAGCAGGCGTGGCGGCGGCAACGAGCGTCAGGCTGGCGAGGAAAAGGCGCATCGAATGTTTCCGGGATGAAATGGTGCAGCATCTCCCTGTACCCGCATTGTCGCAAAATTATGCCCGATTGTTGCGGGCTTGATCTTTGCGGCCCGCGCGCGGAGACGAAGACGATGGCCAAAGCGCAACAGATCGTTCCCGATACCGAGCATCGCGGGCTGGCAGGCCTGCTCCCCGCCGCCGCACGCCCCTATGCGCTGCTCGCCCGCTTCGACCGGCCGATAGGCTGGTGGCTCCTGTTCTGGCCCTGCGCCTGGGGGCTGGTGCTGTCCGGCATGCCGGGGGCGGATTGGACGATGCTGCTGTGGTTCCTGCTCGGCGCGGTCGCGATGCGTGGCGCCGGCTGCGTCTATAACGACATCGTCGACCGCGACCTCGATGCCAAGGTCGAGCGTACGCGCAACCGACCGCTGGCAAGCGGGCAGGTATCGGTGCGCGCGGCCTGGATCTGGCTGTTCGCCTTGGTCGCGATTGGCTTCGTCGTGTGGCTGATCCTGCCGATTCCGGCGAAGATCTGGTCGCTCCTCACGCTGCCGGTAATTGCGCTTTATCCCTTTATGAAGCGCATCACCTGGTGGCCTCAGGCGTTCCTCGGCATCGTCTTCGGCTCCGGCGCGCTGATCGGCTTCATCGCCGGCGACTGGAAGGGGGCGCTGTTCGAGCGGCGCGATGCCGGCTGGCCGCTCTATCTCGGCGCGATCCTGTGGGTGGTTGGCTATGATACGATCTATGCGCTGCAGGATATCGAGGACGATACGATGGTCGGGGTTCGCTCCTCGGCGCGCGCGATGGGCCGGCATGTCCGCGCCGGCGTAGGGCTCTGCTATCTCGGCGCGCTGCTCCTGTGGAGCTGGGCCTTCTGGATCGTCCGGCCCGATCCGCTCGCGCTTGCCGCTCTGCTGCCGATGGTGGTGCATCTCCTCTGGCAGGTCGTCACGCTCAAGCCGGCCGACGGTACCAATGCGCTCCACCGTTTCCGCGCCAATCGCAACGCCGGCTTCCTGATGTTCCTCGCCTGCGCCGTTGTCGGACTCAGCGGGCTTTGACCTTCTGTGTCCGGCTCCCTAAGTCCCACCGATGCTGACCATCACCGAAGCCTGTGAACGCGCCGCCGATGTCGTCGCGCGGGCGCGCGCCGCGGGCGCCGACGCCGCCGATGCCGTGTTCGCCGCCGACAGTTCGCAATCGGTCTCGGTCCGCATGGGCGAGCTCGAGGATGTCGAGCGCTCCGAGAGCGAGGAACTGGGCCTGCGCGTCTTCGTCGGCACCCGCTCGGCCAGCGTCTCCACATCTGATCTGAGCGGCGATGCGCTGGCGATGCTCGTCGAGCGCGCCGTCGCCATGGCGCGCGAGGCGCCCGAGGACAAATGGGCCGGCCTCGCCCCCGAGCAGCGCCTGCTCCATGGCAGCCCGCCGATGCTCGATCTCGATGACGGCGCCCAGGTCGATCCACCCTCGCTAAAGGCCCGCGCCAAGCTCGCGGAAGAGGCTGCACGCTCGGTCGAAGGCGTCACCAATAGCGAAGGTGCCAGCGCCGGCGCGTCGCGCTCGGTGATGACGCTCGCCACCAGCCACGGCTTCACCGGCGGCTATGCCCAGACCAGCCACGGCATCTCGGCCAGCGTGCTCGCCGGTTCGGGTGGCAATATGGAGCGCGACTATGCGCACCATTCCGCCCGCCATGCCGCATCGCTCGAAGCGCCCGAATCGATCGGGCGCCTGGCGGGCGAGCGCGCCGTTGCCCGGCTCGATCCCGCCAGGATCCCCAGCGGCGCGATGCCGGTGGTGTTCGATCGCCGGGTCTCTGCTGGGCTGATCGGCCATTTCCTCGGCGCCATCTCCGGCGCAGCGATTACCCGCAAGACCAGCTTCCTGCTCGACAGGCTCGGCGAGCAGGTCTTCGCCCGGGGCGTGAACATCTGCGACGATCCGCACCGCCCGCGCGGCCTGCGCTCGCGTCCCTTCGATGGCGAGGGGCTGCCCGTCCAGCCGGTGCGGCTGGTCGATGCTGGCATGCTCGAGACCTGGCTGCTCGACAGCGCCTCGGCCCGCCAGCTTGGTCTGGAACCCACCGGCCACGCCTCGCGCGGCATCGGCGGCGCACCCGGCGTGGCGCCGTCCAACCTCTATATGGAGGCCGGCCATATTCCGGCCGAGACGCTGGTCGGCGAGATCGAATATGGCCTGCTCGTCACCGAGCTGATCGGCCAGGGCGTCAACGGCGTCACCGGCGATTACAGCCGCGGCGCCGCCGGCTTCCTGATCGAGAAGGGCGAGATCACCCGGCCCGTCTCCGAGATCACCATCGCGAGCAATCTGAAGGACATGTTCCTGGCGATGACCCCAGCCAGCGACCTCGAGTTCCGCTATGGGATCAACGCACCCACGATCCGCATCGACGGGATGACCGTCGCCGGTGCCTGAGGCCGGCCTCGCCTCCCAGGTCGCGGCGATCGCCGCCGAGGCCGGACGGCTGGCGATGGCGCGCTGGGATACCGACTTCAAGCGCTGGGAAAAGGTGCCGGGCAGCCCGGTCTGCGACGTCGATCTCGAAGTCGATTCGCTGCTCCGCGTGCGGCTGGCGGCCCTGCTTCCCGACGCGGGCTGGCTCTCCGAAGAGACCGCCGACAATAGCGACCGGCTTTCCCGCCGCCGGCTATGGGTGGTCGATCCGATCGACGGCACCCGCGACTACCTCCGTGGCCGCCCCGGCTGGGCGGTATCGATCGCGTTGGTCGAGGATGGTGCGCCGGTGATCGGCGTGCTCGATGCGCCCGCGCGCGGCGAGGTCTGGACCGCCGAGGCAGGGAAGGGCGCCTTCCGCAACGGCGAGCCACTCCACGTCACTCCTCGCGAAACGCTGGCCGGCGCCCGCGTCCCCGCCGACCAGCTCCCCAAGGTCGACAATGACCTGGTCATGGTCGCCAAGCCCAATTCGATCGCGCTGCGCATCGCGATGGTCGCGGCGGGCGAGGCGGACCTGCTCGCCACGATCCGCTGGGGCAATGAATGGGATGTCGCCGCCGCCGTGCTGATCGCGGGCGAGGCCGGCGCTGCGATCAGCGACGCGGTCGGCCGCCCGCTCGCCTTCAACACACCCAGTGCCCAGGCCTTTGGCGTGCTCGCCACCGCGCCGGGCATCCATGACGCCGCCGTCGCGCGCCTCGCCGATCGCGCGCGCGAAGTATTGGCGCGCTAGCACGGCTAACGGCTCTGATTAGCGTAGGTCACGCGATCACCTCATACAGCGATGGTTGGCAAACCCAATCTATATTACTAACATATATCAGTTGATATATACTCTAATAAAAGCAAGTCTACTGTTGAAGAGATGTTGGCCATGCACAGGTCGTATTGATGACGTAGCAATGAGGGGGCGGACCGGTGAGTCGCAACATCACCTTGGCCATTGCTCAATGCTTCACAGATATGAATATGAAAATACTGGTTGCCGATGGCCGCTTCGGGAAACTGGTAAAACGCAATATGCCAAATCTTCTGGGATCAAGTATCCTGGATCTTATTCACGAAGACGATCATGCTGCCTATAGCCGGCTTGTTGCCAATCTGCGCGAGAGCGGTGAGCCCTTCGTAATCGTCAATCGTTATATCTGCGCGGACGCATCGATCCGCTGGGTGCGCAATCACATGTCGCGCACGCATGACGGACTTGGCGATACGGTGTTGCTCGCCACGCTGGAGGCATTGGAGCCGCCGCTTGAAGGCTCGCACCTGCTCCTCGACGTCGCACGGCGGATGCTCAAGCGGCGCGAGGTGCGGTGCGACCGGTTCGGCGAGGACATCTTCAGCGAGGCCGCTTCCGACATCTTGGTCGATCTATTCGTCAACGAGCAGCTGAATCGCGAAGTCTCCGTGTCCAGTGCGTGCCTGGCCAGCCATGCACCCTCCACCACGGCGCTTCGCCATATCGCGCAGCTGGAGAGCAAGGGGCTGATCATGCGCGTCGCCCATCCACTCGACAGGCGGCGCTTCCTGGTCGAGCTTACCGAGCGCGGCCGAACCAAGGTGACCGCGATGCTGGAAGAGATCGCACGCGCGGAAGCGCGTTAACGCTGCGCCACCGCGATCAGCGCCGTCGACGGGATCGGCAGGATCGGCCGATCGCCGGCCATCCTCCGCACTTCGACGACCACCTCGGCCTGCTGCGCCGTGTCCAGGGCCAGCCAATCCGGGCTCATCCCGAACAGAGTCTCGGGCTTGTCGAGCTGGCGCACGTCCAGTTCGAAATCATGCACCACCATATCGATCCGCGGTGCCTGGAATCCGGCATCGACCATCGCCGCCGCCAGCCAGTCCGGCTCGCCGAGCGCGACCGCGCCTTCGGGCAGCCTGGTCTTGCCGTCGCGCTTCGGGAACAGCCGCCGCCGGATCTGCGACAGCAGCAGGAAGGTCGCCGCGCCTTCGCTGTGCCAGGTAGCGAGCACGCCCAGTCCACCGGGCCGGGTCACCCTCGCCATCTCGGCCAGCCCCTTGCGCCAGTCGGGGAACATTATCACGCCGAACACCGAGAAGACGGCATCGAAGCGCGCGTCCGGCAGGTCGAGCGCCTGCCCGTCCATCACCTTCGCCTCGACATTGGGAAGCCCCGCCGCCGCGATCCGCGCGACCATGCCGGGCGAGAAGTCGGTCGCCAATATCTGCGCCCCACTCCGCGCCGCCGCCAGCGCCAGCGCGCCGGTCCCCGCCGCTACGTCGAGCACGCGCATCGCCGGCGTCAGCGTCACGCGCGCCAGCGCTTCCTCGGCGAACTGCGCGGTGAAGGGATGGGCGGTCGCCTCATAATTGGCGGCGGCGTCGTCCCAATGCGCGGCGTTCTCGTGCTTCTTCTCGGTCCTGGGGGTTTCTGGCATTGGCTCGGCTCCACGAATCATGTAACATCATAAGTGCCATGAAATCGCGTGCTTGCCAATCACCGTCCCGCGCCTGAGGAGAGGCGGATGCGAAAGGACAGCCGTCTCTCCCGGATGCTCCACGTGCTGCTCCACATGGCGCGGCACGACGGGCCGATGACGTCGGAGCATATCGCGCAGATGCTCCAGACCAACCCGGTGGTGGTCCGCCGGACGATGGCCGGGCTGCGCGACGCTGGTTACGTTCGCTCGGAAAAGGGACATGGCGGCGGTTGGGCGATCGCTGCCGATCTGGAGAAGGTGACGCTGCTCGACATCCACCGTGCCGTCGGCGGCCCGGCCATCTTCGCGATCGGCAGCGAGCATGCCGATCCGAACTGCGCGGTCGAGCAGGCGGTCAACGCAGCGCTGGAGCACGCCCTGCGTGAAGCGGAAGCCCTGCTGATCGCCCGGCTCGGCGCAGTGAGTCTGGCTGAGCTCGCCCGCGGGTTCGACGCGCGCTGCTCGGCGTCTTAGCCCTCGTCGCCCTGGTATTTGATCTGCAGATAGCGCCCGCGCGTCGCGAGATTGTCGAGGTCGCCCTGCGCCAGCTGCGCGGTCATCTCGGCGATCTCGTCATCAATCAGCTGCAGTCCCTGGGCCAGCTGCTGGTCCGGGGTCAGGCCGTTGCGCTCCACCCGGCGCAGCGGCTCCGGGACGCGCTGATAGCCTTTGACCAGCTCGGGCAATTGCTCGCCGACCAGCTTGCGCACTTCCACCGCCGCCGGGCTGTTCTCGTCGAGCGCCGCCAGCTGCGGCGTCATCGTCTCCAGCTTCACCCCGATCGAATCGACCAGCCCGCGCACCGGTGCAGGTAGCGCCGGGCGCTGCGTGTCGAGCCAGCGCTCGGTGCTGCGCGGCAATGCCTTGAGCGGGATCTCGGCCAACTTCTCGACATTCACCGGCGCGCTCGCCGGCAGCATCGCGAAGAACAGGGTGGCAGCCACCAGCAGCGCCGCGACCAGCATCGCGCCCATCATCCCGAGTGGCGCGACCGCCAGCCCGAAGACGATCGCGCCGAGCAGGATCACCCCGTCCGCCGCCGCGATCCGCCCGATCCGGCGGACCACTTCGGCTTCCTTGTGCTGGCGGTTGCGCCCCGCCACGGTCACGTCGGTGCGGGCGCGTACCCGCTCCAGCGTGCTTCCGATCCGGTTCAGTTCACGATCGACATCGGTGGGCACGGCCTACATCGCCTCCAGCTTGAACGTCTCCGCCCCGCCCGAGACCTGGTTCTGCGCAGCACCCTCGGCCCGCGCGATATAGCCCTTCGACTTCTCGACTTCGTTCGAGAGCGTGTTGACCGTGGTCTTCATGCTGTCGAGCGCCTTGATCTTGAAGGTGTCGATCGCATCCATCGTGTCGTAGATGTTCTGGAAGGCGCGCTGCAGCGTCTCGACCGGGATCGTCGAGTTGGCCGCCTGCTCGTGGATCGCCGCCGACTGGCTCTTGAGCAGCGCGCCGGTCGAATCGATCAGCCCCGCCGTCGTCGAGTTCAGCGCGGTGATCTGGTCGAGCACCAGCTTCTGGTTGGTCAGCGCCTGCGCCACCGTCACCGCGGTACGCAGTGCCGAGACCGTCGTGGTCGAAGCGCGGTCGACGCCCTTCACCAGCTCGACATTGTTCTTCTTGACCAGGTCTAGCGCCAGATAGCCCTGCACCGTCACCGCCATCTGGGTGAGCAGGTCCTGGGTGCGCTGGCGGACATAGAAGAGCGCGGTCTCGCGCAACGCCTTGGCCTTGGCGGGATCGGTGTGATCCAGCTCGTTGGCTTTGTCTTCGATCTTCGCGTCCATCGCCTTGGACAGGTAGATCATCTGCTCCAGCCGCCCCATCGCGGCCCACAGGTTGGTCCGCTCGGTATCGATCGCGGCATTGTCCATCAGCAGCTCGTCCTTGCCGTTGCTCAAGGATTTGAGGATGCCGTTGATGTGCGTCTGCGAGCTTTGATACTTGCGGAAGTACTGCTGCATCCCGCCGCCGAAGATCTTGGACAAGAAGCCGCCGCCTCCGCCGATCAACTTGCCGTTCTGGCTGGGATCGAGCTCTTCCACCTTCTTGCGCAGCGCAAGCAAATCGGCGCCGACGCCGTCATTGCCCATCGCCTTGACCGGCCGGTCGAGGAAGCGGTTGGACTGGCCCGAGGCGTCACGGATCTCCTTCTGCCCCATCGCCGCGATCGCATCGACGCGCTTGCCGAACTCAGGTGAGTTGACGTCCTGCGCGACGAGATCGTCGATGAAACTGTCGACCCGCGCCTCCAGCTCGGTCTTCTTGATATCCTCCACGGGCACCAGGCCCGCCGCCTTTTCGGGCGCGACGACCTTCACCGGCTCGGGCGGGGTCAGCACCAGATCCTGCTCGGCAACCAGAGTCTCGCTCGCCATTCTCACGTCTCCAAAACCGTTCGGCCCCAGCATAGGGGTATCCGCACGGCAGTCCAACTGTGTCGTTTATGTAATACACCAAGGCGTGTCCGCCAAGGTCTAGTGGCTCTCGGTCTTCACTTCGCTTGCGCGGAAGATCTGCTCGCCGTCGCGCAGCACCGTAAGCCGGCAGCCATTTTGCGGCTCGCTCGCGCCCGCGCAGAAGCGCGCGCTTTCGCTTGCGCCGCTTTCGGACTGGGCAGTGGCACCCTTGGCCGCCGTCAGCCGCACCGGTTCGCCCGATCCCGCCACCAGCACATGGCAATTGCCGCTGCTCGACTCGCGGCAGGTGAGCAGCAGCTTGCCGCTGGCGAAATCTGCGTTGAGCACCAGGCTCACTTCGCGCTTTTCGGTCTTGCCCGAACAGCCCGCGAGCAGCACCAGCGCTATCAACCAACTCTTGTTCATGCGCATACTCCTTTGCGCCCAGCATAGCGCGGTTTCGTGTCCAAAATAGCCGGTGTGAACGGGTGTTCCGTTCATCTGCCGGTCAGACGCCACGCCGATAACCGGGGGCAGGGGTCGCATAAGGGGGATTTCAATGCATCAAATGCTGCGCGTCGCGGCACTGCCGCCATTGCTCGCGCTCGGCGCGGCGGGTCCCGCGCCCGATCCCGTCATATCCTACGAGCTCGCGCCCGAGATGCAGGGCGACACGATCGCCGCGCTCGATGTGACCATCCGCCTCCGGGCCGACAAGTCGGGCACCACGACGATCGACTGGGTCGATGAATGGGCCGGCGAGCACAAGCTCGGCCAATGGGCACGCGACATCCGCATCGATGGCGCCGCCTCCACCGCCTTGGCGCCCAATGGCGGCCGCATCGTCCGCTCACGGCCCGGCGCGCCGCTGGTGATGCGTTACCGGATCGTCTCCGCCTATGACGCCGATCCGACCGCCAAGAACAGCGAACAGGCGCAGCCGGTCGTGCGCCCCGGCTGGTTCTATTCGGTCGGCGAAGTCCTCTATGTCCGCCCGCTCGGCAGCGACGGCGCGCGCGCCCGCTTCGCCTGGAAGGGACCCAAGGGCGTCGGCTTCGCCTCGGACACCGAGCACGCCACCAATCTGGGCGGCGATCCGCGCACCGTCGGCGACATGCTCGAAAGCATCGCCATCGGCGGGCGCGACCTCTCCGTCTCCACGATCACGCTCAACGGCGCGCCGGTCCGCATCGCGCATGTCGGCCGCTTCGAGTTCGACACCCAGGCCTTCGACAAGGTCGCCGGCCAGGTCGTCGCCGCCGAGCGCGACTTCTGGCGCGATACCAAGGCGGGGCCGTTCCTGATCACTGCGGTGCCGCTCACCTCGGTGCCCGGCCGGATCAGCTATCACGGCACCGGGCGCAGCGATGCCTTCGCCACCTGGATCGACAGCAGCGCCGAGCTGCCCGGCATCGTCTGGCTGCTCGCGCATGAATATTTCCACACCTGGAACGGCCGCCAGCTCGGCCGCTATCCCGAGGGCAAGGAGGCCGAGGCCTATTGGCTGAGCGAAGGCTTCACCGATTTCTATTCGCGCCGGCTGATGCTCCGCGCCGGGCTGTGGACGCCCGAGAAATTCGTCGCCGACTGGAACGAGATGCTGCGCGCCTATGCCGCCTCGTCGCTGCGGTCGACCGGCAATGTCGAGGCCGCCGGCAAGTTCTGGAGCGGCTATGAAGCGCAGAAGCTCCCCTATCAGCGCGGCTCGATGCTCGCCGCGCTATGGGACCGCCAGCTCCAGGCCAGGGGGCTGGGCGACCTCGACGCGGTGCTGCGCGCCCAGCGCGCCCGCACCCAGGCGGCGAAGGAAACGCCGCAGCTGACCGACGCCTTTGTCGACGAGATTGGCCGCGCCGGGCTCGACATCCGCCCGGACGTCGCGCGCTACCTGACGAACGGCGAGCCGCTATTCCTGCCCGAAGACGCCTTCGGCGCCTGCGCCCGGCTGGTAACCGCCGATGTCCCGCTGTTCGAGCGCGGCTGGGATTCGGATGCAACGGCCAAGGCCGGCAACATCATCGCCGGCATGGATCCCGCCTCCAACGCCTATGCCGCGGGCCTGCGCGACGGAATGAAGATCGTCCGCCGCGTCGCCGGCGAGCCGGGCAATTCGGCGGTCGACTATGTCATCGAGGTGCAGGAAGGCGATACGAAGCGCAGCATCACCTTCCGCCCGGCGGGCAGGAAGACGCTGCGCATGCAGCAGATCGCCCTCGACCCCGTCCGCTTCGCGGCGGAGCCGGAGAAGTGCAAGGCGGCGCTGGCGGGGTAGCCCAAACTCCTCCCCCAGCGTGCTGGGGGAGGAACTTGATTACTGGCCCCGCGCCGCCTTCAGCGCCTTCCCCCACCATTCCAGCTCCTCGAACAGATGCCCCAGCCGCGAATTCTCGCGCGCGTCGGCATTGAACCGGTCGCCCTCGCGCCGCGCCCAGATCCCCTGCAGGTGCAGCGCGCCTTCCAGCGGCGCCATCTGCAGCTCGCGTGAGACCATGGTCAGCTGCTCCACCGATCGCGCGCCGCCCATGCCGCCATAGGCGACAAAGGACACCGGCTTGCGGTTCCACTCTGCATAGACGGTGTCGAGCGCGTTCTTGAGCACCGCCGGGATGCCGTGGTTGTACTCGGGCGCGATCAGGATGAAGCCGTCGGCGCCCGCCACCTTCTCCCCCCAGGCGATCTGCTTGGGATCGCTATAGCCGCCTGCCGCGGGCGGCTTGGCGTAATGGTAGAAGGGCAGGTCCCATTCCTTGAGGTCGATGCGCTCCGCGTCGAAGCCCTCGCGCGCCGCCGCTGCCTCGACCACCCAATTGCCCACCGGCTCGGCCATTCGCCCCTCGCGAACGGACCCCAGGATGACGAGGATCTTCAGCGGCTCGGCCATGTTCTTCCCTTCATTTGACTAAGCGCTGTCCTACAGCGCCGATTTGTGGTTCAGAATGGCCGATGACGGACTTTGCTCCAATCACCCATTTGGCGGTTCTTGCCGGCGCTGCGCCGCGTCCCCACGTTTCGGGGGAAGCCCTCGCGCGTAGATGTCGTGACTTTTGTGACTTTCCGCCTCCCGCACGCGGTAGTGAGTCAAGAGAGTCAACATTTTCGGGTCGAGGCGCCGGGAAGGCAGCGTCGAATCACCGGGCTTCCCGCAACGCACAAATTGCGCTACGGGCGCGCCAACTTATTTCCAGGATAGCATCATGAACCTTCGCAACGTGGCGATCATCGCCCACGTCGACCATGGCAAGACCACGCTCGTCGACCAGCTCTTCCGCCAGTCCGGCACCTTCCGCGACAACCAGCGCATCGAAGAGCGCGCGATGGATTCGAACGACCTCGAAAAGGAGCGTGGCATCACGATCCTCGCCAAGGCGACGTCGGTCGAGTGGGAAGGCACGCGCATCAATATCGTCGATACGCCGGGCCACGCCGATTTCGGCGGCGAGGTGGAGCGCATCCTCTCGATGGTCGACGGCGTGATCCTGCTGGTCGATTCGTCGGAAGGCGCGATGCCGCAGACCAAGTTCGTCACCGGCAAGGCGCTGAAGCTCGGCCTGCGCCCGATCGTGGTCGTCAACAAGATCGACCGTCCCGACGAGCGCATCCAGGAAGTGCTCGACGAAGTGTTCGACCTGTTCGTGTCGCTCGAAGCGACCGACGAGCAGCTCGATTTCCCGGTGCTCTACGCCTCGGGCCGCAACGGCTATGCCAATGAATCGCCGGAGCTGCGCGAGGGCACGCTAAACCCGCTGTTCAAGAAGATCGTCGATCACGTGCCGGCGCCGTCGGCAGATCCGGATGGTCCGTTCAAGTTCCTCGTCACGCTGCTTGATCGCGACAATTTCCTCGGCCGCATCCTGACCGGCCTGGTCTTCTCGGGTTCGGTCAAGACCAACCAGCAGATCCATGCGCTCAACAACGACGGCAAGATCGTCGAGACCGGCCGCGCATCGAAGATCATGACCTTCCGCGGGCTCGAGCGCGTGCCGACCGACGAGGCGCAGGCAGGCGACATCATCTCGCTGGCGGGCCTGACCACCGCGACCGTGTCGGACACAATCTGCGATCCGACCGTGACCGAGCCGCTCCACGCCCAGCCGATCGATCCGCCGACGCTGTCGATGCGCTTCTCGGTCAACGACTCGCCGATGGCGGGCCGCGAGGGCACCAAGGTGACGTCGCGCATGATCCGCGACCGCCTGTTCCGCGAAGCCGAATCGAACGTCGCAATCAAGGTCACCGAAGCCGATGACCGCGATTCGTACGAAGTCGCCGGCCGCGGCGAGCTTCAGCTCGGCGTGCTGATCGAGACGATGCGCCGCGAGGGCTTCGAGCTCGGCATCAGCCGTCCGCGCGTGCTGTTCGGCACCGACGAGGACGGCAAGAAGACCGAGCCGTACGAGACCGTCATCATCGACGTGGACGAGGAATATTCGGGCACGGTCGTCGAGAAGATGAACATCCGCAAGGCCGAGATGACCGACATGCGTCCCTCGGGCGGCGGCAAGACCCGCATCACCTTCTCGGCACCTTCGCGCGGCATGATCGGCTATCATGGCGAGTTCCTGTCGGACACGCGCGGCACCGGCATCATGAACCGGCTGTTCGAGAAGTACGGCCCCCACAAGGGCCAGATCGAAGGCCGCAAGAACGGCGTGCTGATCTCCAACGGCTCGGGCGAAGCGAACAGCTACGCGCTCGGCCCGCTCGAAGAGCGCGGCATCCTGTTCGTCGGCCATGGCGAGCAGCTCTATGAGGGCATGATCGTCGGCGAGAACGCCAAGCCGGACGACCTCGAGGTCAATCCGATGAAGGCGAAGCAGCTCACCAACTTCCGCGCTTCGGGCGGCAAGGACGACGCGATCCGCCTCACCCCGCCGAAGAAGGCGACGCTCGAGCAGGCGATCGCGTACATCGACGATGACGAGATGGTCGAGGTCACGCCCAAGAACATCCGCCTGCGCAAGCGCTTCCTGGATCCGCACGAGCGCAAGAAGGCGAGCCGGGCGAAGAACGCCGCTTAAGGCTTTCCTACAGCTGTCGAACTGTGATTAGCTCCGCCCGGTCCCAGTGGATCGGGCGGAGTTTTTATGCTGTTGATGGTGCTGGCCCTGATCGTCGCGCAGGATGCGACCGCTGCTGCACCGAAGCAGGATGCGGCGGACGGCAAGCAGAGCTGGTCGATCCTCGTCGATCCGTGCACCAGCGGCCCGCGCCGCAAGGCAGACGAGATCGTCGTCTGCGGCCAGGGTGCCCAGGCCGAGCCTCGCCTGCCGCTTCCCGCCGAACGCGGGCCTCCGGACCGGCCGATGCCGAGCAATCCCGATGTCAGCGGCATCGGCGCGCTCAACGCCAGCATCGCCCCTTGCGCCACCCGTTCGCAGGGCTGCACGACGGGCATCAACATCCTGGGCGGCGGCACCGCGCTGATTCGCGGCATCGGCAAGATCATCGATCCGAACAGCTGCTGCGAGGACCCCGGCGAGGCGACCAATCCGATCCAGCTGGTCGGCGACGCCGTCGGCGCGGTGAAGCGAACTTTCAGAAAGAAGCCGGACAAGACGGGCCGCGTCGCCATCGCCCTCGACGACTTGCCCCCGCCCGAGCCGCGACGCCTGCGCGATATGGAAGTCCGCATCCCGCTTCCTTGACCCCCACTTTCTTGACGGGTGTCACCGGTGTCATCTAGCATCCGTTCAAACAAACATCGGGAGGGTTGGGATGCGGAAGGGAATGATCGCGGGACTTTTGCTGCCGCTTTCGGTTGGGATGGCGCAGGCGCAGACCATTCCACAAGACCGCCCGTCCGCGGTGCCGATCAAGGCGTCCAAGATCATCCTGGTCGGCGATTCGACCACCCAGGTGCTGTCGGGCTGGGGCGGCAGCTTCTGCGCCACCCATGTCACCAGCTTCGCCGCCTGCGTGAACCTCGCCCGCGGCGGGCGCAGCAGCTACAGCTACCGGGCCGAGGGCAGTTGGGACCTCGCGCTGGCCGAGATGAAGACCCCGGGCTTCGTCAGGACCTATGTCCTCATCCAGTTCGGCCATAACGACCAGCCGGGCAAGCCGGGCCGCTCGACCGACCTCGCCAACGAATTTCCGGCGAATCTCCGGCTCTATGTGAAGGAGGCCCGCGCCGCCGGCGCCGAGCCGATCCTGCTCACCCCGCTCACCCGCCGCCAGTTCAAGGCGGGCAAGCTCGACCGCGACCTCGATGCCTGGGCCGACGCGATTCGCAAGGTCGCAGCCGAGCTCAACGTGCCGCTGGTCGACCTCAACAAGCGCAGCGCCGATGCAGTCGAGGCGCTGGGGCCTTCGATGGCCAATCGCTTTGCCCAGGTCGCGTCGACCCGCGAAGTGTCCGCCGCTGCGCTCACCGGCACGACGATCGCCAACCCCGTCACCGCTGCTGCGGCCACCGCCACGCCGCAGAACAATGCAGCAGTTGAGCCGCTCGGCGACGCCAAGCTCGCCTTCGACTATACCCATCTCGGTCCCGTCGGCGCCGACTTCTTCTCGAAGATGGTGGCCGACGAACTGGCGGTCGTGGTGCCGAAGATGCGGCCTTTGCTGGTGCCCTAGCTGGCCAGGCCGAGCAGGATCTTCCACTCTTCGTCCCGCACCGGCGTGACCGAGAGGCGCGACTGGCGGAGCACCTCGAGCGTGGCGAGCCGAGGCTCGGCCTTGAGCGTTGCGAGCGTCACCGGCCTGGCGAGCTTGCGGACCGGCTTCACCGCGACACTGGCCCATTTCCCGTCATCGCCGTCCGGTTGCCAGGCCCGGGTGATCTCCATGATCCCCACCGCGGCCTTTTCGGTGTTCGAATGGTAGAACAGCGCCTGATCGCCCGGCTCCATTTCCTTGAGGAAGTTCCGAGCCGTGTAGTTGCGCACGCCGTTCCATTCGGTCGTGCCGTCGCGGATCAGATCGTCCCAGCTATAGGCATCGGGTTCGGAGCGGAGCAGCCAGTATCGCATGGCGCCGCATTAACCGCCTAAACCGCTGCTTAACAACCGATTCCGAACCAGTTCAGCTGCCGTGCGTTATCTCCCTAACCTCAGCGCCGCGACTCGTCCTCCTCGGACGGCCTGCAGCGCCCGGAGATGAGGAGGAAAGTGATGACCAATTTCGTGAAGAAGACAGTGCTCGCCACTGCCCTAGGTGCAAGCGCACTCGTTGCCGCAGCGCCGGCAGAAGCGCAGCGCCATGGCGGGTATCGCGGCGACTATCGTGGCCACTACCGCGGCCATGACGATACCGGCACCGCGATCGTCGCGGGTATCGCCGGCCTGGCCATCGGTGCCGCGATCGCCGGCAACGACCGCCGCTACGACTATGACCGCGGCTATTACCGCCAGCACGGCTATTACCCAACCGATGGCTATTATTATCGCAACGACTACCGCCGTAGCTATCGCGGGAATTATTGCGAGGTCCGCCGGGTCTACGACCCCTATATCGGCCGCCGCGTCGCAGTGCGCTACTGCCGCTAACACTTTCGGGGGGGTAGCGTGACGCTGCCCCCCCCCGCTAGGCTGCGGGCATCGGACATGATTTGCCGCTCCAGCCCTTCGATCCTTCCGATCCCTATCGCCGGGAGGCGCAGACCTTTCCAGCGCTTTCGGGCGATATGGCCGGTCGCATCGCCGGCTTCGGCACCGTCGAGGAACTGCCCGACGGCGGCAGCCTGTTCGAGCGGGGCGATCGCAGCGTCGATTTCTTCCTGATCCTCGACGGTGCGGTCGAAGTGCTCGACGCCGATGCCAAGGGGCAGGAATGCCTCGTCCATCTCCACGGGCCCGGCCAGTTCACCGGCGAGCTCGACCTGTTCAACGACCGCAAGATTCTGGTCACCGCGCGTGCCCGGCCCGGGACCAGGGTCGCCCGGGTGGGCCGCACTGCCTTCCGCCGCCTGATCGCCGCCGAGCCCGATATCGGCGAAGTGGTGATGCGCGCCTTCATCCTGCGCCGGGTGGGGATGATGCTGCACGGCCAGGCCGGCGTCGCGCTGATCGGCCCTGCGCATGGTGCCGACACGGCGCGCATCGAGACCTTCCTGCGCCGCAACGGCCTGCCGCACCGCCGGATCGACACCGAGACCGAAGTGGATGCCGGCGGCTTCATGGAATGCTTCCACCTGACCACGGCGGACCTGCCGGTGGTCCTAGTCCGTGGCCAGGCGCTGCGCCGGCCGAGCAACGCGCAGGTGGCCGACGCGCTCGGCCTCACCGTCGAGCTCGACCAGAGCCACGTCCATGACGTCGCGGTGGTCGGCGGCGGGCCCGCCGGCCTGGCCTCCGCCGTCTATGCCGCGTCCGAAGGGCTCGACACGATCGTCATCGAATCGATTGCGCCAGGGGGGCAGGCGGGTACCAGCTCCAAGATCGAGAATTACTTGGGCTTTCCGACCGGGATCTCGGGCCAGGCGCTGGCCGGCCGGGCCCAGGTGCAGGCACAGAAATTCGGGGCACGGCTGCTCGTCTCGCGGGGCGCGGCGGGGCTCGACTGCTCAGGCGTGCCGTTCATCGTCAAGCTCGACGACGGTACGGAGGTGCGCGCCCGCTCGGTGGTGGTCGCCACGGGCGCTCGCTACCGCAAGCTCGATTTGCCGCGCTATGGCGAGCTGGAGGGCAACGGCATCTATTATGCCGCGACCGCCATGGAGGCCGGGCTGTGCGCCAACCAGGAAGTGGTGGTGGTCGGCGGCGGCAATTCGGCCGGCCAGGCGGCGATGTTCCTCTCCAAAAGCGCCGGGCACGTCCACATCCTGGTGCGCGGCCCAGGCCTGGCCGAGACCATGTCGCGCTATCTGATCGAGCGGATCGAGGCCTCGGACAAAATCACGCTCCATCCCTTTACCGAAGTGACGGCGCTCGACGGCGACCGCCATCTGACCGGCTGCAGCTGGACGCATCGCCACAGCGGCGAGGAAGTGCAGCGGGACCTGGGTGCGCTGTTCGTGATGATCGGTGCGGTGCCTTCGACCGACTGGCTCGACGGTTGCCTGGAGCTGGATCCGGCGGGCTTCGTCAAGACCGGCAGCGGCGAGACCTTCTTCTGCTCGTCCAAGCCGGGCATCTTCGCGGTCGGCGACGTCCGCTCGGGATCGGTCAAGCGAGTCGCCTCCGGAGTGGGTGAGGGATCGGTCGTCGTCTCCTCGATCCATCGCTACCTTGAAAGCCTGCGCCAATAGCGGCAAAGGGCTGGTCATGAGTGACACGCCTCCCGACCGCTTGTCGGTCAACCAGAACAGCCCCTTTTTCCAGCGCGAGCTGCTGGAGCGCGGCATCGGCATCCGCTTCAAGGGCGTCGAGCGCCGCGACGTCGAGGAATATTGCATCTCCGAAGGCTGGATCCGCGCCGCGCTGGGCAACAAGGTCGACCGCAAGGGCAACCCGCTGACCATCAAGCTGACCGGCCCGGTCGAGGCTTGGTTCGAGCGTCCGGCTGCCGGCGCCGCGGAAGAGACTTCCGAAGGCTGATCTTCAACCGATTGGTTGAACGATTCGTTGACTCTATTGATAGTCCCACGTGCACGTGGGGACGCGGCTTCGCGTGTGCTGAGTAGGTTCGACGCTGAGAAAGAGCCTGTCGGGGATGACAGGCGAAATCCTATTTTGGAAGGGCTTTTCTTAGCCACTCGCCGTCACCCTGAACTTGTTTCAGGGTCCAAGGTTGGGCTGGGCGGCGGCTTGGCGGATCAGGCGGTGTGGCCTGCCGCGTATTGGATGCTGAAACGAGTTCAGCATGACGGTGGGGGCAGAGGTTCCGCGATCCCCAGAAGCGGTGCCAGGTCGTTCCATTCGGGATTCTGGCGTTCGATCAGGTTGCACTTCCAGTCTCGATGCCAGCGTTTGAGTTGCTTCTCGCGAGCAATGGCCGCGTCCATGCATTCGGCGACTTCGTACCAGACGAGACGATAGGTCCTGTACTTGCTTGCGAAGCCGCGCGTGATTGCGTTGCGATGTTGGTAGAGGCGGCCTGGCAGGTCTGAAGTCACGCCGATATAGATCGTGCCCCTCGCGCCACTGGCGAGGATGTAGGCGCACGGGGTGCGATCCCTCGCCATTGTCAGCCCTTGCCGCACATTGGATGCTGAAACGAGTTCAGCATGACATTACCCTCCGAACACCGCCCGCGCCGCGTCCTCGAAGGCCTTGAGTGCGGCCATGTGGGGGAAGGGGCCGTGGCTGATGCGGGCCACGCCGGTTTCCGCCACCGCCCCGGCTTCCGGTGCGCCGGGGAAGGCCATGAAGTTCACCGGCAGGGGCACGGCCTTCGCCACGCGCTCGAGCAAGGCAAGGTCGGCCAGGCCGGGGACGAAGAAGCCGCTGGCGCCGGCATCGGCATAGGCCTTGCCGCGGGTGATCGCTTCGTCGGCCATCGCGGCGTCGTGCGTGTCGCCCGGGGCGATCAGGAAGATGTCGGTGCGGGCGTTGAGGAAGAAGTCCGGGCCCACCGTCCAGCGGATCGCCGCGATGCGGGCGGACTGTTCCTCGACGCTGTGCATGACCCGCGCCGCGGTGCCGTGGCTGGCGACGATCTGGTCCTCGAAATTGCAGCCGATCGCGCCGGCGGCGGCGAGCTTCTCGACATTGGCGGCGACCGCGTCGGGATCGACGGCATAGCCGCCTTCGAAATCCACGCTGACCGGCAGGCCGACCGCGCCGACGGTGCGCCGCGCATTCGCCAGGGCGAGGTCGAGCGGCAAGCTTTCCGCGTCGTCATAGCCATGCGCAGTGGAGACCGAGGCACTGCCCGTGGCGATCGCCTTGGCCCCGGCACGCTCGGCGATGCGGGCGCTGCCGGCATCCCAGACGTTGAACAGGATCACGGGATCGCCGGGCACGTGCAGCGCGGCGAAGCTCTGATACTTGGACATAAGAACCCCTCTTGTTCCTGGATTGTTCTAGAGGGATAACGACGTTACGGCAAGGGGGCCGGGCGGCCGAACCATCCGAATATCGTCATGCTGGGCGCGTTCGGCATCCAGGCTGCGGCAGGCGATATCCTCTCGATTCGAAAGGCTGTAGCGCAGTGCGACCTTGGACGCCGAAACAAGTTCAGGGTGACGCGGTGTGTGTCGCGGCCGTCGAAAGCCTCAGTGCAGCCGGGCCCCCGCCGGGGCGTGGCGCACGGGATGTGCCGCCGCGTCGGCGATCTGGAACCGCGCGGCGCTGTCGGCAAGCGACTCCACTTCGTCGCTGAGCTTGCGCGCGGTGGCGGAGGTTTCCTCGACCATCGCGGCGTTCTGGGTGGTGGTGGCTTCCATCGTGCCGATCGCGCTGCTGATCCGGCCGATCGCCTGGGCCTGGGTCTGGTTGTCCTCGGCCATCGCGCCGAGCAGCTGGTGGACCTGGGCGACCTGTTCGGAGATGCTGCCGAGCGCGCCATCGACCTTCTCGACCGCTTCCACCGCATTGGCGATGTCGCCCTGGGTCACGGTGAGCTGCTCGCGGGCGCGCTTGGCCTCCTCCTCGGCGCGCATCGCCAGGGCCGAGACGAGATCGGCGACGACCGCGAAGCCGCGGCCCGCCTCGCCGGCCCGGCCGGCCTCGACCGCGGCGTTCATCGCGAGCACGCGGGTCTGGAAGGCGATCTTGTCGAGACCTTCGATCACGTCGTCGATGCCGCGGGCGCTGTCGGAGACGCGGCCCATCGCGCCGACCACCTCGTCGGCGACGGTGCGGCTCTCGCGCACGGTGAGGATCGCTTCGTCGGCGCGGGCGACGACACCATCCGCGCTGAGCGCGATCGCCTTGAGACGATAATCCATCTGGCCGATCGCCTCGCTGGTCTGCTCGAGGCTCGAGGCAGTGCTCTCGGTGCGGCGAGCGAGATCCTCCGACGCCGAGGCGATCTCGCTCGAGGCGAGGCGGATCGCCTCGGTGCCGATGCCGACCGAACCGATCAGCTTGCTGAGGCTCTCCACCGCTTCGGCGAAGTCGGCTTCGAGCGTGGCATAGGCGGCGGGCAGGCGCCGGGCCATGCCGCCGCGCAGGTCGCCCTTGGCGAGCGCGGAGAGGCTGGCACTCACCGTCTCGATGACCGAGGTGAGCTCGGCCTCGTGGCGGGCACGTTCGCGGGCGGTCTGCGCTTCGATCTCGGCGCGCTGGCGGGCGCTGGTGTTGAGCGCGTCGATCAGCCCGGCCATGCGCGCCGCCAGGAAGACGAGCGCGCCGGTCTCGGCGATCAGGATCACGGCGTGGAGCAGGATGCGGCCTATACCGCCGCCGCCGAGGAACACCCAGTCGGGGACCAACATGCCCATGCCGAGATGGTGGAGCGCGACCACGCCGGCGCCGGCGACGAGCGCGCGCCAGTCGCACAGCATCGCGGTGGTGGCGAGCGCGGCGAAGAACAGCATGTGGAGATCGACCTGCCAGGGCTGGCCCTGGAAGATGAACAGCATCACCGCCGGCTGCGCAACCATCGTCATGGTGACGGTCATCCGCGCCGCCGCATCGGTACGCCCGTTGAGGGCAAGCCAGATCGGCCAGGCGGGCAGGGCAAGGGCGAGGACAAATGCCACGCTCTCGTTGCGCACGTCGGTGAAGAAGGTGCCGGCAACAGTGACGAGTGCCATCGCGGCCATCAGCGCCGCGAGCAGCTTCATACCCGTGCGGCGCATCGCATCTAGGGAAAGTTCGGTCATTGCGGGGATTCCGTGAATTCGCCGCAGATGCGCGGCTCGATGCTGACGAGGATCATGCCGTGCGCGAGCGCGGCGGGAAGGAGGCGGGCGCGTTCGCCCGCGACGAAGCGCGAGGCCGGCAACGGGCCGACGGCACCCATCGTCGCGCCGGCGCCCAGGCCGACAGCCTCGACCGCCGCGGCATTGGTGGGGACGAGGGGAACGAGCAGCATCGTGCCGCGCGGCGGCGGCACGAAGGCGAGCAGGCCGGGGGCGAGCAGCAGCCCCGCTTGCCAGACAAGGGCAAGCGGCAGTCCGGCGCGGGGAAGGGCGGGGCTGTGGTCCACCCGTTATTATAGAGGGTTGGAGGCGGTTTGGGGGCTCTTCGTCCCCGAAGGCGGGGATCCAGAGCCAAGCAGGACCGTCCGGGACGACTGACCCTGGATTCCCGCCTGTGCGGGGATGACGGTGGAAGTGGACGGGCGGCGGTCAGCTAAACCGGCCGCCGCCCGATCGGCCTAGTGCACGAACCGCGCCACTACGTCGCGGTAGCTGCGGCTGACCTTCACCGATGCGCCCGAATCGAGCACCAGGAAGCATTCGCCATTGGTGTGCGGCTTGACCTGCTTGACCAGGTCGAGATTGACGATGGTCGAGCGGTGGACGCGCTGGAAGCGGCGCGGGTCGAGGCGCTTCTCCAGGTCCTTCATCGTCTCACGCAGGATCAGCGTGTTGTCGCCGGTGTAGATGCACATGTAATCGCCGGCGGCATCGATCCGCTCGATCGTGTCGACGTCGACGCGGAAGATCTGGCCGCGGTCCTTGATGTTGATGAGCTTCTCGAAGCGGTTCGACGCGACTTCGCCGTCCGCGGCAGAGGCGGCGGCGTGCTCGTCGGCGGCGTCGGGCGCCACTTCAGCGAGCACTTCCTTGAGCTTCTCGACTTCCTCCACGCCGCGCTTCTCGGTCAGCCGCTGGCGGACGCGGTCGAGCGTGTCGGCCAGGCGCGAGGGCTCGACCGGCTTCATCAGGTAATCCATCGCCTGCGCTTCGAAGGCGCGGATGGCGTGGTCGCTATAGGCGGTCACGAAGACGAACAGCGGCGGCTCGATCTCCATCAGGCCCTGGACGACGGAAAAGCCGTCGAAACCGGGCATCTGGATGTCGAGGAATACAAGGTCGGGCTTGTGGGTCTTGATCGAACGGATCGCCTCTCGGCCGTTCGAGCATTTGTCGATGATCTCGACGTCGTCATATTCCTGGAGCCTCAATTCGAGCCCCTGGATGGCCAAGGGTTCGTCGTCTACCAGGATGGTGCGGATTGTCATGCGGCCTCTCGGTTCGGTTCCTCGATCTGGAACGGTATCTCGATCTCAACGCTGAACCCTTTCCCAAGGTCCGAACGCGTCTCAAAACGATGGTCAGGCCCAAAGGCTTGGGCCAACCGCTCCTTGATATTGGCGAGCCCCACGCCAGTTGAAAGGGTCGGCCGCTGCTTGGCCTCGATCAATCCCGGACCCGTGTCGGATACGGCGATCTGCACTCGTTCTCCGGCGAGCCGAGCGGAAACGGTGATATCGGCGCCCTCTTCCTGGGGCGTGACGGCATATTTGATCGCATTCTCGACGAGCGGCTGGAGCAGCAGCGACGGCAGCCGCGCCTTGGCGACGCGCTCGTCGATGTCGAAATGGGTGCGCAGCCGGTCCTCGAAGCGCATCTTCTCGATCTCGAGATAGAGCTTCAGCGTCTCGGCCTCCTGGCTGAGCGTGACATGCGCGGTGGGCTCGTTGGCGAGCGTGTAGCGCAGGAAGGAGGAGAGGCGCGAAAGCATGATGTTCGCCCGCTCGGTCTGCTTCAGGAGGACCAGGGTCGAGATCGAATTGAGCGTGTTGAACAGGAAATGCGGGTTGAGCTGGTAGCGCAGCATCGCGAGCTGGGCCTGGCTGGCCTGGATCTCCAGCGTCTGCATCTGGTCGATCTGCTGCTCGACGATCAGGTAGAAGTTGATTGCGAAATAGAGCGCGGACCAGCCCGCCAGCACGGTGAAGTTGATGAACACCGTGCCGGTCACCAGCGAGAGAGTGATGCCGGGGGTGGGCATGCGCACGAAGGAATAGATGAACGCGTCGAGCACCGCATAGATGGCGGTGGCGAGGCCGAGCGTCGCCAGCGTCAGCAGGATGCCGGTGACGCGGGGCAGCTTGCGGTAGGTGCCGTAGAGCGCCGAGAGCAGCAAGGTGAGGCAATAGCCGATGATCGCCTCGACGATGCCGGCGATCGCGCCTTCGATCGGCTGCGAATTGGATACCGAGGAAACCGTGCGGAGCAGGAGATAGCCCGTCCAGCCACCGGCCTGGAGCATCCAGAAGGCGCGGTTCTTGTCCTCGAAGAATGGACGCGACAGCGCCGCCGGCGGCTTTGGCTGCTGCGCGAGGAACGGGGAGCTAGGGTCCAGGGTAGCCACTCCTGCCCTCTAACACCGGTGGCGGGCGGGGGCAAAGCTTGCAACGGGCCAAGAGGTGCGGACGCAACGTGCCGCTTTTCCGGGACGCCCCTCTCCCGACCCCTCCCGCAAGCGGAAGGGGAGATCCCAAACGAAAACCGCCGCCCCGTTTCCGGAGCGGCGGCTTCGTGTTTCCCGTTCGGGAAGCGGATCGTGGCTTAGAAGCCGACGACCAGCGTGCCCATCACGGTGCGGCCATAGCCGATCTGGGTGAACGGCGGGGAGCCGTACGCCGTGATCGCCGTGCCGGTGGTGTTGTAGGTCGGGCCCTGGTTCAGAGCGCCGTTGCCGCTGTTGATCGAGCCCACCCAGAACTCGTTGAACAGGTTGACGACGTTGGCCTGGAAATAGGTCTTCTTGTTGAGACCCGCCCAGCTGAGATCGACCCGCGCATTGAGGTTGACCAGCGTGTAGGCTGGCGCCTTGTTCGGGAAGATGTCGTAGGTGGTGCCACCGGCGATCGCACGGATCGGCTCGTTGGTGTCGTAGATGTAACGCGGGCCGGTGCGCTTCACGTCGATGCCGATCGAGACCGGCTCATAGTCGAAGGTCGCGCCGCCACCGAAGGTGTAGACCGGAGCGTTCGACTCACGCTTGCCCTTGGTGGGAGCGTAGACGATCGAACCGATCGGGCCGAGCGGGCCGGCCACGCTGGTGCGGGCCACTTCGACGTCGTTCTGGATCTCCGAGTGGAGATACGAACCGAAGGCGTAGAGGCTCAGCTCCTTGACCGGCTGATAGGCGACCGTGCCGTCGAAGCCGTAGCGCTTCACCTTGCCGAGGTTGCGGTACACCGACTTGTCCAGCTCGGGGTCATAGGACGAAGCCAGACGGTTGCTGTAGTTGGTGTACCAGCCGCCGAGCTGCGCCTGCAGCGTCGACGAACGGTAGCGCAGGCCCAGGTCGAAATTGTCCGACGTCTCGGGCTTCGGCGAAGCGCGATCCGAACCGGCCGGGAAGTAGAAGGAGTTGTACAGGTTGTCCGTACCCGGGACCTGCAGACCCTTCGAATAGTTGCCGAACACGTCGACCTGGTTGGTCAGCGACCAGGTGTAGCCGACGTTCGGCAGCACGCGGTTGTAGTTGAGGACGCGCTGCTGTGCACCCTGGGTCGGGAAGGTGCAGACGGTGCCCACGCAGGTGGCACCGGCAGCCGAGGCTGCGCTGGCGATCACGGTCTGGGTCGGGTTGCCCGTGACATAGGCGGCGACCTGCGCCGGGGTGCCGCACTCGACGAAGCCCGATGCGCTCGACGTGGCGCAATAATTGGTCAGGTTGCGGCGGAAGAACGGTGCGCGGACGCCCGCATTGACCTTGATGCCGCCGTCGAAGAACTCGCCGCGATACTCGGCAGCGACCTGCTGGAGGATCGCGTAGGAGAGACGGTTGCGCTTCTCGAGGGGGTTGCCGTTGACGTCCAGGATCGGGTCGTTGACCGGGAAGACGTCATAGGGCTTGCCGTTCAGCTGCAGGTAGCCGATTTCGCCGGTCTGACGGTGACGGGCACGGTCATAGGTATAGGCGAGGCGGACGCTCTGGTCGGGTGCCAGCTCGTAGCGCAGCGACGCGATGACGCCGATGCGATGCGTCTGGGTCTGGCTCGGCGACACGACGCGAACCGTGTCGAGCAGGTCGCCGTCACCGTTCAGGTCGCGGCCCGCATAGGGCGTGCCGCCCCAATAGCCGGCCTGGCAGTTGTTGGTGGCCGAGGTCGGCGTGACCGCGCACTGGGCGACCGTGGCGACGCCGCCGGTCGCGTTGAGGTCGCGAAGGCCTTCGTTCGCGACGATACCGCCGCCGCCATTGGCCTTGGTGTACTGGAAGCTCGGATCGACCGTGAGGACGAGGCCGTCCGACAGGGTGAAGCGCGACTGGCCGCGGATGTTGCCGGTGTTCGACGGGTTGAAGCGCTCGTCGAAGGTCGAGCCGCAGGTGTTGGCCGCATCGGCCACGCCCGGACGGGCCACCGTGTTGATGGTGCACGACGGGATGCTGTAGAATGCTTCGTCGTTGTTCAGCGGATAGCGGTCGGTCGCGTTGTTCACGCCGACGCCGCGGGTGCCGGTGACCGCGCCGGTCGTGGCGTTGCGCACCGTGGTATCCCAGCGCAGTGGAACCGAGCCCTGGAAGTTGTTGCGGTTCTGGTTGTAGTGACCCGCGATCGAGATGAAGTCGCCGCTATCGCCCAGGGGCTGATAGATCTTGGCGTTGTACTGCTGCTTGTCGACCTGCGAGTTGGGGTTCCAGCTCTGGTAGTTGCGCGCCTGGCTGGCGGCGAACCACGCACGGGTGCCCGACGAGGTCAGCTCACCGGTGTCGACCATGCCGAAGGTACGGAAGAAGCCGTTCTCGCCCACCGAGCCGACCAGCTTCACGCCGAAGTCGCGCGACGGAACGCGGGTGCGGTAGTTGACGGTCGAACCGGTCGCGGCGGCGGTCGGCGAGTCGACGTCGGTCGAGCCGAGGTTGACGTTGACCTGCTCGATCAGCTCGGGATCGAGCTGCTGGTTCGAATAGATGGCGTAGTTGCCCGAATCGTTCAGCGGCACGCCGTCGAAGGTCTGGCTGATGCGCGAGGCGTCGAAGCCGCGGATGCTCATCGAGCCGCCCGACGAACCGTACGGATCGTTGTTCTGGAAGCTGACGCCCGGAAGCTGGTTGATCAGGTCATTGACGCTGGCGCCCGGCGCCTGACGCTCAATGAATTCCTGGGTGAGGACACCCTTGGCCTTCGAAGTGTCCGGAACGATGATGCCGTTGACGCCGTTGTCGGCGCGTCCGCCGGTCACGACGATCTCGGTTTCGCCCTCGAAGTCCTGCGTACCGGAGGACTGCGCGAAGGCGACCCCCGGGACCATCAGCGCGGCAAAAGCCACGCCCGCAAAAAGCTTGGTGCGCATTAGGAGTGTTTCCCTTTTCGTGTGTGCTTTATGGTGTGCACTGAACGCGGTGTGCTTCACCGTCGTCGCCGCCCATGCGATTAATTTATGTCGGTCCTGTGACAGTCAATCCGTGACCGGTGGAGCGGGCTTGTTAATGTACGATTCAGCTTTGTTGCGTTGCAAAAAAGTCACTGCGCGTTGCCGACGATTTCAAGCCATTCCCCCTCGGAAATGACGCGAATTCCAAGCTCCGCGGCCTTTTTGAGCTTCGAGCCGGCGCCGGGCCCGGCAATCACCAGATCGGTCTTCGCGGACACCGATCCAGCGACTCGGGCGCCCAGCGACTCGGCCTGCGCCTTGGCTTCGTCGCGACTCACCGCCTCCAGCGAACCGGTGAAAACCAGCGTTTTTCCCGAGACTTCGGATTCGCGCGTCTCGACGATGAAGGGCGGCGGCGAGACTTGTGCGAGCAGGTCTTCCCACACCGCGCGGTTGTGCGGCTCGTGGAAGAAATCGGCCAGCGCCTGGCCGACGGCGCCGCCGACATTCTCCACGCCGATATGCTCGGTGACTGCCTTGTCGAGGCGGGCGCGATGCTTTGTTTCGGTTTCTCCGAGCACCGCCGGATTGGCATCGCGCAGGGCGATGACCTCGTCGGCGAGCGCCTGGAGCGCCGGCAATGTTGCATAGCGTTTCAGCAGGTCTCGGGCGGTGATCGCGCCGATGTGGCGGATGCCGAGCCCGAACAGCAGCCGCGCGGCATCGGGCGCACGCTTGGCCTCGATCGCGGCGAGCAGCGCCTTGACCGACTTCTCCTGCCAGCCTTCCCGGCCGACCAGTTCGTCCTGATGAGCGCTCAGGCGAAAGATGTCCGCCGGTTCCTTGATCCAGCCGAGATCGAGGAATTCGGCCAGCGTCTTCTCGCCCAGCCCTTCGATATCGAGCGCGCCGCGGCTGACGAAATGCTTGAGGCGCTCGAGCCGCTGGGCTGGGCAGATCAGCCCGCCGGTGCAGCGGATATCGACTTCGCCTTCCTCCGCGACGGCTTCCGAATCGCAGATCGGGCAGTGGGTGGGGAAGCTCCAGGCGGGGCGATCCGCGTCGCGGGTGAGGTTCTCGACGATCTGCGGGATCACGTCGCCGGCGCGCTGGAGGACGACGCGGTCGCCGGGGCGCACGCCGAGCCGGGCGATCTCGTCGGCATTGTGCAGCGTCGCGTTGCGCACGACGACGCCACCCACCGTCACCGGCTCGAGCTTGGCGACGGGCGTGAGCTTGCCGGTGCGGCCGACCTGGATCTCGATGTCGTTGAGCGTGGTCTGGGCGCGCTCGGCGGGGAATTTGTGCGCCAGGCCCCAGCGCGGGGCGCGGCCGACGAAACCGAGGCGGGCCTGCCAGTCGAGCCGGTCGATCTTGTAGACGACGCCGTCGATGTCGAAGGGCAGGTCGGCGCGGACGGCTTCGATCTTCCTGTACTGGGCGAGCGCCGCGTCGAAATCCACGGGTCCGGTGAACAGGTCGGAGACCGGGAAGCCCATTGCTTCGATGGCGCGGATCACGTCCACCTGGGTCTCGCCAGGCAGCGTGCTGGCTTCGCCCCAGCCCCAGGCGAGGAAGCGCAAGGGACGCGATTCGGTGACGGAAGCGTCTTTCTGGCGCAGCGATCCGGCGGCGGCGTTGCGCGGATTGGCGAACTGGCGAGCTTCCTTGCCGCTCTCCTCGGCCTCGGCGAGCAGGCGGGCGTTCAAGGCGGCGAAGTCGTCCTTCGCCATGTACACTTCGCCGCGGACTTCGAAGATGTCGGGCGCGCCGGCGATCTCCCGGGGGATGTCCTTGATGGTGCGGGCATTGGCGGTCACGTCCTCGCCGATCTGGCCGTCGCCGCGGGTAAGCGCCTGGACGAGCCGGCCCTTCTCGTAGCGCAGCGAGCAGGACAGGCCGTCGATCTTGGGCTCGGCGGTCAGCGCGATCGGCTCCTGGTCGCCAAGCGCGAGGAAGCGGCGGACGCGGCCGAGGAAGTCGGCGACATCCTCGTCGCCAAAGCCATTGTCGAGGCTGAACATCTGCCGGGCATGCGCGACCTTGGCGAGCCGGCCCGAGGGCGCGGAGCCGACCAGCTTCGACGGCGAATCGGCGCGGACGAGATCGGGGAAGGCGGCTTCGATCGCGGTATTACGCCGCATCAGCGCGTCATACTCGGCGTCGCTGATCTCGGGCGCGTCCTCGGCATGGTAGAGGCGGTTGTGGTGCGCGATCTTGGCCGCGAGCTTCTCGAGCTCGAGGGCGGCTTCTTCCGGAGTCTGGGGCAGGGCGTCCATCCTGCCGGGTTAGGCTGGGGGCGGCTTCGCGATCAAGCTTGAAGACGTGCGGCGGGACGACGACATAGGCTGCAATGCGTTTGGCCCGGATCGTTCTCGCCGTCTTGCTCTGGGCCGTGGTCGCTGTGTGCGTCACCGTTACGGTTGCGCCCTTCTTCCTCGACCGCGTCTATTATCGCGGTCCGGTGAGCGGGCATTTCGACGGGCAGCGCTTCTTCAATCCCGATGGCGATGCGCTCGATATCTCGGCGGGGCGCCGCAACAGGCTGCTCTGGCAGCAGGTGTTCGGCGATCCGACCCGGCCGGCATGGCCGGACAAGGTGGCGGTGACGCTGGGCAAGCCGCCGGCGCGCGTGGCGAGCGGCGCGATGCGGGTGACCTGGATCGGCCATGCCACGGTGCTGGTGCAGGCGGACGGGGTGAACATCCTGACCGATCCGGTGTGGAGCGACACGGTTGGGCCGTTCGGCTTCGGGCCGCGGCGCGTCGCCGAGCCAGGGGTGCGCTTCGAGGACCTGCCGAAGATCGACGTCGTACTCGCCAGCCACAACCACTACGACCATATGGACCTGCCGACGCTCAGGCGGCTCCGGGACCGCGACCATCCGCTGATCGTCACCTCGCTCGGCAATGACACGGTGATCGCGGGCGCCGGCGTGACTGCCCGGGCGCTGGACTGGGGCGGGCGGATCGCGCTGCGCCCCGGCGTGTCGGTCACCGTGACGCGCAGCCATCATTGGGGCAGCCGTTGGTTCTCCGATCGCAGCCGCGCGCTCTGGTCGAGCTTCGTGGTGACGCTGCCGCACGGCAATTTCTTCTTTGCCGGGGATACCGGGCTGGGGGATGGCAAATGGCCGGCCGAAGCGGCTGCGCTCGGACCGGTGCGCTTCGCGGCGATCCCGATCGGCGCCTTCCGCTTCGACGAGGGGCAGCTGGCCGGTGCCAGCCATATCGGGCCGCAAGGCGCGGTCCGGGTGTGGGACGGACTGGGCCGCCCGCCGGCGCTGGCGGTGCACTGGGGCACGTTCCGCCTGTCGCGCGAAGGCTATGCGACGCCGCCGCGGATGCTGCGCGGCATGCTGGCCTGCGCGGGCGCGGACCCGACGCGCTTCGCCGCGCACCGGATCGGCGAGGGTTTCGCGGTGCCGCCGCTCGGCGCGGCCCCGCCGCATCCTGATTATGCTACGCTCGATTCCTGTACCGCAGCCGGGGGATACGATGCGCTGCGCTGATGCGCCAGATTGGGCACGGGCCCGCCTTTCAAACGCTTGAAGCGACCCGGCGGCTGGGTTTATCCTCGCGCCAAAGCCGGGGAGGGCTTCCAAGTGAACGACCGCGCGATGGGCGCCGTGCGAGGCTATGAGACGAGTATCGATCGCGTCGGGCTCGCGCTTGGCGTGGGCAGCGGCTTTGCCGGGCTGATCGTGATCGGGCTGCTGCTGCTTGGCGGCAAGCGCGATCCCTTGAGCCTGGCGGGGGGCTGGGCGATCGGCAGCCTGATCGCGGGCATCGCGATCACCGCGGTGGGCGGCCCGCTCTGGCTGGTGATGCACGCGGCCGGCCTGCGCCGTGCACGCCATGCCGCGCTGGTCGGCGCGGTCACCGCACTCGCCATCTTCATCGGCGCCCAGACCTATGGCTTCGGGCTGTTCGAGATGCCGCCGATGGACAATCGCGCGCTGCTGTTCCGCTGGATCAGCGCCATCGCCTCGAGCGGGATCCTGGCGCTGTTCGCCGGGGCGACCGCCGTGCTGATGTGGCGGATCGCCTATCGCCGGGCGCCGTAGCGCCGGTCCCTAGCCGTTTGTGCATGCGCCGGTGCGGCGCCCCGTCAGCTGCATCGTCATCCTGATGCGCAGCGCAGGATCGGCCGGCTGCCGATCGATGTCGAGGCGTATCGCGAAATCGTCCGCGCTGTAGGTGCCCGACACGGCGAGGTCGACCTTCTCGCCCGGCGCCTCGCCGTTGCAGCTAAGCGTGCCGTCGAACTTGCCGCCGCCCATGGCGAGGCGCTGGTAGCGGCATCCGCTGCCGAGCGTCTCGAAGATCTGTGCCGGTTCGGGCGCGGCGAGATCGGTGCCCGAATGGCAGATGCTCTCGACCTTCTTCATGGCCTTGGCGGCGGTGATCTTCGTGTCGCGGTCGGCACCCGCGGGCATGCCGGGCAAATCGAATGCCGGGATCGCGAGCGTGCGATCCCATTGCCCCATGTGCATCGGCCCGCCGGGCCTGGCCCTTGCATAGGCGTCGGCCACCTGCTGCGACGTCGCGTCGGTCAGCGTGAAGCCGTCGCTCGCCTGGCCGGCGCCGGTGAGCAGCACCAGCGCAGCGGCTGCGACGAGGGGCGCGTGGCGGCGCATCATTTCCTGCACGCGCCCAGGCGCCTGCCGGACAATTTCATGGTTATCGACGATTGCCCGGTCTGGCCGGGCGCGGTCTGGCGCCGGATCATCACCAGGTCATAGGCCGTGGCGGACTGGTTGCCGGTGATCGTCATGTGCGACTTGCCCATCGTGCCGTTGCACTCCATCACTGCGTCGATCTCGCCGCCGGCGATATGATATCGGGGGAAGACGCAGCCGTCCGCGCTTTCCGGGAGCCTGGAAAGGTCGACGAGCTTGGTGTCCTCGCCGGTGCGGCAGATGGTTCCGATCTTGGGCTTGCCCAGCTCCGCCTTCATCCGCGTGGCGGTTTCCGGAGGAGCGTCGACAAGCGCCAGCGCGACGAGCTCGACGCGGTTCTCCCATTCGCCCGGCGGCAAGTCGTTCTTGGTTCCGGCAGCATCGCTCTGCCGCGCCACTTCCTCGAGCGGCGCGTTCTCCAGGCGAATCTCGCCGGTCAGCCGCGCGCTTTCCACGGTCGAGCGGGCCGGGGCATCCTGCATCCGGCCTGCCGCGGTGAGCAATATTAGGAGGGCGGCGGCGCCGGGCGCCGCCACGCTGCGGATCAGGCCTTGCATTCGCCCAGGCGCTTGCCGGTCATCCGCACCGTCATCGACGATTCCTTGGCCTGGCCCGGCACGGCCTGGCGCTGGGTCATCGTCAGGTCGAAGCTGGTCTTCCCCTGCGTGCCCGAGATCGTCATGTGCGACTTGCCGGCCGGCGTGTCGCATTCCATCGATGCATCGACCTTGCCGCCGACCACGACATATTTCGGGAAGGTGCAGCCGCGCTGCATCGGCGAGAGCTTGGTGACGTCGAGCGGCTTGACGTCCTCGGCCGTGCGGCAGCCGGTTTCGGTCTTGGGCGGCTTGCCCAGTTCGGCCTTCATCTTCGAGGCATAGGGCTCGGGCACGCCGCCGGTCTCGAGCGCGACCAGCTGGAAGCTGTTCTCCCACTGGCCCGGCTGCTGGGTGGGCGCCTTGCCCTCGGCGGCCGCGCTCTGCTTGGCGACTTCGTCGATGCTGGCATTCTCGAGCCGGATCTCGCCGGTCTGACGCGCGCTTTCCTCGGTCGAGGGACCCTTGTTGCAGGCGGCGAGCGGGAGCAGCAGCGCTCCGGCGGCAAGAATGGTCAGGCGCATGTGTTCCCCCTGGGGTTGGCGTATGGCGCAGCCACACCCCATATTCCCCGCGATGGCAATCCAGATTCGCACCAGCCTCGAAGAGCCCGAGACCGGGCAGGCCTTCGTTCCGCATCGCCCGCAGCGCCCCGACAAGCTCGAGGGTGGCAAGCCGTTCAAGCTCGTCAGCGAGTACCAGCCCTCGGGCGACCAGCGCTTCGCGATCCCCGAGCTGGTCGAGCAGGCGCGGGCCGGCGAGCGCGACCAGGTGCTGCTTGGCGTCACCGGTTCGGGCAAGACCTATACGATGGCCAAGGTGATCGAGGAGGTGCAGCGCCCGGCGCTGATCCTCGCGCCGAACAAGATCCTCGCCGCGCAGCTCTATGGTGAGTTCAAGAGTTTCTTCCCCGAGAACGCGGTCGAATATTTCGTCAGCTATTACGACTATTACCAGCCCGAGGCCTATGTTGCCCGGTCGGACACGTACATCGAGAAGGAAAGCTCGGTGAACGAGGCGATCGACCGGATGCGGCATTCCGCCACGCGGTCGCTGCTCGAGCGCGACGATGTGATCATCGTGGCATCGGTCTCGTGCCTGTACGGCATCGGATCGGTCGAGACCTATTCGGCGATGATCTTCGACCTGAAGAAGGGCCAGAGCGTCGATCAGCGCGAGATCATCCGCAAGCTGGTCGCGTTGCAGTACAAGCGCAACGACGCCGCCTTTGCGCGCGGCAATTTCCGGGTGCGCGGCGACAGCCTGGAGATCTTCCCGTCGCATTATGAGGACACTGCCTGGCGGGTGAGCTTCTTCGGCGACGATATCGAGGAGATCACCGAGTTCGATCCGCTGACCGGCGCGAAGGTGGCAAACCTCAACTATGTCCGCGTCTTCGCCAACTCGCACTATGTGACGCCGGGGCCGACGATGAAGCAGGCGATGGAGGGCATCAAGCACGAGCTCGCCGAGCGGCTGAAGGAGCTGGAGGCCGAGGGCAAGCTGCTCGAGCATCAGCGGCTGGAGCAGCGGACGAACTTCGACCTGGAGATGATCGCGGCGACCGGCAGCTGCGCGGGCATCGAGAATTACTCGCGCTTCCTCACCGGGCGCATGCCCGGCGAGCCGCCCCCCACCTTGTTCGAATATCTGCCGGAAAACGCGCTGCTCTTCGTTGATGAGAGCCATCAGACGATCGGCCAGATCAACGGCATGTCGCGCGGCGATCACCGCCGCAAGGTGACGCTGGCCGAATATGGCTTCCGCCTGCCGAGCGCGATCGACAACCGGCCGCTGCGCTTCAACGAGTGGGAGGCGATGCGCCCGCAGACCGTCTATGTCTCGGCGACGCCGGGCGGCTGGGAGATGGAGCAGACCGGCGGCGTGTTCGTCGAGCAGGTGATCCGCCCGACCGGGCTGATCGACCCGCCGGTGGAGATCAAGCCGGTCGAGGAGCAAGTCCAGGACCTGATCGTCGAGTGCAAGAAGACCACGGCGATGGGCTATCGCACCTTGGTGACCACGCTCACCAAGCGCATGGCCGAGGACCTGACCGAATATATGCACGAGGCGGGCGTGAAGGTCCGCTACATGCACTCGGACACCGAGACGCTGGAGCGCATCGAGCTGATCCGCGATCTACGCATGGGCGTGTACGACGTGTTGGTCGGCATCAACCTGCTACGCGAGGGCCTCGACATCCCGGAGTGCGGGCTGGTCGCGATCCTCGATGCGGACAAGGAAGGCTTCCTGCGCAGCGAGACCTCGCTGATCCAGACGATTGGCCGCGCGGCGCGCAACGTCGAGGGGCGGGTGATCCTCTATGCCGACCGGATGACCGGCAGCATGGAGCGCGCGCTCGCCGAGACCGGGCGCCGCCGCGAGAAGCAGCATGCCTATAATGTCGAGCACGGCATCACGCCCGAGACGATCAAGCGCAGCATCGGCGATATCATCGCGCATGTCGCATCGAAGGATCAGGTCACCGTCGAGATCGACGAGGACCGGCCGCACATGGTCGGCCACAATTTGCGGGCGTATATCGAGGAGCTCGAGAAGAAGATGCGCGACGCCGCGGCGAACCTGGAGTTCGAGGAAGCCGGGCGGTTGCGCGACGAGATCCGCGGGCTGGAGCAGGAAGAGCTCGGCTTGCCGCCGGGCGATCACAAGGCGCCGATCATGGGGCGGTCGAACGAAGGCAAACCGGGCACGCGCAAGACTCGGTACGGCAAGGTGCAGAAGAAATGGGGCGGGGCGAGCCGGCGCTGACAGGGACTTGCTTTGTTCTCCGCGCTAAGTTAGATTTTACTTGCGTCGCCAGGGACCGCCTCCTGTGAAGGGTGAGTATGACGCCGAGCCACATGGATCGTGAGACATCGGCAACTTACTCTTTGGGAGGAACGGCATGATTGCCTTTCAGCTCATTCCATCGTCGCTCAGAAACGCTTGCCAGTTTGATTCAGATTAAAGTCTTGGAGGCAGCTGTGATCCGCAGCTTCTCCGAACGAGAAACCGAGCTGATCTGGATCGGTGAACGCAGCCGCAGATTGCCGTCGGAAAATCAACCAGTCGCTCGCCGCAAGCTCCGTTAGCTTGATGCCGCTGATCGGCTCAGCGATTTGCGCGACCCGCCGGGCAACCGACTTGAGCAGTTGAAAGGCTTTACGCCTCCACGATATAGTCTCCGGATCAATGACCAGTGGCGGATCACCTTCCGCTGGTCCGACGGAGGCGCGGACGATGTCCGGATCGAGGATTACCATCGCGGATGAGGACCGCTTGGACAATGTCCATCCCGGTGACATCCTGCGCGAGGATTTCCTGGTCGGTAGTGAAATCCCCCTCGCGGAAGTTGCGCAGGGAGCAGGTATCGATGCCCAGCGTCTGACCGAACTGGTCGCGAGCAAGCTTGATATCGACGCCGGCATCGATGCCCGGCTGACGCGCTATTTCGGGATGTCCGACGGCTTTTTTCTGCGATTGCAGAACGCCTATGATCTTGAGGAAGTCGAACGCCGCGAAGGCGCTGAACTCGATCGGATCGTCCCGCGCGCGGCCTGACCGGTCGTTGCGGCGGTTGAGCCGTCCGGGCACTTCCCGCATAAGGCCGGGCATGCGCCGTACCCTGCTCGTCCTCGCCTCCGCGCTCGCCATTGCGGGCTGTTCGGAAACGCCGCCCGTTGTGCCGGCACCCGCGCCGAGGCCAATGCCCGTACCGACGCCTGCGCCGACCCCGTCACCCGGGTCCGCACCGACGCTGAGTTCCGATTGGCGCGACTGGCCGCTGACCCCCGGTAACTGGGCCTATCGCCAGGATGGGCGCGGATCGATCGCGCTATACGGTGTCGCCGGGGGCGAGGCCGATCTGACCCTGCGCTGCGACAGCGGCCGCGGGCGCGTGGTGCTGTCACGCAAGGGCGAGGGCGTTTCGACGCTGACGTTGCGAACCACCAGTACGCTGCGCCAGCTTGCCGTGCAGCCGGTCGCGGCGGGCGCGTCGCCCTGGCTCGCCGCCGATCTGGCGCCGCGCGATCCGGCCTTGGACGCTATGGGCTTCAGCCGCGGGCGTTTCCTGGTCCAAGGTGCCGGGCTGCCGACGCTGGTGGTGCCCGCCTATCCCGAGATCCTGCGGGTCGCCGAGGACTGCCGGGGATAATTACGGCGCTTCGCGCATTGATGGCGCGAGGAGGGAAGCGATGATCCGCAAGCTCAAGTCCGGAGAATACAGGCTCTATTCGCGCAAGGTCGATCCCGACACGCACAAGCGCCGCAACCTGGGCACGTTCGACACGCGCGCTGCGGCCGAGAAGCATGAGCGCGAAGTGCAGTATTTCAAGCGCCACTAGGCGCGTCGAGCGGCCCTTGGAATGTAGGGGGAGAGGCTGAGTCGCTGCGACGCGGCGCGGGTTCCAGGCCCAGAATTCCAGAATCGCTCAGAATAAAATTTAATACAAGACTTGTTCTGCGACTCGCGGTGATTCAATGTGTTGGCGTGCCTGACAGGGTACGTGCTCTTCAACTGGCGAAAGGAGGTGATCCGATGTCTCATGGTTCAGCAATGGGGTCGGTTCAGTTCGTTCGGGAGACGCACCGCTGAGTTGAGGACGCGATCGGAAGCCCTCCGATCGTAAGGCGCACGGGAGGTATTCTCCTCCAATCAACGGCGTCAGTTCGCAGCAAAGCGGTCCGCATGGTCTCCCGGGCTGGAGCTTCCGGCCGCTGACCATGTCGGAGGTCGCCGGGTCGTCGGGAGACGCCCCGGCGACCTCTTTCATTTTGGGGCCATTTCATTTCAGGCGCGCGCGGATGTGCCGCCTAGTCCCCGCAACGGCGGGGTCTCTCATGCCAAATCGGATTGCGCCATCAGCTCACCGGCACCGATTGCTGGTGGTTGAAGACGTTTTGCGGGTCCCATTGCTGCTTGATCGCGACCAGGTTGCGCGGGTTGGCGCGGAAATTGTCGAGGAAGTAGAGCCGCAGCGCCTGGTCGACATTGCCGGTGGCGGTGGAGCCCAGCGAGAGATCGGGATAGTTGTAATAGCAGCCATCGACGATGCCGTCGGGGTCCAGGGCCGGATCGGGCACGCCGCCGGTCGCCGCGTAGACGAATGCGTAGAATTCATCGATCCAGGCGAGGTGCGCCTGCGCCTGCGCTTCGTCCTGCGCAGAGAGCGGGCCGCCCGGCGGCGAGGCGTTGTTCCAATAGGTCTGGTATTGCAGCTTCATGATCGAGCTGCGCTGCGGCACCGCGGTTGCCGCCGGATCGACGCTGTTGATCGCACCGCCATAGCTGTCCACCTGGAGCAGGCTCTGCGCCATGTCGCTCGCGTCCAGGCCTGGCGGCACGGTGTTCAGCCATTGGTAGATCGTGCTAGCCTGCGCGACGGGGAATGCCGCCTTCATATAGGCCGACTTGTACTTGCCGAACTGGTTCGGGCCCGAGCCGTTCAGCGTCTGCAGGGCTTCGAGATAGGTGAGGTGCTGCGCATCCGCGCTGGCCGGCAGCGCGGTCATCAGGCCGGGATGGCCGCCCAGCGGACGCACCAGCGGGCTTGACGGCGAGATCGCTTCGAAGCGGCGCTTCAGCCGATCGACCTGTGCGGTCGCGCGGGCACGGTGCGCGTCGGCGCTCGTGCCCGGTGCCGACACCGCGTGATAGACCAGCCCGATCTGACCATTTGCGACATGGTTGAGCTTGAGCAGGCTGAAATCGGTATCGGGCATCTCGGTGACCATCTGCGCATAGTCGGCGAGCAGCGCGGTGAAGGCGGCTTCGGGCACGTCGCTCCAGTTCCAGGCGAGCACCCAGAGCGTGGCATGGTCCGGCGCATCGGGCAGGTCGGCGAAATAATAGCGGACGATCACGCCGAAATTGCCGCAGCCCGCGCCGCACAATGCCCAGAACAGGTCCTGCTCGGCCGGGTCGCTGCTGGCGGCGGAGACCTGGCGCAGTGTCGCGGTGCCGCTGTCGGCATCCCAGGTGACGATATCGACCGCGGTGAGATGGTCGATGGTCAGCCCGTGCAGGCGCGAGAGCAGGCCATAGCCGCCGCCCGTGATATGCCCGCCCGCGCCCACCGAATAGCAGGAGCCGGCCGGCAGCGTCTTGCCGAAGCCGTTGAGCAGGGTGCGGTAGACGGTCCAGTTTTCGCACCCGGCATCGACGAAATAGCCGAGCACGGGATCGTGGCCGACCTGGTTCAGCGCCGACATGTCGATCACTGCCTGGGCGGTCTCGTTATAGGCGAAATTCTCGTAGCAATGCCGGCCGGAGACGATCTTCACGTTCGAACCATAGGTGCCGAGCGCTGCCTGGACGCAGGAGGCGACCTCGTCGATCGACGTCGGTACATAGACGGCGTCCAGATTGGGCGAATACCAGCGCCGATCGAACCCCTGCCGATCGCTTGTGGCCACTGCCGCGCCGCTGCGCGTGGGAAAATTGCTCATGCCGATCCCCTCCCGGCGCAAGGTCGCGCTCGGACGGGAATATGCCGTGAAACCCTGCGGTGGTGCGAAAGGATGGCGCCGGAACGGACCAAGTGCGCGCCGGCTGACGAGGGTTAGCCGATGATCGGATATTTCTCGCGCAGCCGGTCGGCGATGCGCTCGACGGCGCTGTTCTCCCCGGCCGCGCCGCCCGGCGTGATCGACCAGTTGCAATGCGGGTGGGTCGCGGCGCTGTAGACCTTCACGTCGCCGATCACGTTGCGCCAGCGCCGGCGGGTGCCGCCCACTTCGCGCAGCAGGATGGCGAGGAACTGGTCGGTGAGGTCGAGCGCAGTCATGCGCCTTCCGCCGCCAGGCCCTTGAGCCGGTAGAGCATCTCCAGTGCCTCGCGCGGCGAGAGGCTGTCGATGTCGATCGCGCCGAGCTCGGTGCGCAGGGTGTCGACCGCTTCTTCCTCCTCCACTGCCATGGCGGCGAAGAGCGGCAGGTCGTCGAGCCCCGCGGCGAGGCCTCCCGTCTGCGCGCGACCGGCCTCGAGCTTGTCGAGCACCGACTTGGCGCGCTTGATCGTCACCGGGGGCAGGCCGGCAAGGCGGGCTACGGCAAGGCCGTAGCTGCGGTCGGCGGGCCCCTCGGCGACTTCGTGGAGCAGGACGAGATCGCCCTTCCATTCGCGCGCGCGGACATGGTGGAGGGTGAGCGCGTCGCAGCGCTCGGCCAGCCGGGTCAGCTCGTGATAGTGGGTGGCGAACAGGCAGCGGCAGCGGTTATCCTCGTGGATCGCCTCGACCACGGCCCAGGCGATGGCGAGGCCGTCGTAAGTGGAGGTGCCGCGGCCGACCTCGTCGAGAATGACGAAGCTGCGCGGGGTGGCCTGCGCCAGGATCGCGGCGGTCTCGACCATCTCGACCATGAAGGTCGAGCGGCCGCGCGCGAGATTGTCCGAGGCGCCGACGCGGCTGAACAGGCGGTCGACGAGCCCGAGCGTGGCGCGGGTGGCTGGGACATAGCTGCCGGCCTGGGCGAGGACGGCGATGAGCGCGTTCTGGCGCAGGAAGGTCGACTTGCCGCCCATGTTCGGGCCGGTGACCAGCCATAGGCGGCTGGCTTCGGAGAGGTTGCAGTCATTGGCGACGAAGCGCCCGCCGCTCTTCGCCACGGCTTCCTCGACCACCGGGTGGCGGCCGCCGGTGATCTCGAAACAGGCATGCTCGACCAGGTGCGGACGCGCCCAGCCGCCCTCGGCGGCACGCTCGGCGAGGCCTGCGGAGACGTCGATCCGGGCGAGGGCGTCGGCGGTACGCGCGATGGGTTCGCAGGCGTCGAGCGCGCGAACGGTGAGGTCTTCGAGATGCGCGGCTTCGGCAGCGAGCCCGTGCGCGCCGGCCTGGGTCACCTTGAGCGCGACTTCGTGCAGCTCGGGGGCGTTGAAGCGGACTACGCCCGCCAGCGTCTGACGGTGGGTGAAGCCCGAGTCCTGCGCCATCAGCGGGTCGGCATTCCTGGCCGGTACTTCGATATGATAGCCGAGCACGCCGTTGTGGCGGATCTTGAGCGCGTTGATGCCGGTGCGCGTCTTGTACTCGGCCTCGAGCGCGGCGATCGCCCGCCTGCCGCCGGCGCCGGCATCGCGCAGGTCGTCGAGCGCTGCGTCATAGCCCTCGGCGATGTAGCCGCCATGTGCGGCATCGACTGGCGGCTCGGGAACGAGCGCGCGGCTGAGCAGGTCGATCAGCGCGCCGTGCCCGCGCATCTGGGGGATCAGCTCGGCAAGGAGTGGCGGGATGCCGATGGCCTCCAGCCGCTCGGCAAGGCGCCAGGCGCCGTCCAGGCCGTCGCGCAGTTGGCCCATGTCGCGCGGGGAGCCGCGGCCGGCGGCGATGCGGCCGAGCGCGCGGCCGATGTCCGGCATCGCCCGTAGCGCGCCGCGGACCATGTCGCGGAGTCCTGAATCGTCGTGGAAATGGGTGACGAGATCGAGTCGGGCCTCGATGCTTGGGCGGTCCATCAGCGGGGCGGCGACATCGCTGCCGAGCAGGCGGGCGCCGGCGCCGGTGACGGTGCGGTCGACGCTGTCGAGCAGGCTGCCCTTGCGGGTGCCAGCCGAGCTGACGGTGAGCTCCAGGCTCTCGCGCGTCGCCGCATCGATCGCCATCGCCGCTTCGGTGCGTGAGACCCGGGGTGGGCGGAGGAAGGGCAGCGAGCCCTTGGCGGTGTGCTCGAGATAGGCGGCGAGGCCGCCCGCCGCCGCGAGCGCGGCGCGCGAGAAGTGGCCGAAGCCGTCCAGCGTGGCGACGCCGAACAGCCGCTTGAGCCGCACCTCGCCGCTCGCACTGTCGAAGTCGATCTTCGGGCGGGTAACCGTGGCAAGCTCGTCGAATGCGGAGCCGTCAGCGACCACCGTCTCTGCCGGATTGAGGCGCGCGACCTCGGCACCGGCGCGGTCGGCGGTGGTCTCGATGATCTCGAATAGGCCGGTCGAGATGTCGGCACAGGCAATGGCGACGCTGCCGCCCGCTTCGCCGACTGCCACGCACCAATTGGCGGTGCGGCTGTCGAGCAGCGCCTCCTCGGTCAGCGTGCCGGCGGTGACGACGCGGACGATCGCGCGGTTGACCAGCGCCTTGGAGCCCATGCGCTTGCGCGCTTCCTCCGGCGTCTCGGTCTGGTTGGCGATGGCGACGCGGTGGCCGGCCTTGATCAGCCGGGCGAGATAGCCCTCCATCGCGTGGACGGGCACGCCGCACATCGGAATCCGCTCGCCCTCATGCTCGCCGCGCGCCGTGAGCGCGATGTCGAGCACGGCGCTGGCGATCTTCGCATCGTCGAAGAACAGCTCGAAGAAGTCGCCCATCCGGTAGAAGAGCAGGCAGTCCTCGGCCTCCGCCTTCAGGGCGAGATATTGCGCCATCATCGGAGTAGGGGCTGCGGAGGACATTGATTGGGGCGTAGCGGAACGCCCTTCGGGATCAACACCCCGGCGCGGCTTTTCCTGGGGAAAAAGCCCGATGTGCGGATTTTCGCACATTCCGGCGGGCAATCCGTGGCGATCTGTTTCGACCGTACGGGAATCTGTCGCAATCGGCACATTGCGACCGCGCAGCGCCCCCCCTAAAGGGAAGGCAATCTGGAGAGAAAAATGTCTGAGGAATCGAACGTCCAGTTCTCGGAGCGCGAGGCGCTGCTGTACCACTCCGAGGGCCGGCCGGGTAAGATCGAGATCGTCGCGTCCAAGCCGATGGCGACGCAGCGTGATCTGGCGCTGGCCTATTCGCCAGGCGTCGCCGTGCCGGTGCTGGCGATCGCGCAGGATCCGGCGCTTGCGTACGACTATACCGCCAAGGGCAATCTGGTCGCCGTGATCTCGAACGGTACCGCGATCCTGGGCCTGGGCAATCTCGGCGCGCTGGCCTCCAAGCCGGTGATGGAAGGCAAGGCCGTGCTGTTCAAGCGCTTCGCCGATGTCGATTCGATCGATATCGAGCTGAAGACCGAGGACGTCGACCGCTTCATCGACGCCGTCGAACTGATGGAGCCGAGCTTCGGCGGCATCAACCTGGAGGACATCAAGTCCCCCGAATGCTTCGTGATCGAGCAGACGCTGCGCGAGCGGATGAACATCCCGGTGTTCCATGACGACCAGCACGGCACCGCGATCATCGCCGCCGCCGGGCTGATCAACGCGCTCCATCTGACCGGGCGCGACATCAAGGACACCCGCGTCGTGATGAACGGCGCCGGCGCGGCGGCGATCGCCTGCGCCGAGCTGATCAAGGCGATGGGCCTGCCCTCGGGCAATTTGCTGATGCTCGATCGCACCGGCGTGATCTACCAGGGCCGCGAAGGCGTGAACCAGTGGCAGTCGGCGCATGCCGTCGCCACCGATCGCCGCAGCCTGGCCGACGCGCTGGAAGGCGCCGACGTGTTCATGGGCCTGTCGGCGGCGGGTGCGCTGCCGGCCGAGCTGCTCAAGAAGATGGCGCTCAAGCCGATCATCTTCGCGATGGCCAATCCCGATCCCGAGATCACCCCGCCCGAGGCGCGCGCCGCGCGTCCGGACGCGATCATCGCCACCGGGCGCTCGGACTATCCGAACCAGGTCAACAACGTGCTGGGCTTCCCCTTCATCTTCCGCGGCGCGCTCGACGTGCGCGCGACGACGATCAACGACGAGATGAAGATCGCCGCGGCGACGGCGCTCGCCGAGCTGGCGCGCCAGCAGGTGCCCGAGGAAGTCGCGGTCGCCTACGGCGTGCAGCACAGCTTCGGCCCGGATTACATCATCCCGGCGCCGTTCGATCCGCGCCTGATGGAGATCGTCCCCGCGGCCGTTGCGCAGGCAGCGATGGATTCGGGCGTGGCGACCAAGCCGATCACCGACATGGTGGCCTATCGCCAGTCGCTGAAGGCGCGTCTCAATCCGACGACTTCGGTGCTCAGCCTCGCCTATGAAGGGGCGCGCGCCAATCCAAAGCGCGTGATCTTCGCGGAAGCCGAGGAAGAAGTCGTGCTGCGCGCGGCGATCGCCTTCAAGGATGGCGGCTATGGTACGCCGGTGCTCGTCGGCCGCGAGAGCGTGCATGAGCGGCTGCGCGCGCTCGGCACCAATCCGGACGAGTTCGAGCTGCACAACAGCGTCAACTCGCCGCTGGTCGAGAAGATGGTCGAGTTCCTCTATTGCCGGCTCCAGCGGCGCGGCTATCTGCGCCGCGATTGCGAGCGGATGGTCAACCGCGACCGCAACATCTTCGGCGCGCTGCTGCTCCAGCTCGGCCATGCCGACGCGATGATCACCGGCGTGACGCGGACCTGGGCCGAATCGATGCGCCAGGTGAAGCGCGTGATCGATCGCCGTCCGGGGCAAACGCCGTTCGGCATGCACGTGCTGGTAGGCCAGTCGCATACAGTCTTCATCGCCGACACGACGGTGAACGAGCGCCCGAATGCGGAAGAGCTGGCCGACATCGCCGAGGGTGCGGCCACCGTCGCGCGGCGCATGGGCCATGAGCCGCGTGTGGCGTTCCTGAGCTACTCCAACTTCGGCAATCCCGAAGGGCAGTGGCTCGACAATGTCCGCGGCGCGATCAAGGTGCTCGACGGGCGTGCGGTCGAGTTCGAATATGAAGGTGAAATGTCGCCCGACGTGGCACTCAATGCGCGCCAACTCGCCAACTACCCGTTCGCGCGGATTTCCGGCCCGGCCAATGTGCTGATCATGCCGGGGCTCCAGTCCGCGAACATCTCGGCCAAGCTGCTGCGCGAACTGGGCGGCGATTCGACGATCGGCCCGATGCTGATCGGCATGGAGAAGCCGGTGCAGATCGCGCCCATGACCGCGACGGCGAGCGAGCTGGTGACGCTGGCGGTGCTGGCGGCAGGCGGGATTGCGCGCTGATCTAGTTCAGCAAAACACCTCTTGCCTGCTACATTTGTAGCATGTTACGTATGTAGCAGGTTGGAGGAGGTCGAGTCGTGATCGAATCACTGCCGCGCCGCGAGCGCGAAGTATTCGAAGCATTGTGCAGCCTGGGCGAAGGCACCGCCGCGGCGGTGCGCGGTGCACTGGCCGAGCCGCCGAGCGATTCGGCGGTGCGCACGCTGCTCGGGCGGCTCAAGACCAAGGGGCTGATCGACCACCGCACGGTCAACCAGGCCTATGTCTATGTGCCGGTGCCGCAAGCCGATGCCGTGGCCGAGACGGCGCTGCAGCGTCTGGTGCAGACTTTCTTCCAGGGATCAGCGGCGCGCGCCGCTACCGCCCTGCTCGGCATGGAGCAGGGGTTGGCTCCCGAGGAGATCGACGAGCTCCAGCGCATGATCGACAAGGCGCGGGGAGAGGCGAAATGATCGCGGACCTGCTGATCGAGCTGGGCTGGAAATCCTCGCTCGCCTGCGCGGTGGCGCTGCTCGCCAGCCACGCGCTCCGGGCCCGGCCCGCGGCGCAGCGCGTGGCGATGCTGCGCGCCGGCCTGGTTGCGCTGTTGCTGTTGCCGCTGCTGATCCTCACCGTGCCGGCGCTCGAGATCGCCGTGCTGCCGTCGCGTGCGGCGGGGCCGGCTTTGGCCCCGGTGCCGGAGATGATGCGGGCGCTGTCCGCCGTCGCGGCACCCGCCGCTCCCAGCGCGCGCCCAGCCGCGCCGGATATCGACTGGATCGCCCTGGCCTATGCGGCGGGTGCGGCATTCGTGCTGCTGCGCCTCGCCATCGGGCTCGTCACGCTGCACCGCTGGTCCCGCCTGGCGGTGCCGGCCTCCCAGCCCGTCTGGGTGGAGGCGATCGCACGGGCTGCCGAAACCTTGAGGCGGCCCGTGCGGTTACTCGTTTCGCCGCGCATCGCCTCGCCGCTGAGCCTGGGGATCACGCCGGCCACTATCCTGATCGGCCCCGATACCGAGCGCTGCCCCGATCGCGCCGCGGCAGTGGTCGCGCACGAGATGGCGCATGTCCGCCGCTTCGACTGGCCGGTGATGCTGGCGACGCGGCTGGCAGTGGCGCTGTTCTGGTTCAACCCGGTCGTCTGGCTGCTCGCTGTCGAGCTTGCCCGCCAGACCGAGCTGGCCGCCGATGAGGAGGCGGTGCGGCATGTCGCACCCGCCGATTATGCGCAGGCGCTGCTCGCGGTCGCCGGCGCGTGCGGCGTGCATTCGGCCTGCGGCATGGCGGTGTCGCGCAGCGCGCTTGGCCGGCGCATCCGCCGGGTGCTCGATGCCGGGCCGCGCAAGCCGGCGAGCGGGCTGCTGTGCGCCGCGCTGATCGGCAGCATCCCGCTGGGGATCGCCCCGCTCGCTGCGATGCAGTTCGTCGAGCAGGCCAGTGTTCCCGCGCCGGCGCCCGCCAATGCCGCGCAGTTCCGGAAGATGCTGGCGGCCTATGCGGCGCGGCCGGGCGCGGTCATCGCGGTTCCGCGGCAGGCGGCGCAGGACGTGCCCGAGGCGGTGCCGGCCAGGCGCGCCACGCCGAAGCGTCCCCCTGCGCCCGCGCCGGCCGCTGCCGGGCTCGAGCCGCCGCTGGCGATGATGCGTGCGCCCGAGGCCGCGCCCTCCTTCGCGGCCAAGTTCGAGGTCAAGGCGGAGCGCTGGCGGGTGTCCAAGCGGGTGCTCAACGGAAAGGAAGTTCCGGGGACGGAGGCGACGCGCCAGGCCGAGGCGACGGGGCTCCGCATGGCCAAGGCCACGGTCGCCGCCAAGCAGGAAGCGCAGCCGCTGCCGGTCAAGACCGTCTGGGGTGCGGGTCCCGATCTGCGCGCGCAGGTGGCGCAGCGTTTCGAGGCGGCGAACAAGCTGCGCCTGGCCGCGATGGAGTATCGCGAAAAGGCCAAGGATGTGAGCCTGCCGCCCGATATCCGCCAGGGCTATTACAACGCGGCGGCATCGCTGCGCGACGAAGCCGAGAAGCTCAAGAAGCAGGCCGAGCAGATGATGGGCAACCTCTAGCCCCGGCTTGACCCTCCACCACCGAACCAAAGCGCGGCTTTCGCGCCACGGGGCCGGCTTGCCCGGCGAATAAAGGGAGAATGACGATGCGTTCGATCCTGTTCCTGTCCCTCGTCCTGGTCGGCGCCTGCGCGGCGCGTTCACCGGCGCCGGAGCCCGTGGCGGGGTTCGCCTATAGCGACCTCGCCCTGGACACCGAGGCCGGCCGCGACATGCTGCGCGACCGCGTCGAGACGGCGGCACGTGCTTTTTGCCGGGTGCATGCCGACCAGGTCACGCCCCAGCTGATCCGCAACGAGGCAGGCTATTGCCTCGACACGCTGCGCCAGTCGCTGGTCGCCGAGATGCCTGCCCCGCTGCGGCGGGCCTATTTCCGGCGCTAGCCGTCGATGCTGATGCCGAGCGAGGCGTTGACCAGCCCGCCATCGACCGTGATCGTGTCGCCCACGACATAGTCCCCCGCGCGGCTGGCCAGGTAGATGGCGGCGCCGGCCATGTCCTCGTCCACGCCGATGCGCCTGGCCGGGATCGCCCTGGCAACATCGCCGCCATGGTCGCGCGCCGCCTTGTTCATATCGCTGGCAAAGGCGCCGGGAGCGATCGAAGTGACGTTGATCCGGTCGCGGATCAGCCGGGCGGCCATGCGCTTGGTCAAATAGATCAGCGCCGATTTCGAAGCGTGATAGCTGTAGGTTTCCCAGGGGTTGAGCCGCTGGCCGTCGATGGAAGTGATGTTGATCACCTTGGCCGGGCGTTCGCCCGCGCCGGCGGCCTTGAGCAGGTCGAACAGCGCCTGGGTGAGGAAAAAGGGCGACTTGAGGTTGAGGTCCATCACCTTGTCCCACCCCTTTTCGGGGAAGGTGTCGAAGGGCTCGCCCCAGGCGGCGCCGGCATTGTTGACCAGGATGTCGAGCCGCTCCTCGCGCTCGGCCAGGGCAGCGGCGAGGGCCTTGCAGCCTTCGACCGTGCCGACGTCCATCGGCAGGGCGATGCAATTCGGGCCGAGCGCGGCGGCTGTCTCCTCACAGGCTTCGGCCTTGCGGGAGGAGACATAGACCTTGGCGCCCTGGGCCACATAGCCCTTGGCGATCATCCGGCCGATGCCGCGGGATCCGCCGGTGATCAGGGCGATGCGGCCGTCGAGGCGGAATAGGCTGTTCGTATCCATTATGGTTATCCTCTCCATATCTGCTCCCCCTCCGCTTGCGGGAGGGGCTGAGGGAGGGGAGTGCCGCGAACCTCATCCGTGAGATCAGGCGCTCCCCCGACCCCTCCCGCAAGCGGAAGGGGAGAAAGAAGTCGTCAGCCTCCCCGCTTCAGCGTCTCGCGGGCGATGATCAGCTGCTGGATCTGGCTGGTGCCTTCGTAGATCCGGAACAAGCGGACATCGCGGTAGAGCCGCTCGATGCCGTAGTCGGCGATATAGCCGGCGCCGCCGAAGATCTGCACGGCGCGATCGGCGACGCGGCCGACCATCTCGCTGGCGAAATACTTGGCGGCGGCGGCTTCCATCGTGGTGTTCTCACCGGAATCCTTGGCCGCGGCCGTCTCCAGCACCAGCGCGCGGGCGGCGAGGGCCTCGGTCTTGGAATCGGCCAGCATCGCCTGGATCAGCTGGTGCTCGGCGATCGGCTTGCCGAATTGCGTGCGTGTCGACGCATAGGCGACGCAGTCGGCGATCAGCCGCTCGGCGACGCCGACGCAGACCGCCGAGATGTGCAGGCGACCGCGGTCGAGCACCTGCATGGCGATCTTGAAGCCTTCGCCCTCGGCACCGAGCCGGTTGGCGGCGGGGACGGGGGTGTCGTCGAACACGACATCGGCGACGCGGGCGCCCTTCTGGCCCATCTTCTTCTCGGGCTCGCCGATGCTGATGCCGGGCAGGTCGCGTGGCACCAGGAAGGCGGAGACGCCGCGGCCGCCCGGTTCGTCGCCGGTGCGGGCCATGACGGTGAACAGCTCGGCCTTGTCGGCATTGGTGATGAAGCGCTTGGTGCCGGTGAGGCGATAGACATCGCCGTCCTTGACCGCCCGGGTCTTCACCGCGCCGCTGTCCGATCCGACATCGGGCTCGGTCAGGGCAAAGCTGGTGACGATCTCGCCGCTGGCTATGCGCGGCAGCCAGTGCGCCTTCTGCTCGGCGGTGCCGGCCATGACCAGGCCCTGGCTGCCGATGCCGACATTGGTGCCGAAGCTCGATCGGAATGCCGGGGTGGTGCGGCCGAGCTCGATGGCGACCTTGCACTCCTCGAGCATGGTCAGCCCCAGGCCGCCATAGTCTTCGGCGATCGACAGGCCGAACAGGCCGAGCTGCTTCATCTCCGCGGTGACGTCCGCGGGGATGGCGTCGGCAGCCTCGACATCGGCTTCGAGCGGGCGGAGACGCTCGCTGACGAAGCGGCGGATGGTGTCGATCAGCGTGTCGAAGACTTCGGGGTCGAGCGCCATTGCTTCACGTTCCTCAAGTTCGAAGCGGGACGCTATACCGGCGATACTGCATCGGGCAAGCCATACCCGATGTTCCAATTGCTTTCGGTTGACCCCCGGTCGGCGGCACCTATGCTGCGCGGCGACAAGCGTTTTGAGAGGGTGGCGAGCATGGAGACCAACCAGGCGGCAGTGCCGCCGACCCGGCGGATTCGCGGCCCGATCATGCTCGCTTATGGCTTCGGCACCGTGGCCTATGGTGTGAAGGACTTCTGCTTCTCGACCTTCCTGCTCTTCTACTTCAACCAGGTGCTCGGCCTGTCGGCGACGGAAGTGGGCTTTGCGATCATGTGCGCGTTGCTGCTCGACGCGGTGGCGGACCCGGCGATCGGTTTCCTCTCCGACCGCACCCGCAGCCGCTGGGGCCGGCGGCATCCCTGGATGTATGCCTCGGCGATTCCCATCGCGGTCGGCTGGCTGCTGCTGTGGAACCCGCCGGCGCTGTCCAATGCGCATCTGCTGCTCTGGGTGTTCGGCATGTCGGTGCTCGTCCGCACCGCGGTCAGCGCCTATGAAGTGCCGAGCCAGGCGCTGACTCCGGAGCTGTCCGCCGATTACGAAGAGCGGACGCGGATCATGTCCTATCGCTTCCTGTTCGGCTGGGCCGGCGGGCTGGGGATGATGATCCTCGCTTATGCCTGGCTGCTCGGCCCGTCGCCGGGCCACCCCAACGGCCAGCTGGTCCGCGAGAATTACCCCGGCTTCGCACTGGTCAGCGCCGGGCTGATGGCCTTTGCCATCCTCGTCTCGGCGCTGGGCACGCATCGCGAGATCAAGCGGCTGCCGCAGCCGGAACTGGCCCGCCAGCCGCTCGGCAAGCACTTCGCCGAGCTCGGCCAGACGGTGAAGAACCGCGCCTTCCTGATCTTGATGGCGGCGGGGCTCTGCTATTATTCGGCGCAGGGCGTCAGCTTTGCGCTGTCGAGCTATGTCTACGCCCATGTCTGGCGCTTCCAGAACCAGCAATTCACCCTCATCGCCTTCTCTCTCCTCGCCGGCGCCTTCATCGCCTTCTTCGTCGCGCCGCGGGCCTCGCGCCGGCTGGGCAAGCCCAGGGCGGCGATGTGGCTGATGGCCGGCGCGGCCTTCTGGGTGGCGCTCCCCTATGTGCTGCGCCTCGCCGGGCTGTTCCCCGAGCCCGGGAACCCGTGGATGCTGCCTTCGCTCCTCATCATCTACGCGCTCAATGTCGGGTGCAGCATCTCGGCAACGATCCTGGGCGGCTCGATGATGGCCGATGTCGTCGAGCAATCGGAGATCGAGACCGGGCGGCGGAACGAAGGCGTGTTCTTCGCCGGTGCCTTTTTTGTGCAGAAATGCTGCAGCGGGCTGGGCATCTGGGCGACGGGTCTCCTCCTCGACCTGGTCGACTTCCCGGCAGCGGCGAAGCCCGGCCAGGTGCCGGTGGAAGCAGTGGATCGGCTGACCATTCTCTTCTCCGTTCTCTATGCCGTGCTCGCCTTTGCCGCGGCGGGCTTTTATCGGGCCTTTCCGTTCGGCAAGGTGGAGCACGAGGCGCGGGTCGCTGCGCTCGCCGGAAAGGCGGAAATGTCCGCCGGGGCCTGAGCTCCGGCGGACATCCTTTCCTCCCCAGGAAATTCGTTCCTCATCCTTTTCCGTCATCCCCGCGGAGGCGGGGATCCAGAGCCCAGGGCCTCATCGCTTGTGACCTGGATTCCCGCCTTCGCGGGAATGGCGGAGGAAGAGGGAAAGTCTTCATCCTCAGGCCACGCGGCCCAGGCGGTGATAGAGGTTGGCGTATTTCACGCTCTCCGGTGCGTCCTTCACCTTCTCGAGATGGGTGGCGACCGCATCGCGGATCAGGCGGAAATCCTCGGTCGAGAAGACGGCGCGGCTGCGCTGGGGTTCGGTCATGGCGTGGCTCCTTTCTACGCGGCTTGGGTGACGAACTGGGCGGCTTCGGTGCTTTCGGCGAGCGCGGTGGTGCTGCTCGCGCCGCCGGCCAAGGTGGTGGCGATCGCATCGAAATAGCCGGTGCCGACTTCGCGCTGGTGGCGCGTCGCGGTATAGCCATTGGCCTCGGCGGCGAACTCGGCCTGCTGCAACTCGGAATAGGCGGCCATGCCGCGATCCTTGTAGCCCCGCGCCAGTTCGAACATGCCGTAGTTCAGCTGGTGGAAGCCGGCGAGCGTGACGAACTGGAACTTGTAGCCCATCGCGCCGATCTCGCGCTGGAACTTGGCGATGTCGTCCTTGTCGAGGTTCTTCTCCCAGTTGAAGCTGGGCGAGCAGTTGTACGCCAGCATCTTGTTGGGGAATTGCTTCTTGATCGCCTCGGCGAAGCGGCGGGCATCGTCCATGTTGGGCTTGCTCGTCTCCCACCACAGCAGGTCGGCATGCTCGGCAAAGGCGAGGCCGCGCTTGATGCAGTGATCGACGCCGGTGCCTTCCTTCAGGCGGAAGAACCCCTCGGGGGTGCGCTCGCCGGTGAGGAACTCGCGGTCGCGCTCATCGACGTCGGAAGTGATCAGCTTCGCGCTCTCGGCATCGGTGCGGGCGCAGATCACCGTCGGCACGCCAGCGACGTCCGCGGCCAGTCGTGCAGCATCGAGGTTGCGGATATGCGCCTGGGTGGGGATCAGCACCTTGCCGCCGAGGTGCCCGCACTTCTTCTCCGAAGCGAGCTGGTCCTCATAATGCACGCCAGCTGCGCCGGCGGCGATATAGGCCTTCATGATCTCGAAGCAGTTGAGCGGGCCGCCAAAACCGGCCTCCGCGTCGGCGACGATCGGCATGAACCAGTCACGCTTGGCGCCGCCTTCCATATGCTCGATCTGGTCGGCGCGCTGGAGCGTGGCGTTGATCCGCTTGGCGAGCTCCGGGCCGGCATTGGCGGGGTAGAGCGACTGGTCGGGGTACATCTGGCCGGCCGTGTTGGCATCGGCCGCGACCTGCCAGCCCGAGAGGTAGATCGCCTTCAGCCCGGCGCGGACCATCTGCATCGCCTGGTTGCCGGAGAGGGCGCCCAGGGCGTTGATGTAATCCTCTTCGTGGAGCAGCTCCCACAGCTTCAGCGCGCCGCGGCGGGCCAGCGTGTGCTCGATGGGCAGCGAGCCGCGCAGGCGCTCGACATCCTCGGGGGTATAGGGGCGCACGATGCCGTCGAACCGGCCGGTGGGGGCGGGGATCAGATCTTCGAAGCGCGTCGGCATTGTGTGTTCCTTGACTAGATTGCCCGGCTTGTATGGATATTTGTTGACGATGTTGACGAGGGCCTATGGTTGTCTGGCAGGGTCATGGTGTGCATGGGGGTTTTCTCTCGGTTGAAAGGGTGTAAATAATTTACAAATCGGCCCGACTCGTTCGATGTGAACATAATAAGAACATGTAATGTAGGACAGAGCCTATATCGTTATCCCCGCGAAGGCGGGGATCCAGGGTGGCAGAGCGCCGTCCTTGGTGTCTCTGGATCCCCGCCTTCGCGGGGATGACGGTGAAGGGGCGCGGGTCTTGAAAGGGAAGTTGGCCTTGGCCGAACAGAAGCTCTTCGCAGGTCACGCCGTCCGCCGGCTGCGGCGGCAATTGCTGCTGACCCAGGCGGCGATGGCCGAGGGGCTGGGGGTGTCGGCCTCCTATCTCAACCTGGTCGAGCGCAACCAGCGGCCGGTGTCGGCAATGCTGATGCTGCGGCTGTCGGAGGTCTATGACTTCGACCCGCGCAAGCTCGCCGCCGCCGAGCCGGGCGGCGGGATGGAGGCGCTGCGGCGGCGGCTGGCCGATCCGCTCTTCGCCGATCTCGAGATCGATCGGCAGCAGATGGAGGAATGGCTGGCGGGCGCGCCGGGCGGGGCCGAGGCGTTTGCGCGCGCCTATGACCGGATCGGCGCCGCCGGGCCGGTGGCAGGCGAGGGGGCGAGCGATCCCGGGCGGCAGGTGCGCCGCGAAGTCGAGCGCTGGCGCGGGCATTTCGCCGATCTCGACGCGGTGGCCGAGGCGCTGGCCGATGAGCTCCGCCAGGCGGCGGGCGATCCCTATGGCGCGATGGCCGAGCGGCTGCGCGTCAAGCACCAGCTTTCGGTGCGCATCCTGCCGGCGGACGTGATGCCGGGGCTATTGAAGCGGCTCGACCTCCACGCCCGGCAGGTGCAGCTGTCCGAACTGCTCGACGTGCCGGGGCGGACCTTCGCGCTGGCCGAGCGGCTGTCGCAGGAGGCGCGCGGCGAGATCGACGCGCTGGTGCGCGGCGCCGGGCTCGATCGCGCGGGCGAGCGGCTCTATATGCGCCACCTCGTCGGCTATTTCGCCGCGGCCTTGGTGATGCCCTATGGCCGATTCCTGCGCGCCTGCGAGCAGACCGGCTATGACATGGAAGTGCTGCAGCGCCGCTTCGGCGCGAGCTTCGAGCAGGTGGCGCACCGGCTGGCGACCTTGCAGCGGGTGGGCGCGCGCGGGCTGCCCTTCTTCCTGATCCGCACCGACCGGGCGGGGCAGGTCTCCAAGCGCTTTGCCGGGGCGAGCGGATCGCCTTTGGTCGAGGGGCCGGGGCTTTGCCCGCTATGGAATTTGACCGAGGCGTTCGGCCGGGCGGACGAGACGCTGGCGCAGCTGATCGAGACCGAGGACGGCGCGCGCTGGTTCACGCTTTCCCGGGCGCGGACGCCGCAGGGCGCGCAGGGGGTGAAGGCGCGGTTCGCGCTTGGTGTTGGGCTGGCGGCAGGCGAGGCGCGGGCGCTGTCGGCGGCAAGGGGCGTGGACCTGGCCGGCGAGGCGGTGCCGGTGGGGCTGGGCTGCCGGGCCTGCACGCGGCCGGACTGCCCGCAGCGCAGCGCGCCGCCGGCGGGGCGCGCGGCACTGGCGAGCGAGCGGGAGAGCGGGGTCACGCCGTTCGGGTTTGCGGGGGATTAGGGGGCAGCAGGGAGGCGAAGGCGGTTCTCGCGCCATCAATAGGCAAGGAAGACGATCTTCGGTGCCGGGATGAAGGCGAGCGGGACCGGCTGCTCCGGGGTGATCGAGTCGATATGGACGCGGATTGCGCCGGAGGGGTCGAAACCGAGCAGCGTCAGCTTGAGATTGCCGACGACGACAGGCATCGGCTGGCCGGTGAAGGTCACCGCTGTCGAGAAGGAACGGACCCCCTGGCCGGTGAACTTGGCGCTGCCATCGAGCCAGAACTGCGCGCGGATGGGGGTATTCGGCGGCGCGTCCGCCTTGTAGCTCGACTGCCATTCGAGCCGGATCACGGCGGACTGGCCCGCGCGATAATCGGTGGGCGCATAGCGGATCGGGGCGGGCAGCGGCATGGGCGCGCCGGCCTTGAGTCCTTCGATCTTGGCCTTGCTGGTGATCAGCATCATGCTGATGGAATAGGCATTGAAGCCCACCTTCAGGATCGCGTCGAAGGCGCCGTCGCCATCCGTATCGGCAAGGCAGGGGCCCGCGGTGCCGAGCCCGCGCGGGCTGGCGGGCGTGCAATAGGTCCCGGGCGTGCCCGAGGCGATCAGCACAGCGCCGCGGGTGAGCGGCAGCACTGGATTGACCGCAGCGCGCTTGGCTAGGTTCGGATCGACATCGCCCTGCAGCGTCACGGCCTGCGGGGAGCGCCCCTCGAGCACCAGAATGGGCTTCCTGGGCTGCGCCGTGATTTCCGGCTGGGGAAGCGCTGCCTTCGAGTCGATTGCAAATGCGGTCTGCGCCGTGGCCGGCAGTGCGACCAGGAGAAGCGGCGCCGCCAGAAGTTGTCTGATCACTCGATGTCTCCTTTTGAAGATAAAGGGCTATCAGGAGATTGGAGCGTTCGAAAGAGCGGGAGTCAGGCGTCGCCGCGATACTTGAACCTGAAATTGTGGACTCAATCGCAGTCCCATAATCCGGCAGGTTCTAGTTGCAGGGCGATCTTGTTGGCTCCGTGTTGTTGTTCCCCGGCGAAGGCCGGGGCCCAGGGTTTCTCTGCCGTGTTGCTTGTCGCCCTGGATCCCGGCTTTCGCCGCGGAACAGTTGGCGGGGCTCAGCCCATCCCCACCAGCAGCTCCGCCAGCTGGTCGAGCTGCTCCGGCATGCCTTCGGCGCCGCCAATGCCTTCGTCGAGGGCTTCCTTGGTGGGATAGACTTCGCGGAAGGTCAGCAGCGTCTTGCCGTCCTGTTCCTCGAGCGTGACCGAGGAGATCGCGCCGGCGTCGCCGCTTTCGTCGTTGGTCCAGACGATGCGCTGGTTCGGAACGACCTCGGTGTATTTGCCGAAGAACGCCCACACCTGCCCGCCTTCCGGGGTGAATTCGATGCGGTAGCCGCCGCCGACGCGGACATCGAGCTCGCGGACATGCATCGGCACGCCCATCGACTTGGGTGCCCACCAGCGCTGGAACAGCGCGGGCGTGGTCCAGGCCTGGTAGACGAGGCGGGGTGGCGCGTCGAAGACACGGGTCACGGTCACTTCGGTGTCCGACGTTCGCACCACCGAGGTGGCGCCGAAGTCACTGGCGTTCAGGCCCATCCATATTCTCCCTGGCTTTGAGTTCCGCGATCACGTGGTCCAGCGCGTCGAAGCGGGCTTCCCAGCGCTGGTGATAATTGGCGATCCAGCCTGCTTCTTCGGTGAGGCCCTGGGCGCCGAGCCTGCAGGTCCGCACGCGGCCGACCTTCTCGGTCACCACCAAGCCCGCCCGTTCGAGCACGCCGACATGCTTCTTCATGCCGGTAAGGGTCATGTGGAAGCGCTCGGCGAGTTCGGTGATCGAGGCCTCGGCGCGCCAGAGCTGCTCGAGCACACCGCGCCGCGTCGCGTCCGAGAGCGCGGCGAAGGATGCGTCGAGGCGGGGTGCGGTATACTGAACCATGTGGTTCAGTGTTTAGCGCGTGGGTCGGCGATATGCAAGCCTGTGCAGGGAACCGACCGACGAGGACGTGGGTTGCCGCAGGCGAGACTCGAGGAGGCCCCATGGAAACCCAGCAGCTGCATCGCGGACGGTTGATCGACCATATCCACCTCGTCGTGCGCGACCTGGACGCCAGCCGGCGCTTCTACGGCGCGGTGTTCGACGTGATCGGAGTTCCGGTCGCGGGCGAGGGGCCGGACTTCTTCTGGGCGGACGAGCTGTTCGTCTCGACCGCGGACAGCAAGGCCGCGGCGGGCAAGCTGACCGGGCGGCATCACATCGCCTTCCAGGCCAGGGACCGGGCGGTGGTGGATCAGTTCCACAAGGCTGGGCTGGCAGCAGGCGGCACCGACAATGGTCCGCCGGGCGAGCGGGACTATCATCCCGGCTATTACGGCGCCTTCCTGATCGATCCCGACGGCAACAATATCGAAGCGGTGTTCCACGGAGCCGCGGAGAAGTCGGCGGACAGCGTGGTGGTCACGTTCCAGGCTTGAGCCTGCCATCGTCATCCCGGCCTCGAGCCGGGATCCCGCTTCTTCTTGCGCGGGTGAGGTAGCGGGCCCCGGCGCAAGGCCGGGGTGCTGGGTCAAAAGAGCGTCGTCAGGAAGTAGAACAGCGCGCCGACCGCGGCCGAGGCGGGGATGGTAATGATCCAGGCGGTGATCACGTTGCCGGCCACGCCCCAGCGCACCGCAGATGCACGCCGCGCGGTGCCCGCGCCGATCACCGCGCCGGTGATCGTGTGCGTAGTCGACACCGGGATGCCGAGCACCGAGGCGCCGAACAGCACGATCGAGCCGGCCAGGGAGGCGCTGAACCCCTGGTGCTGCGACAGCTTGGTGATGCGCGAGCCCATCGTCTCGATGATCTTCCAGCCCCCGCTCAGCGTGCCGAGCGCGATCGCGACATAGCAGGAGATCGCCACCCAGTGCGGCACATGGAATTCGCCGTGCAGGTAGCCGGTCGAATAGAGCAGCACGGCGATGATCCCCATCGTCTTCTGCGCGTCGTTGAGGCCGTGGCTGAGCGAATAGGCGCCCGAGGAGACGAGGTGCAGCGCACGGAAGCTGCGCTCGGCGGTGCGCGAATTGGCGCGCATGAACAGCCAGGAGGTGAGCAGCATGATCAGCATCGCCAGGATCATGCCGATCGTCGGCGAGAGCACGATGGCGATCAGCGTCTTGTTGAGCCCGGCCCATTTGACGCCGGTGACCCCGGCATGCGCCACGCCCGAGCCGATCATCCCGCCGACCAGCGCATGGCTGGAAGAGGAGGGGATGCCCTTGAGCCAGGTGACGACGTTCCAGAACATCGCGCCGACCAGCGCGCCGAAGACGACGCCGGGGGTGATCAGGTTCTTGTCGATCAGGCCCTGGCCGATCGTGTCCGCCACCTTGTGCAGCGCCGGGAAGGCGATGGTGAGGAAATAGGCGGCGAAGTTGAACGCGGCTGCAAATGCCACCGCATGGACGGGCTTGAGCAGCCGCGTCGCCACCACGGTGGCGATCGAATTGGCCGCATCGTGCAGGCCGTTGAGGAAATCGAATGCCAGCGCGACCAGGATCAGGCCGACGAGCAGGGGAAAGGCGAGTTCGTGCATCTACCGGGCCGTTCAGGCGTGGTCGATCACGATGCCGTCGATCTCGTTGGCGACATCCTCGAACGCGTCGACGATCCGCTCGAGATGCTTGTACAGCTCGCGGTGCACTGCGAACTGGAGCGGATCGCTGGGGCCGATGCGCTTGAAGGCTTTCTTGAGGCCCTCGGCGTGGATCTCATCGGCGCGGCTCTCCATGCGGACGATGCGCTCGGTCAGCTCGTGGAGGCGCGGGCCGTTGCGGCCGACGTCGCGCAGCAGCGGCATCGCTTCGGCGGTGAGGCGGGCGGCATCGACGATGATCGCCGCCATGTCCTTCATCTCCTGCTCGAACTCGGTGACCTCGTAGAGGTCGATCGCCTGGACGGCGGCCTGCATCTCGTCGATCGAATCGTCCATCGCGCCGATCAGCGACGTGATCGCGCCGCGGTCGAACGGCGTCAGGAACGTCTCGCGCACCGTGCGCAGCACTTCGCGGATGATCTCGTCGGCATCATGCTCGCGCTCGATCACTTCGCGGATATGGTCCGGGCTGCCGTCCTGCAGCAGCCGCGCCAGCGCATCGGCGCCGGCGACGACGGTGCGGGCATGCGCCTCGAACATCTCGAAGAAATTGCCGGTACGGGGCAGCAGGCGCTGGAACCAGGCGAACATCGTATGGACCTTTGATTTGCGGGCGACAGCGGTGAGCAGCCCGTTGCGTTGGGTTGCCGCCCGGAATTCGGCAGGGCCGAACGAGCGGATGAGATCGGCGAGATCGGATTCATCGACGGCTGCGGCCGCCTCGGCGAGGCTGAACCAGCGGCGCTCGCGTTCGCCCTGTTCCTTCCAGGAAGCGAGCTCCTGGTTCACGGCGAGCGGGAAGACGTCGACGTCGATCATCAAGGCGGCGCCGTTGCGGCGCTTCTTGCGATAGCGGAAGGAGCCGAGCGGCATCGGGCAGACCAGGCCGCGGACACCAGCCTCTTCCTCCGCCTCGATCGCCGCGGCGGTGTGCTGCGGCATGCCGGGCTCCGGATTGCCCTTGGGGATGACCCAGCGGCCGCTCTCCCGCGAGGTGACGAGCAGCACGCGCACCGGGGAGTCGATTGCGCTGCCTTCCGTACGATAGGGCAAGGCGGCAATCTGACGAATGGTGCGGGACTCCGAAACTGCCGGGAATGGCGCGCGCGGCTTGTTACAAATTCATGGCCAGCGCAAGCCTTTGGCCGGCGGTCAGTTGCTGCGCGGGACGGTGGGGATGACCAGCGCAGATGGACTGTCGGCGAGGACGCAGCGCGCCGCGGGCGTGTCGGTGAGGGTCACCGCGACCTTGCCATCTTCACCGGGCTGGAACTGCACCGCGGGCAGCAGCACCCAGCCAAAGGCGGCGCGGCCGGCGATCCGCGCGACCGCCAAGGCGGGAAGCTTCGCCGGATCGTAGAGCCGGGTGACGCCCAGGCGGTTGGCGACCGTGAGGGCGGACTCGCCCGAGGCAGGGCGGCAGGCTTCGGTATGGATCGCATGGCCAGTGCGATCGACCAGCGCGCGGGCGGGGATGGGCGTGCCGGTGGCGCTGACATGGTCGAGGTGGCTGGTGTCGAGCAGGGGGCGGAGCCCGGCGATCGCGGGGCGCGCCGCGGCGGTGGGGATGGCGCCGCCATTGGCCAGCTCGGCGGCCTTGATCATGCGCGGGATCCAGCTCCGATAGCCCATCTGCGTGCGCGCGGCCTTCGCCCAGATCGCCACGTCGCTGCCATCGGCGAGCAGCGGAATGCGGCCCTTTTCCTCCCAATCGATCAGCTGGGCGAGCGACAGGTTGTCGGCATGCAGCAACAGGCTGCGCGCGCGGGCCGGATCGCCGGGCAGCGCCGCTTCGGCCAGGATGGTGCGCGCGCCGCCGCCATACCGCTCGTTCAGCGCCAGCGCGTCGAGATAGGGTCGCAGGCCGGCGCGCTCGACATTGGCGAGCAGGTCCTGGTCCTTGCCGTCGGACCAGCGCGTTCCTGTCCCGAAGCCCGAATGGATGCGCCTGCGCAGATAATAGCGCCGCGCCTTTGCCGGATCGGCCGCGCCGGCCGCCCCGGTCTCATAGGCGAGGCCGAGAAGGTCGAAGACGTTGGTATAACCGCGCCAGTCCGTCGGCCCTTCGCCCGCGAGATATTCGAGCAGCGCGACCGCTTCCCTGGGCCTGGCGGGACAGCTGAGCCAGGATCCTCCGTCGAGCAGCCAGTCGGGAGCGCCGGTGGCGGGCTGCAGGAGCGCCTTGCCGATCTCATAGAGATCCTCGCCTTCCCGCTCGCTCAGCCCGTCCGAAGGCTGGGCCAGCAGCGCGAGGCGCGGCGCGAGCTCGGCGGGGCCGACCCACTGCGGGCCGCGGGTCCAGCCGCCGGTGCACAGCGAAAGTGCCCGCCCGATCGTGTCGATCGTCTCGGGAGGCAGCGGCGGCGCGGCATGGGCGGCGGGCGCGAGCGTCATTGCGGCAAGCGCGAGCAGCTTCTTGATCGACATACAGGCCGTCCCCCTCAAGCGGCGTGAGGCTGAACAGTCCCGCAGATCCCCTTGTTTTGCAATTCGATCGTTTCGAATCCGAAGCGGTTTTAATTGCGCTGTTGCGCAGGTTGTGGAGGATGCGCGGCGAAGAGGGAGGTGCGTATGCGTCGAGGGATAGGATTCGGGTTGCTGGCACTGGGATGCACGGCGCTGGTGTCGGCAAGCGGGCCGGCGGACATGGACGCGGCGGTGCAGGCGGCGATGGCGCAGACCGGGGCCAGGGGCGTCGCGGTCGCGCTGATCGACAAGGGCCAGGTCGTCTCGGTCAAGGCGTACGGTGTGCGCAACGCGAAGGGCGATCCGCTCGACGCTGACACCATCATGTACGGCGCGTCGCTGACCAAGGCGGTGTTCGGCTATCTGGTCACCCAGCTTGCCTCCGAGGGGAAGCTCGATGTCGACAAGCCGATCGCGGCGATGCTGGCCAGGCCGATCCCGGACTATGGCAATGTCGAGGGCTATGGCCAGTGGGGCGATCTTGCCGGAGACCTGCGCTGGCGGAAGGTGACGCCGCGCAACGCGCTCAACCACGCGACCGGCTTCGCCAATTTCGCGTTCCTCGAGCCGGACAGGAAGCTCAAGTTCCACTTCGATCCGGGCACCAATTACGCCTATTCGGGCGAGGGCATCTCGCTCCTCCAGTTCGGGGTGGAAAAGGGGCTGGGGCTGAGCGTGGAGGCCGAGCTGCAGCGCCGCTTCTTCAAGCCGCTCGGCATGACGCGGACCAGCCTGGTCTGGCAGGACAGCTTCGGCACCAACCTGGCGGACGGCTGGGACGAGACCGGCAAGACCGAGCCGCATGACGACCGCAGCCGGGTGCGCGCGGCGGGATCGATGGACACGACGATCCATGACCTGGCGCAGATGAGCGCGGCGATGGTACGCGGCTATGGCCTGCCCAGGAAGTGGCGAGTGGAATATGCCCGGGGCACGCAGAAGATCGCCAGCAAGACGCAGTTCCCGACGCTCAACAACCCGGCCGGGCCGGGCGAGGGGACGCGCGCCAGGGGCGCGCTGGGCGTGGTCGCCTTCAACGGGCCGCAGGGCGCGGGCTGGCTGAAGGGCGGGCATAACGACACCACCGCGAACACCTTGGTATGCCTCGAGCGCGGGCAGCGCTGCGTGCTGATCCTGGGCAATGACGTGCGGATCGAAAAGGCGTTTCCGGCGCTGGTCCGCGCGGCGCTGGGCGAGACGGGCGTGCCCTATGGCTGGGAATATGGGGTGAAGTAGCTAAACTCCTTCTCCCCTTGTGGGAGAAGGAAGGGCCCGCCCGCGAAGCGAGTGGGAAGGATGAGGGGGACATTCCGACGAGAGCGCATCCCCCTCACCCTTCCGCTGACTGCTTCAGCTCCCTCCTGCATCGGGTAAACAGCGCCCCGCGCTGTTAGGTCATGCCCGGGGGCATGACCGACCCAATGCACCCACAAGGGGAGAGGGAGATAGAAGTCAGAACCCGACGCTGAGCGTGCCGAACACCTGGCGCGGGGCGGAGGAGTGGAACACCAGGAGGGTGCCCGCTGCATCGTCCGGCGCGAAGACGCTCGAGTCGAAGTTCGACGCGTAGCGCTTGTCGGTCAGGTTGGTGACGTTGAGCGAGAGCTTGGCGCCCTGCACCCAGCCGATCCGGCCGAAGTCATAGCCCATGCCCAGGTCGACCGTGGTGACGCCGCCGAAGCTCTGGTCGTTGGTGTAGGTGTAATAGCGTCGGCCCGTATACTTGCCCTGGACCGAGGCCGAGAAGCCGCCCTGGCGCAGCGTCAGCACGCTCGACACCATCTCCTTGGGCGTATCGACCTGCTGCTTGCCGGCCGTGAGCTTCACCACGCAGGTGGTGGTGCACCAGTTGAGATACTCGTCATAGGTCGACTTGTTGTACGATGCCGAATTGTACCAGGTCAGCCAGGGCGTGGCCTTCCACAGCACGCCGATCTCGGCGCCCTTGCTGGTGACGCCGCCGGCATTGTGGAAGCTGTTGCCGCAGCCCGGATTCTGCTGCTGGTTGGTCGGGCACGGGTTGTACTGCAGCAGCCGGTTTTCGAACTTGACGTAATAGCCGCTCAGCGCGACCTGGAGCGGGCCGCTGACATAGCGATAGCCGCCGTCGAAGCTCTTCGAGGTCTCGGGCTTCAGATAGCGGCCCTGCTGGTTCCATACGGTCTGCGACACCGACTGGGGCCCGAGTTTGAAGCCGCCCTGGAACATCGCCATGTTCTCGGCATAGCTGGCGAACAGCTCATGGCCGGGTGCGACGTTCCAGTGCACGCCGACCTGCGGCAGGAAATTGTCCTTGGCGGTAAGCGAGCCGGTGGCGAACTGGGTGGAGGCCGGCGGTGCCGCCTTGGCGATGCCGCGGATCGCAGTGGCGTCCGACTTGGAATAGGTGCTCTTGAAGCCGAAATCCACGCTCAGCGCGTCGTCGAACAGCTTGACCGTGTCCTGCACGTAGAATTGCTGCGTCTTCCACTTGGTCTCCTGGACCCACTGGGCGGTGTCCGGCTGGCCCTGGAGGAACTGGGCGAGGTCGAAGGGCACGGCGACATTGGTCCAGATGTAGCGCGCGGCGCTGCTGGTATTGTCCTCGACCCACAGGCCGGCCTCGAGCCGATTGAAGCCGAGCTCCCAGGCGATGTTGCCGCGCACGCCGGTGCGGTCGATAGTGTAGCGCGTGTCGCGGATCTGGACCGGCACGTCGTCGGCCGTGGTCGAGGTGCCCTGGTTGGACAGGCCGACGATCCAGTTGTTGCCGGCGCCCTTGTCATTGTGGTGGTAGACCTGGGTGTGGACGCTCAGGTTGCTGCTGAGGTCGAAGTCGCCCGACAGGTAGAACAAATTGTCGTTGCGCAGGATCTGGCCGTTGGTGAAGGTCACGTCGGCATTCTTCTGCGGCGCGGGGGCGGCGGCGCATTTGAACGGGGTGGTGGTCACCGTGCAGGCGGCGACGCCGAGATAGGCCTGCCAGTTCGGCGCGTAGCCGCCCCAGTCCCAGCCGAGACGGTTCAGCATGTCCTTCGACAGATAGGCGTCGTCGGCCTGGTTGGTGCGCGAGACATCGGCGAATGCGGTGATCTTGCCGCCTTCGAAGACATACTGCGCCTTGGCGTTGAACTGCTTGCCGATGGACTTGATGCCGGCGCCCTGGTTCACGAACAGGTCCTGGCGGCTGACCTGGCCCGAGACATAGGCCGAGAAGCCGCCATGCTCGCCGGTGTCGAAGCGGACGAAGGTGCGCGCGCTGTTCTCGCTCCCGATGGTCTGGCTGCCCTGGAAGCCGACGCCCTTGCGCGGATCGCTGGAGACATAGGTAAGCGCGCCGCCGAGGTTGCTCGTCGAGGCGATACCGAGGCCGGCGATGCCGGTGGCGAGATCGGCGCGGCCGAGATTCTCCGAGATCAGCGCGCGGCTGATCGTGAGGCCGTTGTAGTTGTTATAGGCGCCGTCGCCGAGCGGCATGCCGTCCAGCGTGTAGCCGAGATGGGTGGTGTTGAAGCCGCGGACCTGGAGCGAGAGCGACTGCTCGTTAAGGCCGAGTGCGTCGATCGACTGCGCCATCACGCCCGGCAGGAAGTTGAGCGACTTCTGGATGCTGGTGCCCGGCGGCAGCGTGTCGAGGTTGGCCGGCACCAGGGTCGAGACCGAGCGGGTCTGGCCGCTGCCGATGACGACGATCTCGCTGGAGCGGTCGGTCTCGTCGTCGGCGGCGACGGTCGTGCTGTCGGCGGCGGCCTGAGCGTGCGCGACGGCCGGCGCCAGCGCGGCGGATGCCAGCAGCACGGCAAAAGAGGAACCGCGGCGCAGCCGGCGCGAAAAATCGGTCATTGGTATTTCCCTTCCCAACGGCCGGTTGGCCGCTCCCAAGGGGGCCGCTAGGCTTGGTTCGGGTCGATACCGTTACGAGTCAGTGACGGTTTGGTGACTCCATTTATCTGTCACATATCTGCTGACAGCCGTTGCCGAATAGCAACGGCGAATCCTGCGTGTCAGGATGCCGGGCGGAGGTTTCCATGGACGTGCAGGAACAGATCGAGGAGTATATCGCCGCGCAACCCGAGCCGAAGCGCGAGGAGATGCGGGACCTGCATCGCCGCATAGGCGAGATCGCGCCGGGATGCAGATTGTGGTTTCTCGACGGCAAGGACGATGCGGGGAGGACCGTTTCCAACCCCAATATCGGCTATGGCGAACAAGTGATCGACTATGCCAGCGGGAAGCGCCGGGATTTCTATCGGATCGGCCTGAGCGCGAACACCAGCGGGATTTCCGTCTATGTGATCGGGCTGGACGACAAGACGTATCTGTCCCGGGTCTTTGGCAACAGGCTCGGCAAGGCGCGCGTGACCGGCTATTGCATCAAGGTCAGATCGCTGAAGGACGTCGACGGGGAAGTGCTCGAGGAGGTGATCCGCTTCGGGCTCGAGCCTCGGCAACCCTAAGAGGCTGAACTCCTCCCCTGCTCGCGCACGGCCTTGAGCCAGCGGGCGCGCAGTTGGGCCGGGCTGCCGGGAATGGCTTCGTCGAGGAAGGTCGCGGCGGCGATGCGGTCGAGCCGGAAGGTACGGAAATCGCTGCGCAACTCGCACCAGGCGACCAGTATGCGGGTGGCGTCGGCATAGCCGATCATCAGCGGCCAGACGGTGCGCTGGCTGGGGCGGCCCTGCTCATCGGCATAGTCGAGGTGGAGCTTGCGCGCCGATCGGATCCAGGCGCGCAACTCGGCGGCATCGACGCCGTCCTTCGGGCGATCCCAGGCGGGCGCGGCGCGCATCGCGGGGTTGCCGAGAAAGGGGCGCATCTCTTCGGGCAGCACCGCGGCGATCTTGGCGAGCAAGTCGCTGGCGGCACGGGCGAGGCCGTCATCGGCGTGCCCCGCCACCCAGGTGGCGCCGAGCGCGACCGCGTCGATTTCGTCGGCGGTGAGCATCAGCGGCGGCAGGTCGAACCCGCTTTCGAGGACATAGCCCATGCCCGCCTCGCCGCGGATCGGCACGCGCTGGCCGATCAAGGCGGCCATGTCCCGATAGACCGAGCGCTTCGAAGTCTCGAGCTCCTCGGCGATCGCATCGGCGGTCACCGGGCGGGGGCTCCGGCGAAGGATCTGGACGATCTGGAAGAGGCGGTCTGCCTTGCGCATTCGAGAACCCTACTGCCAGGCTGCTGACACCATGCTGGCAGCAGCCTGGCAGTAGGTCGAGTCCCGGTTCACGAAAAAGGGAGAAACACGATGATGAAGACCTACCAGGGCAGCTGCCACTGCGGCGCGGTGAAGTTCGAAGCCGACATCGACCTGGCGGCGGGCACGGGCAAGTGCAACTGCACATACTGCCGCAAGCGCCGCAACTGGGGCGCGCTGCTCAAGCCCGACCAGTTCCGCCTGCTCTCGGGCCGCGACGCGCTGGGGGAATATCAGTTCGGCACCAAGCAGGGGCATCACCGCTTCTGCGTCTATTGCGGGATCGCGCCGTTCGGCGACGGGCATGTCGAGGCGATCGGCGGCGACTTCGTCTCGGTGCAGGTGATGTGCCTGGACGATGTGACCTTGCCCGAACTGGAGGCGGCGCCGGTGAATTATGGCGACGGGCTCCACGACGCCTGGTGGCAGGAGGCGGCGGAGAAGGGGATTCTGTGATGCATCGTCATCCCCGCGAAGGCGGGTATCCAGGGTTATTGTGTCCGGCCAGTCCTGCTTGACTCTGGATCCCCGCCTTTGCGGGGATGACGAAATAGGGGTTACGCTCCCGTCACCGTCAGCCTGTCGAGCTGGGCGGGGCTGAGCGACACATCCCACGACCCGATCAACTCCTCCACCTGCGCCAGCGACGTCGCACTCGCGATCGGCGCCGTCACGCCCGGCTGGGCGGCGAGCCAGGCCAGGGCGATCTGGGCGAGGGTGGCGCCGCTCTCGGCCGCCACTTCGTCCATCGCGGCGAGCATCGCCGGGCCCTTGCCCTGCATGAACACCGGCATCCGGCCGCCGCGGATGCTCTTCCCGAGGTCGGCTTCGCTGCGATACTTGCCGGTAAGATAGCCCGAGGCGAGCCCGTAGAACGGCACGCAGCCGACATTATACTGCACGCACAGATCCTGCAGCTCGCCCTCGAACTTGTGGCGGCTGAGCAGGTGATATTCGTTCTGCAGCGCGCGGTAGTGCGGCAGGCCCTCGCGATTGGCGATGTCGAGCGCGGACTTGAGGCGCATGGCGTGGAAGTTGGAGGCGCCGATCGCCTGGACCTTGCCGGCCTTGATCAGCTTGTCGAAGGCCGCAAGCACCTCTTCCTGCGGAACGTCCTCATCGTCCTGGTGGGCGAAATACAAGTCGATCGTCTCGACGCCCAGGCGCTTGAGGCTGGCGTCGCAGGCGGCGGCGATGCGGGCGGGGGCGAGCTTGGTACCGCCTTCGCCATCGAGCATGCCGACCTTGGTCGCGACCTTGACCTTGCCGCGCTTGCCGGACTGCTGGAGCCATTCGCCGATGATCGCTTCGGACTCGCCGCCCTGATGGCCGGGGACCCAGGCGGAATAGACATCGGCGGTGTCGATCAGCGTGCCGCCGGCCTCGGCGAACCGGTCGAGCACCGCGAAGCTGGTCGCCTTGTCCGCGGTCCAGCCGAAGACGTTGCCGCCGAGGATCAGCGAAGGCGTACGGATGCCGCTGGCGCCGAGGTCACGAAGGTTCACCTTGTCGCTCATTGCTCTGTCCCGTTGCTGGCATTGACGTCGATCGAAGCCGCCGCCGCATCGAGCTGGCGGGACTCGCTGGCGCTCAGGCCGCCCTTGTTGTCATCGGACGCGCCGCGCCCGCAGGCGGCGAGCGCGAGTAGCAGGAGGAGCGGCGCGGCGCGCATCCTAGTCGGTATCGCCGTCGCCCGAGCCCTGGTCGGCGGCGGCATTGCCGATCGGCACGGCCTGGTCGTAATTGCTCTCGGCGGCGCCGAACGCGGCGTTCTCGGCGGCGTTCACATCGCTCACCGCTTCGCCCATCGTGTTGCTGTCGCCGGCGACCGATTCATTCGCCTCGGCCGCCTCGTTCTTCGCCTTGTTGCCGCAGCCCGAAAGGCCGAGCAGCGCGACCGCTGCGATGGGCATGAAGATCTTGCGCATGGATGGATGCCTTTTGCCGTAAATTGCTCAGGCGCAGGGCTAACGGGGCGCTGACTCGCGTGCAAGGTGCATGCGATGCGTTGACCGCATATAAAGATATCTTTATATCTATATCCGTCATGCATCAAGCCCTTGCCATCTTCCGTGCCCTTGCCGATTCGACGCGGCTGCGCATCCTTGCGCTCGTCCGTTCGATGGAGCTGTCCGTCGGCGAGCTGGCGCAAGTGCTCGGGCAGAGCCAGCCGCGCGTCTCGCGCCATGTGAAGATCCTGTGCGACGCGGGCCTGCTCGAGCGGCGCAAGGAAGGCAGCTGGGTGTTCGTCGCGCTGGGCGCTGCGGGCAAGGTCGATCCGGTGTTCGGCGCGCTCGATAGCTGGGACGAGGCAGATCACTGGATGGTCGCGGACGAGGCAAGGCTGGCGGCGGTGCGCGCGGACCGCGCGAGCGCGGCCGCCGACTGGTTCGAGAGCAATGCCGTCGAATGGGATGCGATCCGCTCGCTCCATGTCGCCGACAGCGAAGTCGAGGCGGCGATGGCCAAGGCGCTGGGGGATGGCGAGATCGGTCATCTGGTCGATATCGGCACCGGCACCGGGCGGATGCTCGAGCTGTTCGCGCCGCGGGCCGAGCGGGCGCTCGGCATCGATCGGTCGTCCGAGATGCTGCGGCTTGCCCGTGCCAAGCTTTCCGAGCAGGGGCTGGGCAATGCCGAGCTGCGCCAGGCGGATCTCTATGCGCTGCCGTTGCAGGATGGCGGGGCGGATCTCGCTATATTGCACCATGTGCTGCACTTCGCGCAGCAGCCCGGGGCTGCGATCGGCGAGGCGGCGCGCGTGCTGGCGCCCGGCGGCCGGCTGCTGATCGCCGATTTCGCGCCGCACGAGCGCGAGGAATTGCGGCAGAAGGACGCGCATACGCGCCTCGGCTTCTCGGACGAGCAGGTGCTCGGCTGGTTCGAGGCGCATGGGCTCGCACCCGTCCAGGTGGAGACGCTGGAGGGCGGCGAGCTGACGGTGAAATTATGGCTGGCGCGCAAGACCGGCCAGGAGAAACAGAAGGTGAAGGCCGCATGACTAGTCTGGACCCGCTGGCGGCGCCGCTCTTCGCGGACGTGGCGGGCGATATCGATGTGAGCTTCGAATTCTTCCCGCCCAAGACGGAGAAGATGGAAGAGACGCTGTGGGATTCGATCGAGACGCTCAAGCCGCTCGATCCGCGCTTCGTCAGCGTTACCTATGGCGCCGGCGGCACCACCCGCGAGCGGACGCACAACACGGTAGCGCGGATCGCGCGCGAGACCGGCATCCCGGCGGCGGCGCACCTCACCTGTGTCGAGGCGACCAAGGCGGAGATCGACCAGGTCGCCGAGGAATATTGGGAAGCGGGCGTGCGGCATATCGTCGCGTTGCGCGGCGATCCGCCGCGTGCGGGCGAGAAATATGCGACGCATCCGGGCGGATACGAGAATGCCGCCGACCTGGTGGCGGGGCTGCGCAGGCTCCATCCGTTCGAGATCTCGGTCGCTGCCTATCCCGAATGCCATCCGGACTCGGCCGATCAGATGGCGGACCTCGATAACCTGAAGCGCAAGATCGATGCGGGCGCGACCCGGGCGATCACCCAGTTCTTCTTCGAGGCCGAAACCTTCCTGCGCTTCCGCGACGATGCCGCCAAGGCGGGGATCACTGCGGAGATCGTGCCGGGGATCATGCCGGTGATGAGCTTCGCCAGCGTGGTGCGGATGTCGGCGATGTGCGGCACCCAGGTGCCCGGCTGGATGGAGCGCCTGTTCGAAGGGCTCGACGACCGCCCCGCCGCGCGCCAGCTGGTGGCGGCGACGCTGGCGGCGGAGCTTTCGCGGAAACTCTATGCGGGCGGCGTGCGGCAGTTCCACTTCTACACGCTCAACCGCGCCGAGCTGAGCTATGCGATCTGCCATCTGCTGGGCGTTCGGCCGAAGGTCGGCGCGTAGCTGGTGGCGGCTTGATTGTAACGTCACCCCGGCGAAAGCCGGGGCCCAGAGCCAAGAGCGGCGTCGCCTGTGACCCTGGGTCCCGGCTTTCGCCGGGATGACGAAGAAGGAAGTTGAAGTGAGCGCACGCGAGAAACTGCTGGCCGAAGCCGCCAAGCGCATCCTGATCACCGACGGGGCGTTCGGCACCGAGATCCAGAACTGGAAGCTCGACGAAGCCGCCTATGCCGGCGACCTTGGCCTGAGCCATGACCAGAAGGGCAATAACGATATCTTGGCGCTGACGATGCCCGAAGTGCCGGCATCGATCCACCGCGCCTATTTCGAGGCCGGGGCGGATATCGCCGAGACCAATACCTTCTCCGCCAACCGGATCAGCCAGGCCGATTACGGCGCCGAGCATCTGGTGCGTGAGATCAATGTGGAATCGGCGAAGCTCGCGCGCTCGATCGCCGACGAGTTCGAGGCGAAGGATGGCCGCCCGCGCTTCGTCGCGGGCGCGCTGGGGCCGACCAACAAGACGCTGTCGCTGAGCCCGGACGTCAACGATCCAGGCTATCGCGAGATCGACTTCGATCACCTCAAGGACGTCTACCGCGAGCAAATCGACGCGCTGGTCGAGGGCGGGGTCGACTTCATCCTGATCGAGACGGTGTTCGACACGCTCAACGCCAAGGCCGGCATCATGGCCGCGATCGAGGCGGCGAACGATCTTGGCCGCGACTTGCCGATCATGATGTCGATGACGCTGACCGATCTTTCGGGGCGCAACCTGTCCGGCCACACGGTCGAGGCATTCTGGCATGCGGTGCGCCATGCCAAGCCGGTGACGATCGGGCTGAACTGCTCGTTCGGCGCCGAGCAGCTGCGCCCGCATGTGAAGACGCTGAGCGCGCTCTGCGACACGCTGATCATGGTCTATCCCAATGCCGGCCTGCCCAACGAGCTGGGCGCCTATGACGAAGCGCCGGTGACGACCGCCGGGCTAGTCAAGGAATGGGCCGATGCGGGGCAGGTCAACGTGCTCGGCGGCTGCTGCGGCTCGACCCCGGCGCATATCGGCGCGATCGCGAAGGCGGTGGAAGGGCTGCCGGCGCGGCCGATTCCGGTGCCCGAAGTGCGCACGCGGCTTGCGGGGCTCGAGCCGTTTACGATGGCGGCTGCCTAGTCCCCCTTCCGCTTCCGGGAGGGGTTAGGGGGAGGGGCTGTCCTCCTCGACGCCGCCCGAGCCTGTTTACTGCCCCTCCCCCGACCCCTCCCGCAAGCGGAAGGGAGCTAGAAGAAGAACGATGACCAACCTCTCCACAGGCTTCGTCAATATCGGCGAGCGCACCAACGTCACCGGATCGGCGCGCTTCAAGAAGCTGATCATGAACGGCGACTATGCCGCGGCGGTGGAAGTCGCGCTGCAGCAGGTCGAGGCCGGCGCGCAGGTGCTCGACGTCAACATGGACGAGGGCCTGCTCGACGCGCACGAGGCGATGACGACCTTCCTCAAGCTGATCCAGGCCGAGCCCGACATCGCGCGGATCCCAGTGATGGTCGATTCGTCCAAATGGGACGTGATCGAGGCGGGGCTGAAGTGCGTCTCGGGCAAGCCGATCGTCAATTCGATCAGCATGAAGGAAGGCGTCGGCCAGTTCCTCGAGCATGCCCGCAAGTGCATGGCGTACGGCGCCGCCGTGGTGGTGATGGCGTTCGACGAGACCGGCCAGGCCGACACCCAGGCGCGCAAGGTCGAGATCTGCGCGCGCGCCTATGACCTGCTCATCGGCATCGGCTTCCCGCCCGAGGATATCATCTTCGATCCCAACGTGTTCGCGGTGGCGACGGGGATCGAGGAGCACAACAACTACGGCGTCGACTTCATCGAGGCGTGCAAGGAGATCAAGGCGCGCTGCCCGCATGTCCATATCTCGGGCGGCCTGTCGAACCTGAGCTTCTCGTTCCGCGGCAACGAGCCGGTGCGCAAGGCGATGCACTCGGTGTTCCTGTACTATGCCATCCCCGCCGGCATGGACATGGCGATCGTCAATGCCGGCCAGCTCGACGTCTATGACCAGATCGATTCCGAGCTGCGCACCGCGGTAGAGGATGTCATCCTCAACAAGGATCCCGAGGCCGGCGACCGGCTGGTCGCGCTCGCCGAGAAGTATCGCGGCACCGATGCGGTGGCCGAGAAGCAAGCGGCCGAGTGGCGCAGCTGGGACGTCGCCAAGCGGCTGGAGCATGCGCTGGTCAAGGGCATCGATGCGTTCGTCGTCGAGGATACCGAGGAGTGCCGCCAGGCCTTTGCCCGCCCGATCGAAGTGATCGAGGGGCCGCTGATGGACGGGATGAACGTGGTCGGCGACCTGTTCGGATCGGGCAAGATGTTCCTGCCGCAGGTGGTCAAGTCGGCGCGCGTGATGAAGAAGGCCGTGGCGCATCTGCTGCCCTTCATCGAGGCGGCCAAGGAGCCTGGTGCCAAGGGCAAGGGCAAGATCATCATGGCCACGGTCAAGGGTGACGTGCACGATATCGGCAAGAACATCGTCGGCGTGGTCCTGCAGTGCAACGGCTTCGACGTGGTCGACCTGGGGGTGATGGTGTCCTGGTCGAAGATCCTCGAGGCGGCGAACGAGAATGATGCCGACATGATCGGCCTGTCAGGGCTGATCACGCCGAGCCTCGACGAGATGGTAACCGTTGCCGAGGAGATGCAGCGCGCGCAGATGACGATGCCGCTGCTGATCGGCGGCGCGACCACCAGCCGCGTGCATACCGCGCTGCGCATCGAACCGGCGTACAAGGGGCCGGTGGTGCATGTGCTCGACGCCAGCCGCGCGGTGGGCGTGGCGACGGCGCTCGTCTCCGACACGCAGCGCGATGACTATGTGACCAAGATCGCCGCCGAATATGAGCAGGTGCGCGTCGCGCGTGCCGGGCGTGGACAGAGCGAATTGCTGCCGCTGGAGAAGGCGCGCGACAATGCGTTCGAGGCGGACATGGCGCTCAAGCCGGGCAAGCCGCGCATGCCGGGCGTGCACGAGTTCCTCGACTGGGACCTGAAGGACTTGCGCCAGTATATCGACTGGACGCCGTTCTTCCGCGCCTGGGAACTGGCGGGCAATTACCCGGCGATCCTGGAGGACAAGGTGGTCGGCGAGAGCGCGACCAGCCTGTTCGCCGACGCGCAGGCGATGCTCGACAAGATCATCGCGGAGAAGTGGCTGACCGCGCGCGGTGTCGCCGGGCTGTGGCCGTGCCGCCGCCGGGGCGACGACATCATCGTCCATGTCGAGGATGAGGTGCACTACACGCTGCCGATGCTGCGCCAGCAGATCGCCAAGCGCGAGGGCCGGGCGAACATGTGCCTGGCCGACTTCATCGACACTCAGGGTGACTGGCTGGGCGGCTTTGCGGTGGGCATCCACGGCATCGAGCCGCACCTGGCGCGCTTCAAGAACGCGATCGACGATTACAGCGACATCCTGCTCAAGGCGTTGGCCGATCGTCTCGCCGAAGCCTTTGCCGAGCGGCTGCATCTGTTCGTGCGCACCTCGCTATGGGGCTATTCGGAGGGCGAGCAGCTGACCAACGAGGCGCTGATCAAGGAAGAATATCGCGGCATCCGCCCGGCGCCGGGCTATCCGGCCTGCCCCGAGCACAGCCTCAAGCCGATCCTGTTCAAGATGCTCGACGCGCACAAGCGCACCGGCATCTCGCTGACCGAGAGCTTCGCGATGCTGCCGACCGCGGCGGTGTCGGGCTTCTATTTCGGGCATCCCCAGGCCGAGTATTTCGGCGTGGCACGGATCGGGCAGGACCAGCTGGCGGACTATGCGCAGCGCCGCGGCATCGATCTGGAGCTTGCGACCCGGTACCTGCGGCCGAACCTCGACTAGACCTCGACTAGACCTCGACTAGCTAGCCCTCTCCCCCGGAGGGGAGAGGGAGAGGATCGCTCAGGGTTGCGTGTAGCTCCCCTTGGTCCAGCCGCTGACACCCGGATCGAAGCACCATTCCGTGGTGACGTCCGACTCGGTGGCATAGAGGCGGATGTGCTGGCCGGCGGAATCGGCCCAAGTCGTCACCGATGCCTGGGTGCCGGGAAAGGTCGCGCCCGTCGTCCAGCCCTGGCCGTCGTCGCATTGCTCGGTGATCGTGTAGCCGTCGCTCGAATAGACGCGGATATGGAGCTGGTGCGAACTGTCGAACCAGTTGATCGCGGCCGTCGCGATCGGAAAACTCGGATTATCGGGCATCTGCATTCCCCCCTGTTCGACTCGCGTCCCCTGACGCGAATCGCGGGGAAGCTCCGGTTTTGGCGGGCGGGTTTCAATTGCGATTGGGACCAAATCGGCGCTGCATGCCGGGTACACTGATCTGGGTAGGTCACGGATCGCCCGGCATCCGCTAGGGTCGTGCGTTCGTCACGATCCCGGGAACCCGCATGACCGATAGCAGCAAAGAAAAAACCTCGGTCGCAAAGCAGCTTGGCCCCGGGCTGATCACCGGCGCGGCCGACGACGACCCCAGCGGCATCGCGACCTATTCCCAGGCCGGCGCGCAGTTCGGCTATGGGCTGATGTGGACGATGCTGCTCACCTATCCGCTGATGTCGGCGGTGCAGCTGGTGAGCGCGCATATCGGGCGGGTGACCGGGCGGGGCCTGGCGCAGAACATGCGCGAAGTGATGCCGGGCTGGCTGTTGACGCTGCTCGTCGCGATCCTGTTCATCGCCAACACGATCAACATCGGTGCGGACATCGCCGCGATGGGCGATGCGGCGCAGATGGTCGCGGGCTGGGGCGACCATTGGTTCACGATCTTCTTCGCGCTGTTCAGCCTGCTCCTGCAGGTGTTCGTGTCCTATCACCGGTACGCGCGCGTGCTCAAATGGCTGACGCTGTCGCTGCTCGCCTATGCCGCGGTGATCTTCGTGGTGAAGGTCGACTGGGCGGCGGCGGGCACCGGCTTCTTCGTCCCCAGGCTTGAGGGGCCACAGGCGATCGCCACCGTCGTCGCGATCTTCGGCACGACGATCAGCCCCTATCTCTTCTTCTGGCAGACCGCGCAGGAAGTGGAGGAGATCGACGATGACGACGCCGCCAAGCCGCTGAACGAAGCGCCCGAGCAGGCTCCGGTCGAGATGAAGCGGATGCGGATCGACACGTTGGTCGGCATGGCATTCTCCAACGTGATTGCGCTGGCGATCATGATCGCCGCCGCCGCGACGCTGCACAGCCAGGGCGTAACCCAGATCGATACCGCCGCGGACGCGGCCAAGGCGCTGCAGCCGGTGGCGGGCAATTTCGCCTTCGCGCTGTTCGCGATCGGGATCATCGGCACCGGGCTGCTCGCGGTGCCGGTGCTGGCGGGGTCGGCTGCCTATGCGGTGAGCAATGCGCGCGGCTGGCGCTGCGGGCTGGAGCACAAGCTGAAGGACGCGCCCGGCTTCTATGCGGTGATCGCCCTGGCGACCTTGCTCGGCATCGCGCTCGACTGGTCGAACATCCCGCCGATCCAGGCGCTGTTCTGGAGCGCGGTGGTCAACGGCTTCGCTGCGGTGCCGATCATGGCGGTGATGATGATCATCGCCACGCGCAAGAAGATCATGGGCGAGTTCCGCGTCTCGGGCGTGCTGCTGGTGCTCGGCTGGGCGGCGACCGCGGTGATGGGCGCGGCGGCAGTAGCGATGCTGGTCTGGCAGTGACGGCTTCCGCTTGCCGGGGCTTCCCGAGCCGCTAAGCTCGCGGGCAATTATGGGAGGGGGACCGTATGGCGGACGGAGTGGCAGAGCCGACGGGCAAGGACATCCGGCTGGTGATCGGAGCATCGTCGCTGGGCACGATCTTCGAATGGTATGACTTCTTCATCTGGGGCACGCTGACCGCCACTGGCATCCTGCAGCACACCTTCTTCCCCGCGGGCAACGACGTGCTCGCCAGCCTGCTCGCCTGGGCGGCGTTCGCGGTGGGCTTCGGCTTCCGCCCGCTCGGTGCTGTGCTGTTCGGCTATCTGGGCGACCGGATGGGGCGGAAATACACGTTCCTGGTCACGATCACCGTGATGGGCCTGGCCACCGCCGGCATCGGCCTGGTGCCGAGCTATGCCGCGATCGGCGTGGCGGCGCCGGTGCTGATCCTGCTGATGCGGGTGGCGCAGGGCCTGGCGCTGGGCGGCGAATATGGCGGTGCGGCCATCTATGTCGCCGAGCATTCGCCGGGCGGGCGTGCCGGCTTCCATACCAGCTTCATCCAGGCGAGCGTGGTCGGCGGCTTCATCCTGAGCCTGGCGGTGGTGTTGGCATTCAAGGCACCGATGCCGGCCGAGACCTGGGCGGCATGGGGCTGGCGGCTGCCCTTCCTCTTCTCGATCCTGCTGCTCGCCGTGTCGCTCTACATGCGGCTGAAGCTGTCCGAGAGCCCGGTGTTCCTGGCGATCAAGGAAGCCGGCGAGACCGCGCGCAACCCCTTCCTCGAGAGCTTCACCTATCCGGGCAACCTGCCCCGCCTGTTCGTCGCTTTGTTCGGCATCGCGGCCGGGCTGACGGTGATCTGGTACACCTCGATGTTCTCGGTGCTCTCGTTTCTCACCGGGCCGATGCGGGTGGACCCGACCACGGCGCAGCTGATCTGCGGCGGATCGGCGCTGGTCGGCTGCGGTTTCTTCGTGCTGTTCGGGCATTTGTCCGACCGGTTCGGGCGCAAGAAGCCGATCGTGATCGGCTATGCGCTGACGCTGGTGCTGCTCTTCCCGCTGTTCTGGACGATCGGTGGTGCGGCCAATCCCGGGCTGGCAGAATCGGCGAAGCACGTGCCGGTGGCGGTGTTCGGCCCCAACTGCAAATATGATCCCTTCGCCGCGAAGCAGCCCGATGGCTGCGGCCAGATCCTCGACCAGCTATCCAAGAAGGGTGTCGCCTTCCGGACCGGCAGGGCGCAATCGGTGGCAGTGACGATCGGCGGGTCGCCGGTGGCGGACATCAGCCCCGCGGGCCTTAACAGCGCGCTGGCGGCGGCGGGATATGCGCTCGATCCGGTGGTGCCGAGCCCGCGCAACATCGCCGTGATCGTGCTGGCGATGCTGGGGCTGATGGCGCTTGCGGGCGCGACCTATGGCCCGGTCGCGGCCTTGCTCAGCGAGATGTTCCCGAGCCGAATCCGCTATAGCTCGATGTCGATCCCCTATCACCTGGGCACTGGCTATTTCGGCGGCTTCCTGCCCTTTATCAGCCAGTACATCGTCGCGCGCACCGGCAATCCCTATGCGGGGCTTTGGTACACGATGGCGGTGGTGGCGATGGCGCTGCTGGTTACTGCCTTCGGGCTGCAGGAGACGGTGGCCCCGCGGAAGCGGAAGCACTGAGGGCATACCCCTGCCCAGCAACGGGCATTGCGAGGCACGGGCGCACGCCCTAACCCGCAGGGCATGACTGCACCTCTCCGCCTGCGGCTGGATAGCGCCGCGCTCGTCTCGAACTGGCGGCACCTGGCGAAGCTCGGCGGCACCGCTGCATGCGGCGCGGCGATCAAGGCCAATGGCTATGGGCTGGGTTCGCGCGACGTGGCGCGGCGGCTGGCCGAGGCGGGGTGCCGCGACTTCTTCGTGGCGACCTGGGCCGAAGCGGAAGCGCTGGCCGACCTCGGGCTGACCGTATCGGTGCTGCACGGGCTGCGCGCCGAGGATCCGCTGGACGCGCCCTATGCCCGGCCGGTGCTGAGCACCGCGGAGCAGGTGCGGCGCTGGAAGCAGACAGGGCGGCCCTGCGACGTGATGGTCGATACGGGCATGAACCGGCTGGGCGTCTCGGCGCAGGAGATCGATGCGGGGTTGCTCGACGGGCTCGTCATCGAGACGTTGATGAGCCACCTCGTCTCCGCCGACGAGGATGTGCCGCTCAATGGCCGGCAGCTTGCGGCATTCGGCGCGCTCAGGGGGCACACCCAGGCGAAGCGGATGAGCCTGGCCAATTCGGCGGGCATCGCGCTCGGCGCCGACTATGCCTTCGACCTGACCCGGCCGGGCATCGCGCTCTATGGCGGCTGGCAGCGGCCGGCGCATGGCGCGATCCGCCAGGTCGCGACGCCGCAGGCGCAGATCCTCCAGCGCCGCTTCGTGCGCGCCGGCGAGAGCGTGGGCTATAACGCGACCTGGATCGCCCCGGCCGATACCGAAGTGGCGATCCTCAACCTCGGCTATGCCGATGGCTATCTGCGCTGCTTCTCGGGCAAGGGGCTGGCGGAGGCACAGGGGGTGACGCTGCCGCTGATCGGGCGCGTGTCGATGGACCTGACTGCGATCGACGTGACTGCACTGCCTTCGCTCGGCGAGGGCGACTGGGTGACGATGTCGTACGCGCTGCCCGAGACGGCGGCGCTGAGCGGGCTTTCCCAGTACGAGCTGCTGACGGGCCTTGGGTCCCGCTACGACCGCATCTGGACCTAGCACGCCGCATGCTGCGTTGTGCAGGCAGCGCGGACGCACCATCTTCTGGCAGCAATTCCGCGAACCGAGGAGCATGCCGATGCGCGCGTCGCCGATCCTGATCTCGCTGGCGCTTCTGGCGGTGCCGGTCGCCGCGATGGCTTCCGGAGCCGATCCCAAAGGGGAAGCAAGGCTCGCCAAGATGCTCGACGGACGGACTGCCGGCGCGCCGGTCTCCTGCCTGTCGCTTCCCACGATCCGCGACAGCACGGTGATCGACGGGACCGCGATCGTCTATCGCCGCGGATCGACGCTGTACGTCAACCGGCCGCGCTCGGGCGCGGAGGATCTGAACGCGGATAGCTTTAGCGTCGCCAAGCTGCGCAGCACCCAGCTGTGCAGCACCGACAAGATCGATCTGGTCGATCGCGACACGCGCAGCTGGCGCGGCTTCGTCCTGCTGGGCGACTTCATACCCTATACCAAGCCCGCTACGCGCTGAGCCGGTTCGCCGGGCAAGAAAAAGGGGCCGCTCCGAAGAGCGACCCCCGATAGTTTCGTACGTGCGGATCAGAAGGTGATGCGCGCGCCCGAATAGACGTAGCGACCGGTGACTGGCCAGATTGCGCTGCCCGAGCCGGTGCCGGTGGCACCCCAGGGCGGAAGCTGGTCGAACACGTTGTCCGCGCCGATATAGAAGCGGAAGTTCTTGTTCGCCCGGATGCCGAGCTGCAGCGAGTGATAGACCAGCGCCGGATACCAGGGCGTCGCGTTGACGTCGATGTTGGTCGGCTGACGGCCCTGGTGCGAGTAGAGCGTCTCCCAGGTGTACGCCAGCTGCTTGCCGACATAGCGGGCATCCCAGCCGAAATCGATGTTCTTCCAGCTGACGTCGATGCTCGCCGTTGCCTGCCATTCCGGATCGCCAAGCACGCTCTTCACGCGGGTCGAGCGGTTCGGATCGGTGATGAACAGATACTGGTCACGCGTCTGCAGCCAGCTCAGCAGCACGCGGGCGGTGTACTTGAAGTCGCCCTCGCTGAACCGATACGACATGTCCGCATCGATGCCCGACGTCTTCAGCGCAGCGTAGTTGAACGGCTGGTTGAGGAAGCCCGGACCGATGATGCCGACCGGCAGGTCGGTGGCGCGGCCGGTGAAGCGGCGGGTCTGCTGACCGTCGAACGTGTAGTTGAGCAGCGGATCCGCCGAGGTACGGCGGAAGACCGCCGAGCAGAACGGATTGTTGAGGCCGACCGGATCGTCATAGCAGCGATCCACGATCCCCTGACCCGAAAGCCCGTTGATCACATTGTTCACGGTGATCCGGTAATAGTCGACCGACAGGGCAAAGCCCTTGAGGAAGGTCGGCTCGAACACCGCGCCGACCGTGAGGCTCTTGCTGGTCTCGGGCGCCAGGCCGAGATTGCCCTGGTTGAAGCCCGACAGGCCGGAGCCCAGCGTGTTTTCCCACGGAAGCGTCACGACGACATTGTCGTCGCGCGTGTAGGTCATCGTCGTCGGGATGCCCGCCGCCGCGCAGTTGCGGATGCGGTCCGGGGTCGTGCGGACGCTCATGCTGCAAGGATCGATGAAGCCGTTGGCAAAGGTCTGCGAACGGGTCGCATACAGATCGCTCAGGTTCGGCGCACGCACCGCGCGGGCATAGCCGACGCGGAAGCGCAGGTCGGGAATCGGTGCCCAGATCGCACCGGCATTCCAGGCCCACACGCCCTTGTCCATCGAGCTGTACTTCGAGTAGCGCGCAGCGCCCTCGACCGTGAGTTCGTGGATGAACGGGATGTTCTTGAGCAGCGGCAAGCGCAGCTCGCCAAAGCCTTCCCAGATGCTGATCGACGGCGGATCGAACTGTGCGATCGAGTTCAGGAAGGTCGCGCCCGACTGGGTATAGTCGTCATAGTCGGAGAACGCGTCCTCACGGCGATATTCGCCACCGATCGAGAAGCCGACCGGGCCGCCCGGCAGGCGGAACAGGCCGCTGCTGTCGCCGGCGACATAGGCGACGGCATTGAGCTCTTCGGCCCACTGCTTGCGGTTCGAGGTGTAGAGGACATAGTCCAGCGCCGCCTTCGACGAGTTATACTCGCCGAACAGGTTGAGCGGCACGCAGCCCGGCATGTCGTTCGTCGTGATCGCGTCGGTGTTGACGCGGCACTGGATCGAGCCGTCCGTAGCGCGCGCGGCATTGGCCGCGGCGTTGAACTTGGCGACGTCGACGTTGCCGCCCGTCTCGTAATAGGTGCTGGTACGGCCCCAGTTGAACGAGACTTCGTAGTTGATGTTGCCGGTCGTCGACAGATCGCCGCGGAAGCCGCCGACGATCCGATAGGTATCGCGCTTATGGTTCTCGGCGCGGGTGCCGATGTCGTTGTTGAACCGGTTCATGGTGAACGCGGCGGTGGTCGAGGTGGTCCCCAGGATCGTCTGGATCTGGCTGCGCGCCTGCGCACTCAGGTACGGGTTGTCCAGGAAGAAGGTCGGGCTCAGCGTGCCGTTGACGAAGGTCGGCTGAGTCGAGGTCTGGTTCGCCGTGATGTGGACGTACTTGGCCTCGATGAACGGCTCGAACGCCGGCGACACCTGATAGTGTGCGAAGAGGTTGCCGCTGTAGCGCTCCAGGCCCGGCAGCAGCATCGCGCCTTCGACGCCCGAGGCAGTGCGGCCACCGAAGCGACCGCCGCCAAAGCCGCGGTTGTCGATCAGCGGACGATCGCGAACGAGCGTGCCGTCGTTATTGAACACATAGACGTCGGAGACTTCGGTCGTCGAAGGCGCTCCGTTCGCCAGCGGCGAGAAGATGCCGGTGCAGACCGCTGCGCGGCGCGCCGCGTTGACGGCATTGCCGGGAATCGCGGCCGGGCAGGTCGTCGCCACGGCGCCGCCGAGCGAGATGTTGCCGAACACGCTGCCGGGATTGGAATAATAGCGCTGGTCGTAGATGCCGTCGCTGCCGTTCGGAAGCGTGCCTTCGTTGCCGGTGAACTCGGCCGCGTAGAAGCCCGGAACGCCGGCATAGGCGCCGGTCTGGTCGGGACGGTCGGTAAATAGCAGCTGCTGCTGGCGGGCATATTCGCCGGCGAACGCGATGTTGCCGCGGCCTTCGGAGAAGTTCTTGCCGTAGATCGCGCTGACCGACTGCGAGTCGCGGTCGCCATGGGTCGAGATCCCGCCCTGCACGCGTGCGTCGAAGCCGTCATAGTCGCGCTTGGTGACGAAGTTCACCACGCCCGCGATCGCATCCGAACCGTACACGGCCGAGGTGCCGCCGGTGATGACGTCGACGCGCTCGAGCAGCATGCTCGGGATCGTGTTGGTGTCGACCAGATAGGCGCCCGGGCTCGACGACACATGGCGGCGGCCGTTGACCAGCACGAGCGTGCGGCTGGTGCCGAGGCCGCGAAGATCGAGATTGTTGATGCCGGCGGTGCCGATCGCGTTGGTCGAGTTCGCCTGGCTCACCGTCGAGCGGAGCGCGGGCAGGCGGTTGAGTTCGTCGCCCAGCGAGAGTTCGCCGGTGTCGAGCAGCTGATCGGCCGTAACGCTGGTGACCGGCGTGGCCGAATCGAGGTTCGGACGACGGATGCGCGAGCCGGTGACGACGATGACTTCGTCGGTCTGCGTCGTCGTGGGTGCTTCCTGGTCCGCAACCGGTACCTGGCTGTCCGACTGCGCGAACGCGACGCCGGGCGCTATCACGAGCGAACCGACAAGCGCGGTTGCGCTCAGCAATGCTGAGATTTTCATGTTGTTTGCCCCTCGGGCGGGATGCCCGAAGCGGACAGAGAGCCGGACATGTTTCCGCACTGCAAGATTGTGACACATTGCAGCGCGCAATTTGATCGCGACTGTTGCACAAAAGCGACGCTGGTCGCCGAGAAATTACAATTCGGCGGCGGTTAATGTAACATTCAGCATGTGCCTTAGCCAGCTAACACGCCAAGGCACATGCGCCAGCAATATTTCGCAACAATGAGAAAGAACTCTCAGCGCTCCACACACATGGCGATTCCCATGCCGCCCCCGATGCACAGCGTTGCCAGGCCCTTCTTGGCATCGCGCTTTTCCATCTCGTAGAGCAAGGTGGTGAGGACGCGCGCGCCCGAGGCGCCGATCGGGTGGCCGATGGCGATCGCGCCGCCGTTGACGTTCACCTTCGACGCGTCCCAGCCAAGTTCCTTGCCGACCGACAGCGCCTGCGCCGCAAAGGCTTCATTGGCTTCGATCAGGTCGAGGTCGGCGATCGTCCAGCCGGCCTTCTCGAGTGCCTTCCTCGAGGCCGGGACCGGGCCGATGCCCATGACCGACGGATCGACGCCGGCGGTTGCCCAGCTCTTGATCGTGGCGAGGATGGGCGACCCGCGCTTCTCGGCCTCGGCACGGCTCATAACCACCAAAGCGGCGGCGCCGTCGTTGAGGCCCGAGGCATTGGCGGCAGTGACGGTGCCGTCCTTCTTGAACGCCGGGCGCAGGCCGGCAACGCTCTCCACCGTCGCGCCGGCACGGATATACTCGTCGTCGGAGACGACGGTGTCGCCCTTGCGGCCCTTGATCGTGACCGGGGCGATCTCGTCCTTGAAGCGGCCGGCGGTGCGGGCGGCCTCGGCCTTGTTCTGGCTGGCGACGGCGAACGCGTCCTGCTCGGCGCGGGTGACCTGATACTGCTCGGCCAGATTCTCGGCAGTGATGCCCATGTGATAGTTGTTGAAGACGTCGGTCAGGCCGTCCTTGATCATCGTATCGACCAGGGTGACGTCGCCCATCTTGGCACCGGCACGCAGCGCCTGGGCGTGGTTGGCGAGCGACATGCTCTCCTGGCCGCCGGCGACGACGATCGCGGAGTCGCCGGTCTGGATCGCCTGGGCGGCGAGCGCCACGGCGCGCAGGCCCGAGCCGCAGACCTGCTGGACGCTCCAGGCGGGCACTTCCTTGGGCACGCCGGCGGCCATCGATGCCTGGCGCGCGGGGTTCTGGCCCTGCGCGGCGGTGAGCACCTGGCCCAGGATGACTTCACTGACCTCCTCGCCCTTCACCCCGGCCTGCGCGAGCGCGGCCTCGATCGCGACGCGGCCCAGCTCATGCGCCGGCACCGCGGCAAAGGCGCCGAGGAAGCTGCCCACGGGAGTGCGCTTGGCGGCGGTGATGACGACGTCGGTCGGGTTGGCCATGGGATCGGACTCCTGCGGTGGTCTTTGTTATTTGGCAGCTATCTAGTGTGCGCTGCGGCAAGAAACCAGTCGCGCAGTGGCTCCCAGACCATGGCCCGTGCCCGGCCGCCGACGATCATCCCGACATGGCCGAGCGCGAGGCTGCGCCGTTCGGGCAGGCCGGCGGCGGTAGCGGCCGGGACGATGCGATCGGTGGTCGAGAGCAGCTCCAGCGCGGGGCGGGCGAGGCGCGACGCGAGGATGCGCGTGCCGTCGATCCACCAGCGGCCTGCTCCCGGGCGGTCGGCGCGGAAGAAGCGCTCGAACATCTCTTCGCCGGCCGCATAGGTGAGCGGGGCGCCGGCATTGGCCCAGTCCTCGAGCGCGATGAAGGCGCGTGCCTGGTCGCTGCCCGGCTCGAGCTTCGCGAATCGCTGGAACTTGGCGACCGTGCGGGCGGGGTCGAGCTGCCAGAAGCCGGACTGGAGCACTTCCATCGGCACCACGCCGAGCGCCTTGCTGGCCGGCTGGGCGGATTCCCATTGCGCCGCAATGGCTGCGCGCGCGAAATCGCCATAGCGGCGGAAGCGCCACGGCGCGGCGATCGTGACGAGTCCGCGAACCGGTCGCAGTGTCGCTGCGGCCATGGCGAGCGTGCCGCCAAGGCAATAGCCGGCGAGCAACGGCGGTTCGTCCAACGCGTCGAGCAGGGGTAGCAGAAGCTCGGCGATGTGGCGGTCGATGCCCTGGTCGCGATCCGCGGGGCCCGGCGTGCCCCAATCGACGAGCAGGGGCCGAAGCCCTTGAGTCGCCAGCCATTCCAGCAGAGAATTGCGCGGGGCGAGGTCGAGGATGAAGGGCGGATTGATCAGCGAGGGTACGAAGACCACCGGCGGTCCGCTGCCACCATAGTCGCGCAAGCTGGCGCGGCCGGCAGCGGCGACGACGGGCTTCAGGATGCGCTCGGGCGGCCGTTCCGCCTCCTGATAGGCCTTCAAACCGGCGAGCGCGGAGGCCCTTCGTTCGGGCGATGCTGCGGTTTCGCTGCGCAACAGCGAAAGGAATAGCGGAAGAGGGCGCGGGCCGTGTTGCGCCGCGGAATGAAACGATGATAGATATGTTTCAATCACTCGGGGGCCCTAGATGAAAAAGAGCGCTGCAGGCACCGGTCCGGTCATCATCAAGAAATATGCTAACCGGCGGCTCTACAACACCGAAACCTCGTCCTACATCACGCTGGACCATCTGGCTGCGATGACGCGAGAGGGCCGTGACTTCAAGGTCATCGATGCCAAGACCGAGGAGGATATCACCCATAATGTCCTCACCCAGATCATCATGGAGGAGGAGCAGCGCGGCCAGACCATGCTGCCGGTCAACTTCCTGCGCCAGTTGATCGCGCTGTACGGCGACTCGATGCAGGCGATGGTGCCGGGCTATCTGGAAGCGTCGATGGAAAGCTTCCGCCGCAACCAGCAGCAGTTCAAGTCGGCGGTCGAGGGTGCGTTCGCCAATTCGCCCTTCGCCGAGATGGCCAAGCGCAACATGGAAATCTTCGAAGCCGCGACTCACGCGTTCAAGCCCGGCGCCCCCGGGGCTCCGGGTGCACCTGGCGCGCCAGCGCCGGCCCCGGCGGCGGAGAGTGGCGACCACGTCGCCGCGTTGAAGGCCGAGCTTGCCCGGCTGCAGGACAAGATCGAGAAGCTGGCGAAGTAACTTCTTCCCCTCCCTTGCAGGGAGGGGCGTCCTTGGGATTATTGCCGTCCTCGCAGCACGCCCAGTGCCGCGCGGATTTCCTCTAGCGTCGGCATCTTCTGCTCGATCACGCAGCGCAGGCCCAGCCCGCCAAAGCCGTGATAATCGGTGGCGCTGGCAAAGGCGATCGTGTTGTCGCCGCGCACTTCGGCACCGCGAACGGCGTTGGGCGGTAGCGCGATATGCTCGCCGTGGCGCTTGCCCGCCGAACTTGCGATGATCCGGTCGGCCTGATCGACGATCGAGATGCTGGTACGCGACCAGTCGCGCTCGCCGAACAGCGAGGCGTCGGAGATGATCGCGGGGATATGCCCCTCCCAGTCGAATTCGAGATAGAGCGCGCCGAGCGGCCGGCCGTCCTGGCCGCGCGGGCGCACGCCGGTGACGAAGACGAGCACCGCGCGGTGGTCGGAATAGGGATTCAGCCACACTTCGTCGGTGAACCATTCGTCACGGCGGTGGCTGCGCATCGCGCTGAGATATTGCGGTGCCGCCGACAGATCGACGCCGCGCACGCGCGCGTGCGGATCCGAAGCGGCGATCACCCTGGCCTGGTCATTGGCCAGGAAGGCGTTGACATAATAGGGCGAAGTCGCGGTGAGCAGCGCCAGCCGCGCATCGGCGGCGGCGATCGACTCGGGCGAGGGATTGGCGAGCGCGGCGATGATCTCTGCATCCGATGCCATCACGCGCAGGTCGATGCTGCGGCCATAGAGATGGCGGGTGACGTTCTGGATCAGTGCCTGGGCCAGTTCGACCAGGCGGGTGCCTTCGATCTCGCCCACCATCTCGTCCGCTATGCTCGCACCCATCGAGAGGCGTTCGCGCACTTCGGAACGGAATTCGATCGAGGCGCCGCGGGCCTGCTGCGCCAGCGCCTTCACTTCCTGCGCCACCACCGAGAAGCCGCGCCCGGCCTCGCCTGATCGGGCGGCCTCGATCGCAGCATTCAGCGCGAGCAAATTGGTGCGCGCAGCGATCTCCTCGCTGGTCGCGGCGTAGCTGTCTACTTCCTCGCGGAGGACCGACAATAGGGTTCGAATACGGCGTGGCACGGGACCGTCATAAGGCGAGACGGTTAATGCCTAGTTTAGCACGATAATTTCAGGGCTTGCGAAATTTGAGCGTCATCCGGTCGCTTTCGCCGATCGCGGCGTACTTGGCGCGGTCCACATCCTTGAGCCGGTAGCTGGGCGGCAGCGTCCACACGCCGTTCGGCCAATCGGCGGTGTCGCGCGGATTCGCGTTCACTTCCGAAGCGCCGGCGAACTTGAACCCGGCCTGCTCGGCGAGGCGGCGGATGGTCGAGACCTTCATATAGCCGCTGGTCTTCTCGCGCTCGGCGCTGGCGCTCTCGGGCAGGCGGTGATCCTCGATGCCCAGCGTGCCGCCCTTCTTCAGCATCGCGAACATCTGCTGGAAGGCGAGGGGCGAATAGTCCTGGTCGTTCCGCTTATACCCCATCCGCCAGTTATGGACGTTGCGGAAGGTGAGGACGATATCGGCGGTGCCGTCCGGCACCTTGGGCTGGCCGGCCTCGGCGGGGAAGGCGACGAGCTTGGCGTGGCCGTACAGGGCGGCGTCCTTTGCCTTCAGCGTCTCGACCGCCTTGCTGCCATTCGGGAAATCGGGGCCGACCGCGGCATAGTAGGTGCCGTGCGCACGGGTGAGTGGCGCCAGGATCTCGGTATACCAGCCGCCGCCGGGCCAGATCTCGACCACGGTGTTGTCGGGCTTCACCCCGAAGAAGTTGAGCGTGTCCACCGGGTGGCGATATTGGTCGCGCGCGACATTGGCGGGCGTGCGGCCGGGCGCGGCGACGGCTTCGGCGATGGCGGAGCGCTGCGTGCGCGGGGCGCCGGTGGCGACGCTGGCCACGGCGATCGCGGTGGTGAGCACGGCAAGCACGGTCAGGGTCTGGCGCACGGGAATTCCCTCCCTAGATGGTGTCCGCGCATTTGGGGGTAATTCGAGGCGATGCAACAGATATTATGGCTGGGCGCGGCGGGCGCGGCAGTGATCGCGGTGGTCAGCGGCCTGGGCGAGCATCGCCGGCGCAAACGCAAGCGGATGGACGATGTCGGCTTCGTGCCCTGGCAGCTGATCCAGGTGATGGCGATGCTGGGCGCGGTGGTGCTGGCGAGCCTGGCGTTGAATATGCGCTGAGGTCTGTATGTATGGCCGGCACTTGCCACGACCAGGCCATCACCCTGGATTTGTTTCAGGGTCGACGTGCCTCAAGCGGTATCGCCGGTGGAGGGTCGGATGCTGAAACAAGTTCAGCATGACGAAGGAAGATATTAGGCTGCAGCCCTATCCAGCAGGGAGGGCGCAAATGATCACCGTCTGGGGCGAGGGCAGGGGCTTCCGGGTTGTCTGGCTGCTCGAGGAAATGGGGCTGCCCTATCGGCTGCGGCCGGTCGATATGCTCGCCGGGGTGGAGAACGATCCCGAATTCCTGGGCGTAAATCCGGCGGGGTTCATCCCGGCGATCCAGGATGGCGATGTCGTCATGGTCGAATCGATTGCGATCCTGGAGTATCTGCTCGCCCGCTACGGGCCGACGCCGCTCGCGCCGCCGCCGCATGACCCCGCATTTCCGCTCTACCAGCAGTTCCTGCATCTGGGCGAGGCCGGGATGGCGGTGTTCATGTTCGTCTTCGTGGCCACCGACATCCTCGCGCCCGAGGATGAGAAGGACAATTGGAGCGCGCGCGCCAGCTTGGACTGGTTCGAGAGCCGGCGCGGGATCGTGGCCCGGCAGCTGGCGCGGGCGCCCTACATGGCGGGCGAGAATTTCACTGCGGCCGATATCTCGATTACCTATGCGCTCCAGTTCGCGCAGCGTACCAACGGCGCGGTGCTGCACGAGGCCGAGCTGGCGTATCTGGCGCGGACCACCGGGCGCGACGGCTACAAGCGGGCGATGGATGGCTGCCCGGCGACCAAGGCCTGGGCCGAAGCGCTGGCGGCAAAGGCCTAGTCAGAGTCGATAGGCGCTGATGGGAAAGCCGGTGCGGCCAGGCCTAGTAGAATTTCCTCAGCGTCAGGCTGCGTTCCGTGCCGTCGCACAGGGCGAGCTTCACAACACGCCCCGGCGCGCCCGCGCTCCATTCGATCGGGCGACCCGCGACCGCTGCGCCGTCGGCGCCGCAGATCGTCTCGCCTTCGTGCCATCCCCCCTCGGCGGCGGGCGAGCCGCGCATGACGTGGAGGACGCGCAGATGCGTGCCCTCGGCGCCGAGCAGCAGCCCGCTGGTCGAGCGGAGCACCGGCACCGCCGGCCCGGGCTGGAGCACCATCCGCCCGGCCTTGGGATCGAGCAGCACCCGGTAGCTGCGCAGGAGCCCGGTGCCGATCCGGCCGGCCGCGCCCGCGGCGGCGGAATAGCCGCCTTCGCCTTCGATGCGCAGCTCGGTCTCGGGCAGCGCGGTGCCGGCGAAGCTGAAGCCGCTGATCACGGCTGCCTCGCTTACCAGCGCGCCGCCGATGCCCCAGCCTAGCGTGGTGGTGAGCGTGGCGCCGCGAAACCTGGCCGAGTCCCAGGCAGGGCGGCTGAGCGTCACCGATGCGCCGTCACCGGTATCGACGATCATCGGGCGCAGGCGCGCGCCGCCCAGGCGGATCTCGGTGACCGGCACCTCGCTGCCCCGCTGGAGCGCGAGCGGTGCGGTGTGGCCGGTGAAGGGCATGCGGCCGCTCGGCAGGATGCGGAATCGGCGCACGGCATAGTCGATGTCGAGTGCGCAGCAGCTCAGCACGTCGCTGCCGATCAGCAGGTCGGCGCCGAAACGCTCCTGGCCCGGCGCGTCGGGAATGGCGATCCGCCCGCCGCGCCTTGTGAGCCCGCCGATGACCAGCGTACCGCCGGGCGCCCAGGCGACCTCGACGCCGCCGCCGATCGCCAGCGCCTGCTGCCGGCGGCCGGTGGCAAGGCGCGCGCGCGTGGCGAATTCGGTGGTGGCGAGCGTGTTGGTCAGCCCGGTGTCGAGCACGGCGCGGACCGGGCGGCCGTTGAGCACCGCCTCGAAGCGGATCTGGTTGGACGGGGTGAGGTCGAAGGCGATCCAGCGCGCCTCGCTGTCGGGCGCGAGCAGGATGCCGTCTGCGGGCGGATCGCCCACGGGGCCGGCAGCCAGAATCAGGGACAGGAGAAAGGACAGCACTGGCTGATCCTAGCCGGTCAGGCGATCAGAGGCACGCCTCGAGAAGCGCCTGGTCGAAGCCGTACTGCTTGGCCTTGTCGAGCGTATACGGGCGCAGGCCCATCGAGCGATACTCGCCGATGATCTTGCCGTCGGCGCTCTCGTCGAGATACTCGAACTTGAACAGCTCCTGGGTGACGATCACCGGGCCTTCCATGCCGATCACCTCGGTGACGTTGGTCACGCGGCGCGAACCGTCGCGCAGGCGCTTCACCTGGATGATCAGGTCGACCGAATCGGCGATCTGGCGCGAGATCGCTTCCTTCGGCACCTTGATGTCCGACATCATCACCATGTTCTCCATACGAGCGAGCGCCTCGCGCGGAGAGTTGGAGTGGAGCGTACACATCGAGCCGTCATGGCCGGTGTTCATCGCCGAGAGCATGTCGAAGCACTCGGATCCACGAATTTCGCCCAGGATGATCCGGTCCGGGCGCATACGCAGCGCGTTCTTGACCAGGTCGCGGATGGTGATCTCGCCCTGGCCTTCGAGGTTCGGCGGGCGGGTTTCGAGCGGCAGCCAGTGCGGCTGCTGCAGGCGGAGTTCGGCCGCGTCCTCGATCGTCAGCACGCGCTCGCCCGGGTCGATCATCTTCGACAGGGCGTTGAGCATCGTCGTCTTGCCCGAGCCGGTACCGCCCGAGATGACGACGTTGAAGCGGCTGGCGCCGGCGATCTTCAGCATCGTCGCCATCTTCTGCGACATCGACCCGCCTTGGGCCATCATGTCGAGCGTGATCGGCTTGGCCGAGAATTTACGAATCGAGATCGCGGTGCCACGCAACGACAGCGGCGGCACGATCACATTGACGCGGCTGCCGTCCTTGAGGCGAGCGTCGGCGAGCGGGGTGGTCTGGTCGACGCGGCGGCCGACCGAATTACAGATGCGCTGTGCGATCTGGAACAGGTGCTCCTCGTCGCGGAACTGGATGTTGGCGAGTTCCAGCTTGCCCTTGCGCTCGATATAGGTCTGCTCGGGGCCATTGACCATGATGTCCGAGATGGCCGGATCGCTGAGCAGCTCCTCGAGCGGCCCGAGGCCGAGCAACTCGTCGACGAGCACCTTTTCGAGCGCGAACTGTTCGCGGCGATTGAGCGTGAGCTTCAACTCGGCGAGCACTTCGCCGATGATCGGGCGGAATTCCTCGGCGAGCTCATCCTTGGACAGCGTCGCCGCGGCCTCGGGGTCGACACGCTCGAGCAGGCGCGGAAGCACCTGTTCCTTGATGCGGTGGATCGAGGCCTCGAAGCCTTCGACGCGCGAATTGCCGGCATCGCCCGACGTCGCCTGGCGATCGGCGAGGCGCTGGAGCGCTTCACCGGTCGCGGCACTCGGCCCATTGGGGTCGCGCTCGGCCATCGGATCGGGACCGGCGCCCTGCCCGGGCAGCGGCACGGAATTGATCGGCGGGAACTGGTCGCCGCCCAGCGGTGCGGGATCGGTCGGGCGGGGCAGCGGTCCGCCGCCCTGCATCGGGCGCGCAACGCCGAACGCCGGCCTGCCGGCCTGGCCCCCACTCATCCCACTGCGTCGTCCGAAAGCGCTCATCAGAACTCAATGTCCCCTCGAACCCAGAGCCTTAACGACGAAGGCTTGATATTTACCTAACCGGAGAGGCGATCGGGACAGGCGCCGGCTGGATGCAGCGGCTGTAGACGCCCAAGCGCTTCTCACCTTCGTGATCGTAAACGCCGAAGTACCGGACCTGGCCGCATCGGCGGAGATAGTCGGCGAGCTGGGCGACATTCGCTTCGTTCAGCGGCGCGGCGGGAAGGGGTTGCTGGACGACGATCGCTTCCGGCGCGGTGCCCAGCACGCGGCGCAATTCGGTGACTTCGTCGATGCCGCTCGCGCCGGATTCGGCGCCTTCGTAGAAATGCGCCGGAAAGGCCAGGACGCTGGGCGGCCTGGCGCCGATCTCGGCGTAGAGATAGCTGGGCATGCCGAAGACCAGCAGCCTGTGGCTGGGCGTGGCCGTGCGCACATAGCGCACAAGTTCGGCAGCAGCCGGACGGGCCTTTGCGCGGACCTGGAGGGCGAACATGTCCGACGTGACGAGATTGAGCGCGACGAGTGCCACGAAGCCGATCGCGCCGATGCGGGGCCGGGCGAAGAACGGCGCGGCGAGGATCGCCAGCGGGGCGAGCAAGGGCAGCGCGTAATGGAGATAGAGGCCGGGGAAGATCGCCACGCCGGCGATCGCCGCCAGCGCCCAGCACGCCAGGAAGCGCAGCGGTGTATCCCGCCGGGCGCGGCCGTACCAATAACCGGCTGCGGCCAGCGCGAGCGGCAGGCAGAGCAGCCCGGCCAGCGCAAGCCCGCGGGCGAGGCGGCCGGCATCATAGGCGCGGGCGAAGTTGGAGAGGACGAGCGCTTGCCACAATTGGGGGAAGTGCCCCATCGCGCAATAGGTCAGGCCGATCGCGATCATCGGCAGTGCGCCGATCGCAGCCAGCGCCGGGGCCCGCCTGCCGAGGCCGGCGCGTCCGAGGAGGACGAGCACGGCGATCCCGAAGAACACCGCCTCGAACGCCGCCGATTGCTTGAAGCCGATGGCCAAGCCGGCGCTGAACATGCCGAGCAGCACCCGGCGCGGCAGCTCGCCTCGGCGCAGTCGATCCACGCTGGTGGCTATCGACCAGGCGGCGAACAGCATCAGCGGGTTGTAGAACACTGCCGCCTCGCCATTGCCACCGCCGAAACGGGTGAGCAGCGCGAGATAGGCGATGCCAGCCATCAATGATGCCGGGAGGGGCGCGATCAGCCGGGCGATCCTCGCCGTGCCCCAGGCGCCGAGCGCGGCGAAGACCGTGGCGACGAGCTGCCAGACGAGGGTGGACGCGTTCACCCAGGCGATCGCCGCATAGGTCAGATAGAGCAGCGGCGGCTTGCGGTCCCAGATATCGACATAGAGCAGGTCGCCGGCGAGCAGCCTGCGCCCGACCAGCGCGAAATACTGGTCGTCCACGGCGTAGTTCCACTCGCCGAATGCGGGACAGCGGACGACAAGCGCGACGAGCAGGAACAGCGCGAACTGGGCCAGGCGCGTGCGCTCTAGCGACGATCCTGCGCCGGCCAGCCTCCCCATGCTTTCCAAATCCCCCAGTCGTCGGACGGCCAGATTATGCGTACAGGGTTAAGGCCCGGTAGCAACGGCCTTAGCGGCGCCGGGGAAGGTAGGATCGGCCATGATTGCAACCATGCTGTTGCTTATCGCAATGCCTCAGGAGGCGCCGCTCGGCTGGCTCGTCGGCACCTGGTGCACCGATGCCGTGAAGGGCAGGACGGTCTGCGAGACCTGGCAGCCGATGGCCGAGGATCATGCGATGCGGGGCATATCGGTCACCACAAGCGCCAAGGGCGAGCAGCGCGAGACGATGCGGATCGTCCAGGGCACCGCCGGTTTCGTCTTTCATGCCGAACCCACAGGCCAGGCGGCGGCTGAATTCCAGGCCGCCCCCGATCCCGCGCCGCGCAGCCTGACCTTCGTCAACGCCGCGCATGATTACCCGCAGCGCGTCCGCTACTGGCGCGAAGGCGAAATGCTGATGGCGGAGATTGCGCTGGCCGATGGCGGCAAGCCGATCCGGTGGACCTATCGGCGGGTGGCGAACTAATGGTCGCCCCCGGGCGAAGGCCGGGGCCAAGGGCCGCAAGCTATACGGCAGAGAAACCCTGGGTCCCGGCCTTCGCCGGGATGAAGGGCATATGTCCGGCTTTCTAGCCGGCCTTTTCGGCGAGGACCGTCAGGCCCTTCTCGTTCACTTCGGCGAAACCGCCTTCGATGCGGATCGTCTCGGGCGTGGTGGCGCCGGCCTTGTAGATTTCGAGATTGCCGTCGCGGATCGTCGACATCAGCGGGGCATGGCCTTCGAGCACGCCGAAATCGCCCTCGGTGCCGGGGACGACGACCATGTGGACTTCCTCCGAGCGGAGGAGCTTTTCGGGGGTCACGAGTTCGAAGTGCAGGCTCATTTTCTTACCTTACTCCCTCTCCCCTTCAGGGGAGAGGGCTGGGGAGAGGGGGAGAGCGGTTCGCCTGACTACAGGCCCCTCTCCCCGGCCCTCTCCCCGCGAGCGGAGAGAGGGAGTAGTTCAGTCTTACGCCTCGCCGGCGAGCTTCTTGGCCTTCTCGACCGCCTGGTCGATGCCGCCGACCATGTAGAAGGCGGCTTCCGGCAGGTGATCATATTCGCCGTTCACCACCGCCTTGAACGACTTGATGGTGTCCTCGATCTGCACGAACGCACCGGGGATGCCGGTGAACACTTCGGCGACGTGGAAGGGCTGCGAGAGGAAGCGCTGGATCTTGCGCGCGCGCGAGACGGTCAGCTTATCTTCTTCGCTCAGCTCGTCCATGCCGAGGATGGCGATGATGTCCTGCAGCGACTTGTACTTCTGGAGCGTCGACTGAACGGCGCGGGCCGTGTCGTAATGCTCCTGGCCGACGACGCGCGGCTCGAGAACGCGGCTGGTCGAATCGAGCGGATCCACCGCCGGATAGATGCCGAGCTCGGAGATCGCGCGGTTGAGCACGGTCGTCGCGTCCAAGTGGGCGAACGAAGTCGCCGGTGCCGGATCGGTAAGATCGTCGGCGGGAACGTACACGGCCTGCACCGAAGTGATCGAGCCCTTGTTGGTCGAGGTGATGCGCTCCTGCAGCGCGCCCATGTCGGTCGACAGGGTCGGCTGATAGCCCACGGCCGAAGGAATACGGCCGAGCAGTGCCGACACTTCCGCGCCCGCCTGGGTGAAGCGGAAGATATTATCGACGAAGAACAGCACGTCCTGGCCTTCGACGTCGCGGAAATATTCGGCAATCGTCAGGCCCGACAGCGCGACGCGGGCGCGGGCGCCCGGCGGCTCGTTCATCTGGCCATACACCAGCGCGACCTTCGAACCCTCGGACTGGGCATTGCCGTCCGCATCCTTGGCGATGACACCTGCGTCGAGGAACTCGTGATAGAGGTCGTTGCCCTCACGCGTACGCTCGCCGACGCCGGCGAACACCGAGGTGCCGCCATGGCCCTTGGCGATGTTGTTGATCAGCTCCTGGATGAGCACGGTCTTGCCAACGCCGGCGCCGCCGAACAGGCCGATCTTGCCGCCCTTGGCATAGGGCGCGAGCAGATCGATGACCTTGATCCCGGTGACCAGGATCGCGCTTTCGGTCGACTGGTCGATGAACAGCGGGGCCTCGGCGTGGATCGGCGCGCGCAGGTCGGTGGCGACCGGGCCGCGCTCGTCGATCGGCTCGCCGATGACGTTGAGGATGCGGCCGAGCGTCGCCGGGCCGACCGGCACCGAGATCTGCGCGCCGGTGTCGGTCACGGTCTGGCCGCGGGTCAGGCCCTCGGTCGCGTCCATGGCGATCGTGCGGACGGTGTTCTCGCCGAGGTGCTGGGCGACCTCGAGGACGAGCTTGTTGCCGTTATTGTCGGTCTCGAGCGCCGAAAGGATCGCCGGCAGCGTGCCGCCGTCAAAGGCGACGTCGACGACGGCGCCGATCACCTGGCTGATGCGACCGACATTGTTGGTCGTCGTCGGCCCGGTCGCCGGCGTACCAGCGGCGGCCTTCGGTGCGCGCGGCTTGCGCGCGGGCTTCTCTGCGGTCGGGGCTGCGGTGGCCATCTTACTTTCCTTGGGTCTGATTGGCGGGGGCACTAGCCCCGGTGCGGGTGAAAGTCACGGTGATGTGGCGGTCCTTGGCGTCGCCGCCGGCAATCGGCTGGGCATCGACGACGATCGAAGTGCCGTGAAGCTCGGCCTTGGCCGATTCGCGGCGCCTCAGCGCGTTGTTGATCGCGTCCCCAGGGCCGACCTGGAAGCGGGCGAGGAAGCCGTTCACAAGCCGGATCGGATAGCGATAGACCTCGGCGGCGCTGCGATCGACCTTGCCCTTGTGGGTCACGTCGAAGGTATAGCGGATCGAATCGACCTTGTCGGGACCGGCGGCGGTCGCTTCGAAGCCCGACCGGATCGAGATTGCGCCAGGCTTTTCCGGGTAGAAGGCCTCGCCGCGGGCAGCGAAGCCGTTCTTCTCGGGCTTGAAGCCATCGATCTTGAAGGGCGGAAAGTCGTTCGCCGCAGCGACGACCGCCTTGGGATGACCGAACATCTGCGCCCAGCGCTCGGACATGACCTTTTCAGGGTCCGGCGCGCGCTGGTCGGCAGCGGCGGCCTGTTCCTCGTTCAGGTTCGGATCATGCGCACGCCCGCAGCCCGCGAGCGGGGCCGCGGCCACGGTCAGCAGGAGGGGCGCGGCAAACCGCATCAGAGTGCCTCGGCGCCCGAGATGATCTCGACCAGCTCGGTCGTGATCGCGGCCTGGCGCTGACGATTGTAGATCGTGTTGAGCTTCTTGATCAGGTCGCCAGCGTTGCGCGTGGCGTTGTCCATCGCAGTCATCTTCGAACCCTGCTCCGACGCCGCGTTCTCGCGCATCGCACGGAACAGCTGGATCGCGACGTTGCGCGGCAGCAGGTCGGCGAGGATCGATTCCTCGTCCGGCTCATACGTGACGGCGGCCGGGGCAGCCTGGCTCGCCTGCGTCTCGGCGGGAACCGACGTCGGCGCGATCGGCACGATCTGCTGCGCGGTCGGCTCCTGGGTCAGCACCGACTTGAAGTGCGCGTAGAACAGGGTCGCCACGTCATATTCGCCGGCTTCGTAGCGGGCGATCAGGTCGTCGGCATAGCCGCGGGCATCGGCGAAGGTCAGCTTGCCTAGATCGCCCGGCTCGATGCCGTGGACTAGGTTCTTGGGAAACAGGCGGTTGAGCGGCGCGCGGCCCTTGCGGCCGATCGTGTAAATCTTCACCGTCTTGCCCTGCGCGATCAGGCTCTCCGCATGGCGGCGGGCGAGGCGGGCGATGTTGGTGTTGAACGCACCGGCCAGGCCCTTGTCCGACGTGGCGACGACGAGCAGGTGCACGTCATCCTTACCGGTGCCGGCGAGCAGCTTGGGCGAGCTCTCGCTCAGCGTCACCTTCGAGGCGAGGCTGGCGACGACGGCCTCGAGGCGCTGGGCATAGGGGCGCCCGGCCTCGGCTGCCTCCTGCGCACGGCGCAGCTTGGCGGCGGCGACCATCTTCATCGCCTTGGTGATCTTCTGGGTCGACTTGACCGAGTTGATCCGGATCTTGAGTGCCTTGAGAGAGGCCAACGCTTTCTTCCTTTTTCGTCATCCCGGCGAAAGCCGGGACCCAGGGTTACGCAGCGAGTCGCTTGCGACTCTGGGCCCCGGCTTTCGCCGGGGTGACGGTTGAATTTACGCGAACGTCTTGGCGAACTCGGTGAGCGCAGCCTTGAGCTGGTCGCGCACGTCGTCCTTCAGATCCTTCGAATCGCGGATCGCGGTCAGGATCGCAGCGTGGTTCGAACGCATGTCGGCGAGCATCGCCGCTTCGTAGCGCACGACGTCCTGCACCGGCACGGTGTCCAAGAAGCCCTGGGTGCCCGCGAAGATCGACACGGTCTGCTCCTCGAACGGCAGCGGCGAGAACTGCGGCTGCTTGAGCAGCTCGGTCAGGCGCGCGCCGCGGTTCAGCAGCTTCTGGGTCGAGGCGTCGAGGTCCGAGCCGAACTGCGCGAAGGCAGCCATTTCGCGATACTGGGCGAGCTCGAGCTTGATCGAGCCCGACACCTTCTTCATCGCCTTGGTCTGCGCGGCCGAGCCGACGCGGCTCACCGACAGGCCGACGTTGATCGCCGGGCGGATGCCCGCGAAGAACAGGTCCGTCTCGAGGAAGATCTGCCCGTCGGTGATCGAGATCACGTTCGTCGGGATGTAGGCCGACACGTCGCCCGCCTGCGTCTCGATGATCGGCAATGCCGTCAGCGAACCACCGCCGTTCGCATCCGACATCTTGGCGGCGCGCTCGAGCAGGCGGCTGTGGAGATAGAACACGTCGCCCGGATAGGCTTCGCGGCCCGGTGGGCGGCGCAGCAGCAGCGACATCTGGCGATAGGCGACGGCCTGCTTCGACAGATCGTCGAACACGATCAGCGCGTGCATGCCGTTGTCACGGAAATACTCGCCCATCGCGGTGCCGGTGTAGGGCGCGAGGAACTGCAGCGGAGCCGGCTCCGAAGCGGTGGCCGCGACGACGATGGAATATTCCATCGCGCCATTCTCTTCGAGCGTGCGCACCAGCTGGGCGACGGTCGAGCGCTTCTGGCCGACGGCGACATAGACGCAGTAGAGCTTCTTGCTCTCGTCCGAGCCGGCGTTGACCGCCTTTTGGTTGATGAAGGTGTCGATCGCGACGGCCGACTTGCCGGTCTGGCGATCGCCGATGATCAGCTCGCGCTGGCCACGGCCGACGGGAACGAGCGCGTCGATCGCCTTTAGGCCCGACTGCATTGGCTCGCTTACCGACTGGCGCGGGATGATGCCCGGTGCCTTGACTTCCACGCGCGAGCGCTTCTCGGCGACGATCGGGCCCTTGCCGTCGATCGGGTTGCCGAGGCCGTCCACGACGCGGCCGAGCAGGCCCTTGCCGACCGGAACGTCCACGATGGTGCCGGTGCGCTTGACGACATCGCCTTCCTTGATCTCGGCATCCGAGCCGAAGATCACGACGCCGACATTGTCGGCCTCGAGGTTGAGCGCCATGCCCTGGATGCCGTTGGCGAACTCGACCATCTCGCCGGCCTGGACATTGTCGAGGCCGTGAATGCGCGCGATGCCGTCACCGACGCTGAGCACCTGGCCGGTCTCGGAGACCTGGGCCTCGGAGCCGAAATTGGCGATCTGGTCCTTGATGACCTTCGAGATTTCTGCGGCGCGGATATCCATGTCTTAGCCTTCAGCCTTTCATCGCGTGCGCGAGGGAATTGAGTCGGGTCTTGATCGAGCTGTCGATCATCTGGCTGCCGATCTTCACGACCAGCCCGCCAAGGAGCGAGGGATCGACCGAAAGGTCGATGGAAACGTCGCGGCCGATACGCGTGCGCAGCTGCTGCTTGAGCGCATCGACCTGGGCGTCGGAAAGCGGATGGGCCGAGGTGACTTCCGCCGTCGTCTCGCCGCGGTGCGCGGCGGCGAGCTGGCGGAAGGCGCGGATCACGGCCGGCAGCTGGCTCAGCCGACGGTTCTGCGCGAGCACGCCGAGGAAGTTCGCGGTAGTCGCGTCGAGCTCGAGGCTCTTGGCGACACCGGCGACGGCGTTGGCGGCAGCGCCGCGGGCCACGAGCGGGCTGGTCGTCAGCGCCTTGAAGTCGGCCGATTCGGCAAGCGCCTGGGCAACCGTGGCGAGGCTTTGCTCGACCTGGGCCAGGGTCTTCGAATCACGGGCGAGCTGGAACAGGGCGGTAGCGTAGCGTCCGCTTAGGCTTGCCTGGATACCGGCGGAATTCTCCACGCGTTTCGGTTCCTCTCGGAGGTTCGGGTTTCGCCCCATATGAATTGGGGGCCAGCTTCGGTCCCATCAAAGTATAACTTTGATGGGTGCCCTTGCGGCCCCCTATGGGTTGGCGCGCGACTAGCATCGGTGTCACGGGGATGCAACCCGAGTCCCATTCCCCCTCACGCGCGCGTAACACGCGCGCACGCGTTGCAAGGGTGTTGCGGCCGTGTTGCGCGGACATGTACCGAATCGTTTCATATGGTAAACGAACGGCCGTCGTTCTTGTTGGGGGAATGGGGACATGAAGAAGCGCATTGTCGCGGCGATCGGAATCGCCGCGCTGGCGGCGGGCATCGCGCGCGCCGAGGTTCTTGAGATCACCGGCGAATTCGCTGCTCCGAACCGCGAGGCGAGCCTGCTGCGCTCGATCTCGATCGACCGGATCGACGGGCAGGACGGTGCGGCGCTCGAGCGGGCGATCGAGCAGGGTCTGCAGGGTACGCATTTCGACCTGCTGGGCGGCCAGGCCGGTCAGACGCGGGCGCAGGGCTCGCTCAGCGGGGGCATTGCCACCGGCGTCGACGAGCGTCCGTTCAAGAAGAACGAGAAGCGCTGCGTCGAGAAGGACAGCGCCAACCAGAAGAAGTGCATCCGCGAGGAATATGTCGAGCTGCGCTGCCGCCGCCGCACGGTCAACGTGCAGGCGGACCTGCGCCTGGTGCGCAACCGCGACGGGCGGATCGTCTATTCGGCGACCAAGCCCTTCACCCAAGATTACAGTTGGTGCGAAGGGCAGAGCGCACCCGGCCCGGTCGGGGAGGTGATCGCCGACGCCGTGCGCAGCCTGGGCTATTCGGTGCGCGCCGACATCGCGCCGACTCGCTCGACCTATGCGATCCGCGTGCGCGAAAGCGACAAGGGGCTGAGCAAGGAGCAGGCGCAGCGATTCAAGGACCTGGTGAAGCTCACCAAGCGCGACGTGCGCGGGGCCTGTGCCGGCTGGGCGACCATGGCGGCGGAAGTACCCCACAATCCTTCGCTCATCTTCAACCTGGGCCTCTGCGCCGAGCAGGCCGGAGACTATGCCAGGGCGCTGGACCTCTATCATGCCGCGCAGCGCGCGGGCGCGCGCGAGGGCGGCGAAGGCGCGGACCGCGCGATCCGGCTGATCGCCGGCCGTGAGGATGCCGCGATCCGCGCGCGGCGGCGGTAAGGTATACTTCTCCCCTCCCTGCAAGGGAGGGGTCGGGGGGTGGGTTGAGCGCTGGCGAGCTTGCAACCTCTCCGCAAAAAGAAAAGGCCGGGCATCGAGCCCGACCTTCTCTGATCCACGCTTGGTCCCCTTGGGAGGAGGGACCTGGAAGTCACCGGCTGCGGCCGCCGCCCTGGCCCTGGCCACCCTGGCGCTGACCGCCATTGGTGGGACGGGGCTGCCACTTGCGCTTCGGGCGCGCATAGTTGCGGGGCTGCTCGCCTGCGGGCGCATCGAAGCGGCGCGGACGCGGCTCGCCTGCGGCTGCACCGGCAGCTTCCGGACGCGGGGCGTGCCCGCCGTCGCGGCGCGGCTGGTCGCCACGCGGACGATCCTCACGCTGGCCAGGTCGGCCGCGCTGCGGCTGGCCGGGACGGCGGCCGTCGCGCTGCATCTCGCGGCCGCGATTGCCGGCCTGCTGATCGCGGCTTTCCGGCACGTTGACGCGGGTCGTCTTGATCTTCGAAGCCGCGGCCAGGAAATCCTCGGGCAGCGGCACCACGGTGAGCTTCTGGCGGATCAGCCGCTCGATGTCGCGCAGGTACGGACGCTCGTCGTCGGCGCAGAAGCTGATCGCGATGCCGGTGGCGCCGGCGCGCGCGGTGCGGCCGATGCGGTGGACATACTGGTCCGCCACGTTGGGCAGCTCGAAGTTGAAGACGTGGCTGACGCCCGACACGTCGATGCCGCGCGCCGCGATGTCGGTCGCGACCAGGATCTTCACCTTGCCCGCGCGGAACTCGCCCAGCGCGCGCTCGCGCTGCGGCTGGCTCTTGTTGCCATGGATCGCGTTGGATGCGACGCCATTGCCCGCGAGCAGGCGGACGATCCGGTCGGCACCGTGCTTGGTGCGGCTGAAGACCAGCGCGCGATCGATCTCGGTGTTCTGGAGCATGATCGTCAGCAGCGCCTGCTTCTCGTCCTGGCGGACGAAGGTGACGCTCTGGTCGACGCGCTCCGCAGTGGTCGCCTCGGGCGTGACCTTCACTTCGACGGGGTCCTTGATGAACTGGCCGGCGAGCTCGCGGATCGTCTTCGGCATGGTCGCCGAGAAGAACAGCGTCTGGCGCTTCGAGGGCAGCTCGCGGACGATGCGCTTGAGGGCGTGGATGAAGCCCAGGTCCATCATCTGGTCGGCTTCGTCGAGCACCAGGATCTCGATGCCGAGCAGGATCGCGTAGCATTGGTCGATCAGGTCGACGAGGCGGCCCGGCGTGGCGACGACGATGTCGACGCCCTTGGCGAGATCGGTCTTGTTCTTGTGGATCGAAGTGCCGCCGAACACGGTGGCGACGCTCAGCTTGGTGCCCTTGGCATAATGGCGGGCATTGTCGGCGATCTGGCTGGCGAGCTCACGCGTCGGCGCGAGCACCAGCATGCGGCAGCCACGCGGCTGGGCGCGCTTGCCGGATGCGACCAGGCGATCGATCGAGGGGAGCATGAAAGCGGCGGTCTTGCCGGTGCCGGTCTGGGCGATGCCGAGCAGGTCGCGGCCTTCGAGCAGCGCCGGGATCGACTTTTCCTGGATCGGCGTCGCCTCGGTATAGCCCTTGACGGCAAGCGCGGCGAGAACGGTCTCCGAGAGACCGAGTTCCTTGAATTGCATTATGTGTCCTGTACATGCGGCCGCGCGCACCGGACGGAATCCAGGCGCAAGGCGGGGTCAAAAATGACGACCCGCGTGACTTGGGAAGCCGGAAAAACAACCGAGGCGGAGCCTGGGCCTTCGGAATGAACCGCCTGCCCGATCACGCTGCATTACGCCTCGATGTTGGGCCATATGGCAGCCAGGCTGCCGTAAGTCAAGGAAAGGGGCGGTCGGCCAGCGCCGCACAGGGTTTTCCCCGATGGGCCAGCCCAGGACAACGTGCGAGAACGTCCGCCGCCCGGTCCAGCGGCCAATTCCGTTTCGTGCGTGAAATTAATGCCAGCAGACTCCCGCGCAAAGCACTCGTTAACGAGTGGCTCGCTAGGCTCGGGGCGCCTTCCAAGGAGCCCCTCATTGCTCGTCGCCAAACTTGAGATTCTCGGAGATATCGACCGTCGCGGCGCGATCCGATTCGATGCGGATTCGCCCTCGACGGTGCGCGCGCCGGACGGTGCGCCCATCGATGTCCAGGTCGAGGATTTCTCGCGCACGGGCTTCCGCTTCGCCTCCGAACTCGATCTGCCGGTGGGCACGCTCGTCTCGCTCGGCTTGTCCGGCGCGGGATCGCGTGCCGCCAAGGTCGTACGCCGTTCGGGCGAAACCTATGGCTGTGCCTTCATGAAGGCACTGACCGAGGAAGAGATCGCCCATGCCTTCAAGGGGCAGGAGCATATCCTGGCCGATCTCTCCGCCGCACTCGCCGCGCGCTTCGGCGCGGGCAAGCCGCATGCGAAGCCGAGCATCCCGCCGCTGCGCCGGCTGATCAGGCGTCCGGTCCGCGAGGACTGAAGTCTCTTTCCCGATACTCGAACCAGTCGAAGTCCGCGTGGAGCCCCGCGCCGGACAGGTCCTGGCACGCCATGCCGATGAACGCGCCGGTGAAGTTGGGCTGGCCGGGCGCGCTGGCTTCGTCCGAAAGGATCGAGGCGTCGAACTGCTCCGCCAGCCAGTGCCATTCGCCGCCGGGCACCCGCCAGCCGAAGCGGAGGCGCTCGTAATCCATTTCGGCGCGCAGTTCGATCCGGCCTGCCGGGATCGGGACGGGCGCAGTGAACGCATCGGCCTGGGGTGAATCCGGGAGCGCGGACATCACGCGGAGGTGGCGGCCCACTTCCTCGTCCCGGCTGATGTGCAGGTAATGGAATTTGGCGGCGTTGTAATAGGCGACCAGCCCGGCGGCCTGCTGGAAGTGGCGGGGTTCGAAGTCGAGCGTGCAGCTTGCCGAGTAGCAGAAGGCCTGTTGCCGCCGCGCGACCAGCGCCTGGGTGAAAAGGCTGCCGATCGTCTCGCGGCCGTATAGGCGAAGGTGTCCGGGGCGGGCGGTGAGGCTGAAGATCGTGCCCGGTTCGGGCATGCGCAACCATTGGAAGTCGATCGGCAGCTCGGGCGCGTCGAAGTCGTCGCGGGCATGGACCGGCGCGCGGCCTTCCGGCCCCGGCACCTCGAGCATCGGCGTGCCGGGCTCGCCGGTCGTATACAGCCAGCCATCCTCGCCCCAGCGCATCGGCTGGATCGCGGTCTCGCGGCCCAGCACGCAGCGCCCGCGATTGGGCAGCGGGCGGCCGCAGAGATAGACGAGCCACGGCTCGCCCGCCGGCGTCTCGACCAGATCCGCATGGCCGGCGCGCTGGAGCGGCGCGTCGGGACGGGTGCGGCTGGAGAGGATGTGCGTGTCGGGGTGGAGTTCGTACGGGCCGGTCAGGCTGCGGGAGCGCGCCATCGTCACCGCATGGTTCCAGCCGGTGCCGCCCTCTGCGGTGAGCAGGTAATACCAGCCGTCGCGCTTGTAGAGGTGCGGCGCCTCCGTCAGGCCGAGCGGGGTGCCGGGGAAGATGTTCACGCGCTCCCCGGTCAGGCGGTGCTGTTCGGGCGAATATTCCTCCAACACAATCCCGGCGAAGCGGTTGCGGCCGGGGCGGTGGTCCCACAGCATGTTGAGCAGCCACTTGCGCCCGTCGTCGTCATGGAACAGCGAAGGATCGAAGCCGCTCGAATTGAGGTGGATCGGATCGGACCAGTCGCCGTCGATCGTATCGCAGGTCACCAGGTAGTTGTGGAAGTCGCGCAAGGACGCGCCCGAGGCGCCGCCGGTGGTGGTGCGGCCATAGCGCTTCACATCGGTATAGATCAGGTGGAAGCGTTCGCCGTCATGGCTCAGGCACGGCGCCCACACCCCGCAGCTGTCCGGATCGCCGCGCATGTCGAGCTGGCTTGCGCGGTTGAGCGGCCGGCCGACCAGCGTCCAGTTCGCCAGGTCGCAGCTATGGTGGATCTGCACGCCGGGGAACCACTCGAAGGTGGAGGTGGCGATGTAATAATCCTCCCCCACCCGGACGATCGACGGGTCGGGATTGAAGCCGGGCAGGATGGGATTGCGAGTCATGCGGGCTTGCGCACCAAGGTCCAGAGCACCGCCGCCGCGATCAGGTCGAGCAGGCCGAGGGCGACGAAGAACGGCGTGTAGCCGATCGAGGCAACCAGGCTCCCGATCAGCAGCGAGAAGATCAGGATCGAAGCATTGGCGCAGGTGCCCGCCAGCCCCGCGACGGTGCCGAGTTCGTCGCGGCGAAACAGGTCGCTCGCCATGGTGATCACCGTCACCGACAGCGTCTGGTGCGCGAAGCCGCCGAGCGAGAGCAAAGCGACCGCCACCCAGGCATTCTCGACGAAGCCCACGAACAACATGCTCGTCATCAGCAGCGCGCCGAACGTGAAGGTCCAGCGCCGGGCGTCGATCAGGTCCACCCCGAGGCGCTGGAGCCAGAGCACCACCGTCGGCCCGAACAGGCAGCCAAGGTCGGCTGCGACGAAGGGCAGGAAGGCGGAAAGCGCGATCTCGCCCAGGTCGAAATGGCGCACCTTCACCAGATAGAGCGGTAGCCAGAAGGTCAGCGTCCCCCAGGTCGGATCGGCCAGGAAGCGCGGGATCGCGATGCCCCAGAAATTGCGCTGCCTGAGGATCGACAGCACCGCAGGCCGCGTGCCGGCCGCCTGGATATGGCCTTCCTGCCCGGCGAGGATATGCGCGCGCTCTTCCTCGCTGATGTCCGGATGCTCGGCGGGCGGGTGGTAGAAGCGCAGCCATAGCAGCACCCAGAGCAGCGCGAGCGCGCCGGCGACGAAGAACGCCGCGCGCCAATTCCACATCCAGATCGACCAGGCGACGAGCGGTGCCGCCAGCGCCGATCCGGCCGAGGCGCCGAGATTATAGACGCCGCCGGCCATCCCGCGCTCCCGCGCCGGAAACCATTCGGAGACGACCTTGAGACCGCCGGTGTGCGACGTGCCCTCGGCAAAACCCAGGAGCCCGCGCAAGGCGAACAGCCATTGCCAGTTGATCGCCAGCCCATGCGCCATGGTCAGCACACCCCAGCCGGTGGCGAAGATCGCAAGGCCGGTGCGCAGCCCGATCGTATCGAGGATATACCCCACGATCGGCTGGAGCATCACGCCGGCCTGAAAGGCCGCGGTGATGTAGGAATATTGATGCTCGTCGATGCGCAGGTCGGCCATGAAGGTCGGCGCGGCGACCGCCAGGGTGGAGCGCGTGAGATAGTTCACGATCGTGCCGAGCATCACGATCGCGATGATCCACCAGCGCAGGGCGCGTGTGCGTCGCCAGAAGGACATGACCTCTCCGTGGGCGTCGGAGGCGCCCGTTAGCGGTAACATTGGCGAGTTTGTCGGGAGGGAGCAAGCCCAGCTTAATCGTCATCACGACGAAAGCCGGGACCCAGAGTCACGAGCGGCACGGATGAGAAACCCTGGGCCCCGGCTTTCGCAGGGGTGACGGTAATGTTTGACCGCAATCGACGGGATGTGAGGCAAGGAAGAGAGGTCTATATCCATTCTCATGACGCACATCCTCTCCCTTCCCGAAGACGCGGCCTGGGCTGCCTTCGAGGCGCGCGACCGCGCCTTTGACGGGCGGCTGATCGTCGCGGTCACCACCACGCGCATCTATTGCAAGCCGACCTGCCCGGCGCGGCGGCCCAAGCGCGAGCATGTCGAATTCTATAACGACGCCGAAGCCGCGCGCGCCGCCGGCTACCGGGCGTGTCTCCGCTGCAAGCCCGACGAAGTCGGCCGCGACCGGATCGCGGTGGCGAAGGCGGTGGCCCTGATCGAGGCGGCGGAGGAGAATGTCTCGCTCGACGCGGTCGCCGCCGCGGTCGGCTATGCCCCGCATCATTTCCATCGGCTGTTCAAGCGCGCCACCGGCGTGACTCCGGCCGCCTATGCCCGCAGCCTCAAGGCGAAGCGCGCCGCCGCGGCGCTCGGCGAAGGCAGCGTTACCGAAGCGATCTACGAGGCCGGCTATTCGGCACCGAGCCGATTCTACGAGACTGCCAATGCCCGGCTGGGCATGAGCCCCAGCGTGTGGAAGCGCGGCGGGGCGGGGGTGCCGATCCGCTGGACGCTGGCCGAGACCAGCCTCGGCCCGCTGCTGATCGCGGCAACCGACAAGGGGCTGTGCCGGGTCGCGTTCGACGAGACTGCGCTGGGCCTGGCCACGCGCTTCCCGGCGGCGGAGATCGTCCAGGGCGGCACGGCGCTGTCTGTGCTGGCAGCGCGAGTGGTCGCCGAAGTCGAGAGCCCCGGGCGCGACACCGATCTGCCGCTCGACGTGCAGGGCACCGCCTTCCAGGAAGCGGTGTGGCAGGCGCTGCGCGAAATCCCGCCGGGCGAAACGCGCAGCTATGCCCAGCTGGCGGCGGCGGCGGGCAGCCCCGGCGCGGTGCGCGCGGCGGGCACCGCCTGCGGCGCCAACCATGTGCCGGTGATCATCCCCTGCCACCGCGCGCTCAGGAGCGACGGCAGCATGGGCGGCTATGCGTACGGCGTTGACCGGAAGAAGATACTGCTCAAGCGCGAGGGCGCGGAGTGATGGCCTATGCGATCCAGGGGCTCGATCCCGCGCCGTTCCGCCACCTCTATGGCCTGTCGGACGCGGCGCTGGCGGCGCAGCAGGTTGTGCGCATGGTAGTGACGGCGAAGCCCGATGCGCCATGCCGGGTCGAGCTGGTCGATGTCGAACCCGGCGAGACGGTGCTGCTGCTCAACCACGAGCACCTGCCGGTCGCCTCTCCCTATCGCAGCGCCCATGCCATCTTCGTGCGCGAAGGCGCCGAGGTGGCGGCGCGGTTCGAGACCCAGGTGCCCGAGCCGCTGGCGATCCGCCTGCTCTCGGTGCGCGCGTTCGATGGCATGGGCATGATGACCGACGCGGACGTTGTCGAAGGCCGCGACCTCGAGCCGCTGATCGCGCGCTTCTTCGAAGACACGGCGGTGGACTATCTCCATGTCCACAATGCGCGGCGCGGCTGCTTCGCGGCGCGGGTGGATCGCTACTGACCCTCTACCGCTATTGCGGGAGAGGGTGGCGAGGCGAAGCCGAGCCGGGTGAGCGTCAGTAAGGGAGGCAAGCGAGATGCTCGCGGCCAGCACACACCCTCATCCTGCTTCCCCCGGCCTTCGCCGGGGTAGGCGTCCCTCTCCCGCAAAGTGGTAGAGGGAGCTACTTCGCCGCCCCCTCCGAAGCCGCGCAGCGATATACCAGCTTCTCGTTATACTCGGGCGGCAGCGCGGCGCGGATCGATTGCTGCTGCGTCGCCAGTTCGGCGCGCTTGGCCTGGTCCGTCGAGCATTCCTTGAGCGGCACGCCCTTCCGCAGCGCGCGTGCCTGCTTCATCTGCTCGGAGGAAAGCAGGTAGCGGGTGTTGGTATAGGTGCCGGTCGCCGGCTCATAGTCGAGCACCGAGACACTGGCTTCCTGATCGGGGACCAGGATGCGCTGCCAATGGGTGGCGCCCTCGGTCTCGGCATATTGGGTGCGGCTGTTGATGCAGCCGTCCTTGCCCACGTCGAGATCGACCGTGTCGGTGGCGGATACGATCACGCGGCTGCGCTCGGGGACCAGCGTGCAGACCAGCTTGCCTTGCGCGGAGGCAGGCGCCGCGCCTTCAGCCGCGGCCTTGGGCACCGCCAGCACCGAAGCCTCGTTGAAGCTCGGCCGGCTGACGAACATCACGATCGCGCCCAGCATCACCACGCCGCCGCCGGCCGCGACCCACACGCCCTCGCGCTGGCGTTCGCGCGACAGCAGCAGCCCGCCGCCGCCCACGGTGAGCGCGCCGAGCACGAGCAGCAGCGCCGCGCCAGCCATGTAGTTCTCGCGTGACGATGCCGCCCGGCTGCGCGCCTGGGCGACCGCGTCCTCGCGTTCGGCCGCGGCCTTTGCGGCGCCGGCGCGGGATTGCTCGTCGGCCTTGGCCTTGGCCTGCTCATCGGCGTTACGCTCGCGCGACATCTGCTCCTCGACGCTGATGCACGGCACGCTGACGCTCGAGAAGCTCTGCTTGGCTTCCTGGAGGAAGGTCGTGAGCTCCGAGCCGGCGATGGCGAAGGCGAAGGTCGAATCGCCCTCGTCATTGTGCGTGATCGCCGAATTGACGCCGAGCACGCGGCCGCAGCGATCGAGCAGCGGCCCGCCCGAATTGCCGCGCGCGATGCTGGCATTGTGCACCAGCACGCTCACGCCGCTCAGCTTGCGGAACCCCGAAAGCCCGCCCTGCGAGCGCACCGGCGATTGCGGCCGGATGAAATCGGCCGCCGATCGCGCGGTGGCGATGTCGACATTGCCGGGGTAGCCGAGCGCGATCAGCGAATCGCCATCGGCGATCTTGCCGCCGAACAGGGTTAGCGGGGGCAGCCGCACGCCGCTGAACTCGATCAGCGCGAGGTCGCGCGTCGTGTCGATCTTGATGACCTTGCCCTGGTACGACTTGTCGCCCTCCGAGGGCACCACGCCGATCGTGACATTGCCCGGGTAGCGCGAGGCGAGCTCGACGACATGCGCGTTGGTGACGACGCGGTTCGGGCCCACCGCGAAGCCGCTGCCATGGCTGAAGTCGATCACTTCGTCGTCGACCACCACGATCGCGACGATGCGCACCACCCCGCGTGCCGAGGCGGAGATGTCGTCGGCATGCGCCGGGCCCGCCCATGCAAGGAGCAGCGCCACCACCAACAGCAACCGACGCATCATCGAACCCGGACCCTTTATATCTGGCCGGCAGCTTTCGGGCAAAAGGCCCGCGGGTTCAAGCGGCTGACGGCGCGGATGCGCCTCAGCTCGCCTTCTTCTTGTTCTTGGCGTCCTCTTCGCGCTTTTTCGCCTTGGCCTCGGCATCGGCGATCACCTTGAGCGCGCCGTCCTTGCCGTCCTTGTCCAGCGCGGTGAGCACGTTCATCGCGATGCTGTCGGGCATCGCATGCGGGCTGTAGGCGATCGCCTCGAAGGCGACGCGGGCGGACTTCACATCGCCCATCTCGAGCAGTTCCTTGCCCGCCATGCCGCGCAGCTCGAGATCGAAGGGCGCGAGCACATAGGCGCCGAGCAGCGCGTTCTGCGCATTGGCGGTCGGCTTCTGCTTGGCGGCCTCGAAGCTCTGGTAGAACAACACCAGCGGCCAGGGATATTCGGTGTCGAGCTTGTTGGCCTTGAGGAAATAGCCGCGGATCGCCTTCCAGCGCTCGGGATTGGTGTCGCCGGCCGCCTTGGCGATCTCCAACTGCGCCATGCCCTTGTACAGCAAGGCGTGGATCGATTTCGGATCCGCCGCCATCGCGCGATCCGCCGCCGCCTCAGCCGCGGCATAGTTCCTGGCATCGAACTCGGCCTCGGCCAGCTCGTTCTGCGCCGCCGCATCGTTTGGATAAGGGGCTGCCAACCGGCGGGCGAGTGCGGCGCACTGGTCCCAGGTCTCGGGATTGACGCCGCTGCTCGACCACATCCGCGCCGGCATCGTCGCCGCTTCGCCCGGCGTCAGCTTGCGCACATTGATCTTGCCGACCGGTATCTGGTCCTTGGTCAGGCGGATCACCGGCAGCGCCTTTTGCACGGCATAGCGATTGAGCTTGTTGTCGAGCGCATCGGGCTCGCCGAACACGCGCGCGGCCTCGGCCGCCTTCCCATCGTTGCTGAGCGTGATGTAGTCGCCCATCTCCTTGGCGTGCCCGCCGAGCAGCGCATAATGGGTGAGCAGCCAGCCACGGCCGTAGAGCACATGCGTCTGCACGTCGTCGAGCTTGCCGGGGTTGAGCATCAGCATCCTGCTCGCCGGGATCTGGCTGGCCTCGAGCATTCCGTATTTACGATATTCGGGCGGGGCGCCGAGCGTCAGCGTGCCGTCCGGCCGGAAAAAGGCGGTGCCGACGAACTCGGCGAAGCCCTCGACGAACCATTTGGCGAAGGCCGCGCTCGGCCAGGACGAGAACATGAAGCTGTGCGCATATTCATGCTGCAGGATGATCTGCGCATTGAGCGGGCCGCTGCTGTGGCGCGGCGCAAACGCCATAGGGCCCGACGCGCGGCCCTGATAATAGCCGGCGATGGAGCGCGAGCCGGAAAGCTTGCGGATCGCATCGACATCGTCTGCCATGAACACGGTGACGCGCAAATTCGGGCTCAGCGGCTTGTCCGGCGTGCCGGTGATCATGCGCAGCGCCCGATCGAACCGTTCCAGCCGCTCGGTGTCCGCGGTCACCTGCTGCGGCGCACCTTCGGAATAGACGATGAAATGCTCCGAGCTGGCTTCGTACCAGTCGTCGGCATGGGCGAGCGACGGCGCGGCCAGGGCGGCAGCGGCGAGCAACAGGCGTTTGAACATGTTCTTTCCCCCGGTATCTGGACGAAGTCTAGAAAGTGCCGGTGCCGCGTCAATCGTCTGCATCGGGCTTGTCGAGCACTGCGATCGCGCCGTCGATGTCCCCGGCGTCGATCTTGCCGAGCAGCAGCGCGGCGAGCTCGGCCAATCCCTTGCCATGCGGCTGATAGGCGAGCGGGGCCAGCAGCGCCCGGGCAGTATCGGCCTTGCGGTCCTTGAGGAACATCGCCGCGACGTTCAGCCGAAGTCCGCTGTCCTGCGGGGCATACATGAACGCGTCATACAGCCCGTCCTTGGCGACTTCAGGCACCGCCACGCCTTGCTCGCCGAAGCTGCGGTAATAGAGGATCAGCGGCTCGGGGTCCTGCGAATCGATGCGGTTGCCGGTGACGATGATCTTGCGGATGCCGCTCCAGGTCTCCTTGCTGAAATCCTTGGCCCTGGTTGCCAGCGCCATGCGGCACATTGCCTTGTAGACATAGCCGTCCACTGCCTTGGGATCGGCCGCGATCGCGCGGTCCGCCGCGGCTTCGGACACGGCATAGTCGCGCGCGTCATAGGCGGCCTCGGCAAGCACCAGCTGCGCGCCGGCATCGTCGGGATAGGGCGCGGCGGCCTTCCTGGCAGCGGCATAGACGGACGGGGCGGCCTTCTGATCGACGCCGTTCTTCGAGCGGATGCGCACGTCCATCGTCGCCGCTTCGCCGGCGGTCAGCTTGCGGATCGTCACGTCGCCCGCCGCCGTGGTCGCCGCACCGATGCGAACGCCCGAGAAGCGGCCCAGCTTGTAGCGTTCCAGCTCGCGGTCCAGCGCTTTCAGGTCGCCGAACGCCGCCGCCGCCTCCTTCACCGATTTTCCGTTGTTGATCGCCATCAGATAGTCGAGCAGCTGGCCTTTGCGCTTGCCGCCGAACTGGAGATAATGGTTGAGCAGCCAGCCGCGCCCATAAAGGCCCTCGCGCTGCTCGTCGGAGAGCTTGAGCGTATCGGCGGTCAGCAGCTTGTCGGCGGGGAGCCAGTTGCCGCTGAGCAGGCTGTAGCCGCGATATTGCGGCGGGTCGCCCACCACCATCGACCCGTCCTTTTCGTAGCGCGTGGTCGCATAGGTCTCGGCAAAGCCCTCGATATACCAGGACGGATAGACTGCGCTTGGGCTCAGGCTCCACATCATGTGATGCGCATATTCGTGGAGTAGGATCTGCTGGGCGCTGAGGTCGCTTATCTCCCCGCCGTCGCTCGAGCTGCTCGGCACGATCGCGAGCGAGCCCCCGGCGCGCGGGTGATAGAAGCCGGCGACGCCGCTGTCCCCGGCCAGCTTGGCGACGACGCTGGTGCTGTAGACGACATAGACGTTGAGCCGGTTCGCCCGGTCGATCGGCTCGTCCTTCGCGCCGCGCAGGGCGCGGACCATCTTGTCGAACCGCTCAAGCTTGGTCGCGAACTCCTTGAGCTTCTCGGGCCGCTGCTCGGAATAGACGATGAAATGGCCGGTGCTGGCTTCGTACCAATCGGCATGCGCCGTCGCCGGCAAGGCGAGCAGCGTCAAGGCCAGCAGCTTGCGCAACATGATGAGATCCCCCCTCTTTCCCGGCGATGCTATCGCGCACGGCGGAGCCGGTACAGGCCCCGATTCCACCGCTTCCGTTCAAACGAAGCTGTAAGGATCCACGTCCACCGCCACGCGCACCTTGGCGCTCCAGGTCAGGCTTCCCAGCCAGTCGCGCAGCACCTGCTGCACGTCGAAGCTGCGCTTGGCATGGACGAGCAGCCGGTAGCGATGCCGCCCGCGCAGCATCGCCAGCGGGGCGGGGGCGGGGCCGTAGACATGCATGTCCTCGCCGATCTCGGGCTTGGTGCGGCCGATCATCCGCGCGGCTTCCTCGGCGGCGGCGCGGTCCTCGCTCGAGACGATGATCGCGGCATAGCGGCCATAGGGCGGTGCATCGGCTTCGCGCCGCGCCTCGGTCTCGGCGGCGTAGAAGCTCTCGGCATCGCCCGAGACCAGCGCCTTCATCACCGGCGCATCGGGCGCGTGCGTCTGGATATAGACCGTGCCCGGCTTTTCGCCGCGCCCGGCGCGCCCCGACACCTGCATGATCTGCTGGAAGGTGCGCTCGGATGCGCGCAGGTCGCCGCCGTCGAGCCCCAGATCCGCATCGATCACGCCGACCAGGGTGAGATTGGGGAAGTGATAGCCCTTGGTGACGAGCTGGGTGCCGACAACGATGTCGATCGCGCCATGCTCCATCCGGCTCACGAACTCGGCGGCCTTGGCGGGCGACCAGAGTGTGTCCGAGGTGACGATGGCGGTGCGGGCATCGGGCCATAGCGCCGCTACTTCATCGGCAATGCGCTCCACACCGGGCCCGCAGGCGACCAGGGTGTCCTCGCTCTTGCACTCGGGGCACATGCTCGGCGCCGGCACGGTATGCCCGCAATGGTGGCAGGACAGGCGCTTGAGCAACCTGTGCTCGACCATCCACGCCGTGCAGTTCGGGCATTGGAAACGGTGGCCGCAATGCCGGCAGAGCGTCAGCGGGGCATAGCCGCGCCGGTTTAGGAACAGCAGCGACTGCTCGCCCTTGGCCAGCGTCTCGTCGATCGCCTTGACCAGAGGGGGCGCCAGCCAGCGGCCGCGCTCGGGCGGTTCCTGGATCAGGTCGATCGGGAGGATCGCGGGCATCTCCGCCGCCCCGTAGCGGCCCGGAAGCTTGAGCTCCTCATAGCGGCCAAGCTCGACCTGGTGGCGCGTCTCGATCGCCGGCGTCGCGGAGGCGAGGATCACAGGACATTCTTCGAACCGCCCGCGCATCACCGCCACGTCGCGCGCATGGTAATGGACGCCGTCTTCCTGCTTGAAGCTGGTCTCGTGTGCCTCGTCGACCACGATCAGGCCCAGATTCGGATAGGGCAGGAACAGCGCCGAGCGCGCGCCTACCGTCACCATCGCCTCGCCGCTGGCGATCGCCCGCCAGGCGCGGCGGCGCTGCGAGGCGCGCAGCCCCGAATGCCAGGCGATCGGCTCGCAGCCGAAGCGCTTCTCGAAACGGGTGAGGAACGGCTCGGTCAGCGCGATCTCAGGGAGCAGCACTAGCGTCTGCTTGCCCGAAGCGATCGCTGCCGCGACCGCCTCGAAATAGACTTCGGTCTTGCCCGAACCCGTCACCCCGTCGAGCAGGAAGGGCTGGAACGCCTCGGCGCCCACCGCCTGGCGCAGGATCGATGCGGCGTCGGCCTGGAGCGGGTTGAGGTGCGGTGGCCCGAAATTGGGATCGGGCATCGGATAGGGCGTGTCGGTATCGACCACCACCGCTTCGATCGCGCCGACCTTCACAAGGCCCCGGATCACTGCGTCCGAGACATCGGCGACCAGCGCCAGTTCGCGTACCAGCCCCTGACGCTCGCCGATTCTTTCAAGAGCCTGCGCGCGCTGCGGCGTCAGCCGCTCGGGCACCACGCCGGTCGCGCGATATTCGGTGATCGTCGGCGCGCTCTCGAACGCTGCCGAGGTGCGCAGCGCCATCGCCAGCACCGCCGAGGGCGGGCTGAGGTAATAGTCCGCCGTCCACTCGACGAGCCGGCGCACCGATGCCGGGATCGGCGGCACGTCGGGCGCGGCCAGGATGTTGCGCAGCCGGTTGTCGCCGATCTCCTCGGTCGGCAGCCGCTCGGCTTCCCAGGCCACGCCGGCGTATTGGCGCGGCCCGATCGGCACGACGACGATCGACCCCGGCGCGACGTGCATGCCGGCAGGCACGCGATAGTCGAGGGGGCCGAGCGCAGGATGCAGGACGAGAATGCGGGCGCGGGACATGAGACGCCCTCATATGGGGTTTTGCGCGCGAAACGGAATCCCCGTATCGCACCACCTCATCGTCATCCCCGCGCAGGTGGGGATCCAGGTCACAAATGGCGTCGCTCCTGGCTCTGGATCCCCGCCTGCGCGGGGATGACGAATAGAGTTCGAGTCTCGAAAGGATCCCTCGATGCTGTTCGCTGCTGCCCTGCTGCTGCTCCAGACTGCCCCCGCCACCCAGACCACTGCGTGCAAGGCGACCGATGCCAGCCTGCCGACGTCGCTGCTCGGCTGGGTAAAGCCCGGCGACGAGTTCGTGCCGGGCAAGGCCGTCGAGCTCGACACGATCGACGGCGCGACGCTCAAGGGGCTGCCGGCCGGCACCAAGCCCGGCAGGGCGGCGATGATCGGATTCAGGATCGCGACGCCCGGCACCTATGGCGTCGCGCTCGATCAGGGCGGCTGGATCGACGTGCTGCCGGGTACCGAGGGTGGCGCGGCGCTCACCTCGGTCAAGCATGGCCATGGCCCCGAATGCTCGTCGATCCGCAAGATCGTCCGCTTCGCGCTGCAGCCCGGCGCCTATCGCCTCTATGTCTCGGGGCTATCGACGCCCAAGGTGAAGGCGATGCTTGTCGCGGGCGAATAGGCTGAGAAGCCAGAGAAGTTATTGGTTTTCTTACGTCATCCCGGCATTGAGCCGGGATCCCGCTTCTTCCTGGACGTCGGAGCAGCGGGACCCTGGGTCGAGCTCGGGTGACAGAAGTAGGATATGAGTCCCAAACCTAGGGCCGCAGCGTCATCCCCAAGGTGAGCGCGTGGTCCATCTGGTCGCGCGCGCCGTTCCGGCCGAAGCGATACTGGTTGAGATAGCCCGTCTCCACGCGCAGCTGGCGGCCGATCGGTACGCCGATGCCGATGGTGTGGCGCACGCGCTCGATGCCGCTGCGCTGGCCCCAGCTGGTATCGTTGATGTTGAGGTAGGTCTCCTGTGTCGCGAACAGGCCCAGCCCGCCACGGGTCAGCGGCGCGTTGAATCGCAACTGCCCGCGCACGCGGTGGCCGATGCCGCGGCCGGAACTGTTGAAGCGCTGCTCGAGCCGGATCCGCGTGGCGAAGCCGGCGCCGAGCGGCACGATGATGTGCTGGCGGGTGCGCTCCTCGTTCGGAAGCGCGCGGCCATCGTTGAAATCCTCGACATGGCGGTAGCCGACACCGACCTCGAGCTTGCCGATCTTCCAGGCGAACAGTCCGCCGATCTCGGTATGCGCCAGGCCCTTGGCGCGGTCGCCGAAGCGGACGATGCTCTCCACCGTCGCCTCTTCATGCTTGCCGACCGGTACGATCCCGCTCGCCTGCAGCCAGAGCTGGTCGTCGGTCCGCTGCGCCAGCGCCGGCGTGGCGGTCAGAAGCAGGGGCAGGGCGAGGATCAGGCGCATCGCGCGCCTAAGCGCATCCTCTTCATTTCGGTGCAAGCTTTAGTTGCGGAGATGAGAACATTGGCGGAACATCGCTGCGACCAACAAGGGGGATGACGATGATACTCACGGCGCTCGCTCTGGCGGCGGCAGTCCAGGACCGCTGCACCACGCTCGACACCCGGCTGCCGCGCCCGCTCGCCGGCTGGATGCGCGACGGCAAGGGGCTCGATACCGGCCATGCAGTGACGCTGCCGGTGCGCGGCAAGGGGATCGAGACGCGTATCACCATCCGCAAGGCGGGCCTTGTCGGCATCGCGATCGACCGGGACGGCTGGATCGACGCCTTCCCCGCCACCGGCACGCGTCCGCTGCGAATGGCATCCCAGAGCAAGGGGCCGCGCTGCTCAACCATCCACAAGATCATCCAGTACCGGATGCGCCCCGGCACCTATCGCGTCACGGTCAGCAGGCTCAAGGCCGACCGGGCAAAGCTGATGCTCACGCACGATTGATCGGCCGCGGCGGCGGATCAGGCGAGCAGCTGCCGAAGCAGCTCGGCATCCAGCCCGGGCTCGCCCGTCGGCGCGATGACGGCGCGGACATGGCCATCGCCGAGCAGTTTCGCCATCGCGTCGGGCACACCGTCGGCCGGCGTGCCATGCGCAAGCGCGATTGCCTCGATATTGCCGGCAAGGTGATCGGCGAGCAGCGGCCAGCGCAGCTCGACCAGGGTCCAGCGCGCGAGCGTGTCGAGCGCGACGGTGCGCCCTTCCAGGAACGCACGCGCCTGGGCCATGCCGACGGCGTTCACCAGCCGCTTCATCGCGCGCGGATTGGGTTCGAGCAGCGATGTGAAGGATTGCAGGCGGTGCTCGAGCTTCTCGGCATTGCGGGCGCGCGTGATCTCGATCGCCGCGGCGGCGCGCAACTGCGGGCGCTCGGCTTCGGGGGCATCGGCAATGATCTGGTTGAGCCCCTCGACGCTGCCGGTTCCTGCGACGCGCCGTGCGGCCGCCTCGGGGGTCAGCCCCGATTCGGGCATGGCGTTGCTGCCGTCGAGCAGATTGGCCCAATAATTTTTGCGGACCTCGCCCGAAAGCGCCGGGAGCGCGGCGGAGATCTGGAACAGCTTGTCGAGGAACAGATAGCCGAGCGGGCGCGCCGGCTCGCCGATCTCGCCGGCGAAATCGGCATATTTCCGGGCGAAGGCCGCGCAGATCCATTTGCGCTCGGCGGCGATGACATAGGTGACGGGCTCGTTGCGCAGCAGCGTCTGTATGCCTTCGATCAACTCGACGACATAGGCGCCGTCGCACCGATCGAGATCGTCGACGAAGATCGCGACCGGGCGGCCGATCGCCTCGACCAGCCGGCAATAGAGGCGGGCGACCGGGGCATAGGGATCGGTCTTGAGCTCGGCATAGGCCTGCGCCGCCTTGGCCGATCCGAAGGAGAGCACTCGGGTGGCGGCGAAGACTGCGGCGCCTGCGGTGATCAGGCCGCTGACCAGCTTCACGGACGAATCGTCGCTGCCGATCGCGCTCACCGCACCGATCGCGACCAGCAGCACGACCAGCGCCACCGGCCCCCAGTCCGCGCGCAGCCGCCATCCCCACCAGATTCGCCACAATTTGCTGTTGGCGCGCACCTCGGGCGCCTTTCGCGCCGCGTCGTACACCGCGCTGATCAGCGACCACCAGGGCGGCCGGATGCGCTGGTGCTTCCACGCGTTGAAATCGACCACCAGCCAGGGCTCGTCGCCGGCGGCGGGCTTCTCGTCCGGCGCGCGTGCAAGCGGCGCCTCGAGTTCGGTGCGCAGGAAATTCAGCACCGAGGATTTGCCATAGCCCCAGGGGCCATGGATGTGCGCCATGAACGCGCCGCGATCGCGCGAGCCGACACTCTCTGCATAGGCGTCGCGCAGCCGGTGGCTCAGCGCCTCGGCAAAGGTCGCGCGGCCGAGCCGATCGACCGCGGCCGGCTGGTCGGAAAGCGTGCGCAGCGATTCGGGGGGTATCTCCGGGGCGCCGGGCGGCAACAGCGAGCGCCAGAAATCGGTGTCCTCCTTCGGCTCGGGCGACTGGCAGATATTGGTGATCAGCAGCGCCTTGAGCTCGTCCGCCTGCGCCGCCGACAGGCCGTCGGGCAGCACCGCGGTCCATGCCTCCTCGCCCAGCTCGATCAGCGCGAACAGCAGGTGGCGCAGGTCGAACTTCTTCCGTCGCACCGAACCGAGCGCCAGTTCGTGCGCGCGCGGGAGGATCCGCTCGCGCATCGAAAGCGAGAAGAGCAGCGCATAGCCCTGCTCCGCGGCCCGCAATGCCTCGCTCCCGGTACTCCCGGCATGGAGGCGCGGGGCGGAAATCCGGTTCTGCCGGTCGAGCCACCGCGTCAGCCACAGCGCCGAGCCGCTGCCGCTCGGCTTGCGGGCATCCCCGGCCGAGGTGATCGCCAGCAGCATCGCATGCTTGTCGAGCACCAGTTCACGCGCCTTGGGATCTATGGTGAGGAAGAAGCGCGCCTCGGTGATCGCCTGGCTCAACCCCGGCGCACGGTCATGCGCATGTTCGGCGAACAGCGTCCGGACCCCTGCGGTCAGGTCGATCTTCCCGGAATTCGGAGGAACCATCGTGTCCATGCCGCACGCCTTTTCGCAATGAGATGTCGATGCGCGGCGGACTCGGCGCTTCCTCCCCGATCCCCGCTGCGCTAGGTGCGGCCCCAGCTCCTTCTAATACAGGTCTTCGATTCCATGAAGTTCTTCGCCGACACCGCCGACACCGCCGATATCCGCGACCTGGCCGACACCGGCCTGCTCGACGGCGTCACCACCAACCCTTCACTGATCCACAAGGCCGGCCGCGACTTCCTCGAAGTGGTCAAGGAGATCTGCGAGATCGTGCCGGGCATGCCGGTCTCGGCCGAAGTCGTCGCGCTCGATTTCGAGGGCATGATGCGTGAGGCTGAGATCGTCCGGAAGGTCGCCGACAATGTCGCGGTCAAGGTGCCGCTGACGATCGACGGCCTCAAGGCGTGCAAGGCGCTCGCCAGCGACGGCACGATGGTCAACGTCACCCTGTGCTTCTCGGCCAACCAGGCGCTGCTCGCCGCCAAGGCCGGCGCGACCTTCATCTCGCCGTTCGTCGGCCGCCACGACGATATCGGCTATCCGGGCATGGACCTGATCGCCGACATCCGCACGATCTACGACAATTACGACTTCGACACCGAGATCCTGGTCGCATCGGTGCGCAACCCGATCCACGTGCTCGAGGCGGCCAAGATCGGCGCCGATGTGATGACCGCCCCGCCGAGTGTTATCCGCCAGCTAGTCAAGCACCCGCTGACCGACGCGGGCATCGCCTCGTTCATGGCCGACTGGGCCAAGACCGGCCAGAAGATCGGGTAATTACCGTCACCCCGGCGGAAGCCGGGGCCCAGGCTCACGGGCGACGTCGGTTGCGACTCTGGATCCCGGCTTTCGCCGGGAGGACGAAGAGAGGTAAGGTGGGAGCGTGAACGAACCCGCGCTCCCGCTCCTCTACGCGCAGCATCTCGCCCGCGACCGGCGGCGCTCGGCGCACACGGTGCGGGCGTACGGCGCCACCGCCGAGCGGCTGGTCGCCTTCCTCCAGGGCCATTGGGGCGGCCCGGTGACAAGCGAGACCCTCGCCAGTATCATCGCCGCCGACCTGCGCGCCTATCTCGCCCATCGCCGCGAGGACGGCCTGTCCAACGCCTCCGCTGCGCGCGAGCTCTCCGCCGTCCGCGGCTTCCTCAAGTTCGCCGTCGGCGACGAAGCCGAATTGCCCCGCCTCAAGGGCCCGCGCGTCAAGAAGGGCGTGCCCCGCCCGATCGCCCCGCACGAAGCCGTCGCACTCGCCGAAACCGTGTCCGAAGAGGCCAGCGAACCCTGGCTCGCCGCGCGCGACTGGGCGGTGCTGCTGCTGCTCTACGGCGCGGGTCTCCGCATCGGCGAAGCGGTCGCGCTCACCGGGGACGTCCTGCCCCTCGGCGAGACGATGCGCGTCACCGGCAAGCGCGCCAAGACGCGCATCGTGCCCCTGCTCCCCCAGGTCCGCGACGCGATCGAGGCCTATGCGAGGCTATGCCCCTTTGGCACCGCCCGCGACTTGCCGCTGTTCCGCGGCGCCAAGGGCGGCCCCATGCCGCCCGGCGTGATCCGCAAGTCCGTCCAGCGCGCCCGCACCGCGCTCGGCCTGTCGGATCGCACTACCCCGCATGCGCTGCGCCACAGCTTCGCCACGCATCTGCTCGGCCGCGGCGCGGACCTGCGCGCGCTGCAGGAGCTGCTCGGCCATGCCAGCCTCAGCTCCACCCAGATCTACACCGCCGTCGATGCCGCGCATCTGCTCGACGTGTACCGGAACGCCCACCCCCGCGCCTGATCTCCATCAGTTACAGCGGCGCAACTATCCGCTAGGATCGCGCCATGCCCTACGACTTCGCCGCCGATATCGCCGCCGTCCAGCGCATCCCCGAGGTCGAGGCGATCCTCGCCGATGTCTGCCACCTGACCGGCATGGGCTTTTCCGCGGTGGCGCGCGTGACCGCCGATCGCTGGATCGCCTGCCAGGTGCTCGACAAGATCGAGTTCGGCCTCACGCCCGGCGACGAGCTCGAGATCAAGACGACGATCTGCGACGAGATCCGCGCGAGCGGGCAGGGCGTCTATATCGATCACGTCACCGCCGATCCGGCCTGGCGCACGCATCACACGCCGGTGCTCTACGGGTTCGAAAGCTATATCTCCTGGCCGATCCAGCGCGCCGACGGCTTTTTCGGCACGCTCTGCGCGATCGATCCGTCGCCGCGCCAGGTGCAGCTGGCGAGCCTCGTCCCGCAGATCGAGGAATATGCCCAGCTGATCGCCACCGAGCTGGAACGGCTCAGCCTCGCGGCTTCCAGGTAAACACCCGCCACAGCCACACCACCACGATCGATGCGAAGAGCGCGATCACCATCGGCGCCACCCAATGCTCGATATCGGCGATCGTCGTGCCGGCCGCATAGCCCAGGCCGACGAGCAAGGTGTTCCACACCGCGCTGCCCGCCGCGGTATAGCCGACGAAGCGCCAGAACGGCATGTGCATCAGCCCGGCCGGCACCGAGATGATCGTGCGGCCGACGGGCATGAAGCGGAAGATCAGCACTGTCGGCCCGCCCCATTTGTCGAAATAGGCCTTGAGCCGCTCGATCTCGTGCCAGTCGACCGTCAGCCAGCGGCCCCAGCGATCGACCATCGGCTTTAGCCGCTGATAGCCCAGCCGCCGGCCGATCTCCCACCAGAAGAGATTGCCCACCACCGTGCCCGCGGTGCCGACGAGCACGAGCAGGGTGAAATCCATGTGCCCGCGCGCCACGGAGATGCCGGCCACGCTCATGATCGCTTCGGACGGGATCGGCGGGACCACATTCTCCAGCACCATCAGCCAGAAGATGCCCCAATATCCCCAGGTAACGGCGTCCCACATAGCCTGGATCCATCAACCCCGCTCGGCGACGCGGCGTTCGATCGCCTGCCAGATGAGGGCGCCGGTATCGGTGCCGTTGAACCGGTCGATCGCGACGATGCCGGTGGGGGAGGTGACGTTGATCTCGGTCAGCCATTCGCCGCCGATCACGTCGATGCCGACGAACAGCAGCCCGCGCTTCTTCAGCTCCGGTCCGAGCAATTCGCAGATCTCCTGCTCGCGTGCAGTCAGCTCGGTCTTGGCAGCACTTCCGCCCACCGCCAGGTTCGATCTTATCTCGCCTTCGCCGGGGATGCGGTTGATCGCGCCGGCCACCTCGCCGTCGACCAGCACGATGCGCTTGTCGCCCGCCGCGACCGAGGGGAGGAAGGCCTGCACCATGTGCGGCTCGCGCCAGGCGGTGTTGAACACTTCGATCAGCGCCGACAGGTTGGCGCCGTCGCTGCCCACCTTGAAGATCGCCTTGCCGCCGTTTCCGTGGAGCGGCTTGATCACGACTTCGCCATGCTCGGCCAGGAAGGCACGCGCCTCGTCCAGGCTGCGCGTCACCAGGGTCGGCGGCATGAACTGCGGATAATCGAGGACGAACACCTTCTCCGGCGCGTTGCGCACGCTGGCCGGGTCGTTGACCACCAGGGTCCTGTCGGCGATGCGCTCGAGCAGGTGCGTTGCGGTGATATAGCCCAGGTCGAACGGCGGATCCTGGCGCATCAGCACGACATCGGCCTCTTCGCCCAGGTCGAGCGCCACCGGATCGCCGAACTTGAAATGATCGCCGACCACGCGCTGCACCGTCACCGGATGCGCCTTGGTCCACACCCGCCCGTCGCGGTAGTTCAGGTCCTCGGCGGCATAGTGGAACAGCCTGTGCCCGCGCGCCTGGGCCGAGAGCATCAGTGCAAAGGTCGAATCGCCGGCGATGTTGATCGCGTCCAACGGGTCCATCTGCACGGCGACGGTGAGCGGCATGAAAACTCCTTCGGAAAACGCTTTAGGTGACTTATTCTACTAAGTCACCCCATCCAGGCGTTTTCGATATGGCGAGGGAGGGTGCGCGGAGCAATGAGGATTACGTCGACGCGGATATCGTCGCCTGGCCCGGCATAGCGCGGCATCAGATATTCCGCCGCGGCGGCGACGCGGGCGAGCCGGGGTTCGTCGATGGCGAAGTCGAGCGCGGCCGCAGTGGCGCGGGTCTTGACCTCGACGAAGGCGACGAGGTTGCCGCGCCGCACAACCAGATCGACTTCGCCGGCGGGGGTGCGGACGCGGGAATCGAGGATTTTCCAGCCCTTGAGCCATAGCCACCAGGCCGCCCGGCGCTCGCCTTCGCGGCCACGCGTTTCCGCAGCGCGGCGATCCGTTGGTCTTTGGGCTCTCACGACTCGCACCTGTGGATAACTTTGGTTACCATGGCCAGACCGAGTCGCACCGGACCGGGTTTAATCGGTGCTTCCGGGGGGTCTGCGCCAATGGAATCGAACGAACGCTATTATCGGCGTCGCGCCGCACAGGAACTCGCAGCCGCAAGGCACGCGTTGACCGAGGCCGCCGCCCTGCGCCGCCGCCAGCTGGCCGAGTCCTATCTCCGGCGGCTTGCGGAGCTGACCGGCGCCGACGAAATGCGCCTGCTCGAGCAGCGATACGCCTGAGGGCTCCGCCCTCCGCTCTATTTCGTCATCCCCGCGCAGGCGGGGATCCAGAGTCCAGAGCGATGCGTGAAGTTACCCTGGATCCCCGCCTGCGCGGGGATGACGGGAAGAGGCATCACTCCTTTCATTCTAGCAAAATAGGATTTCGCCTGCTGGCCTCTTCGGGCCATGCACAGCGCTTCCCCCTTCAGGAAAAATAGGATCCCGCGCGCGCAACCATGTTGCGCGATGCGGCGCATTTCCGGGAAAACAGGGAAAATAGCGCGCCGCGATTCTCGCCATTGGTGTGACTTCAGTGAACTTCCACGCCGCGACTCGGACAGCCCTGTAGGATCAGCTCTTCATCTCCATCGCCCGCGCATAGAGCGCCTTGCGGTCGAGCCCGAGCTTCTTGGCGACTTCGCCCGCTGCCTTGCTCGCCGGCAGCCGGGTCAGCGCTTCGGCCAGTGCGGCATCGGCGTCGTCGGCGCTGGCCGGCTCCGGCGCGCCGGGCGGGGCAACCACCACCACGATCTCGCCCCGCGGCGGCGCCTCGGCATAGCGTTCGGCGAGCTGGGTCAGCGACCCGGTCACGCATTCCTCGAACTTCTTGCTGATCTCGCGCGCCACCGCGGCATCGCGGTCGCCCAGTCCCTCGGCCAGCGCGCTGAGGCAGGCCGAAAGCCGCGGCCCCGATTCGTAGAGCACCAAAGTCGCGCGCACGCCGGCGATCTCGGCGATCGATTCGGCGCGGGCGTGGAGCTTGGAGGGCAGGAAGCCCAGGAACAGGAAGCGGTCGGTCGGCAGCCCGGCCAGCGTCAGCGCCGCGATCGCCGCGCAGGGGCCGGGGATCGTCGTCACCGTATGCCCCGCCGCACGCGCGTCGCGCACCAGCTTGAAGCCGGGATCGGAGATCAGCGGCGTGCCCGCATCTGAGACCAGCGCAATCGCCTCGGTGCCCATCCGTGCCACCAGACCGGGGCGCACCGCATCGGCATTATGGTCGTGATAGGGCATCATCCTGCCCTTGGCGCCGAGGTGGCGAAACAGGTTCGCTGTCACACGGCTGTCTTCAACCGCAACCAGATCGGCGCCCAGGAGTATTTCGCTGGCGCGCGGCGACAGGTCACCGAGATTGCCGATCGGGGTGGCGACGATATAGAGGCCGGGCGTAAGAACAGGTTCCATCGGGGAGAGTAAATGGCAGACGCGACCGTGAATCCGCAACGGGGCATACTGCGCTGGGCCGCTTTGGGCCTCGCCGCACTCCTCGCCGCCTGCGCCAGCGGGCCCCGGGTGATCCCCGAAACGCGCCCCGCCCCCACCGTGGAGGCGCCGCGCGAGCGCCCGTCGACTCGTCCGATCGCGCCGGGCCTGCCCCAGGATCTGGAGCGCCACCGCGTCGCCCTGCTCGTGCCGCTGACGGGCCCGAACGCCGGCGTCGGCAAATCGCTGTCCAACGCGACTCAGCTGGCGATCCTCGACACGAGGTCGGACGTGCTGCGCATCACCACCTATGATACCGGCGGTGCCGGCGGCGCGGCCGCAGCCGCGCGCCAGGCGATCGCCGAGGGCAACAAGCTGATCCTCGGCCCGCTGCTTTCGGAAGAAGCCCGCGAAGTCGCGCCGATCGCCCGCTCCGCGCGCGTGCCGGTGCTGAGCTTCTCGAACGACACCAGCGTGGCCGGCAACGGCACCTATCTGCTCGGCTATTCGCCGGCCCAGTCGATCGAGCGCGTCGTCGATTATGCCCGCACCCAGGGCGTCACCAACTTCGTCGGGCTGATGGTCTCGGGCGTCTATGGCGAGCGTGCCTCCACCACTTTCCTGCGCGCCGTCGAGGATCAGGGCGGCAAGGTGCTGGCGATGGAGACCTATGACGGCCGCCCCGGCTCGATGACCAATGCGGTCACCAAGCTGTCGCGCACGCCCTATCAGGCGATCCTCATCGCCGGCTCGGGCTCGAGCGGCGTGATCGCGGCGCCGATCATCCGCAAGTCGGCGGGCGGCAAGACCGCGCGCATCCTCGGCACCGAGCTGTGGAACACCGATTCGGCGATCGGCTCGAACGCGGTGCTCAGCGGCGCCTGGTTCGCCAGCGTGCCCGACAATTACTACCGCACCTATGCCACCAAGTACCGCACCCGCTTCGGCGCGGCGCCGTACCGGATGTCGACGCTCGGCTATGACGCGGTGCTGCTCACCGTGCGCATCGCCCGCGACTGGCGCCCGGGCGACGCCTTCCCCGAGAGCCGGCTGACCGCGCCGGACGGCTTTGGCGGCCTCGACGGCTCGTTCCGGTTCCGCCGCGACGGCATCGCCGAGCGTGCGCTGGAGGTGCAGGAAGTGAAGGGGGGGACGACGGTGACGGTGTCGCCGGCGCCCAACGGCTTCGGGAATTGAGTTAGGCGATCACCAGCTCGCGCAGGATCGCCTCCAGCACGGGCATGCCGACATCGGTGACGGTGAGGCGGGTTCCCTCCCGCTTCACCAGTCCCTGGGCCTCCATCACCGCCAGCGTCTGGGCGTTGAGGGGAGCGTCGGGGATGCGCGCCAGGTCGACGCCCTCGGCCAGGCGCAGGCCCATCAGCAGCGCCTCGACGCCGCGGTCATGGGCCAGGAGCGGGTCCTCGCGCTCGATGCCGTGCCCGTTGCGCTCGATCGCCGTGAGCCAGTTCTCGGGCTTTTTGCGACGCAGGGTGGCCACGCCACCCCGCCGCCCATGCGCACCGGGCCCGACGCCGGCATAGTCGCCATAGCGCCAATAGGTCAGGTTGTGCCGGCTCTCGGCGCCGGGGCGGGCATGGTTGGATATCTCATAGGCCGGCAGCCCGGCTGCGGCGGTGATCGCGCGGGTCGCCTCGAACAGGTCGGCCGCCGCGTCGGGATCGAAGGCGGCGAGTTCACCCTTCTCGAACAAGGTGGCGAAGCGCGTGCCGGGCTCGATGGTGAGCTGGTAGAGCGAGAGGTGCTCGGTGCCGAAGGAGAGCGCGCGGCGCAGCTCGGCTTCCCAATCGGCCAGGCTCTGCTCCGGCCGGGCATAGATCAGGTCGAAGCTGACGCGCTGGAATGCCCGCTGGGCAGTGTCGAGCGCCGCCAGCCCCTCGTCCACGCCGTGCGCCCGGCCCAGGAAGCGCAGCGCGTCGTCGTCGAGTGCCTGCAGGCCCAGCGACACCCGGTTGACGCCCGCCGCGGCGATATCGGCGAAGCGCGCGGCCTCGACCGAGGAAGGATTGGCCTCCAGCGTGATCTCGATGCCGGGCTCGAAGCCCCAATGCCGTTCCGCCGCCTCGATCACCGCGGCGACCGTCTCGGGCGGCATCAGCGAAGGCGTGCCGCCGCCGAAGAAGATCGAGCCGAGCCGGCGCCCGGGCAGCGCCTCGGCCTCATGTGCCAGATCGGCAAGCATCGCGGTGCGCCATGCGACCTGGTCCACGCTCTCGCGGACATGGCTGTTGAAGTCGCAATAGGGGCATTTCGACACGCAGAACGGCCAGTGCACATAGAGTGCCAAGGGGGCGGTGTCGGTTGTCATATGCCTGGTGCAGGTGGAGCGGGTAACACGGATCATCTGCAACACATATGGTCATGGCTGCGCGCAAGCAGAATAGCCCGGCTGGTAATTGCGCGGCTATGGACGATGATCAAAGCCGATTATTCTAGGCAGGCACTATTTTTCGAAGGACTTCACCGCAAAGAAGCCGATTAGGCCCGCGATGAAGGCGCCGAGTAACGTTTCAAGAGTCCATCTTGCTAGCTCAACAGGCTCTGTCGATCGCGTGAAGAGGATGAATATGCTCATTCCCAGCGCGAAAAGTATAAGCAGAAATCCCACGGCAAACATGAGGATGGTCAAGGTCTGACGTACGTCTTCCCAGCGCTCATTGCGGTTTACATTGCGAGCTCTGCGAGCGCGCTCCAGCTTAACCTCGAAGTTCTGATCCAAGTAATTAATCTCTTCGATGCCAGGCGAGCGCTTGCCCTTTCGCCACCTTGAGACGACGACGGCAGGTTCGGAACGGGCAATCCGATCTTCGCTAGCGTCGTCGTCCATGGCTTTTCCTCAAATAGTAGAAACGATGTGTCCAACCACTTCTTCATCTTCGTTGGTCAGGGCTAAGCTTAGCCCCTTTTTCCTGGCACTGATGGCCACGTTGAGCAGAGCGACGGCGTGTCGAATGAGTTCGGTCTTCGAAAGACCCGTTGTCTTTGACATCGCATTCAGTGCGTCATTCTGCATTGGCGGCAGCGTTAGAGAAAAGCGCTGAAGCGTACTCGCTTCGGCGGCCTCGGGCTTGGCCTCTACGGGATCCGCAATATCCGACATGATGGATTTTCCCGTCTAGTTGGCGATGTGCGTCGTCATGTCCGGTCCCGGTATCCCGACACCACCACTTGCCGGCCCGGAGCCCATGAGAGGTAGGATCTTGATGACTGATGCGTCCTTCGACATCACCGCCATTTCCTTTATTGTTGCCGCGTGGGCGATAAGCTCGCGATGGCACTGTCCAGATTTCGTCGCAGCCGCATCGAGTGCGGGATTGGAGAGCGAGGCGCGCGAGATTTCACAGCGAGGCCCGATCAGCGAGATTTTAAATCTCCGGTACACACCAGCTTTTTCAAACATCGGTAATCTCCCTCTTAGGGTGCGAGCGTTCGACGGTTAACATATCATTAATACACCAGAGTGCAACATCAAATACACCAATCTGGTGTTGCCTATGCGCTATCGCTGGTGTATGTACCGTTAACAGCTAGGGTTGGTACGAGATTCACTGTCTGTCAGTTCGGCTTCGAAGAGAGGGCGCTGTATGTGTGATCGGTGTGAGATGCACGGGGGCGCCGATATTGGCGGGTTTCTGTGCGATTGGGTCACAGGCTCTCAGGATGTCGCCGAGGCGAGCCTCTTGTCAGGCGCCGTGAAGACACCGCTGTCGGACCGCCCGGTGCCCAGGAATTCACCCGTTGTGCTAATGCCTCGAAATGGTGCAATCGAAGCTTATCGAGACGAAGCCCGAAGTGTTACGCACTGTACCCTCGACAAAGGGGAGCGGGGAGCTTTGCAACAGAAGGACGCCGATGCGATCATCGGCGGGCAGTTTCAATTTGTGCCCGTTTACGATGATTTTGGACGCCTGGATGGCTTGGAGCGAGAGTTCGCCTGGTCCCTGTTCCATATCGCCTATGGAATTGATGATCCGCGCACCAATTTGGTGCAGCGGTATGTCGCTGAATGTGGCGCAAAGCGCTTCGAGGTCGTGCGACTTAAGTATTTTGGTGATGCGCGAATGGCGCTCGTATCCGAAGGCTTTGGTATCCCGTTCGTGATCGACTTTTCTTTCAGATATATTGGCTCGAGCCGGCTGGAGATGCCGATGTTCGAGGATTGCCTGTCGATGTTCGGGATCGACGACTAACTCAAATGGCCAGCTCGAGCTGCGGGCGCCGACTTGCCTACGCCGGCCGATGGGCTTCCCCCGATTCATTTGAAAGGTGGAGCGGGTAACACGAATCAGGCGTTATCACATGTATTCGCGGCGGTGCCCGTAGCAGAGGTGTGGGGGGTTAGCCCGCCTTTTTTCGACTCGGGCGGGCGCCAGTTGGCGCGGCAACGGGAGAGGCCAGCCCAAGCAGCTGGTCGATACGTCCCTCGACGGTGATGGTCACGCCGCGGCGCGCAGGCGAAACGATAATCTTGCCGATCAAACTGCGGAACCGGGGCACGGCGTCGGCCTGGGCGTGCGGATCCGCGAGCAGCTGCTCGAGTCCTTCGATCTCGGCGCGATATTGCTCGGCCAGGTTCGGCAAGAGCGCCACGACGGGCGGTCCCTCTATCTCGCTCAATCGCCGCTGCGCATCGTCGCGATCGGCGCGCGCGGCCGACAACGCGGTGCGGATCTCGGGGAAGGAACCCTCCTCGGCTATAGCCTCGACGAAGCGGTCGATCTTGCGGTTCAGCTGGGCGAGCTTCCGTTCGAGTTCGGCGCGATCGCGACCGGCATTGGCCACGCGGCGCGCGCGCTCCTCCTGATAGGCGCGCAGATAGGCCGCGATCAGGTCCGGATTGAGGAGCTTGTGCTTGAGCTGTGCCAGCACCCGCTTCTCGTACTGACGATGCGAGATCGTGGCGCCGTTGCTGCAGACGCCTTGACGCTCCTGCCCGCAGCCCCATGCGTTCGGCCGCGACTTCACCCAGCCACCGCCGCAGACCGAGCAGACGCCTAGGCCGGAAAGAAGGTATTTCGACCGGCGATAGGTTTCGGGCCGGGTGCGTGCCGTCTCTTCGGCCTTGGTCGAAAGCATTGCCTGGACGCTGGCGAATAGTTCGGCATCGACAATGCGCAGATGCTCGACCGGCTCAACCGTCCATGTGTCGGGAGCGTTCGGTCGGATGATGTGCTTTCGCGTCGTCGGATGGACGATCTTCGTGGTGCGGCCGACCACCAGCTCGCCGTTGTAGAGGCGATTGCGGAGGACACCGTTATGACGCTTGGGGTCGCCGTGGATCACGCCGGCGCGCCAAGTGCCGCCTCGAGGCCCGGGAATCTTCTCAGCATTCAGGGCGCTGGCGATAGCGAGGGCGCTCTTGCCGGCTGCGCTTTCCTCGAAAATGCGGCGGACGATGGCGGCCTGATCGTCATCGATCCTGCGCAGGCCACGCACCGCCTGCCCGCGCTCGTCGAGCCGATTGTCCTGTCGATAGCCGTAGGCGATGCCCGCCGGCGCGCGCTGTTCGCGAACGATCTCGCGCTGCCCTCGGCGGACATTGTGCGCGAGATCCTTGCGCTGCTGCTGGTCGACGAAGCTGGTGATCAGCCCGCGGATATCGTCGATCTCGCCGATCGACAGAGTGAATAGTCGGGCGCCGTGATGGTTGAGCAGGCGCCGAATATTGAGCCCGTCCACTTCGTCGCGTGCAATGCGGCTCGTGGAATCGGAAAGCACCTGGTCGATGCCTCCGGCGGAAACGCGAGAGAGCAGCGCCGCCATGCCGGGGCGCTGCTCTTCGCTGATGCCGGCGGCGCCGCTGGTCTCGTAGTCGGTGAAGACTTCGACGATCGGCCAGCCTTCACGCTCGGCGCGCGCGCGGCAGTCGGCGATCTGCGCGTCGATCGACCGCGCATTCTGCCTGTCCGAGCTGTAGCGAGCGTAAATTACCGTCTTCATGGGGACCGTCATTGGCCGCGGCTTGGCGGCCGAGCTGGGCGTCATAGTCTCGATTCGCCGCGGCGCGTGCAAGTGCCTCGACAAAAGCGATCAGATCGGGAGGGTGTGGCCGGTCCTTCATGCGGCCTCCCTGTCTGTTTCCGCCACTGCGGCGCGAATGCGAGCGACGGCGGTTTCGAAGTACCGCGGGTCTAGCTCGATCCCGGTGAAGCGCTTGCCGGCGCGGACCGCCGCGACGCCGGTCGAGCCGGTGCCCATGAAAGGATCGCACACCGAATCGCCGGCGAGGTTCGCCATGATGCTCGACATCAGCGCGTCCGGCTTTGTCGTCGGATGATCGAACCGCGCGGCGCCTCGAGGGGTCGAGATCCGGCGGACACGGTGCTTCTCGACCAGGTCGCCTTCGGGATGGAAGCCGCGATGCCATGCGTGCAGGTAGAATTCGCAGTCGGCGCGATAGTGCTTGTTTGCGATCGGCTGCGGGTTCGTCTTCTGCCAGACGCAAAGAGCGTGCCGGTGGAAATTCCCCTTCGCATAGGCGAGCAGCTCGGCGAGCTGGTCGTTGTGCGCGAACACAACGGCCGCTCCGCAGAGCAGCGGGTTGATGATCGAGGCGTCGAAGCCGCGGTGGAGGCCTTCCCGCTCGATGCGCTGCATCTGGCCGCGCGCCTTGCGATAGTGCCCGCCGCCGCTTGCCCGGAACCGATAGGGCGGGTCCATGCAATCGGCGTCGTGATAGCCAAGCAGCGGGCGCAGCTCGTAGGCGTTGCCCAGGTGGAGCGTCGCCGTGCCGATGGTGACGACTGTCATCGGCCGAATCCAAGCTGATAGCCGAAGCCGGTGAGCAAGCCTGTCGCGATCCAGAAGGCCGACCAGACGGCGAGGAACAGCGCGACGGCGAGGGCGCGTCGAAGGATTTTCATGCCTTGGGCTTTCGGAAAGCGATGAAGAGCAGGCCGCGATGGTCGCGATTGAGCGAGACATCGACGCCGGTCTTGGGGTCGAAATCTGCGAGGTTGATTGGGCCCTTGTGTCCAAGGTCATCGGCCTCGCGGAGGAGATCGTCGATCGCCATGCGAAGCGCCGGAAGGGTGCGGACGCCCGGGTGCTGGCGGAGGAGCTTGGGCGGCTCCTCGAGCTGAAGCACGCCGGTCATGCCGCCCACCTCTGGCCGTCCCCCGGCGCCTCGTTGTCATTGATCCCGGGCTGGTTGGCGGCGACCAGCGCGCGCGCGACCGGCGGGCAGACGCTGTTGCCAATGGCGCTGATCTGGTAGCTGACGGGCAGGCGCCCGAATTTCCGCTGCCCTTTCGGGAATTTCTTCGACGGGTCGGTCGTGTACCAGCACTCGGGATCAAGCACGTAGCTGTCGGGAAAGCCCTGCGCCCGTGCCAGCTCGCGGGGCGTGAGCATCCGCAGGCCGATGTCGACGATCACATAGGTGGTGGCGTCGATCGTCACCGTCACGACGGCGAAGCGCGCCTTGGTGGTAACCGTGTCAAGGGAGCGATCGACAGGCTGGATCTGGGCGGCCTCGCTCTCGCCATCGGTGCCGTAGTATTTGACCAGGAATGCGGCGACGGCGGTTGCGCGAGACAGCATCGCCGGGGGCAGGGCGCCTTCTTCGACCAGCATCGTTTCCACAATCCGCTGGGTGCAGCCCTTGCCCACGATGGTGCTGAACGGCTTGCGCGGGGTGTGGCCGACCATTCCGGTATTGGCCTGCTCGATATGAGCGGTGATGACGCCGTGTTTCGCGGCGCCCGCCATGGCAGTGTCGAGCGGCACGCGCGGATCCTTGCCCACGCCGTTCTGCGCCATCTTGTGCAGGAGAGCGGCGGCTAGGCCGTTCGTGTCCTTTGGCGATGCGGCGACGACGTGGTGAGGGGCGTCAACCGGCCGGTTTAACCCGCCCTGCTGCCCATAGCTGATGAACGGCGCGATTTCGGCGTCGACCAGGCCCAGCGGAACCGCTCCGGCTTGGCGAGCTGCAGCACCATTCGCCGTCACGGTCGGCATCGACGCGGACATCGGGGAACCGACGTTCGTGGCGTGGAACTTGGTGATGTGGCTGGCGCGATCGCCGACGATGTAGGGATGCTCTGCGTTCACCACATAGCGCATCACGCCGGCGGCGATCCGGCGCATTGTGGCCTCGGCCAAGGGACGCTTGCGGTCGAAGATCGAGGGGCATCGGATCGACCAATCGATGCATTCCGCCGCAGTACGGTAGGGCAGAAGCTTGCCGGCTTTGACCTTGGGATGGTCGGCGGGGCCATGGGTGGCCTTCGGCTTGACGATTGGCAGACCGTCTCGGCGCATGACGATGTAGAGGCGCCGGCGGATCGTCGGCGCGCCATAGTCACAGGCGCGCAGCTTCCACCATCGGACGGTGTAGCCCAGGCGGCGCCAGCGTGCGACGCGCCGCTTGAAGGGCTTGCCGCGCATTTCCTTGATCTCGCGGCCCTCTTCGTCGAGCGGGCCGGCGGTCTGATATTCCTCGACGTTTTCGAGATAGGCGACGCGGGGCTCGACTTCCTTCAGCCAGACCTCGACCTCGTCCGACAGCGCGCGAATGTGGCGGTCCTTTACGGGACCGCCCTTCGCCTTGCTGTATTCCTTGCAGTCGGGGGAGAACCACGCGCCGGCGACCGGACGCAACCTGGTCGCCGCGCGCGGCCAGACGGCGCGGATGTCCTGGCAGAAATGCTCGGTGCCGGGGTGGTTCGCCTTGTGGATGGCGATGGCCGTTTCGCTGTGATTGACGGCGATATCGACCTCGCGGCCGATAGCCTGGGCGATGCCGGTGCTGGCACCGCCACCGCCGGCGAAGCCGTCGATAAAAAGACCCTCGAGGAACATCAGCGCGCCTCCTCTGCCGGAAGGGCGCTGAATCGAGTCGGTGTGAAGTCGATGGGCCGGGGCTGCTCGCCCTCGCCGAAGCTCCATGCCCAGCCCAGCTCGCCCGCCCACATCGCGACCGCGCGGTTGCCCGCTCCGTCGGCCAAGCGCAGGAGCTGGCCGTTGCGCGGCGCTTCGTCGATCGGCTTCCATTCCGGAAGGGGCTCGGGGTTGTAACGCTCACCGCAGAACGGGCAGAAGGTCGGCACAACCGACACCGCCTTTTTCTTGCCGCGGCCCGTCTCGATCTGCTCGCTGGCGATCGTGGGGCGTTCGACCCAGTCGCCATTGATGCGCATCAGACCGGTGGCGATGCGAGTGTTATGCTCGGCGAGCCGGGCGTTGAAGGTCTTGATGCAATCGCATGCCCTCGGCGGCGCGCTGGGCATCTGAACGGGCGCGGCGGATGCCGAGCTGTCACCGAGCCACGTGCGAGCGCCGTAGTTGTTCGGCGGCGACACCAATCCGGCTTCCTGCATGCGCTCGATGTATCCAGCAGCCTCGGCATAGCGAATTTGGAGCTTGCGCTGAACGAAACTGCACGACGGCTTCTCTGCGTCGCGAACGACGGCCAACGCCTCCGCGTAGCGATCTTGATCGGTCCCGATCATGCCTGACCTCCCGCGCCGAAGAGGGCGTCGAATTCGGGCCGGGTCCGCTCCCGCCAATCGCGGGCATAGGACAGGCCGCGCTGACGCTCGGCCGACTGGGTGCCGCGACGAAGGAAGACGGTGTCGCCGTTGGCGGTCGGGCCTTCGTAGAAGCCCTTCAGCCGCAGCAGCGTGGCGATCGAGCGGGGCTCGGCCGCGCCGCGATCGGCCGCCGGCACCAAGGCGGCCTTCATGCTCGCCAGCGTCGCCTGGGCGGCCTCGACCACGGTGACGCGGCTGCGGGAGCCGAGCCAGGGCACCAGGTGCGTGTGCGCCAGCTCGAGCTGTTCGGGAGTGAGGAGCGCGCCCATTATGCAGCACCCCCAATCGAGGCGAGCGCGGACGCGATCGAGATGATGTTTGCCCGCGGGAAGTGCTTCAGGATCTCGGGGACGTCGACGTTGGTGAGGACGAGATCGCCATCGCGGGGCTCGACCTTCGTGACGGCTTTGCCGCGGTGAACCCACCAATCGTCAACGACGCGCTGGCACCCGTAGTGCTGCTGCAGGCGGTCGGCATTGACCGTCTTCCCGCTCGCCGGCGGGCCATAAATCACGGTGATGGTCATCAGTCTTCCCTTTCTCCAAGGATGCGGGCCGTCATCACGAAGGCCTGTTGCGGGGTGATCGAGGGCGCGACCGGCGCGATGGCGCGCGGTGCGGGTTTCAGATTGAGGAAGGCGGCTGCCTCGGCCTTCAGCTCGTGCCAGTCGTTCCAGCGGCGCTCGTAGTGCGCCTCGCTGATGCCGAGCCGGATGAAGCCGGGCAGCTTGACGAAGCAATCGGTGCAGAGCCGTGCGCGGCCTCGCGTGGCGTTGCCGCATCCGAAGGCGCCCAGGTCGCAGATCCGGGCGACGGGCGCGTTCACTGGCCGGCCCCGAAGAAGAGGGCGACTAGCGCGCGGCCGACCAGCATCAGCAGGCCGAGCGCGGCGATCGAATAGCAGACGCGGTCCCAGATGGACGCCGGCGGCGCGGCGGGCTCCAAGGGCTGCAGGGGGAGGGAAGCGCGATGCTCGCGCCAGACCGGGCGCTCCATCACTCATCATCCCCGTAGGTGCAGCGCGAGCAGGTTGCCGGCCCCGTCCAGCGGCAGGGGTTCATGTCGGCCGAGTGGCAAGGATCGTGATCGCTGCAGCCGCAGCCGCGGCAGATCTTGGGGTGACGCTTGGCCGGCGCGGTAGCGAGCTGGCGGTAGACGTGCGGATCGAATTCGTATCCGCGCCGAATCCGGTCGAGCGTTGCCTTGTCCCGCACGACGACGCCGCGGCGCTCGGCGAGGCGCAGCAAAGCGAGGATCTCGGCGCGGGCGGCCGACTTGCCCATCTTCTTTCCGAACTGGAAGCTGGCGAGGATCCGCGCGGCGACCTGGTCGAGGGACTGACCCGAAGCCGCGCGGCGAAGCGCCAGATATTCCGCCGGCGCGAGGGGCGGCAGCTTGGCGCCGGCGACGGGCGGCGGCGTGCAGGTCGCGAGGAATTGGGGGACGTGCAACATCATGCGTCCTTTCAGTCGTCTTGCGGGGAGGGATCGGCCTTCGAGGCCGCGGGCTGCTGGAAGACCCAGCAGGAGACGATCGAGCCGGCGGGGTTGTTGACCTTCTTGGTCGCCATCCACTTCCGGCTCTTGCTGCCCCGGAGGAGCTTCTTCAGCTCGTCCATGTCGGGCGTGGCGAGCCCGGCGGCGCGGCACCGCGCCTCGAACTCAATGAGGTTGATCGCGATCAGATTGTCGCGGTTGCGGTGCTGGTTGATCGACTTGCCGTCGAGGTGCGCGTCGAGCGTCTCGCGCTTCAGCAGCCAGTCCACTCGCTCCCAGAAGCTGGCCACCTTCGGATGGTCGCCGCCGGTGCTGAGCTGGCGATCGAGCGCCATCGCGTCGATAAAGCGGATCGTCTCCTGCACCCATTCCGGGCGGCAATTCGGGAAGAGCTTGGGCAGGGTCTCCACCGCGGCGCAGAGCTGGCGGTGGTTCTTGACAATACGGTCGTTGTGCAGGCCCTCGCACCGGCGCCGCAGATCGCGATCATGGAATGCTGAGCGCTCAAAATAGAAATTGAGCCACTGCTCTTCGTGCCGGGCGATATGGATGATCGTCCCGGAGGCTTCCTCCATCGGCCACTGCTCGAGTCGGATCGCGGCCTCGCGGGTCGCATCGGTGCGCCCGTCCTTGTCGATCGACATCGACATGAGGCGTTCGAGCACCGCCGGGATCGCGTCGATCCGGTCGTTCTGGACGAGATAGATCGTTCCGAGGAAAGGCGGCTCGCTGGTCTCGTAGCCGTTGGACTTCTGGCCGGTGCCGCGGGGCGAGCGGCCGTTGAACAGCACGAGCAGATCGTTGTAGTCGAACTGGCGATAGCCGCCGCCCTTGTCGTCGCGCTTGCCCTCGACCAGGCCGACCGGGAGGTTCGACACCTTGATCAGGCTGCGGGCGATGAACGCCGGCGTCGCCTTGTTCGGGTCGAAGCCTTCGTATCCGTGGCGGCCGAAGGTCTTCCAGAGGAACTCGACGATCGTCGATTTGCCCGAGCCGGGCTCGCCGGTGATTTCGAGGAAGCCGACCGACTTCTCGCGCAGCCGGATCTGAACCGCGAAGAGCGACATGACGAAGAAGGCGGTGGCGACCAGGCCCTTGGGGCCCCAGGCCGTCCACACGTCCGGAAGCCATGCGAAATCCAGTTTGTCCTGGTCGTAAGCGACCTCGAGGAGGCGCTCGGCGCTGCGCGGCTTCACCGCCGCCTTGCCGAAATCGAAATAAGCTTCGCGGTTAATGTTGATGAGCCGGCCCTCGCGCACGGCGATGTCGCCGAGGATCCACGCGCGGTGGGGGTGCGAGTAACCGGTGAAATAGATCGGCTCGACCACCTTCAGCTGGCGCGTCTGGTTGCGCATCAGCCGGTCGAGCTGCTCGCCGGTGCCCGACCACATGCCGGCGAAGGCCATCATCCGCTTCTTGAACTCGCCGCTGTTCGCGCAGGCGGCGGCCGAGAAGCGGGCTTTCACGCTAGGCTGGCCGTATGGGAAATCGACCTGCAGGAAATAGTCGGTCTGGTCGGCGATCTCGTCCCGCTCGCGGTAGAGCAGGCGGAAGGCGCAGTTCGCGATCTCCTCGACATCGAGGGTGCGGTTCTGGTCTTCGTCGTAGCGGACCTTGCACCACCACAGGCGGTTGCCGTGGCGAAATTCGAAGGATGCCAGCGCCTTGCGGTCGGCGATCAGCCGCGCCTTGTCGCGTGGCTTCTTCGCGATGGTGACCGCGCCGTTCCAGAGGTATTCCTCGAACATCGCGGTGGAGAGCGGCGCCTTGTCCGGGTCGCCCTTCCAGTTCTTGTGGCTCAGCCACAGGTCATTCCAGTCGAGCTTGGTGCCCTCGCCATCGGGGCGGACCTGCATGGCGGTGGCGTCCCAGCCCTGCTCCTCGGCCTTGTCGACGAACTTGCGGGTCCACTCGACGCCGGCGCGGCCGACATCGAAGGCGAAGACGATACGGGGGCGATCGGCGCGCTTGGCGCGCACCAGGGCGGCGCGCAGCTCTTCGAAGAAGATCTCCGGCCAGACATTCACCGACATGGCTGACACGGCGTGCTTGCCGACGTGGTGCAGGGCGAGCGCGTCGAAGATGCCTTCAGCGATCAGGATGTCGTCGGCCTGGGCGAGATCGTCGATCGTCAGCCGCGGCGGGATCCAGACATGGCCCTTCCAGGCGCCGCCCCGGCGGAAATGCGCCTTCTTCTCGAACCGACCAGCACGGTCGATCAGCCGTTCCCAGGTTGTGCCGCCAACGGTGAAGCGGACGGTGGCGCTGGTCGCGTTGCTGTCGGGATCGCGATACAGCTCCTGGGTGTAGGAGCCGGCGAGCAGCTTCAGATCAAAGCCGCGCTCGAACTGCAGATATGCGTCAGCGGCGGCGTTGGGCCGTTCCTCGCTGACCTTGAAGCGCTTCGACCAGTCCTCGAACAGATCGGGCAGGAGGGAGCGCACGCTCTCCTCCCACCCGCAATTCTCCTGTCGGCCGCAACGGACCACCTTGGGCTCGTTGGCAGCGCAATAGGCCTCCCAGCGGTTGCATTCCGGGCACTGGCCCTCCTGCATCCATTCGCCGCCGGGCTTCCGAAAACGGAACTTTGCTTTCAGTCCATCAATGATCTGGTCGGAGAGGCTCACTTGGAGGCGTCTCCGGTCAGGTCGGCAGGGTCGGGGCGGGCCAGGTCGATGCCGATGACAATCGGCGCGCTGAATGCCCAGTCGAGGAACGCCTCCACGTTCTTTTCACGATCGGGATTGGAGGCGCCAGCGGCCCCGGCGCGGTCGCCCTCAAGGGGCCCGCCTAAAACCGCCTCAAGCGCGGCCGCGGCATCCTGTAAATGCTGGCGGGCTCGCTCGATCGCCGCAGTGCTGGCAGCGTGCGTGACGCGCATCCGGACGCCGGTCAGCTCGTCACGCATATCGTGCAGCTGGAAGCGCATGTTCGAGACCAGGGTGCGATCTTTCACGTCGATTTCTCCGGGCAAGGGGGTGCCGGTCCCGCCGAAGGGGCAGGTGGCGTCAGGTTGGGGAGGGGCGGACTCGAGCCCGGCTAGGTGCCGGTGCCGAACATGCTGTGCTGGTCGGGGTGATCGTCACCGCCGCGCGGCGGCAGGACGTGCGGCACCTTGTCCCGGGGGCAGACCGGCAGATCGAGATCCGTCCGTTCGAGCAGACCCGGGCTGAAGCTGTGCACGAAGCTCACCTCGGCCAGGAAAGTGTGGGCGCACCCGGTGTTGGTGCAGTGGGCATGGAGGTGCTTGACCCGCTCGGTGATCCGTTCGGACCGCCGGATAAAGCAGGGCGCCTCGCATTTCGGGCAGGTGATGAACGCCGCGTCCTTCGCCGGCGCACCGCCGGACCGAAGGCGAAACTCAAGAGGAGCTTCGATCAACGGCTGACCTGAAAGTTTCCCCCCCGGGACCATATCTAGCTACCTCCTTCTTCCTGCAGATCGGCCGCGCAATCGGTGAGCGCGGCGATGGCTTCTTCGACTTCCTTCCGCGCGCTCCGGCGCTTCTCCGGGTTCCGCGGGTCGACAGCGACAGCGATGACCGCCGCGACCGCCTGTCCGGCCTCGACGGCGGCCTCGGCGGCATGGGTGGTCAGCTGCTCGCGGACGGGCTGACGCTCGGCGATGTCGAGCCTCAGGGACATCAGGCGGTGAAAGGGGGCATGGTCGCCACCCTGCTCAAGGAAAGCCGCATCGAGCCGCTCGGCGTCGATCATGCGGATCTCGGTCTCGCAGTCATGATCCGACCAGTTACGCACGGCGCGCGCCGTCACGCCGCAGATGGCGCCGGCACGCTCCCACCCGATCGCGCTGCCGACCTTCTCGAGGGTGTGCTGATAGGTCAGCGGTTCGCGGCGCTTCGTCATGCCAGCGCCTCCGCCTTGCGGTTGCCCCAGGCAGGGAGAACGCGCAGGGCAACCGGCTCCGCGCGACCCGCGGGGCGAGAAAGGGCGCGGTTCATGCCTGCGCTCCCTTCAAAATCGTTTCGCTATTGAAAGAGACGCGCGGCGCCCGCCGATCTACTCCCAGAAAGCGCTGATTGGGGCGGAAACGAGCAGGGGGATAGGTGCTGGGACACAGGACGTAGCAGGGGATGCCGGTCGCTTCTTCGACGGCGAGAACGAACTCGCCGGGGACGCGCTTGCCCGACTGGACCCACTTCCACACCGCAGTCGCCGACACACCGCAAACGCGGGCGAGTTCGGCTTGCGAGCCTAGGATTTCGACCGCCGAGGTTAGCGCCTCGTAGGGGGTCAGTCCGTCGTATCTGGTGCTGTCATCAACCATGGTTGATGCGACTAGCAACCGTAGTTGCGGTCGTCAACCAGATTTGTCTGTCACATCGCAACTAAAGTTGAGACAGCCGACGCATGATCGTGGGGGACCGGATTCGTGCAAGGCTGGAAGCCTTGGGGAAGCCGCAAGCATGGCTTGCGAAGCAGATCGGCGTAACCCCGCAGGCCGTAAGTAAGCTGGTAACGGGCGGCACTACCGACACCGCGCGGGTCTATGACCTCGCCACGTCGCTGCAGACGAACGTCGCCTATCTGAAAGGCGAAAGCGACGACGCCGCGCCAGACGCCACGCCGCCGGCATCGCCGCAGGTCATGGCCGAGCAGCTCGACCTGGTGCCGGTAGACGAGATCACGCTCGAATTCGGCATGGGCTCGACCTTCCTCCACGACGAACACGAGACCATTCGGCGCTATCTGCCGCGCGACTGGATCGCGCATTTCACCAATTCGCCTCCGGCGCTGCTGCGCTTCGCGCGGGGCCGCGGTGATTCGATGTACCCCACGATCCTGGACGGCGACCTGGTGCTGATCGACATGGGCGAGACCCGGATGACGCGTCAGGACGAGATCTGGGCAGTGGGCTATGGCGACCTGGGCGGGCTCAAGCGCCTGCGCTCGATCGGCAACGGGCAGATCAAGGTCATGTCGGACAACCAGCAGGTCAGCGACGAAGTGTTCGGGATGGACGAACTGCGCATCATCGGCCGCGTGTGTGGCAACCTGAGGAAGATGTGAGGGGGCGATGGTGCGCGTAGCGACTATCGGGATCGCACTGGCGATCGGTCTCTCCGGCTGCGGTGGCGAGCCAGGTCAGAAGGGCCCACCATACTCCGTTTCGGTGGATCAGCCGTTCGTCTCCGGGGTCAATCCTGTCGTGAACATGACGATCAAGATCAACCGGGCACAGCGAAATGGGGAGTTGGTGGTGTTGGCGGGGCGAGCGGTCCGCCAGATCGGCACGGACCTGATCGCCGGCAAGCCGCCCGTCCCCGGCGAATTCAAGGCGATCAACTTCACTGTCATCGGCCCTGCCGCGGAGAATTCCGGAAGCGTCGGCAACAAGATCATGCATCTGACTTACGGCGAGAAGGACTTGCGCCAGACGATCCATTTCGGCGGGGATGACGACACGCTACTCGCCAGCGCCGACGACTTGGGGTGGTGGACGCCGGCGAATGACGACGTGATCCGGAGCTATTGCGATGATCACTCCAGCGGCGCGTTCTGCAAGAGAGCCTTGGAGAAGTAACCAGACCGGAACAGCGAGCGCGCCCTTCAGGCGCTTTCGAGGTTGAGACGCTGCTCGAGCCCGCGGTCGGAGAGGGTGGTCTCTACGCTCTCCACCAACCAGGTCAGCGCCGCTATGCGCGCATTCCAGCCAGTGAGCTTGACCTTCCCGTTCGGCTGCAGGGCCGGGAGCGCATAGCCCAGCTCGTATTCGAACTTGCGCGCGCCGCGCTTGCCCTTCGACGCCGCGGCGTCGGCCGCTTGTTCGGCCTCGGCCTGGCTGGCATAGACGCGCTTGAGCCGCTTTCGGTTGTTACCGCCGCGCTTCACCGTTTTCCGCTTGCCCGCGGCCTTGTCGTGCCACTGCGCCTCGGCGCCATCATGCTGATCACGATCGGCGTCGCCGAAGCTCCACGTCCAGCCATCGGTGCGCGCGATCGTGATCTGCGGAATCGCCTTGCCGCCGGCGGTGGTGGCGCTGCCGACGGGCATGAACAGCAGCTTCTTGTCCTTCCACGTCGCCAGCGCGTCGTATCGACTGCCGAGATCCTTCACGAAGGCCATGTCGCTCTTGTTGTGCTGCTCGACCACGGCGATCTGCTTGCCGGCGAGATCGGGGTGCACCTGGGCGACGGCGCCATTCCGTCGGGCGATCGCGTTCAGGATCTCGCCAAGCGTCTTGTCGCGCCAGCTCTGGGTGCGGCGCTTGCGATAGTCGCCGGTCAGGTCGGCCGAGCGGGCGCGGATCGTGATGATATCCGGCGGGCCGCTCTCGTTTACCTCGTCCACCTTGAACCGGCCCTTGTCCACCAGGCCGACCGACACGTCGTCGCCCGAGGCCCAGCCCAGCTGCAGGGACAGATATTTGCCCTTCGACGGTGCGGCGAGCAGCCCATCATGGTTCTGCAGGGTGACCGAAAGTTCGTCAGCCTCGCCGCCGCGCTTCTCGGTGAGCGTCAGCTCTAGCAGGCGCGGGTTCACCTTGGCGGTGAGATCCGCGCCGCCATCGACCATCAGGCGCACGTCGGCGACATTCGCGGCCATGTCAGTCGACCCGCCTCAATTCGATCGACACGGCTTTACCCCGCGGGATGCCGCCGGCCATTACGCCGCGATGCCCCTCCTCGACGGACTCGAGTCTATATTGGCCCAGCACGCGGCCGAGCCCGTCGAGCAACTGCCAGCTGTCGCCGGTGTCGCCCATCGCGCGGAGGGTATCGAGCGAAGAATAGGTGCCGGCGACCTCGGGCACGATCAGTCCGTTGATGATCACCGAGTCTTCACCCGGGCCGAGGAACTGGGAGGCCGCGCGCGCCTGAAAGCGCTCGCTCTCGCCATGCCGCCAGGACACGCGGCGCACCAGGTCATCATAGGGCACCGTCTCCATGCCGAAGACGAACATGCCGAGGGTGAGCAGGTGGAGGGGGGAGACGGTCATCAGCGGTCGCCTTCGTAGGAGCTGCGGGCCTCGACGCCGGTGGCGCGCTTGATCTCGCGCATGACTTGCTTCGCCAACGCCCGAACGTCCTGCCCCGGCGCTCCATAGACATGCACGGTGATCGGCGCCGGCGCCGGCGCGATCGGCCGCGGCGCCCGGGCCGATGGCTGGATCGACGGCGACGCCTGCAGGCGGGCGCTCAGGCTGCGCTCGGCGACTTGTGGCGTGCTGGTTTGGGGGCCGCTCGCCCCCGATAGGTCGCGCTTAGCCAGCATCGCGCGCAATCCGTCGCCCAGTGCCGCCGGTCGCGTGTCGGTTCGCGGGACACGCGGCACGGCTGCGCGGCTCGACGACAGCAACGCCTCGAGGCGGGCGCCGATCGCGAGCTGCATGGTGGAGACGGCCGGGCGGCGCGGCACGGGCGCCGGGATCCGGCGAGGCGATGCCGCCGCCGAATCGACCGGACGGGGCTCGACCTGCGCCTTTCGCACAACGGCGAGGCGGGGGCCTGCCGGCGTGGTTGCGGCAGGGGTGTCCGCCGCTGGCGTCGCATTCGCGGGCACCGCGGCGGTGAGGGCAATGCCGGTCATCAGCGTAGATAGCGCGCGCTTCGGCGCTGCGCCGCCCCGGTCGATGCCCTGAGCTAGTCCGCTGGTCATGTGGCCGCCCATCTCCATGAAGAGCCGGGACGGCGACTTAATGCCGAAGAAGTTCTTGAAGGCGGTGATGCCGCTCTTGGCGATCGACAGGAGCCGTTGGGCGAGGATCATCGGGTTGAGCGCCATCAACAGACCCTGCATCATCATCGATCCGATGTTGCTCAGCCATGCCGGAACGGCGGCCAGCACGCCTTTCACCCAGGCCACGCCCGTCACAAAGGCCGCCTTGATCGTCCCCCAATTGCGATAGATCAGATAGCCGGCACCGGCGACGGCCAGCACGATCGCAGTGATCGCCAGGACGATCGGGTTCGCGAGCATCATAAGCCCGGCCTGCATCACGCCGCGGGCGAGGAACATCGTCGCGACCCGCATCACGCCGAACGCGCGCACCAGCACCATCGCGGTGGTGCCGACGCCGCCCCGGAGCAGGCCAAGCAGCTGGGTGAACTTCGAAATGCCCTCAACCTTGCGGAAGAAGGCGATGACGTTGGCCGCCGGGCCCAGGAAGCCGCCGAACGCGATCTGCAGCGCGCCGATGCCGATCCGGGCGGTGATCAGCCCGGCGGCAACCTTCACAAGCGTAGCGGCGAGCGCGGGGTTGTGCTGCGACCACACCATCACGGCCGCGGCGGCATCGTGCAGATAGCCGAGCGATTGCGTCATCACCGGCAGGAGCGTGGTGCCCAGCACGATTGCGAGCGAGCTGGCGGTGCCGAGGAAGGCGCGCCACTTCACGGTGGCGTCGCGCGCGGCGCGCTGGTCGAACTGCTGGTCAACCAGGCCGCCGCCCTTCGCAGCGCCCGCGCCGGCGGCCATCGCCGATGCCCGGATATCGCGATATTCCTTCATGTTCTGGATGATGGCGAGGAGGCCCATGCGGGCCTGCTGATCCTCGAACGCGAAGCCGAGCTTCTTCGTGTCGCCCTTGGTCGCCTTCTCAGTGAGCAGGGCAATTGCCTCCATGGAGGAATAGCCCTGCTTTTCGAGCTTCGCCATCGCCGCCGGCAGATCGATGCCGAAATTCTTCTTGAACGCGGTGATGGTTCCCGGCGCGTTGATCTTCGACAGCAGGTTCTGGATGTTGTTGCCCGCTTCATCGGCGTTGCCGGCGGTGTGCATTGCGACCTGCAGCGCGGCCGACAGATCGGCCGCGGCGCGCGGGCCGATTTCACCAAGCGCCTGCATCTGGGCGGTGAGCGAGGGAAACTGCCGCGCCATATCGGAGATTTCGAAGCGGCCGTCTTTCCCAGCCTGGGCCATGATGGCGAAGGCCACCCCGACCTGCTTGGCCGGGATCTTCAAATTCATCATCGCGGCGTAGCCGGCATTGGCCGCGTCCGGGATCTCGACCTTGTAGGCGGTGGCGAGCTTGCCGATCGGCGCGAGCATCTCGGTCGCCGGGTCGATCTTCATGCCTGCAGAGAGCAGGATGTCGAGCCCAGCGCGCATATCCTCGGGCATCTGCTTTGCACGATCGGCGAGCATGATAATGCGGCTTGCGAGTGCGTCGGTTGCCTTATCCGTAAGGTCCGCCTTCTGCTGGATATCGACAAGGCCGCTGGTGAACTCGGCCGCCGATTTGGTCGCGAGGATCAGCGGCGCGGCGAGCGCGACGCCCGACATCACATTATCGGTGCCCTTGGCCTTCAGATCCCCGGCATGGGCGCGCATCGCGGCGCGATCGGCGGCGATCGCACGCAACCGCTTCTGGCGCAGGAGCTGCTGGTTCACGCCGGCGAGCGCCCGCTCGAGTTCGCGCTCGCGGTTGACCAGCTCGGTGACATTGCCGCTGCCGCGGGACAGCTCGCGGCTCACCTCGCGCATTTCGCGCTGCAGCCGGCGGGCGTCACCGTTGAGCGCCCGAAGCGCCTGCGAACCGTTGCGGCCGAGCCCCACCATGGTGCGGAGCCCGGCCGACATCTGGTTGAGGCCCGTGCTGGCGAAATTGACCACCAGGGAGAGCTTGTTGCTCATTCGTCCTTCCCGTCCCCGTGCATGCGGTTCCAGCACTTCACCGCGCGGTCCCGCCAATCGATCAGTTCGTCGAGCTCGAGGCGCTCCAGCTCATGCAGCGGCCAGTGAAAGACGGCCGCGATCTGCGCCATCAACTCCTCGGCTGATGTTCCTCGATCATCTGCTCGAACAGCTTCACTTCCGCCGTCGTCATAAAAAAACCGCGGATCGCCCCGGTGATCTCGGTGAGATCGTCGGCCTCGAGGGCGTCCGCCTCGTGCTGGGTGATCGGCGGGTTGCTGATCCGGGGGATCAGCTTGAGGATCGTGGTGACATCGGTTGCGATCAGCTCCTGCACGGTGAGGCCGCGCAGCTCCCCGGCACGGGGCTTGCGCAGCGTGATCTCCGCGATTTCAGTAGCGCCGCGAACGATCGGCTCGGCGAGGGTGATAGTGGCGAACCGGCTCTTCTTGGGCGGGGCAGCGCCTTCGGTTTCAATGGGGGTGTCGGCTTCGTCGGCCATGCGGGGCTCCTATTGGGCTGGCGGGGCGGTGAGGCCGGGGGCGTGTGGAGAAACCACGCCCCCGGCCACCACGAACCGGCGCCCCGCAACAGGACCGGCTCGCGGGTCTGGTGAAGATCAGCTGGTGAGGATCGACATGATTTCGCCGTAGCGGTCGATGCCGTCGACGATGAACACGCCCGCCAGGAAGTCGATCTCGATCTCGTCCACGCCATCGACGACGCGGCGGTAATAGACGAGCGGCACCTTGTATTTGTGCGCCGTCTCGCCGCCGGCCTTGCTGGTGCCCGGGTCGATTTCGCTGAAACGACCGCCGATGAAGACCTCGACCGCCTGCGGGCTCGTGCCGTCGTTCGACTGATATGCGCCGACCAGGCGAATGCGGACCCCGTCGGCCTGGGTGGTGCCGAACTTGCGGAAGAGCCGCGCTTCGTGGCCGCCCATCGTGATGCCGGCTTCCATCGCCTCGAGGCCCTTGTCGATCTTGATCGAGCCGAGCATGCCGCCGCCGCGATAGTCGTCGGACGCGATGGCGAGCTTCGGTTCGTCGAACTCGGTGACGATGCCGAGATAGCTGTCGCCGTCGACATAGGCGTTGATGTCCATGATTCTGCGGACGTAACCCATTTGGGAGTTCCTTTTCTGGGAGGGGGATCGCGTCCGCCGATCAGGTCAGCTGATCGGCGAAGCCGGTGTAGAAGAGATCGGAGATGACCAGGTTGACCGTCGGATCCTCAAGCGGGGCGACGGGCGTGAATTCGATCTGGAACGTCGGGCGCCCCGCGGCCAGCTGCTCGGAGCTGTTCACCTCAGGGGGGAACTTCGCCTTTGCGCCCATGAGCTGGCCCTTGAGCGTCAGCGAACGGAAGGCCGCGTTGACGGTCTCGAGCGTGTCCTTGATCAGCGCCACAGTCATCGGCTGATCGAAGAAGGGCTGGAACGACGCGGCGATGATGTCCTGCAGGGCGTAGTTCGTCCGCACCGCGCTCTCGAACGCGAACTCCGGCTGACCTTCGCTTGCAGTGGTGCGGTTGCCCCAGAAGCGCCAGCCATTCTCGTTGATGACCACAGTCACCTCGGCCGCGTTGAGCGTCCCCGCCTGGGTCGAGGAATCGAGCAGGTCGAACTCGCATGGACGATCGATGCTGAGGATGCCGCTCAGCGGCAGGTTGGAGATCGTCTTGTGGAAGCCGACCTTTTCGTCGGTCTCGGCGCGCTTGCCGAGCGCGCGGGCCACGGCATCCCCCGGGACGCCGTTGGTGTTGCGGCCGATCAGCATCAGCTCGCGCGCCGAGAAGCTGTTGCGATACAGGATCTGCGCGGCATCATCCGCACCGATGGCCTGGGCATAGGCGAAGCCACGAAGCTTCTTCGCGACGGTCGCCAATTCTGTGGCCACAGCGAGGGTGTCGAGGCCAGGAGCGCCGAGAATACGAGGGCGGACGCCGACGACGCTCTTGGCAGACAGCAGGAGCTGCAGACCCGCAATCACGTTGTCCTCGGTCGCATCTTCGTCCTCACCTTCGGCAACGCGCGACACCACGATGATGGGGGTGCACTGGTCGCCGATCGCCTTGAGGCTGTTCTTGAGCGTGCCGCCGGTGCCGGCGGCTGCGATGGCGGCGTCGAGGCTGGTGACCAGCGTCAGCTGGCCGACAGGGAAAGCGGCGTTCAGCGCGGCCGTTTCGGCGCCCACCGGCGCGGTCGCGGTGGCGACCAGGCCGATGATCGCCATGCTCGCGGTCTTGATCGCACGGGCGCCCGAAGTGGATTCGATGATGGTAAGACTGTGCATCGCGGTTTCCTTCAGCTGGCCGTGAGATCGCGGCGCAGGGGGATGGAGAGGGAGAGGAAGGGAGGCGAGGTGCCGAGATCGGTGCGGTTGCCTTCGATCGTGACGACGGGCGCGCCGGCAGCGAAGTCGCCGGAAAACTGGACGCGGGTCAGCTTGATGCGCGGCTCGTGCTTGCGCAGCGCCTCGGCCGTCGCGGCGCGCAGCAGCATCATCGTGGCCGCGTTCGAGGGCTGGTCCATCAGCTCGAAGATCAGCGAGCCGAAGTCGCGCCGCATCGGGCGCGAACCGAGCGGTGTGGAGAGGATGATACCGATCGACTGCGCGATGTGCGCAGCGCCCGAGAGGGGCTTTCCGGTGGAGGCCGACATTCCGATCATGGGGAATGGAAAGCCAGAACCGCGCGCGCGAAGCGATAGAGCGGGGAGGTAGGGCGAGGCGTTACCGCCCCGCCCTTAAGGGATCGGGACCTGCGAAGTGCCGGTGCCGGCGGTGACGCCGCTGGTCTTGTGCGTCTTGAGGGAGATGTTGCCGGCGACGACATCGTCGTTCGAGGTGATCTTGCCGGTGGCCGTGACCTTGGCATCGAACTGCGCGTCTTCGGTGACGTGCATCTTTCCTTCGATCGTCACGTCGCCGACCAGGGTGATCGTCTTCGCCTCGAGGCGCGCCGAGCTGTCCGCCGGCAGCATCGCGACAAGGGCGTGCGCGGAGGGATCGTAGGAAATCTTGGCGCCGTCCTCGAACTCCCAAAGATCGAGATCCTGATCGGAAGGGGCCGGGTTGCTGTCGTTGACCAGGCCGGTGAGCGCGACGGCGTTCCCGACCTGCCCATCCGGTGCGAGCAACAGCACCTCCTCCCCGACGCTGGGAGGCGACCATTTCTTCGTCTTGCCGGCCCGCCCGCTCAACCACCGGATCGGCGGCGTCTCGGTCTCGCCGTCATCACCGTCCGGATCGCCGTAGCGCACACGGCAGCGCGGCGGCGCGAGCGTCACCTCGATCACGGTGCCCAGGCGGATCAGCGTCGATAGATCCTCGGGGATGTCTTCCTCGTCCCGCATCGTCAGGGAGCGGTCTGCTCGGGGCAATCGACCTTCATGCCCAGATCGCGGAAATAGCGGCATAGGCGCCCGCCGGCGGCCCCGACGCGGTCGCCCCAGCTTTCCACGGCGGCGTTGTATTCCGCAGAAGCCTTGGCATCGGTGGCGATGGCAGCGGTGGGGCGGGGCTTGGCCTCAGTCGCCGCGACCAGGTCCGCACGCGGCGGGAAGCGGGACGCGGGCCCGGCGCAGGCGCTCGCAGTTGAGAGCGAGAGCAGCAGGATCAGGCGGGCCGTCGCCAACGGAATTCGCGATTGCGTCATGATAGGATCGCTCCTGTTGGTGGATGGTCTCCGCATCGACCGCGCGCTGCTCGGCGGCATTGTCGCGGGCTGGCGCGGCGCGCTGGTCGAGTTGGGCTTCGTGCTGGGCGACGACATGGGCGTCGTGGAGCGAAAGCCAAAGCTTCGCGCCGATGACCATGGCAGCGATGACGCCGATTGCCAGCACCACGGGCGCGGCGCGCTTGGCGACCGTCTCAGACAAGCCGACGCGGACGAGCAGGGTGACCAGCGCCGCGATCATCGGTTCGGCCGCGGCGGCTCGGGCCGTACACGCGGCGCATCGTCATCATCGCCGCCGGCGAATTCGAGCGTCTTGTCGCCCCAACGCCCCTTCAACTGGCGGCGGTTGATCGCCATGCCGAGCGAGAGCAGCACCAGCCCGATCGAGCCGATTGCGATCCAGACCACCCAGCGTAGCGTGATCGCCCGGTTGACCTCGCTGGCGGCCGACCAACCCTTGTTCGGCAAGAGCTGGGCGTACGCCCACCAGACAAACAGGCTCAGCACCACGGCGCCGAGGATCGAGAAGACGAGGGCGAGAAAGGCGCGCCAGTCTCGCGGTGGCCATGCTGGCATGTTCATGCCTTTGCCCCGTAGAGGGCCGCCTCGGCCGCGCGGCGGCGGGTGAGGCCGGGAAGGACAATCCCACCGGCCTTGTTCCACGCCGCGAACTGCGCCTTGGCACCGGCATAGTCGCCGGCCAGGTGCTTCTTCAGCAGCGTCGAATCGCCGAGGCCCTCGGCCTTGCCATCGCCGTCCATGTCGAGGCCGACATTGTAGGCGAAGGAAACCATGGCATCGAACTGTGCCTGGGTGGTCGGCGCGCCTTTGGTCAGAAGGTTGACGCCGATCTCGACGCTGGAAAGGTCGCGAGCGAATAGGCGGTCCCAATAGGCGCGATCATGGGTCACGCCGAGCATGAGCGGCTTGCCGGCTTCGTCGCGCGTCGATCCCCAGCCACCGGTGACGGGCCTACCGGTGGGGCCGGGATCCGGATAGGTGGTCTCGCGGAACGATTCGAAGCTGTGGATGAGCGCGATGCAGGCGGCGCTGGCCTTCATCCCCTCGGTGTGCGCCTCCGCGACATCGGCCGCGAGCGCACTGTTCGCGAGATCCACGTCGCCTTGGGTGAGCGGCGCGCCCTTGATCTGCCGGATTGCGGCGAACAGGCGCTTGGCCTGGGCGGATCCCAGCACATCGGTCATCGGCGTTCCTTTCGGCGGCGCAGCCACCCCCGGACCGTTGCCGACTCGCAAATGCGAATCGTCATGCAGATGACGGTGAGAGCGGAGGCGATGGGGGGCAGGACGCTCGCGAGCGAGCCGAGCAGCGCGGCGACCGAGGTGAGATCGATCACCCATTTGATCCCGTGCGGGAGCGTAGCGAAGGCGTTGTCCATGCGCCGATCAGTGCGGATGTCGCGCGCGTGGGTAAATTGGCCGGTCCGGTTGCGGCGCGCGCTACCGGACCAACGAAAGCACGGGCCGGTGAGTCTGCTCGTGCAGCTCGCCGACCCGCGCGATGGTGACCGAGGTGGTTCGATCAGGCGGCGTCGGCCGTCTTCTTGCCCTTGCGCGGTTTGGGCGTCTTGGCAACCTCCTCCTCGGAGGGCGGCGGGTTGGTGATCGCGCCCGCCGCGATCTTCGCGGCGACGCCAGGGGCGACCTCCAGGAGGCGGTCAGCCGTGGCGTCGGGGTCATAGGCGCCGTCGCTGTCGTGGCAGGCGTTCACGTCTCGAGTGTGGGTGACGCCTTCGTGGTCGAAGGTGACCGAGACGGAGCGAGTGTCGGCGTTGTAGCCGTTGACCTTAATTTCCATGGGTGGGCTCCTCGTTGAAGTTCAGCGGCCGATCGCGCGCCAGTTGATCGAGTCGAGCTGGGCAAGGCTGCTCGCTGCGGCGGTCCACTGAACGTAGAGCACGCAGTGATCGAGGTGATGCTCCATCACCTGCACGATCATGTCCTGCCGGTTGTTGCCCAGGCCATTCACGCCGGTGGCCATGACGTTGATCGAGTTAATGTCCGTGAAGGCGATCGGAAACGTGACGACGACTTGTTGTTCGCCGAAGGTGCCGAGCAGCGATCCCCACTGCTCGATCACGCCGTTGGGCCGCTTTTCCCAATAGCCATAGGCATTGGACCCCGCGCGGGTGGCATCGGTGAGCAAGGCGAACGCGCTGGCGTGCTGGCCGTCAAGGAGATCGGCGTCAAGGCCCGAGCCCGAGCCATCGTTCGCCGCGTCCCAGACCGTGCTGCCTGCTCGCGTGAACGCGGGGGCGGCAACAGAGCCCCCGAACGACCATGCGCCCGCTGCATCTAAAGTTACCCGCGTAACCCCAGCCGTAGCATCGAATATCGAAAATCCGGATTGGGTTACGCCCGCGACACCAGCAACAATCTGATAGCTGCGACCGCCCGCGCCCGTGTTCTCAACCGTGATGCGCGCCTCGAGCTGGTCCGCGCGACGCAAATGGAGCGGCGATGCGGGTGCAGGCACGCCGATCCCCAGCGAACCGGTGAAATTCGCTCCCGAGAGCAGCGCGAATGCCGACGCGTGCAGACCGTCGAGCAGGTCGGCGTCGAGACCAGATCCCGAGCCGTCATTTCCCGTATGCCACGCAGCGTTTCCGTTGACCAAGACCGGCACGTAGAACTCAGCTGCGCTGCCGCTGAGCTGATGACGCAACGTACCCGCGATGTAATGCTGGTAGGCGTTGAAGCCGCGATCAAAAGTAATGAAGTCGTTGGCGTCGAATTGGACCGTGGGATAGTTGCCAGTGGGCAGGCTCAGAAGGAAGGTGCCGTCACGGCCGATATTTCCCGAGAACGTCGCGCCCGACAGCAGTGCGAACTCAGCGGCTTGGCGGCCGTCGAGCAGGTCGGCATCGAGGCCGGAGCCTGCGCCATCATTCGCGGCATCCCATACGGTGTTGCCGCCGCGGGTGAGCGCGCCAGCTACGGAGACCAATCCGCCGAAAACCGCCGAGCCGCCCGAAGGCTGGATGTTAAGAGGCGCTCCGATATTGTTCGCGAGCGCGTTGAGGACGCCAGACCATTGGCCGCCGTTGAGCCAATAGCCCATGCTCAGGCGATAGGCCGGGTTCTGAGAACCTTCCCCCACCTGAATTTGCGTGGCGGCGGTTGGCGTGGTGGGGTTCACGGTAGGAAAGGCGGCGACCGGGCCGGTGAAATATGACCCCGACAAGAACGCGAATTCCGCCGCCTGCCGCCCGTCGAGCAAATCGGCATCTAGGCCCGAGCCTGCGCCGTCGTTGCCGGCATCCCAGACGGTGTTGCCTGCCCGGTAGATTGCACCCTGGATGGTAAGGGCGCCGCTGTTCGTAAACCCGCCACGATAGGTGTTGTTGGTGTAGAAAGAGATCTCGCCATTCGCGACGTTGACCAGCCGGAGCGTTGTTCCGTCGTGCTGAAGGTAGCCAAACATCGTGGTCTGAGCCGCGTTGTAAAAGGTGATGTAGGGCGCAGTGCCCGTGGAGCGCAGGCTCTCACTGTCCGCGTTTGCGCCGATAAAGCGCGCGGCAGTGACGGCACCAGCAAAAGAGGGAGAGCTGGCGAGTTGCGCGAACGCTCCAGCATGGAGACCGTCGAGCAGATCGGCGTCTATCCCCGAGCCGGATCCGTCGACCGTCACGAGCTTTCCGAGAATGTCGCTTGCCGTGTAGGTAAGCGCGTTCAAGGGCGTGTAGCCCAGACGCCCGACGATATTGGTGTAAAAGCTGCCGTCCTGCCCATCGAGCAGGTCCGCGTCGAGGCCCGAGCCCGCACCATCGACCGTAAGCAGCCGCGCCAGCACATTCGCCGCGGTAAAGGCGAGAGCCATCCCGCGCGGGGTTAGCGCCTTCAGGGCGTTCGCCATCGCGATCGCTTCGGCATCGGTGGCTAGCTTGACGACGCCGGCGGTGTCGACCGTCGCCGGCGGATTGAGGAAGTTCGCATCGCCGAACGTGATCATTGCGGCGGCGACATCGACAAACTGCACATCGACTGCGAGCAACATCAGCGCCTGGGCGGACTTCTCCACGATCACGCCGGCTTGGCCGTAGGCGGCGAAGAGGGTGCCATCGGAAAGGTAGAGCGCGAACGACCTGGTCGAATAGACATCGCCGCTCTCGTCGCGAACGACGATGTGCATCGTGTCGGCCGCGACGGCGCCGCCCGAAATAGTCGCGATCCGCTTCACTTCGCCGGGGAGCGCCGCCGTCGCCGGCGTCGCGACGATCGGCGTGCCGGAAACCCCGACCTGCGCGATCGTCACGGCGTTGGTGCCGTTATGCTGTGCAGCGATCAGCGCGGCGCGTCCCGCATCGGTGATGATGATCTGAATTGCCATGGGATCTCCGATCAGGCCGCCGGGGCTTCGAGCTGCAGGCGAGCGAAGGTTGCGGGGCGGGCGCCGCCGACGATGCCGAGACGCTGCGAGGCGTTGACGCCTTGGGTGTAAGTGAAATGACTGCGCACCGGCTTGGTGCGGCGGACCTCGGCGATCACCGCGTCGGCGAAGGCTGCGCTCGCCTCGGTGCCGCCTTCGCCAGCGAGCGTGACCGCTAGGTTGAAGGTGTGCGGCTCGCCGCGCGGCTCAGTCTGCCACCATTCGCGCACGGCTACAGCGCCACCGAAGCTTTCCACCACGGCGCGGACCGACTCTGACGTGCCCTTTCGGCGCTGGATCTCGATCGCACGGCGCACCCGGGCGCGCTTGACCGGCTCGGGCCAATCGCTCGACCAGCTGTCGATGGAGAGCGCCCAGGCCAGATAGGGAAGCAGCGGAAGCGGGCATTCATCGGGCGAGACGAGCCGGGGCAGGGGAACCGGCAGCTCGGCGACCCGCGACATGACTTGCTCGATCGCACGCTCGAGGCGGGATGCGTTGGGGGGCAGCAGGCTTGCCGTCATTCGGCGACGCCCCCGTGCACGACATTGATAGCGCTGCACCAGCTCGCGCTTTCCCGGTCGATGATGATGTCGGCCGCCGGCGAGGTAAGGATAACGTTCTGCACGCCCTCCCCATGCAGCGCCGCGTGGAGGCCGGAGACAGTCACGTCGAGACCAAGCCGGTGCTGACGCGCGGCATATTCGGTGACGCTGCGAATCGATTCCGCGATGACGATCGAGCCGTCAGGACCGGCGAACGTCTTCACCGTGGCGGTGATCGCATAGGGCACGATCGTCGCGGCCTGGACCGTGACCGCATCGGTGAGGGGGCGCACCGTTTCATCGGAGACGTGAGCGGCCACTACGTCGAGCAGCTCGGCCGACGCGGTTCCGTCTCCGGCACGGGCCAGCACAGTGACCAGCACTTCGCCGGGGGCCGGGCTGATCGCCGAGGCGTCCAGCACATCGCCGGATGCCGAGCGGGCGTGGAAGATGTAGGCGCCTTCGGGGCCGGCGACCGAGAAGCCTTCCGGGGCCAGCACGAAGCGGCTGCGGAGATCCGCGTCGCTTTCATAGGTCGGGCCGATGCCCGCCGCCAGATCGCCGGGATCCAGCATCAGGCGGTCGACGTTCATCAGCGCCGCGAGATTGTCGAGATCCGCGCCCACCGCATAGGCCGGCATCACCGCCTTGGCCGCGTCGTTGATACGGGCGCGGATGTTCAGCTCACGATAGGCGAAGATCTGCAGCAGGATCATCGCCGGGTCGGAGTCTAACAGCGCATCGAAAACTACCGCGCTATCGGGATCCTGCGCTGCGATCGTCTGAAGGCTGGCGACCATCTCGCCGAGGATCTGCTCGAAACTCAGCGACTCGATCACGCTCGGCGCCGGGAGTCGCGAGAGATCGACGGCGGTGAAGGTTGCAGAGGTGTCGGCCATTCCGCGGGAATGACGCGCGGGCGCGAGGCTGGGGAGGTGGTGCCCCGGTGACGGGCTGCTCTACCGAAGCCCGCCCTCTATCAGGTCGGCGGCGACATCGATCACCGTAGCTTCGTCGTCGGTCGAGAAGCCGAGCAGGCGGCGCATGGCGTAGCGGTGGCGGATCCTTCGGCCGTCATAGGTGCGGCCGACCGTGGCTGTTTCCCCGAACTGGCTTACCGAGGCGATGCGATCGACCAGGCCGTTGACCGGTGTGATTTCCAATCCTTCGGCATCGGCCGAAAGCTTCCAGTTTCGCAGGGCCTTCAGGCCCCGGAACATGCGCTTGCCGGCGCGCGCGCGCAGACGGCCGCGGCGATCGAGCCGCTTCCGTCGGCCCTCCATCGCCGAGCCGTCGGGCTCGACGTTGTCGGCGATGCGCTTCAGGTTGGCGCGGCGCAGCTCCTGCCCGAGCTTGACCGATGCCCGGGCGCGCTTCTCAGGCGCGAGGCCGGCGATGATCCGCCCGAACCATTGCTCGAAGCGATGGAGATCCTCGTCTGCCACCGATCAGCCTTCCGGCTCGATCACCGAGCCGCCGGAAAGCACGATCGCCGATAGCGGGGGAATCGGATCTGCGCCGCCCGCGCCGAGGAAATCGTCCCACATGGGGTTCGGCTCGGGCAGGTAGTTGAGGTCGAACTTGCCGTCGTTACGCGGCGTGACCGCGACATTCTCGGTCAGCTTCATGAGGAACATCACGTCGACGGTGCCATTGTCGAGCACATCGGCGTCAAAGGTGAACCCGTCCGTCCCGGGCGAGAGCAATTCGGGCTGGTTGACGCGGAGCCAGCGGAAGAGCGCCAGCGATACGACGGCGATGTCGGTCGCCAAATCCTCTAGGTAGACCGAGAGGCGATAGCTGAAGGTAAAGCCGAACGACGCGGTCTGCCGCGATTGGGCCGAGCCCTGCTCGATCCACATTTTCAGACGAGCGGGATGAGCAGCCAGTTCGGGCACCGCAGCGATGATCGCGGTTCGCAGGCTTGTCATCTTCTGCACGGCTTCAATCGTCCCAAAGGGTGATGGTTTCGCGCATGATCGGCGCGACGGTAGCGGGATCGGGTAGCGTGACCGGCGTGCCGGTGGGCAGGACGGCCCCTAGATCCGCGAGCCCGGGGTTGAGCGCCAGCACCTGTTCCGTGACCTGGTCGGTGCGGCCGAGGACGCGCCAGCAGATCTGGTCGACGGTTTCGTTGGCGCGCGAGGGCTCGATCAAATCAGGTCGACGCGATTCCGCGCCACCTCCTCACCCTCGGGCAGGCCGATCGAGCGCAGATCCGCCACGGCCGCGAGAGCGTTGCGCCGAAATTCATCGGCCGAGCTTTCCTTCTCCTCGGCGCGATCGAGTCCCTTGTCGGTCGCGGAGATGTCGCGGTTCTCGGAGAACAGCTCGGCCGCGGCGAAATAGCGCACCACGCGCTCCCACAGCACAACGGCGCGGTTGCGCCCGTTGAGCGTCAGCTCTGTCACCTCGGCGAGGGAGGCCGCGCCCTCAGTGGCTCGTGCGGAGCGCCACGCGCCCAGCTCGCGGAAGGCATGGAGCATGCCGCCCTCGATCGCCTCGACCAACATACCGTGCGTGATCGAGCCGCCGCCCAGGCGGATGCGGTCTCGCACATCGGCGACCGCGATCGGCGGGAACCAGCCATCGGCCGCGACCGAGGCGTTTTCGGGATCGGGAAGCGGGGCGGGAGAGGAGACCAGGCCGTTCATGCTTCCTCGCGAAAATTTTCGGGGGGTGGGGATGGAGATCGAGCGCGTTGCCGCAGCGGCGCCGCTCCGTTTCCATCCGCCCCCCGAGCGCCGTGGGGCGTCCTGTTAGCCAGCGGCTTCGCTGGCGAGTTTCCTGAGCTGGCCTTCGAGCCGCTCCATGTCCTTCTTCACGCCGACGTTGCGGTCGAGCGCGAAGGCCCGCTTTGCCGACTCGAGCGCGGCCTCGAGGAAGCTCGCCTTGCCGCCGGCGGGGGCGTTGTCTGCCGCCGGATCGAAGGCATCCGCCTTGCGACTGAAGCTACGCGAGAACGCCTTGCAGAGCTTGGCCTTGGCCGGGTCCGGCATGTCGTGGCCGTCCACCAGCGCGCCGACACGGTAAAGCTGCTCGTGCGAGACCAGCGCGTGATGATCGAGCGAGATCGTCGCGATCTCCTCGGCGAGGAAGCACGCCACCGTGCGGTTGAAGCGCTCCGGCATGACCAGGCGGTGCTTGATGGCATGCTCGCCCAGGTCGAGCGCGTAGTCGAAGTCGCGATAGTCGATCGCCCAGATCATGTTCTGGATCAGGATCTCGTCCTGCACCGCGTCGCCCTCGAGGCCGGCGAGAAGCACCCCTTCGATCCACGGCGCGAACGCCTTGGCGAATTCTGCCTTCATCGGGTTGCGCGCCTCGATGCTCGCCACGTCGGACAGCTGGCGCAGGTTGTCGTGCAGCAGGACGCGCAGCGCGGCGTATTCCTGCCCCTGGGGCGTATCCGCGCTGGGCTCGGGCGGTGCCGCCTCCGCGAGTGCGGGCGCGGCAAGGCCGCTGACCAGGCCATGCACCATCAGCTGGTGGCGGCGGAAGGGACTAACCATCGGAAGCTCCTGAAAATAGTCGAGGAGGGCTTGTGGCCTCCCTCCTCGTGTGACGGGCTAATCGAAGGCCGCCGGCCACGGCAGCGCATCGCGTCGGGGCCCCCCCGGTATTACGGACGCTCACCGAAGGTGATGTTCTCGGCCATCACCGCAAAGTCGGTGTCCTCGATCACGTAGCCCTCGTTGATGCTGTTGTAGTCGACCAGCGCGGCCATGTTCTCGGGCTCGTCCTTGATGTAGCGGCGCGCCGAACCTTCCTGAGAGTAGATCGACAGATTGCTCGTGTCGGTCGCGTTGGGTCGGCCGAGCGGGGTGACCAGCATCGTGCCGTCCGGAAAGAAGGGGGCGATGGCTGCAGGACGTCCGCCGATCTGCTTGTCGGACATGACGATGTCCGAGACGGTCTGGTCGCTGATCGACTTCCCGCCGTCGATCGTATCCGCGAGCTTGCGGTTGATCATCGGGAAGTACTTCTCATCGACCAGGTCCTGGCTGACGATGACGACATGATCGGTCGAGTTGCGCGCCCAGCTCGGCATGCCCGAGATGAGATCATAGGCGAGCGCGTCGATGTTCTTGTAGTCGCCGTCCGCCTCGTCCGCTTCGGCGCCAATGTAGATCGGCTTGGCGGTGCCGGTGGCGGTGGTGACGCCGTTGGCGGTGACCATATTGCGGCCCATGACGTGCGCGGCCTTTTCGAGGCGCAGCTTCTGCAGCCACCCGATGTTCAGATCCTCGCCCAGCGGGTGGGCCTCGGGATCGCTATCGGCCGCCGCGACGATGCCGTTCCAGCCCACCGTGATCCGGGTGAGGCCGATCGAGATCGCGACGTGCTTGGCATAGCGCTCGGCGAAGTCCTTGAACTTCGACCAGGAGTCGATCAGCTCCCAGGGCAGCATGGTGTCGAACTGAGTCGGGAACAGCTCGTACTTCCGGTCGCTGAGGTTGCCGGCATACTGCGGCTTGCGCGGCAGATTGGCGCGGCTCGTGCGGCGGCCGACCATGTTCTTGGTTCCGATGCCGATCACCTGGCCGCCGAGCTGGCCGACCGTGGGCATGTTGATTCGGCTGAGGAAGCCGACATTCTCGCGCTGAAGATCCTCGAGGATCTGCTCGGCGGTCGGATCGAGCGCGAACTGATGGGCGACGCCACGGGTGGCATTGTTCCGCTGCGCAATGGCGGCGAAGAGGCCGTCCAGCGCCACGCGGCCGCGGTCGGAAAGAAGATAGGTCATGTCAGTCGTTACCTCTTGGAGCTAGGCGGGGCTGGCGGCGGGAAAGGTCAGAACACCTTCGAGTAGTCGCCGGCATTGCCGTTGGCCTGCGGGCGCGCGCGGAAGCTGGCCTGGGGGGTCGCCTCCTGCTCGTCCTCGATCTTCCTCAGCTTCACGCCGAAGCCGTCGAGTTCGTCGCGCACTTCATTGCGGAGCCCGTCGATACTGGCCGAGACGGTCTGGCCGAACTCGGTGAACATCCCGCGGAGGGCAGTGAAGTCGAACGTGGTGGCCGGCGCGGGGTCGCTGACGGGCGGCGCCGGCGGGGTCACCGGTTCCTTACCCCCGAACTTATCGGCGAACTTGTCCAGCACTCCGGTCAGCGCGCTGAGGAAACCACCGCCGACACCGCCAGCGTCATCGTCGCCAGCGAATTCGAGGGCGGCCGAAGTATCATGCGACAGGCGGATCGTGCCCGGGAGCGAGCGGTTGAACTGCAGGCGCTCGGTGGCGATCGACGCCGGGCTGTCGGTGAGCGCGCAGCCCATCATGTAGGCGAAGCCCTTGCCGCCGAAATTCGGCTCGATCTCGATCGACGGATAGACCTTCTGGCTGGCGTCGTTCAGCTTCTTCGCGTCGTCGGTGACATCGAACACGCCGAACAGCGCCTTCCGGTTCTCCATCTTGCCGTTGAAGTTCACCTCGGTCTCGCCGGTGGACAGCTCCAGCACGTCCCCGAAGGCGCGGAAGGGGCCGTTGCCGTCGAACCCGCGGATGTGCTCGATGTTCAGGCGCGCGCCGTAGGTCTTCGGGTCGTAGCTCGAGGCCATCTCCTCGATCATCTTGTCGTCGATCACGCGGCCGTCGACGGTGGAGCCGGCGGTGGCGAGCAGGAAAGCCTTGGTCTTCATCGGTCAGCTCCCGTTGGGTCGATTTGGGAGCCGCTCGGCGTCTCCCGTGTTGATCCCCTAAAGGCCGCCGAACCGCACATCCTGCAACGCGCGGCGCGGGTGACGCCGGGGTCTACCCGGGCAACAGGGCGCCGAGCGGGCCGCGCGGGGTGCATGGCGTATCGCCATGCAGCGCGAAGCCACCCGACCCGACGACGAAGCGGCGATCAGCCGGCAGGTGGCGCGTGCGCAGCGCCGGGAGGCCCGGTCGCTCTATTGGCGCGGGTGGCAGCTCAATCACATCGCCGAGGAAGTGGGCGTTGCCTATGGCACCGTCGCGTCATGGAAGAGCCGCGAGGAGTGGGACGCCGCCGCACCGATCACGGTGATCGAGGACCGGATCGAGGCGAAGATCGCCACGCTGCTCGACAAGGATCCTTTCACCGAAGGGGACATGAAGCGCGTCGATTTCCTGATGCGCCAGATGGAGCGCGGCGCGCGGATCCGCAAATATAGCGAGACCGGCAAGGAGGGTGATCTCAACGCCAAAGTCGCCAAGCGCAACGACGACACCGCGAAGGCGAAGCGAGCCGAGAAGCGCAAGAACCACCTCACCCCCGAGCAGTGGGAGGCGCTGCTCGACGATTTCCACGAGAAGAACTTCGAATATCAGGAGATCTGGTGGAGCCAGCGCAACCAGCGCACCCGCAAGATCCGGAAAAGCCGCCAGGTCGGCGCGACCTGGTATTTCGCGCGCGAAGCGCTGGCCAAGATCGGCGAGGCCGTCCTAGAGGGCGAGCAGCCGCGTAACCAGATCTTCCTGTCGGCATCGCAGCGGCAGGCGAACAAGTTCCGGCGCGAAATCGTCAATTGGGTCCGGCGCGTCACCGGCGTCGAGCTGAAGGGCAACCCGATCATCCTCGACTTCACGCCCTCGGCCGAGCCGGGCGAGGAGAGCGGCGCGGGGCCGGCGCTGGACTCGGTAGGCCTGTATCCGCTGTCGACCAACAGTGCGACCGCCCAGGGCGAGAGCGGCGACTTCTACTTCGACGAATATGCCTGGGTGCATGGTTTCGCCGAGCTGAAGAAGGTCGCCAGCGCAATGGCGACGCACACCATCTACACGCGCACCTATTTCTCCTCGGCATCGACCAAGACGCACGGATCCTATGCCTTTTGGTCGGGCGAGGAATGGAACGCCGGCAAGGCGAAGGCCGACCAGCGCCCGTTCGACCTGTCGCACCGCAACCTGCGCGATGGCGCGATCATGCCCGACGGATCGTGGCAGCAGATCGTCACCATCCACGACGCGGTGGCGCGCGGCCTGGGCAAGCTGGTCAACGTCGACGAGCTGCGGCTCGAATATTCCGAGGACGAGTTCCGCAATCTCTTCGAATGCGAGGACATCGACGACGCGGAGAGCAGCTTCCCCTATGCGCGGATCGCGCCGGCGCGCGTCGACAGCTTCTACAAATGGCGCGACTTCAAGCCGGCGCTAATCGAAATCCCGGGCGGCCGCCCGTTCGGCGACAAGCCGGTTTGGCTGGGATACGACCCGAACAAGCAGGGGCGCGACGATGCCGCACTCGTGGTGTTGGCGCCGCCAGAGACCCCGGGCAAAGGCAAGTTCCGCGTCCTCGAGAAATACCGGCTCAACGGGTTGGACTTCGCCGGGCAGGCCGCTTTCATCAGGTCGGTCACCGAGCGGTACAACGTCACCGACATCTCGATCGACACCACGGGGCACGGCCTCGCGGTGTGGGAGCTGGTGTCGAAGTGGTTCCCGCTCGCCCGCAAGATCGAATATTCGGTGGCGACCAAGACGGCTCTGGTGATCAAGGGGCAGAACGTCTTCCGGGAGCAGCGCATCGAGTTCGACGCAGGTTGGACCGACGTGATGCAGGCATTCATGGCGATCCGCCCGTCGCTTACCGCCAGCCAGAAGGGCGTCACCTATGTCGCCCGCCGCAACGGCGCGATTGGCCATGCCGACATCGCCTGGGCGATCCTGCACGCCCTTTCCAACGAACCGCTCGACGTCGCCAGCGCTGATGAAGCGCAGGGCGGCACCATCATTTTCTTCGACTGAGGAGCCGCTTCCCAATGACCGACTCTACCGAACTGGCCCTGATCGAGCAGCCCGCCGAGGCCGCGGCGCCGATGAGCGAGGGCGGGACCGTGTATAGCTTCGGCGACCCGGAGAGCGTTCTCGATCGGCGCGAGATCTCCAACTATTTCGAGATCTGGCACAATGGCCGCTGGTATGAGCCGCCGCTTCCGCTTGGGCGGCTCGCCCAGGCCTTCAACATGTCGCCCTATCACCGCAGCGCCATCGCGCTGAAGCTCAACATGCTGGTCGCGCAGCAGGCGCCGTCGCGCTGGCTCGGCGCCGAGGCCTTCGAACGGTTCGCGCTCGACTTCCTGCAGCTCGGCAACTGCTATCTCGAGTGGATCCCGAACAACGCCGGCAGGCTCGCCCGTGCCGATCATTCGCCGGCGGTGCACATGCGCCCGGGCCTCGAGGCGGGCGTCTATTGGTTCGTGAACGGCCCGATCGGCGCCTGCCACCGCTTCGACGCTGGCCGCGTGTTCCACCTGATGCAGCCTGACGTGGCGCAGGAGATCTACGGCCTGCCCGAGTGGCTGGCGGCGCTGCAGAGCGGCCTTCTGAGCGAGAACGCGACGCTATTCCGGCGCCGCTACTATCTGAACGGCGCCCATGCCGGCTTCGTCTTCTACCTCAACGAGCCGCTGGCCGACACGAAGACGGCGGACCAGATCGCGGAGAAGCTGGGCAAGGCTAAGGGCGTCGGCAACTTCAAGAACCTGTTCGTGCACATCCCCAAGGGGAAGAAGGATGGCGTGCAGATCATCCCGATCGCCGATGTGACTGCCAAGGACGAGTTTTCCTCGGTGAAGAACATCAGCCGCGACGATATGCTCGCCGGCCACCGCACGCCGCCGCAGCTGATCGGCGTTATCCCGCAGAACAATGGCGGCTTCGGTAAGGTCGGCGAGACGCGGGACGCCTTCTATCGCATGGAGATCATCCCACTGATCGGGAGGCTCCTGCGCGCCAACGACTTCTTCGGCGTGCCGCTGATCGCCTTCCGCGACTATCGCTGCAGCGACGGCACCATCATCCGGCAGGACGGCACCGAAATTCCGCCTGGGCGGATCGCCTAGCGGCCAGGGCCGCGGGGGGAACCGGGTGTCGGGCCCGGAACACCGACGAGGGGAGATCTCGCCACAACCAACTGGCCTGTTGGCCGCCCCGCACCCGGCAGCGCCGGGCGGGGATCCTAGAAGAGCGAGATTTCCAACATGACAAGTACCTGCGTTCAGCCCGTCGCGCCCGCGGCGGGCTATATCGGCGGCAAGCGCAACCTGGCGGGCCGGATCGTGCGGATCCTCGATCGCCTCGAGTGCGAGGCCTATGCCGAGCCGTTCGTCGGCATGGGGGGCATCTTCCTGCGCCGCCGGCGCCGCCCGCGCGCCGAGATCATCAACGATCTCTCGGGCGACGTGGCGACCTTCTTCCGGGTGCTGCAGGAGCATTTCCCCTATTTTATCGACATGCTCCGCTTCAGGGTGGCGAGCCGGGCCGAATTCGAGCGGCTACGCGCCCTGCCTCCCGAGCGGCTCACCGACCTGCAGCGCGCGGCGCGCTTCCTGTATCTGCAGCGCCTCGCCTTCGGTGGGAAGGTGAGCGGGCGAAACTTCGGCGTCGATGTCACCCAGGGCGCGCTCTTCAACATCGCCAAGCTCGAGCCAATGCTCGCGGACATCCACGAGCGGCTTGCCGGTGTCGTGATCGAGCAGCTGGGCTATGCTGCGTTCATCGCCCGCTACGATCGCCCTGGGACGGTATTTTACCTCGACCCGCCATATTGGGGCTGCGAGGACGATTACGGCCCTGAGGCGTTCGCGCGGGCTGATTTCGAGCATCTGGCGGCCCAACTCGCCGGCATCCGCGGGCGCTTCGTGCTCAGCATCAACGACACGCCGGGCGTGCGCGCGGTGTTCGCCGGCTTCCAGCTGCGCGAGATCGAAACGACCTATACCGTCGCCAAGGGGCCGGCGGCGAAGGCCGCCGAGCTGCTGATCTCGAATTTCGACCTTTGAACCTCGCGCCCCGTTCGCCGGGGCGCTATTTCGCGGTGCGGGCCCGCTCTTCAGCTTCGTCGGCCCGGTAATGATAGAGCTTGGCGAGTTCGCGGTGTGCACGGGCGCTGGGGCGCTGTCCCAGCGCCTCAGCGATTTCCAGTTCTCGTGTAGCGCGTGCGCGGTAGTAGACGACAGCATCTGACATTCGAACGCTCGAAATGCTCCCAAAATGGTCCCTTCGATCAAGCGGGTGGCGACGGCGAACGTTCCGCTAGCGAATTCGTCTCGACTCCCCGGGAACACAGGTCGGCGTGGTGGATTCAACGCAGGTTATCGAAGGAGGTGTAGATGTCTGACAACAAAGGCAATGTTGGTTCGCCCGATCGCGACCGCATTAACATGAGCGAGGACTATGAGGTTCAGGATTGGACCAAGTCGCTCGGCGTCTCGAAGGAGCGCCTGCAAGAGGCAGTGAATGCTGTCGGGAACAGCGCGGATGCGGTTCGCGCATATCTGAACAAGTGATCCGGATCCGCCGGGGCCTACCTTGGACGGAAGAGGAGGACGAGCAGCTCAGGGCTCTCCTACTCAGCGGAGCGTCGCTGCCAGAAATGGTGGCGGCGCTTTCGCGTTCCGGCGAGGCTATCGATAGGCGGCTCGGTAAGATTGGCTTATCACGCACGGGGAGGACGCGAACAAAGCGCTCCGTTTAAGGATAGCAAATGGCCGACGACCTCCCCGCCCATGCGATATTATCCGTGATGAGCGACCTTGCCGAGCAGGCCGCCGACGTGCCCCTGGAAGTGTTGTGCATTTCGCTAGCGAACATACTCGAAAGCGAGCGCGTCCAAGCAGATGAGGATCTGCTGGGGCAGCTGGTTATATTAGGCGCGGGCCTATGGCGACACACCAGCGTGTTTAAGGCTGGCGGTTCGCAGAGTGTGCAGTGACGGCTGCTATTCGTCGTTCGCGGCGGGCATGATGTGCCAGAGGTGATGCGAGAGGTTTAAACGACTTACATCTTCGGCGACCAGGCCGCCGGTACCGGGAAGCATGTCGGCTAGCTCCTGATCGCAAACTTCGAAATTTAAGCGCTGCGGGACGGCGCCGGCGCTTACCATTTCCCGAAGTCCTCGAGCGAGGCGCTTACGCGAGCGCGCTCATCGGAAAATCGCTCCTCTATGGTCTCTAGCCGGTAAAGCCAGGCGCAATCTGCCGCGGGTAGTTCATCGCCGCCACGATCATTTTCCTCGGCCTCTTCCAGCTCCCGGAGAAGCTCGCCCGGATCGCCATGAGGCAGGTCGCGGCCGTGATAGACCATGCCGATTGCGAAATCGCTCGCCTGGGCGGCGCTGATCACAATGCACTCATCGTCATGGTCATCATCGGCGGCGGGAAATCGGATCAGCGCTTTCTTGGGCAGTCGGGCCACGGTGCCGATCGCGCCCGAATTGCAGGCCGCGCTATCGCCGCTGATCTGGATGATGCGGGCGCGCTCGGAATTATAGGGCTGATCGTCAATCAGCATCACCCATTGCCCATCGAGCGCGAAGCCCGGTGACATGCCCGTGGCGAGCTGGGCTGCGCGCTGGCTGAGCCCAATGGCTTCCAGCTCGGCGACCGATAGGGACCAGGCGGGAGCCGGGTTCATGCCGCCGCCCTCAAGACCGAGCAGTTCCATCAGTTCGCCGCCCCGCTGGTCTGAACCGGATATGCCCAGCGCTGCTCGGGCGGTCGATTCTTGGCGTCGCGAATGTGCCCCTTCAGCGCATCGCGCATGCGGTCGCCGAACACCCTCTCGTCCTTGGCCGATTGCAGAAAGCCGGTCTCGACGGCCATCTGCGCGACGACCTGCATCAGCGCATCTACCGTGGGCAAGAACTCGAGCATCACCTTCTCACCGATGTGGCTCAGCTCCATCATCACACTACCGTGGACGAGATAGGCCAACTCTTCCGACGGAATAATTTTCGGCGCGTTCATAGTCTCTTGTCCCATACGACTCGGGAAGGGATCTATAGAACAAAATCAGAACAAAGACGAGTCAGCCTATCTGCACGACGTCCAAGCTGCCTGCTGGCGAGGGGCGCAGGATCTCGCGGGCGGGGATCGCCGGGTTCAGCCAGCTCGCCCAATCCTTGAAGGCAAGGGGGACGATCTGCCGGCTGTGATAGGGGGCGACGTCCGGCCCCGGTTCGGTCGTCAGCATCGTGAAGGCTTCGCCCACCGGCGCGTCGCTTCGCCAATAGCCGGCTATCGCAAAGAACGGTTCGCCGCGCATCGTGAACAGCCATTTGTCCTTCAGTCGTTTCTTCGGCTCGCCCTCGATCGTCACGGGGGTGGTGAACTCGTAGAACCCGTCCGTTACGATCAGGCAGCGCCCGACCGGGAACTCGCGGCCCTCCGAGCGGAAGTTGTAGACGGGCTTGCCTGCACCAGGGCCCGGCCAGCTCCAGCGCCTTGCGACCAGCTCGACTCCGCCCTCTTGCCCGGATGCCCTGATTATCGAGCCGGTATCTGTGATCCTGATGTCGTCGCGCGGCTCGCGGTTCGGCGCGCCTTCAGGGAAATGCACCGGGATGCGGACCTCCGAAAACTTGGCCCGGAGATCGTCCAGCAGTACGTGGTCGCGGTAATCGTTGCACATAATCCACAGCTTGGCGCGGCCCACCGCATGAGTCGAGGCCTTGAAGGATATCGGAACAAAGTGCGAACGATCCGGCTTATCGAGTCGGAGGGAATATGCGGAAGGTCGATCGCGAGGAGCTGGTTTTCGTGATCTATCACGAGCTGCGCAACTGGAGCGTCAGCTATCGACGCGCGATATTCAAGCCGAGCAGCGACCCCCTCGCTTGCCCGGAACATATCCCGGCCCAGATGGTGGCAACCGTGCTGCGCCGTGTCGAGATAATCGACCCGAATACGCCGCGGCACACACTGTCGATCGAAGAGCTCACAGCAATCTTCGTGCCCGCGATCCGCGCCTTCCCCGGCGCGATCGGCAAGCTGTGGTTATCGCGGATCTCCGCGCACGAAGCCGACGCGCGGCAAGCGGCTGCGATCCTGCTGGCCGACGCGCTCGCGCCATACTTCGTGCTTTCGTCAGCCAAGGAGATGGAGCCGCGGCCAAATTATCCCTGCTTTGAGATCAAACCCTATGCGCTGCAGCCGATCTGGCCCTGATCATGGGCGCGAACATCAAGATCGAGACCCTCGGCGACATTGTGCGTCGTGGGTGGAACGTCGAGATCGAATGCCGGTGCGGTCACAAGGGGGTGATCGACGCGGCCAAGATGGACCGCTGGTACATGTGCCACATGTGGCCGAACACGATCTCCGCGCTGCGCCAGCACCTGTACTGCCTGGGCTGTGGTGGGAAGCCGCCGGCGGTTCGTATTCGGGCGACGTCAGCCCTTCCTGATACCGCGCGCGGGCGCTTCCCGGCCAACGAGGAGGGATGGAAGCGCCTGGTGCGAGGCCTTCGCGGCTAGAGCGAGGCGCTCCCGACAAAGTCGACCGGCAACAGATCAATCACGTGGCGTAACAATATTGCGCCGGGGCACCGGGTTGGCACTTGCGCCCTTCGCGCGGCGCTCGCCCCCACACCTCGCTTGCTCCTTTTTCGTCGATTTCTTTGCAAGTGGGCAGGGTATCTCAGCGGCCGAGGCCGCCCCCATGGGCTCGCCGACCGGTTACATCGGTAATCCGGGGTGTCACCCAGCGCTCTAAGTCGCAGAAAACTGCGGTTTCTGGGATAACTTTCGAGTGGTTACGGTGCGGCAATGTCTTGCACCGGTTTCAGTTATGTCTTTGAGAATTAGACATTTTTCATAGTCAGTATATAACTTGAAATGTTAGTTATCTGATTACCACGGTGTAACCCTTTATATTGCCGCTTAAGCGCCTGACTTTCCTAGACCATTACCAATGTAACCGGGTTGCGGCGCATACCCGCCTCGCTTCGCAGCCGCGCCGGGCGCTCTCGGCGCGTCAATGCGCTGTCGCGATCACGGCCGATCGCGCTCCATCCGAATCGTGCTTTGCGGTTCTATGCGCCCGGTCGGTTGTCGCTGCCGGCGCGGCCGGGCCCCTGTCTCAGGAGTGCCCGGCGGTCAGAAACATGTGATAACGGTGGAGCGGGTAACGGGAATCGAACCCGTGTATTCAGCTTGGAAGGCTGCTGCACTACCATTGTGCTATACCCGCAAGAGCCTGATTTATCTCAGTTTCCTGCGCCGCCGCCGGTGCGTTTTGCAAACCGTTTTGCAGCGATGCGGCCGCCAAGTGCCACAAGGACCGCGTGGTGGTCAACAAGGACCGGGCGCGCTATGCCGAGGGCGGCGGCAAGGCCGGCTTTTCGGACCGAGCCAAAAGCTTGATTGGCGCGGCGCGGCGCCCGGCTATGAACGATGCCATGAAGAAGGTCGTGTCCCGTCCCGTTTCGCATGCAGGCATGCAGCTGATCCCCGGCGGCGGCTTCACCATGGGTTCCGAGCAATATTACGAGGAGGAGCGCCCGCTGCGCCGCGTGCGGGTCGACAGCTTCTGGATCGACGAGACCCCGGTGACCAACGCGCAGTTCGCGGCGTTCGTCGAGGCGACTGGCTATCGCAGCTTTTCGGAGATCCCGCCCGACCCGAAACACTATCCCGGGATGGATCCGGCGCTGGCGGTGGCAGGATCGCTCGTCTTCCAGCGCACCGCGCAACCAGTGCCGCTCGGCGATCATGCGCAGTGGTGGGCGTTCGTGCCCGGCGCCGACTGGCGGCACCCGACCGGGCCGGACAGCAGCATCGACGGGCTCGAGGACCATCCGGTCGTCCATGTCGCGTTCGAGGATGCCGATGCCTATGCCAAATGGGCGGGCAAGGCGCTGCCGACCGAGGCCGAATGGGAGTTCGCCGCGCGCGGCGGGCTGGTCGACAAGGAATTCGCCTGGGGCGACGAACTGGCGCCCGACGGCGCGATCCTCGCCAATTACTGGCAGGGCATGTTCCCCTTCGCGACGCTGAAGCCCGGCGACCAGTATCGCACCAGCGCCACGGGCAGCTTCCCGGCCAATGGCTATGGCCTGTTCGACATGATCGGCAATGTCTGGGAGTGGACGCGCGACTGGTACGGCACGCCGCAGCCGATCAAGGGGAGCTGCTGCGAAGCGGCCAATCCGCGTGGTGCGACGATCGGGGACAGTTATGAGTCGAATGCGCCGGGATCGAAGATCGGCCGGCGCGTGCTGAAGGGCGGATCGCACCTATGCGCGGTCAACTACTGCCAGCGCTACCGGCCGGCGGCGCGGCATCCGCAGCATATCGACAGCGCGACCAGCCATATCGGCTTTCGCTGCATCTCGCGGAAGGTCTGACGCGCCCCGCGGGGCCAAAGCGAACCCGCCGCGCAGCCGGCCTGAACCGGCAGCGCGACGGGTGATGCGAGGTCAGAAGGCGACGCGCACGCCGCCATAGGCCGCGGTGCCCGGCGTCGCGGTGCTGAAGATCTCCTCATAGTCCGCGTCGAACAGGTTCTCGACCCGGCCGAACACCGAGAAATTCTTGCTGATCCGGTACTGCGCGTTGAGGTTCACCAGCGTGAACGGCTTCAGCGACACGACCGGCGAGGTGGCATAGGTCGGATCGGTGAAGGTGATGTCCGTCATCCGGCCGTTGTAGCGCACCGTCAGCGTGCCCGAGAACCGCTCGTCCTTGGTCGAGAAGGTCGCGTTGAAGCTGGCGGTGTCGCCCGGGCGGCGGACTTCGGTGACGCCGTTCTCCCTGGCGGTGAGGTGCGTATAGGCCGCATCGATCCGCAGCTGGGGCACCGGAACGAGGCTCGCCGTCACTTCGACGCCGTGCTGCTTCGAGTCGGTCGCGCGGTTGGACGGCGTGGCGACATAGAGCGGCGCGGGATAGGTGGTGTAGATCTCGTCGGTCAGCGTCGAATCGAAATAGGTCGCGCCGATATTGGCCTTGCCGTCGAGGAAGCTCTGGTCGATGCCGACTTCCCAGCCCTCGGACTTCTCCGGCTTCAGGTTCGGGTTGCCGATATATTTGCCGTCCGAGAAGCCATAGAGCTCGTAATAGCCGGGGTTCTTGACGCCGGTGCCATAGGCCGCGTGGACGCGGGTGTCGGTCGGCAGGCGATAGCCGGCCTGGACGCGCCAGGTGGTGACGTCGGCAAAGCGGTTATTGTCGTCGTAGCGGATCGAGGCGCCGCCGGTGAAGCCGCCCGCGGTCAGCTCATACTGGCCGACCAGGCCGAGATTGTCGGTGGTGCGCTTGCCGGTGAAGGCATCGTAGGGCGAGCCGCTCGACGGCGTGGTGTTGCGGAACTGCTCGCGCTCGACGTCCACCGCGCCGGTGATGCGGTGGGTGATCGCGTCGGTGCCGAAGCGGAAGCTCGACACGAACGAGCCCTTGTAGCGCTGGCCCTTGTCGCCAAAGCCGATGCCGAACGCATTATGGCCGGTGCGGCTGGTGTCGGCGAACTGCGCCGATGCGGTGTTGGTCCAGCGGCCGTCCAGGCCGGTCAACTCGGCGCTGAGCAGGCCGTAAAAGGCCTCGTTGGTGAAATAGGTGCCCGGGCTGTCGATCGTATAGCCGAAGGTCTGGCTGGCCGGATTGCCGTCGCTGTCGTTGGTCTCGGCATCGGTGTAGCTGTAGCGCAGCACGCCGGTCAGCTTGAAATTGTCCGACGGCTTCCAGTTCAGCTTGGCGCTGGCGCCGACATTGTCGGAGCCGATGTCGCGGTTGCCGCCGCGCGCGGTGGCATAGCCCTTGGTGTGATACCAGGTGCCCGAAGCCGCATAATCCAGCGTGCCGGTGTTGCCTGCCGCGCGTGCCGCGGTGCTGACCGTGCCGAACGAGCCGCCTTCGGCACGCGCCGAGAAGCCCGGCGCCTCGGCGCCCGAAAGCGTGGTGTAGCTGATCACGCCGCCGATCGCGTCCGAGCCGTAGAGCGACGACTGCTGGCCGCGCAGCACTTCGATGCGGGCCGACGGGTCGGCGATCAGCGTGCCGAAATCATATTCGCCCTGATAGGGATCGGCGGCTTCGATGCCGTCGATCAGGACGAGGACGTGATTGCCTTCGGTGCCGCGGATGCGGATCTGGGTGAGGCTGCCGACGCCGCCGGTGCGGCTCACGGCCACGCCCGGCACGTCGCGCAGCACGTCGGAGACGATGCGGGTCTGGCGCGCGTCGAGCGCGGTGGCGTCGATCACCGTGGCGGAGGCGGGCAGGTTCCTGAGCTCCACGCCCTCTCCCGAACGCGACGCCGTGACGACGATTTCGTCCTTCGGATCGGCAACGGTCTGATCATTGGTCTGGGCAAAGGCCGGCGTGGCCGCGGCGATCGCGATCAGCGAAACGAAACTGGTCTTCAACATGGGTATCCCCCCGGGCGCCTGTGCAACGAGGGCCGGGTCCTGCCGAACGCGCACGCGAACGACCGGTGCACGCGTGACGGCGGGCGCCTGGACGCCTGACACGCAGCACCGAAGCGGCCCCGGCCGCTTGGTCGTCGCTCAGACGGAGATACCGTGCCTTCGCCATCCCCTGGACTAGGCAAGAGCGACCGTTGCGCTGGCAGGTCTCCTGGCTCGCGGGTCATCGCGCGATGCACGCCTTCCCGGGCCAAGACCCAGTGGCTGCTCTCTCGAAGAGAGCAAGTGCATCGCGCTCACCGCTTACAGTTGCAGGGACAGCCTCGGATTGGGGCGAAACCTCGCCCGTACCGCGTTCCCATTTTAAGCCCTTTCGGGCACCGGCGCGATCATGAGGGCTGGGTTGCCCCAGGCCTCGACGCGGCCAATAGGCGCTTGCATGCCCATCGGCAATATAAAGATGTCTTTATATGCTCGGCGCGCCGCGCCCCGCCGTGCCGCTATTTGCCGGTGAAGCCGGGCTTGCGCTTCTGCAGGAAGGCCATGCCGCCCTCGACCGCGTCGGCGGTGCCACGCGCGGCACGCTGATGGTCCGCCTCCATCGCCAGCGTCTCCTCCAGCGTAGAATCGAGCGCCTGGCCCAGCCCCTGGCGGATCATGCCGAGCGCCACCGTCGGTCCGGCGGCAAGGCGGGTGGCGAGTGCCAGCGCTTCATGTTCGAGCTGCTCGTCGGAGACGACGCCGTGGACCAGGCCCCAGTCGCGCGCCTTCATCGCGGGCAGCTTCTCGCCGAGCATCATCATCTCGGCGGCACGCGACCGGCCTACCAGGCGCGGCAGCAGCCAGGTGGCGCCGCCATCGGGGACCAGGCCGATGTTGATGAAGGCCTGGAGGAAATAGCCATTGTCGCTGGCCACGCAGAAATCGGCGGCGAGCGCGAGGCTGCAGCCGATGCCGGCGGCGGGGCCACGCACCGCGCTGACCACGGGCACGCTTGCCCGGGCGACGGCGAGGATGCCGGGGTTGTAGTGGTCGGTGAGCGCGGCATGCGTCGCGGCACCCGGATCGGCGGAGGCGAGCGCGCCGCTCGCGACATCGGCGCCGGAACAGAAGGCCCGGCCGGCACCTTGGATCAGCACCGCGCGGGCTCCGTCGAGATTTGCCAGCGCGTCGCGGATCTCGTCGAACATCGCCGGCGGCGCGGCATTGAGGCGATCGGGCCGGTTGAGCGTGATCACCAGCACATCGCCGGCCCGCTCGGTCAGGATCGTCTCATAGCCCATCTTCAACTCCCGTTTCGCTTCGCAACCGATAGCGGGGCGGGCGCAGGGGGGGAAGTGTTGTGCATATATTCGTCATCCCCACGAAGGCGGGGATCCAGGGTAGCGCAGAACAAGCGGCGCCACCGAGCTGTCGGGCACCGAAGATGTCCAAGCTGGCCGCGCGCGATGTGCTTGTGACCCTGGATCCCCGCCTTCGCGGGGATGACGATAGAAGCGTGCCGCCTAAGTCGTCGCTCTAAGGCGCAGCCGAAACCGCCGGCTGCGGCCCCGAAGGCGTCACCGTCAGCAGCGAATCGCCGCCGAGCGTGCGGTACAGCGTCACCAGATTAGTCGCCTCGATCAGCCGGGTCTGCACCAGGCCTTGCTGCGCGGAATAATAGGAGCGCTGTGCGACCAGGTTCGCCAGGAAATTGTCGATGCCGCCGCGATAGCGCGCCCCGGACAGCCGGTAGCTGTCCTGCGCCGCGGCGAGGTTCGCCGTGTCCGCCTTGAGCTGATCGTCGATCGTGCCGCGCCGGGCGAGCGCATCGGCGACTTCGCGGAAGGCGGTCTGGATCGACTTCTCATAGGTCGCGACCGCGGCGTCGCGCTGGGCTTCGCTGAGCTGGACGCCCGCACGGCCGGCACCGGCGTTGAAGATCGGGTAGCTGCCGGCGGCGCCGCCGCTCCAGTGGAAGCCATCGCCCGAGAACAGGCCGGTCAGCGCGTTGCTCGCGAAGCCGAGCAGACCGGTCAGCGAGATGCGCGGGAACAGCGCGGCGCGGGCCGCGCCGATCTCGGCATTGGCGGCGCGCAGCTGATATTCGGCCTGGACCACGTCCGGCCGGCGCAGCAGCACGCCCGAATCGACGCCGGCGGGCAGCTCCGCGACGGTGGGCGCGGCTTCCTCGATCGCCGAGGACAGGAGCGCCGTATCGACCTCGGCACCGACGAGCAGGCGCAGCGCGTTGATGTCCTGTGCCAGCGCGGTCTTCTGCTGGGCGACGTCCGACTGGGCGCTGGCGAGCGTCTGTTGCGCCTGGGCGAGGTCGGTGCGCGGGGCGATGCCGCCCTTCAGCCGCATGTCGGTGAGCTTCACCGCCCGCTCGGCGTTGGCGATGGTGTCCTGCGCGATCTTGAGCAGGCTCGCGTCCGCCGCATAGTTGAGCCAGGCGCTGGCGATGTCGCCGACCAGCGCGAGCCGCGTGGCGCGAGCCGCGGCTTCGGTGGCGAACCAGTTGTTCTGCTCGGCCCGGGTGAGCGAGGCGACGCGACCGAACAGGTCGAGCTCGAAGGCCGGGATGCTGAGATTCCCCGAGAAGCTGGTCTGCCTGCCGTCGCCGCTCGCCTTGCTGACGGTCGCGCCGGCACCCGCGTCGAGCCCGGGCAGCTGGTCGGCGCGCTGGATGCGATATTGCGCGCGGGCCGCGGCGATGTTGGCGGCGGCGATGCGGAAGTCGCGGTTGTTGGCCAGCGCCTGCTCGATCAGCTTTTGCAGGCGCGGATCGCGGAAGATGTCCTGATAGGTGACGCTGGGCAGCGCCGCCTCATTGGCCTTAAGATAGGCGTCGCCCGCCGGCCAGCTCTGGGGCACCGGCGCCGCCGGCACTTCGAGCTTCGGGTCCATCGAGCAGCCGGCGAGCGCCGTGCCGAGGAGCAGGGTCAGAATCGTGCGCTTCATGCCTGCGCCTCCCGCTTGCGGGCCCGCCGTTCGCGTACGGCCTTGAACGCGTCGCGCACGCCGCGGCGGACGAGGACGAAGAACAGCGGGATGTAGAAGATGGCGAGGATCAGCGCGGTGACCATGCCGCCGATCACCGCGGTGCCGATCGCGATGCGGCTGTTGGCGCCCGCGCCGGTCGAGATCGCCAGCGGCAGCACGCCGAAGATGAAGGCCAGGCTGGTCATCACGATCGGGCGGAAGCGGATGCGCGCGGCCTCGAGCGCGGCTTCGATCACGCGCTTGCCTTCCTTCTCGGCGCGCTCGGCGAACTCGATCATCAGGATGGCGTTCTTGGTCGCCAGGCCCATGGTCGTGAGCAGGCCGATCTGGAGATAGACGTCGTTCTGCAAGCCCCGCAGCATCACGGCGAAGACCGCGCCGATCAGGCCGAGCGGGATGACGAGCATCGCGGCGACCGGGATCGACCAGCTCTCGTAGAGCGCCGCCAGGCAGAGGAAGACGACGATCAGCGAGATGCCGTAGAGCAGCGGCGCCTGGCCGCCGGCGAGCCGCTCCTGGTAGGAAAGGCCGGCCCAGGCGATGCTGGTGCCTGGGATCTGCGCGGCCAGCGCCTCGATCCGCTTCATCGCGTCGCCCGAGCTCTTGCCCGCGGCCGGCTGGCCCTGGATCTCGAAATTGGGGATGCCCTGGAAGCGCGAAAGCGTGGTCGGCGCGGTCGACCAGCTGGTCGAGGCGAAGGACGAGAAGGGCGTCATCACGCCGGTGGAGCCGCGGACGAACCACTGGTTGATGCTGTCCGGCGAATCGCGGAACTGCGCGTCGCCTTGCACATAGACGCGCTTCACACGGCCGCGGTCGATGAAGTCGTTGACATAGGAGCCGCCCCAGGCGGTCGACAGCGTCGAGTTGACGCTCGACTGGCTGAGCCCGAGCGCGGCGAGCTTCTCCTGGTCCATGTCGACCTTGAGCGTCGACACGTCGGGCAGGTCGGACAGGCGGACATTGGCCAGGTCCGGATCGGCGTTCGCGGCGGCGAGCAGCTTGTCGCGCGCGGCGACGAAGTCCTCGCGGCTCATCCCGCTCGAATTCTGGAGCTCCATCGTGAAGCCGTTGGACTGGCCCAGGCCGCGGATCGCCGCGGGGACCAGCGCGAAGACCTGGGCGTCGCGGAAGTTGCGGAAAGCGCCCGAGGCACGCTGGACGATCGCGTCGGCGCCGTTCTTGGTGCCCGGGCGGTCGCTCCAGGGGGCGAAGTTCATGAAGCCCTGGCCGGTATTCTGGCCGCTCGCGCCGCCGCCGCCGCCGCCGCCGGTGACGCTGAACATCGTGCGGACGTTCTTGCCTTCCTGGCCCTGGAAATATTTCTCGACCGCGAGCTGCACTTCCTGGGTGCGCGCCTGGGTGGCGCCGGCGGGGAGGCGCCATTGCACCTGCGCGGCGCCCTGGTCCTCGGTCGGCAGGAAGCCGGTGGGCAGGCGGTAGAACATCAGCACGAGCAGGGCGCACACGAGCAGGTAGATCAGCAGGAAGATCCACTTGCGGTCGACGACATAGCTGATCGTGCCGGTGTATTTCTCGACCGTCCAGTTGAAGCCCCGGTTGAACTTGTCCGAGCCGGTGCGCATCCAGCGGCCGACCGCGGGGAAGCGGCGGCCCATCCAGCTGTCTTCCGGCGCGACCTGGTCCTTCTTGCGCTTGAGCACCGTGGCGGTAAGCGCCGGGCTCAGGATCAGCGCGACGAGCACCGAGAGGATCATCGCCGAGACGATCGTCACCGAGAACTGGCGATAGATCACGCCGGTCGATCCGCCGAAGAACGCCATCGGCAGGAACACCGCCGAGAGCACGAGTGCGATCGCGACCAGCGCGATCTGGATCTGGTCCATCGACTTGATCGTCGCCTCGCGCGGGGTGAGCTCGGGATCCTCTTCCATCAGGCGCTCGACATTCTCGACGACGACGATCGCGTCGTCAACGAGCAGGCCGATCACCAGCACCAGGCCGAACAGGGTGAGCGTGTTGATCGAATAGCCCAGCGCCGCGAACACCGCGAAGGTGCCGAGCAGCACCACCGGCACGGCGATCATCGGGATCAGCGTGGCGCGCCAGCTCTGCAGGAAGACGAACATCACGATGACGACCAGGATGATCGCCTCGACCAGCGTCTTCACCACTTCCTCGATCGACAGCTTGATGAACTCGGTGGTGTCGTTGGCGTAGGCATATTGATAGCCGGCCGGGAAGGTCTTCGACAGCTGCGCGACCCTCGCCTTGATCAGGTCCGCGGTCTTGAGCGCGTCGGCGCCCGGCGCGGTGCTGATCGAGATGCCCGAGCCGGGATGGCCGTTGACGCGGGTGACCGCGTTGTAGCTCTCCGAGCCCAGCTCGACCCGCGCCACGTCCTTCAGCAGCACGTGCGCGCCGTTGGTCTGCGTCTTGAGGATGATCTTGGCGAACTGGTCCGGCGTCTGCAGGCGCGACTGGGCGGTGACCGTCGCGTTGAGCATCTGCGTGCTCGGCATCGGCTGGCCGCCGATCTCGCCCGCCGCGATCTCGGTATTCTGGTTGGTGATCGCAGTGATCACGTCGCTCGGCATCAGCGAATAGCTCGCCAGCCGTTCCGGGTTCAGCCAGATGCGCATTGCATAGGACGAGCCGAACACGTTGATGTCGCCCACGCCCGGCAGGCGGGCGAGCGGGTCCTGCAGGTTCGAGGTCAGCCAGTCCGAGACGTCGCGGTTAGTCGCCTTGTCGGTCTCGTCATAGACGCCGACCAGCAGCAGCGAGTCGGGATTGGACTTGGTGACGCGCACGCCTTGCTGCTGGACTTGCTGCGGCAGGCGCGACAGGCCCTGCTGGACCTGGTTCTGCACCTGGACCTGGGCGATGTCCGGATCGGTGCCCTTCTGGAAGGTCGCCGAGATCGTGACCTGGCCGCGCGAGCTGGACGAGGTGCTGAAATAGAGCAGCCCGTCGATGCCGGTCAGCTGCTGCTCGATCACCTGGGCGACCGAATTCTGCACCGTCTCCGCCGACGCGCCCGGATAGGTGGCGCGGATATTGACCTGGGGCGGCGCGATATCGGGATATTGCGCGATCGGCAGCGTGAAGATCGCGCCCAGGCCGAGCAGCATGGTGATGATCGCGATCACCCAGGCGAAGATCGGGCGATCGATGAAGATGCGTGACATGGGAGCTTAGCCGCCCTTGGACTTGGCAGCGCCGGTGCCCTGGCCCTTGCGGGGCGCCTCGATCTTCTGCGGGGTATCGGCCGGAACCGGCTTGATGGCGGCATTGGGCTTCAGGTTGGCGACCCCTTGCGTGATCACCTTGTCGCCCGGGTTGAGCCCGGCGGTGACCACCCAGTTGGCGCCCTGGACGCGGTCCGCGACGATGTCGCGGCGCACCGCCTTGTTGTCCGCGCCGACGACCCAGAGCTGCGCCTGGCCCTTGGCATCGCGCGACACTGCCTGTTGCGGCACCAGGAAGGCGCGGGTGTCGATCGCCTGGGTGAAGACCGCGCGGACGAACATGCCCGGCAGCAACAGCCCTTCGGGATTCGGGAAGCGCGCGCGCAGCGTCACCGTGCCGGTGGTCTGGTCGACCATCACTTCGGAAAACTGGACAGTGCCCACCGAGCCATATTCGCTGCCGTCCTCGAGCTTGAGGCGCACGCCGGCGCTGCCCGGGCTCACGCCCTGCTGGGCGAGCGAGCGGCGCAGCGCGAGCAGGTCGGTACTCGACTGCTGGATATCGACATAGATCGGATCGAGCCGCTGGATCACGGCGAGCGGATCGGCCTGGCTGCTGGTGACCAATGCCCCTTCGGTGACCAGCGAGCGGCCGATGCGGCCGGTGATCGGCGCGGGCACGCGGGTGAAGTTCAAATTGATCTTCGCGGTGCGCAGCTGGGCATTGGTCTGCGCCACCTGCGCGCTCGCCTGGCGCGAAGCGGCGGTCGCATCGGTATAGTCCTGCTTCGACACCGCTTCGGCCTCGGCGAGCGGCTTGTAGCGCTCGGCCTTGATCCGCGCCGCTTCGGCATTGGCCTGGGCATTCTGCAGGTTGGCCGACGCTTCGGACACGCTGGCCGAATAGAGGCTGGGGTCGATCTGGTAGAGCGTCTGGCCTTGGCGCACGATCGAGCCTTCGGTGAAGAAGCGCTTGCGCACGATGCCGGCGACCTGCGGGCGGATCTCGGCGACCTGATAGGGGTTCACCCGGCCGGTCAGCTCGGCGACCACGGGCACTTCACCCGGCTGGACGACGACGAAGCCCACCGTCGGCGGGCCGCCCGCGCCCTTTTTCTGGGCGGTCTGGCTGCCGCTGCCACAGGAGGCGAGAAGCAGCGTTGCGGAAAGGAGTGCGAAAGCAGGAAGGCGGTGTCCGCCTGGGGTGATTCGGCGCAATTCTTCAACCCGGATCAAGGCGCCGACTCGGGCGCGGTTCTATGCGGAAACGCTCTTGGGCAGCGGCCTGAGCAGGCGCAACACAAGAAACATGCGGGAAACGCGAAACACTGCGTCAACGAGGGGCACGTTTCCACGATATGGTTACTACGTGCAACAATGGGCTCCGCCGCGATGTTCCCCGGCGCTATCGGGTTCCTAGCCGGGGTGACGAATTCTTTGCGGAGCTCGTCGCCGCTGCTCCACCGACTGTTGGGACACATCCACGCGACAGGCTTTCGCGTTGCGAGGAACACGGAACCAGCCTATTGGCGCGCGCCAATGGCACGTATCGAAACGCCCAACCGCATTCGCGGCACCCAGGACATCTTTGGCGAAGAGCAGCGCAGGTTCGCCCGCGTTCTCGAGGCCTTCGACCATGTCCGCAAACTCTATTGCTTCCAGCGCGTCGACATCCCGGTGTTCGAAGCGACGGGCGTGTTCGCCCGGTCGATGGGCGAGACCAGCGACGTCGTCTCGAAGGAGATGTACACCTTCGAGGACAAGGGCGGCGACCTGATCACGCTGCGCCCGGAATTCACCGCCGGCATCTGCCGCGCCTATATCACCGAGGGCTGGCAGCAATATGCGCCGATCAAGCTGGTCACCTCGGGCCCGGTGTTCCGCTACGAGCGCCCGCAAAAGGGCCGCTTCCGCCAGTTCCACCAGCTCGACGCCGAGATCATCGGCGCGGCCGAGCCGGCAGCCGATGTCGAGCTGCTCGTGCTCGCCGACCAACTGCTGCGCGAGCTGGGCATCGAGGGCGTGACGCTCCAGCTCAACACGCTGGGTGACGCGGAAACGCGCGACGCCTGGCGGACCGCGCTGGTCGCGCATTTCGAAGCGCACAAGGACCAGCTGAGCGAGGACAGCCTGGTCCGGCTCGAGAAGAACCCGATGCGCATCCTCGATTCGAAGGATCCGAAGGACCGCCCGATCGCCGACAGCGCGCCGGACATCGACGCCTATCTGACCGAGGAGGCCGCGGCGTTCTTCAAGGCCGTTACCGACGGGCTCGACGCCGCCGGCGTCGCCTGGACGCGCAACTCGCGGCTGGTGCGCGGGCTGGACTATTATCGCCACACCGCGTTCGAGTTCGTCACCGATCGGCTGGGCGCGCAGGGCACGGTGCTGGCCGGCGGGCGCTATGACGGGCTGGTCGGCAATCTCGGCGGCCCCGAGACGCCGGGCGTGGGCTGGGCGGCGGGCGTCGAGCGGCTGGGCATGCTGATTGCGGAGCCGGCGGCGGAGCGGATGCAGGTTGCCGTGGTCGTCGAGGCCGCCGGTGTCGAAGCCGCATCGGTTCGCCTGCTCGCCGGCCTGCGCAATGCCGGCGTCAGCGCCGAGCTGTTCGCCAGCGGCAGCCCCAAGAAGCGCTATGACCGCGCGATGAAGGCGAGCCCGGCGATGACCGTCTCGTTCCAGTCTCGAAATGGCGAAGTCACGATCAGCCAGCGCGTGATCGACGGCGACGCCGTCGATGCGGATGCGGTTGCCACCCTGGTGTCTGGCGCCGCGCGATGAAAATCCCCGCCGACCGGATTGCCGCGATCGAGGCGCGGCGCGACGAGCTGCAGGCGATGATGGCGACCGGCGACCTGTCGGGCGACCGCTTCGTCGCGGTGTCCAAGGAATATGCCGAGATCGAGCCGGTGGCGCTTGCCGCCGGGGTGGTCCGCCGCCTGCGTTCCGAGGCCGAATCGCTCCAGCTGATGGCGCTGGAGTCGGATGACGAGCTGCGCGCGATGGCGGTGGAGGAACTCCGCGCCAATGAGGCGGCGCTCGGCGATGCCGAGCGTGGGCTCGCGCTGTCGCTGCTCCCCAAGGATGCGGCCGATGCGCGTCCGGCCATGCTCGAGATCCGCGCCGGCGTGGGCGGCGACGAGGCCGCGCTCTTCGCCGGGGACCTGCTGCGCATGTACCAGCGCTATGCCGATCGCATGGGGTGGAAGATCGAGCTGATCTCCGCCTCCGAATCGGAATTCGGCGGCTACAAGGAAGTCGTGCTCAGCGTCACCGGCACCGGCGTGTTCGCCAAGCTCAAGTTCGAGAGCGGCGTCCACCGCGTCCAGCGCGTGCCGGCCACCGAAGCGGGCGGGCGCATCCACACCTCGGCGGCGACCGTGGCGGTGCTGCCCGAGGCCGAGGACGCCGACATCAAGATCGACGACAAGGATCTGCGCATCGACATCTTCCGGGCATCGGGTCCGGGCGGGCAGGGCGTCAACACCACCGACTCCGCGGTGCGCATCACCCATTTGCCGACGGGCACGATCGTCATCCAGCAGGACGAGCGCTCGCAGATCAAGAACAAGGCCAAGGCGATGAAGGTGCTGCGCACCCGCCTGTACGAGCGCGAGCGCGACCGGCTGGCGCTGGAGCGCTCGGGCGCGCGCGCGTCGCAGGTCGGCTCGGGCGACCGCTCGGAGCGCATCCGCACCTATAATTTCCCCCAGGGCCGCGTGACCGATCACCGCATCAACCTGACGCTCCACCGCCTGCCCGAAGTGATGGAGGGCGAGCTGGACGAGCTGATCGGCGCGCTGATCTCGCAGGACGAGGCGGACCGGCTGGCGCAGCTCGACGGCTAGGCTGGCAACAGACAATCCCCTTCGTCATCCCGGCCTTGCGCCGGGATCCCGCTTCTTCTCGGCCCGGCAGGCAGCGGGACGTTGGCGCAAGGCCGGGGTGACGAAGGTGGCCAGGGCGTTTCGATGCGTATGGCGGGGTAAAATGTTGACTCGCGGTTGCACGACGCAAGGGCTGGCAATGTTGGAAATGTTCTGCTTTGGTTCCGGCATGGCCTGCGCCGCACCCTTCCTGCCTGATCTCCTGCCCGATTGCCCGGCTACGCGTGGCCCGCGTACCCGCGTGGCGAGTCAACGGAGTCAATGTTTTTCCGGAGCGCTCGAGGACCGGCATGTCGGCTTCTGACCCCCTGGCTGGCGTCGTGCCACCCGTTGGCGGGCAGAGCGTACGTGCCGCGCTCAACGAAGTCGCCCGCATGCTGGAGCCTGTCTCCGATTCGCCGCGCCTCGATGCCGAGCTGCTGATGGCGCATGCGCTGGGCGTGACGCGCGAGACGATGATCCTGCGCCATCTCGGTGACTCGGTGCCCGAGGGGCTGGCGCCGCTGGTCGAGCGCCGGCTGGCGCACGAGCCGGTCGCCTATATCACCGGCAGCCGCGCCTTCTGGACGATCGAGCTGGCGGTCGGCCCCGGCGTGCTCATCCCGCGGCCCGACAGCGAGACGCTGATCGAGGCGGCGATCGAATATTTCGGCGCGCGCACGCCGGAGCGGATCCTCGATCTCGGCACCGGGCCGGGCACGCTGCTACTCGCGGCGCTTGCCGAATGGCCCGAAGCGCAGGGGCTGGGCGTCGATGCCTCGGATGCCGCGCTCGATTATGCCCGGCGCAACGCCGCGGCGCTTGGGATGGCCAGGCGCGCCGGCTTCCAGCGCGGCGACTGGGGGCAGGGTCTGGAGGCGCGCTTCGACCTGATCCTCGCCAACCCGCCCTATATCGGCACCGAAGAGGCGCTGCCCGAACAGGTCCGGGCCTATGAACCCGGCTCCGCATTGTTCGCCGGGGCCGAGGGGCTCGACGATTATCGCCGGATCGTCCCCGATCTGCGCCGGCTGCTGGCGCCCGGCGGGGCGGCGGTGCTCGAGATCGGCTGGACCCAGGCCGAATCCGTATCCGCGATTGCCCGGAAGTGCGGTTTCGCCGTGACCTTGTACAAGGACCTCGGAAGCAGGCCGCGGGCGCTGCTGCTCTCTTGAAAAGACGGCAGAACGACACATATTTGTGCTTGGAGATTGATACTGCACCGGCTAAGACAGCGACGGGGTAGGGTACTTTCAACCAAGCCGTTGAAACTTTGGGCCGTGAGAAGCACTGCCCCAATCCATGTCATGAGTGCCGCTGCAGTCCGGTGGCCATGGCGGGCGAGCAACGCCTCCCGAGGCGTTGGCGCGCATTTGTAAACTGCATCCGGGACCCATGAATTGGACCGACGGACAGCGTAAACAAGACAGGACAAACAGACCTTGATGAACAATCGTCAGGCCGGCCGCCGTCGTGGTCGTGGCGGGCAGCAGCAGCGCCAGGGTGGCAACACTGGCCAGGGTAACGGGAATCGCATCGACAACCGTGCACGTGGCAATGCCGCCCAGCTGCTGGAGAAGTACAAGAATCTGGCGCGCGACGCCCAGATGCAGGGCGACCGGGTCAACACCGAATATTACCTCCAGTTCGCGGATCACTATTTCCGCGTGCTGAGCGAGACGCGTTCGCGCTTCGAGGAGCAGAACCAGGGCCAGAACCAGGGTCAGCAGCGCCGCCAGCGCGACGATTTCGACGGCGACGATGACGATTATGATTTCGAGGCCGACGGCAACCGCGACGACGGCGAAGATCCGCAGCCGCAGCCGCAGCAGCGCGCTCAGCAGCAGCAGCCCCGCCGTGACCGCGAGGAGCGCCAGCCCCGCCGCGACCGCGACGACCGCAATGGCCGCAACAACAATAACGGTCACAGCAACGGTTACGTCGCCGCCGAGGGCGAAGGCTTCGAGGCTTCCGATGAGCGTGCGCCCCGCGAAGCGCGTGCGCCCCGCGAAGCGCGTGCGCCCCGCGAGGAACGCGCACCGCGTGAGGCTCGCGAAGAGCGCGCGCCGCGTGAAGCCCGCCAGGAGCGTGCACCGCGCGAAGCGCGTGAAGAGCGCGCTCCCCGTGAGGAGGTTGCCCCGCGTGACGAGCAGGCGCCGCGCCGGACGCGCCGCCCCCGCCGCGAGGAAGCCGAGACCGAGAGCCATGCGATCGACGCCGCGGTGCTCCCGCCCGCCTTCGGAGTGGCGGATGCCGCTCCGGCCGAGGTGGCGGAAGAGCCGGTCAAGAAGCTGCGCCGTCCCCGCGCCCGCAAGGATGCGGACGCACCGGCCGCCTGAACCGGCGCTGCCCATACTCTATATAAGCAACAGGATCGGCGGCTGGGCGAAAGCTCGGCCGCCGATATCTGTTTCGGGGTTGATCCGGCCCTTCGGCGTGCCCATCTTTTGCAATTGCGGTCGATGTGTGGGAGACTCAACCGCCTGAACCCGAATGAGGAGTAAGGCGGTGACAATCGCAGCGATCCTGGGGGGAAAAGGGCGCGACGTGGTCTCCATCGACGGCGATCGGACCGTGGCGGACGCAGTCGCGCTGCTCGCCGAGAAGCGCATCGGCGCCGTGCCGGTGATGGCCGGCGGTGCGGTGGCCGGCATCTTTTCCGAACGTGACGTGGTCTATGGCCTCCAGCGCGAAGGCGCCGCGGCGCTCCAGCGTACGGTGCAGGACGTGATGACCGCCCCGGCGATCAGCGTGTCGCCCGACGAATCGGTGCTCGGCGCGCTTGCCTTGATGACGCGGCGGCGCATCCGGCACTTGCCCGTGGTCGAAGCCGGCGCCTGTGTCGGCTTCATCTCGATCGGCGACCTGGTGAAGTATCGCATCGAGCGCATCGAATCGGAAGCCGAGGCGATGCGCGCCTATATCCAGGCGGTCTAGGCACCGCGGTTGCGGACTAGGGCGATCGACTCGACCAGCATCCGCCGCGCGAACAGGAAGAGCAGCCCGGCATAGACAAGGCCGCCCGCGCTGACGAGCGCGGCGAGATGGGCCAGCGGCGGCAAGGACGGCAGCAGCGAATCGAGTAGCTTGAGTAGCAGGGCCATCGCCGCGGCGGCGAGCACCGGCGGCGCGATCGCCTCGACAAGCGCGCCAAGGCGTACGCCGATCACCGGCAGCGTCCGCCAGGTGCTGACTGCGAGATAGAGCGGATAGGCCGCGAACCAGGCGGCGACCAGGCCCATCACTCCCCAATGCACCCCGATCAGAAAGGCGATCGGCAGGCAGAGCGCACCGGTCGCCGAGTTCTGGGCGCTGATCCCCGGCCGGCCGCACGCGTCACTCGCCGGTGCATAGAGTACCTGCAGCGTCATCATCGGCATGGCCAGCGCGAGCCAATGCACCACGGGGGCGGCCTCCAGCCATTTGGGGCCGAGCGCCACCGCCACCAGCGGAACCGCGGTGACCGCCATTCCGAGATAGAAGGGCATGGCGACCAGCATCACCAGTTGCGCCGAGCGGGTGAACGCAGCGGCGACCGCAGCCCTGTCGTCCTTCAGCCGCGCATAGGCGGAGAAGGCGACTTCGTTGAGCGGCGGCACGAATTTGGAGACGAAGATCTGGGTGAGGAACAGGCTGGTCGTATAGATGCCGAGCATGTGCGGATCGAACAGGCGGCCGGCGATGAACACGTCCGCCTGGCTCTGCGCGAACCAGAAGAGCTGGCCGGTGGCCATCACCCCGCCGTAGCGGGCGATGTCGCCAGCGCCGCGAAAGTCGAAGCTCGGCCACATCAGCGAACGCGCCGCGATCGTCATGCCGATCGCACGGGTGGCGAACAGGGCGATCGGCGCGGCGACAAGCGTCCATACGCCCAATCCCATCAGCGCACCGGCAAGCGCAGTGACTGCACCGGCCAGCGCCGAGACGAAGTTGGCCAGCGCCTGCTTGCGGAAGTCCATCTCGCGCGAGAGCAAAGCCTGGGGCAAGGCGATGAACGGGGTCGCTATATATAGAAGCGCCTGCACGCGGAGCAGATCGGCCACCATGGGCTGGCGATAATAGGCCGCGGCGGCGGGGGCGGCGAGGAACTGGGCCGCGCCAAGCCCGAAGTTCAACAGGATCAGCATGCCAAACAGCTGGCGCTGCGCATGACGGCCGGCATCGGTGCGCTGGATGAGCGCACTGGCGAGACCATAGCCATTCAGCATGTTGAGCAGCACCAGGATCACCTGGGTCATCGCGAACAGGCCGTAGGCCGAGGGGCCGAGCAGCCGGATGACGATGAAGGTGGCGGCCCAAGTGAGCAACTGGCCGAAGATCTGCGTGCCGGAACGCCATATCACGGCGCTGCGCACCTGCTGCTGCAGCGTGCTGTCTTCGGGTTCGGTGGCCAGCGCGGGTTCACTCATGCGCGCGCTATGCGCCCGTTCCTGTTTATGCGCCGTAAACTAGCGGAACCACGCTTTTGCGTGCGTTTATGCGCAGGCACGCATGGATTGAATCGGCTTGTGTGAGTCGAATCCGACGGAATCACCTGTAGAGCGGCGGAACGGCTGTCGGGCGGGGCGATTCTCCCCGATTCGAGGGTGATTCGGACGAGTCGGGGCTCGGTACGGTCACCAAAGCGTCATGTGCGCAGCGCTGCACATGCCAAGAAACCGCAGAATTCTCCCGTTTTCTGGACATGTTTCGAAAGAAAGACAGAAAAGTACAAAACGCTGTTGACGGGTCGGGACCTCACGCATAGAAGCCACTCCACCGACGCGGTGCTCCTCACCGGAACGCTTCGATGGTCACCAAAAATCAGGCGCCCGGGTCGCCCTCCAAAAAGAGGGTAAGCCAAGGCGTCGGTCTTTTGCGCTCTTTGACATAGTGATTTTGATGAAGGGACATGTGGGCGGCGGCCCCGGGTCTGGCGGCTTCTAGGCGTCGGAT